>NZ_JBFPKF010000004.1:0-626382 GCF_040948685.1 Paraburkholderia sp. BR14374 | reverse complement strand
GCCCGTAAGGCTTGATCCTATAACAGGTGTGTCTCGGCAACCGTTAGCGCTTCAGCGCTTACGGGTGTCCGATCCCCGAAGGGGATGAAGACATGCAGTTTGAGATCGGTGTTGTGCCAGCAACAACGCAACCCCAACAACACGAATCCTTTACGCTTCTTCCCGATTGGCTGTGGCGCGCAGGGTTGACTCCAACCCGGCCGCGACGCAGCAACCCGTCATGCCTGATGACCATAGCGAGTCGGTCCCACCCCTTCCCATCCCGAACAGGACCGTGAAACGACTCAACGCCGATGATAGTGCGGATTGCCCGTGTGAAAGTAGGTAATCGTCAGGCTCCCCCAAAAGCCAGAAACCCCACCGCGCAGCGGTGGGGTTTTTGCGTTTACGCGGTCAATTCCGCGCGCTTCACTACTTTCCGATCCGCAGCGCATCCGCATAACCCGTCAATTCCAGATAGGCCCGCCCTACCTCGGCATTCTGTTGGCTCACTCGCACCGCGCCTTCCCAATACACCGCGCCGGTCGACTGTCTCGAATCGAGTTCCTGATCGTCCACCAGCGGATCGAGTTGCCATGTCAGCGTTCCGGTTCTAACCGTCATCGAGACCGGGTACAAAGTATTTGTGTGCGGCGACCGCCACATGCGATGCGGGGTGAACGAAACTTCGCCGGGGCCGAAGTTGGCTACCTGTCCATCGCGTCTGCGAAGCGTCGCGTGGGCCCATGTTGCATGTCCATCGCGGCTACGGATCTTGAATGCCATGAGCGCCGACCCGTCCGTCAAATTGGCGCCAAGCCAATCCCATCCGACCGCATTGGCGTCGAGCAATGTGCTCGACCATTCGTGATCGAGCCATGCGGTACCCGTCACGGCAGCATTGCGCGTCGACTCGTTTGCACCCGCGGCCGGGCGCACCACAGTGCCCGTCACGCTGAGTTGCGGTTCGCTGTAGTAATAGCTTGCCTGTTCGGGACGCGGTCCTTTGCGCGAGTAGCCGCGCTCGCCCTGAATCAGCGGTGGCTGCGTTGGCGTGAGTTGCAGGTGTAGCGAGAATCCGCTTGCGTCGGCGGTGACGTCGTAGTGACCGTCCGCGGCGCGAATCATTTTCCATGCGTCGAGTTTGACGTTGGTGTTGTCGGGCTTCGCGTAGGAAAGCCCGAGACCTTGCCGGGCGATGCGTTGATCGTGAACGAGGTGGCCGATGGCCGGATCGCTCAGCGCAGCGTGCGCAATGATCAGCTGCGAGGGGGCGAAGGCGCTGGGATCGGCGGCATCGTGACCAGTCGCCGAACGGAAGAACGTGATCTGGAATCCGAGCGGTTGATGGTCGGGTGTCGTGAGCCAGCCCGTCGCGTACCACCATTCGGTGCGGAATTCCGGATGGGCACCGGTGTCCCGCGGAAACGAGATCAGACGTTCTGGCGTGACTACCGCAAAGGCGGCCGGCGTGGATGCAGAGGAGTCGCTGCTAGCGGCAAAAGAGGGCGACGCAGCGGCTATGCCAACGCAAAGTAGGCTCCGAAAAGTTCGATCAGGGTATGGGAGTGAAGATTTGCTGGTACGCCAAAGCAATCGCATCCCCCACGCACGCCGCACAACTCGCATCACCAGTCCTCCTTCACCGCGCGCACGGCATCCACCGACACCGCACCCCGTCCCGCTACTACCGCCGTCGTGCACGACAGCACTAGCATCACCAACGCGACCGTGCCCAGCACGAACCACGGCACATGCAGCGACATGCTCCAGTGAAACGACTGCGGATTGACGACGAACACGAGAATCAGGCTGATCGCGAAACCAAGCGCGAAACCCAGCGCAATGCCGGATGCGGTGAGCAGGCCGCCCTCCGATGCGAGGATCGCAAAAATCTGCGCGCGCGTCACGCCGACGTGGCGCAACATCCCGAACTCGCGGGCCCGAGCGAGCGTCTGTGCAGAAAAGGTCGCGGCGACACCGAACAATCCGATCACGATGGCCACCGCCTCGAGCAGATACGTGACCGCGAAACTGCGATCGAAGATGACCAGCGTGCGCGCACGGATCTCCCCCGGTTGCGACATCTCGAGCGAAGCGCCGAACGGCAACGCTTTCAAGCCTGCGACGACGCGTTCGACACTCACGCCCGGCTCGACGGTCACGGCGACATCGGTTGCGGCGGAGTCGCCGGTGAGCCGCCGATAATCGCCAAGCCGGATCTGAATCGCGCCACTCTGCCGCGCGTAGTCGCGCCAGACGCCGGCGACGACGAACGTCTGGCCCTGCTCGCCGAGCGGCAACCGCACACGTTGACCTAACTGATACCCATACAGGTCGACCATTGCTTCGGAAACCCAAATAGGCATGTCTCCGGTGCGAAGCGCGGACGGCGACAGCACCGCGCCGGTCATCTGCAGGGTCGCGCCCGGATCGGCCGCATCGATCTCGCGGGCGAGCAGCGCGACATCCGGGCGGGCGGGATCGAGTGTCAGATGCGTGATGCGCGAAAACGCAGCGTGGCGGATGCCGGGGACCGTCGCGATGCGCGTCTGTTGGTCGGGCCGCAAGCCGCCACTGTCACCGCTATTGCCGCCGGAGCTTAGGCGCACATAGAGATCCGCGGACAGCAGATGCGTGATCCAGTCGTCGACGGATACGCGGAAACTGGCCACCATGATCGCCATCGCGACGATCAGCGCGAAGCTCGACAGCACGCCGCCCATCGCGATCGAGGCCTGCCCCGGCGCATTCGCGAGACGCGCAATCGCGAGCGTAGTCGTCGCGCCCGCGCGGCGTCGCGCGCCGCGCACACGGCTCGCCGCACCAAAAATCAGCGCGGTCACGCGCGGCATCAGTGCGATGCCGCCGACGAGCAGCAACGCGACCGCCAGATAACCAGCAATCGGCGCATCGAACCACGGCGGCACGCGCGTCAGCGCGGCGGCCGCCAGCAAACAGCCGAACGCCGGCCACGGCGTCGCGAGCCGCGCCAGCGCGGTTTCCTCGGCGCCGGCCTTGAGTGCCGCGGCAGGCCGTGCGCGTGCCGCGTCGATGGCGGGCGCGACGCTGCCCAACACCGACACCGCGACCCCGAGCGCGAGAAACACCGCGCTCGCGAGCGGCTCCAAACCGACTCGCGGTTGCACACCCGGAAAATAGCCGCCGCCAAGATCGCTGCCGAAAAAGCGCAGCGCACCGCTTGCCATCGCGTATCCGAGCGCAAGTCCAAACAACGAACCGAGTAGCCCGAGCAGCGCGCCTTCGAGCAGAATCTGCCGCAATAGCTGAGCTCGCGTGAGGCCGAGCACGCGTAGCATTGCGAATTGCGAGCGGCGTCGCACGACACCGAGCGCCTGCGTCGAAAACACAAGGAACGCGCCGGTGAACAGCGCGACCAGTGCGAGCACATTCATATTGATCCGATAAGCACGCGACAGGCGATCGGTGCGGCTCTCAGTATCGCGCGTTTCGGCGACTACCCAGGCACTGCCGAGCCGTTGCTGCAGATAGCGTCTGAAGCGTTGCCGATCGACGCCGCGTTCGAGCTGCAGGTCGATGCGCGACAGCTTGCCCACGTTGCCGAACCGCCATTGCGCGGCGGCGATGTCCATCACCGCGAGCCGTTGACCCGGCCGCGTGCGCACGAGCCCGCCCGCGACGCGCAACTGCAGATCCGAGGTGCCGACCCGCAGCGTCACGTCGTCGCCGGTCTTGACGTTCAGCCATTGCTGCGTGGCCGTCGACAGAAATATCGCATCGGAGGCGAGCGTGTCGAACGGGCGCTCAGGCGAGGGTACACCGATCAGATCGGGCGTGATCCGGCTCGCCTTGAAGACGTCGATGCCGAGAACGGGCAGTGCACCATTGCGGCCGGGCACCGCGATGTCGAGCGCGAGCACGGGACTCGCTAGCGCCACGCCCGGCTCGTCGGCCAGCTGCGGATAAAGGGACTCGTCGACGAAAGGCTGCGCGCCGCGCACTTGCAGATCCGCTTCCCCGGACAGACTGCGCGCGGCCGCGGAGAATTCATTGAAGGCCGCGCTGTTGATCAATTGCACCGCGTAGCCGAGCGCGACGCCGAGCGCGATCGTCGCGATTGCGACGAGTGCGCGTCCGCGATGGGTGCGCCATTCCGCGGCCAGTAGCCAGCGTGCAAGAACGCGATAGCCGGGCGCGCGCGGCAGTGGCTGAAGGTCAGCTGCCATCGTCGGTCGAGCGGGCCGCGGCGCGCGCGACGTTCGCGGCTTTATCGCGCGCGGCATGCAAGCCGCCGTCGCTCAGAACCAGTACGCGGTCGGCCACGGCTGCCGCGGCTTCCGAATGCGTGACCATGATGGTCGCCGCGCCGGTCGCCTTGCTTTGCGCGCGGAACAGGCCGAGCACGTCGTGCGCGGTCGCGGGATCGAGGTTGCCGGTCGGTTCGTCGGCGAGAAGCAGCGTTGGACGATGCACGAGTGCGCGTGCAATGGCTACGCGCTGCAATTCGCCACCGGAGAGATCGCGCGGAAAGTCGTCGCCGCGTCCGCCGAGCCCGACCGCCGCGAGCATGTCGAGCGCGGCGGCCGTCGGCAGATCGTTGAGCAGCAGTGGCAGCGCGACGTTCTGCGCGAGCGTCAGATGCGGCAGCACATGAAACGCCTGGAATACGAAGCCGAGCTTCTGGCGGCGCAGACGCGTTGCGGCGTTATCGTCGAGTTGCTCGACCGGGCGTCCGTCGATCAGCACACTGCCGCTATCGGCGCGGTCGAGTCCGGCGATCAGGTTGAGCAACGTCGACTTGCCAACGCCCGAGTCGCCCATGATCGCGACGAACTCTCCCGCAGCGAGCGTGAAGTCGAGCTGCGCGAGCACGATGCGGCCGGTGCCGTACCGCTTGCTGAGGCCGCGGCATTCGAGTGCGGGTACGACGTCGTCGTCACGAAGCGCCATGCGAAGAGGTCCGGAAAAGGGGCCGGGCGAGGGGCGCCGGCCAGGCGAAATGAGTGTGCCTCGCCGCGCGAATTTCCGCAGCAGCTACTAGGCGAAACGCTGTTTTTAGTAAGGTAAATGGAAGATTGGCGCGCCTCGGTGGCACAGTTTTAGCGCATCTCGATCCGAGGCGCCCGGCATCGTTGCCCCTGTTCGCCGGTCGATTCAGACCGCCCGGACAAAAAATTTTTTTGTCGTCGGCAACGCAAATTCTTGTGCAAATGTGGGTCGTCGCCACCGGCCGAAAAGGACGGTCCAGCACGATCCATTCCAGCCGAATCGGCCCCACAAACAGGCGATGCCTAAAAGCGGCCAACCTCCGGATAATTGCCAGCTTTTGCTGCCAAATTATCAAGAGTCTGCGCGGCCCTTGTAACAAGGTGAAAACGCACATTTTGATGCGTTTTGCAAGCGTCCAGGTCGCAACAATCTAATCCGAAGGGATTTATTCGCTGCTGCGATGCAAAATTATTCTTATCTTGGTAATCTCCCATCCTCGGTCGGTCGGCTGCGGGTAAACGTGTAGCGGGAAACCCCTCCACGCGTCAATTTCAGCGCACTCCAACTTACATTTCAATTTCAATGCCTGCTGTTTTGGCGGCATTGACGCAGCGTTTTGTACTTCAAGTTTTGACAGAGCACATGCCATTGCCTCTCCTAAGTCTTCTCATCTTGATCCCCATCGTCGCCGGCTTCGTGGTTCTGCGCGCCGGGTCCGACGCGGCGCGTAATCGCACGCGCTGGCTCGCGCTGATCGGCGCGGTGGCGGGTTTCTTGCCTGTGATCCCGGTCGTGGCGAATTTTCGCAACGACGTGACCTCGATGCAGTTCGTCGAGAACGTTCGCTGGTCGCCGACGTTCGATATCGCATGGCATGTGGGAATCGACGGGATTTCGCTGTGGCTCGTCGCGCTGACCGCGCTGACGACGATCATCATCGTGATCGCGTCGTGGGAGTCGATCACCCAGCGTACCGCACAGTACTACGGCGCGTTCCTGATGCTGTCGGGTTTCATGCAGGGCGTGTTCACGTCGCTCGACGGCATGATGTTCTTCATTGCATTCGAGGCGACGCTGATCCCGCTGTATCTGCTGATCGGCACGTACGGTCACAAGAACCGCACGTATGCGGCGGTGAAGTTCTTCTTCGTGTCGTTCCTCGGCTCGCTGATGATGCTGATGTCGCTGCTCTATCTGTATAGCCAGACGCACAGCTTCGACCTCGCCGTGTGGCGCGAAGCGCATCTCGACATGGTGCCGCAGACGCTGATCTTCCTCGGCTTCCTCGCCGCATTCGGCGTGAAGGTGCCGATGTGGCCGCTGCACACGTGGCTGCCCGACGTGCACCTCGACGGTCCCACCGGCGCCGCGGTGATGATCGGCATGCTGAAGATCGGCGGCTACGGTCTGCTGCGTTTCGCGCTGCCGATCGCGCCGCAAGCGAGCCACTTCTTTGCGCCGATGATGATCACGCTGTCGCTCGTCGCGGTGATCTATTCGAGCCTGCTCGCGCTCGTGCAAACCGACATGCGCCGCCTGCTCGCGTATTCGACGGTCGCGCATATGGGCCTCGTCACGCTCGGTCTGTTCGTCTTCAACCGCTTCGGCCAGGCCGGCGCAATCGTGCAGATGATCTCCTATGGCGTGGTGTCCGGCGCGATGCTGTTGTGCACCGGCATGCTGTTCGACCGCACGAAAAGCGCATCGATCGCCGAATACGGTGGCGTCGCCAACACGATGCCGCGCTTTGCCGCTTTCGTGATGCTGTTCTCGATGGCCAACATCGGTCTGCCGGGCACGTCGGGTTTCGTCGGCGAATTCATGGTGCTGATGGGCGCGATCCGCTTCAACTTCTGGATCGGCGCGATCGCCGCGACCACGCTGATCCTGAGCGCGGCCTACACGCTGTGGATGTATAAGCGCGTGATCTTCGGCGCGATCGCCAATGCGCGCGTCGCGAATCTGAAGGACCTCGGCAAGCGCGAGTTCGCGCTGCTCGGTGCGTTGGCGTTGCTGGTGCTCGCGATCGGTCTCAATCCGAAGCCGTTTACCGATGCGATCGATCCGTCCGTCGGCACGCTGCTAGCGCAATCCGAACGCTCGGCGCTTCCTTCTGACAACGTGCCGGCCGAAGCTGGCGAGCATCTGCAGGCGGCGGCGCCCGGACCGGCACCCGTCGCCACGCACAATCCGGGTTAAAAGAACAGAGCGCAAGAACCGTTGTCGCATCCGCGCGTCAGGATGCGGCGACGTTTTTGCGCTTTTGCGCGTCGCTACGAATCCCTTTGTGAATGCATGCTCGACGAAGTACTGCGAAACCGCTGCGCGTCCGGCGGTTTTCCAGTGCTTATTTGAAGGGGATCTTGCGACGCGTCAACTTTTCGATGCTTCGTTTTGAAGCGTCGCAAACGACGCTGGTGAATAGGGTGTGCGGGGAATGCGGCAACGTGTCGCACTGCGGCGGGATGCAATAGATCGTTGCAAATTCGAGTGTTTATTAGCATTCGATGCCCCCCTATTATGCGAGCGCTTATTACTGGAGAGCCGTCGAATGACGTTCGTTGAAGTCAAAAAAACGAGGCAGTGGATATGAAAGGACGGACGCTGGGAAGGCCGGCAAGTTTCATTTCCGCCAGCCTCATGTTGCTGCTTTCGGGTTGCAGCAACCTCGATATTCTGAATCCGAAGGGGAGTGTGGGACTCGCGGAGCGTGATCTGATCGCGACTTCGGTGTGGGCCATGCTGATTGTCGTGGTGCCGGTCATTCTGATGACACTGTTTTTCGCCTGGCGTTATCGCGCGTCGAACAGAAACGCTGAATACAAACCGGGGTGGACGCATTCCACCGCGATCGAAGTCGTCGTCTGGACGATTCCGGCGCTGATCATTTTGTTCCTCGCCGTGTTGACGTGGAAGAGCACGCATGAGCTCGACCCGTATCGTCCGCTCGAGTCGCAGGTCAAGCCGATCAACGTCGAAGTCGTCGCGCTCGACTGGAAGTGGCTGTTCATCTATCCGGACCTCGGTATCGCATCGGTGAACCAGCTCGCGATCCCGGTCGGCACGCCGGTGAACTTCCGGATTACGTCGGACACGGTGATGAACTCATTCTTCATCCCGCAGTTGGGCGGCCAGATCTACGCGATGGCAGGCATGCAGACTCGCCTGCACCTGATCGCCGATCACACCGGCGACTACGCGGGCCTCGCGGCGAACTTCAGCGGCAAGGGCTTCTCGGACATGAAGTTCCGTACGCTCGCCTCGTCGCCTGAAGAATTCAACGCCTGGGTTGAGAAGGTGCGCGCTTCGTCGGACCGCCTCGACATGGACCGCTATCACGCGGTGTCGGAGCCGAGCGAAAAGGACCCTGTGCGGTACTTCTCGACCGTCGATCCGAAGCTCTTCAACAACATCATTGCCAAATACAACAACGGCAACGTCATCGACAACATGAAAGACGCCAACTGTGCGCCTAAGGGGTAACTCATGTTCGGAAAACTAACTCTCGATGCGATTCCGTATCACGAGCCCATCATCGTCACGGCGGGCGCCGGCATGGCCCTCGCCGCGCTGGCGGTGCTCGGCGGAATCACGTATTTCGGCAAATGGCGCTACCTGTGGAGCGAATGGCTGACGTCCGTCGATCATAAGAAGATCGGTGTCATGTACATCGTCGTTGCGTTCATCATGCTGTTGCGCGGCTTTGCCGACGCAATCATGATGCGTATGCAACTGGCGCTGTCGTACCTGAGCCCAGGCTATCTGCCGCCGCATCACTACGACCAGATCTTCACCGCGCACGGCGTCATCATGATCTTCTTCATGGCGATGACGTTCATGATCGGTTTGATGAACATCATCGTGCCGCTGCAGATCGGCGCGCGCGACGTCGCTTTCCCGTTCATCAACTCGCTGAGCTTCTGGCTGACGGCAGTCAGCGCGATCCTGATCAACATTTCGCTGGTGGTTGGTGAATTTGCACAGACGGGCTGGCTCGCTTATCCGCCGTTGTCGGAATTGCAGTTCAGTCCAGGTGTCGGCGTCGATTACTACCTGTGGAGTCTGCAGATCTCTGGTGTCGGCACGTTGCTGACTGGTGTGAACTTCTTCGTGACGATCGTGAAGATGCGCGCTCCGGGCATGTCGTGGATGAAGATGCCGGTGTTCACGTGGACCTCGTTGTGCGCGAACGTGCTGATCATGGCGTCGTTCCCGATCCTGACCGTCACGCTCGCGCTGCTCGGTCTCGACCGTTACCTCGGCATGCACTTCTTCACGAACGAAGCCGGCGGCAACGCGATGCTGTACCTGAACCTGATCTGGGCATGGGGTCACCCCGAGGTGTACATCCTGGTCCTGCCGGCGTTCGGTATTTTCTCGGAAGTCGTCGCGACGTACGCGAAGAAGCCGCTGTTCGGCTACAAGACGATGGTCTGGGCGACCTGCGCGATCATGGTGCTGTCGTTTCTCGTGTGGCTGCATCACTTCTTCACGATGGGTTCGGGCGCGGACGTGAACGCGTTCTTCGGCATCGCGACGATGGTGATCTCGATTCCGACTGGCGTTAAGGTGTTCAACTGGCTGTTTACGATCTACAAGGGCCGTCTGCGATTCACGACGCCGGTACTGTGGACGATCGGCTTCATCATCACGTTCACGATCGGCGGTATGACCGGCGTGATGCTGGCGATTCCGGGCGCGGACTTCATGCTGCACAACAGCCTGTTCCTGATCGCTCACTTCCACAACGTGATTATCGGTGGCGTGCTGTTCGGCTATCTGGCCGGCTTCAACTACTGGTTCCCGAAGGCGTTCGGCTTCAGGCTGAACGAGAAGCTCGGCAAGGCCGCGTTCTGGTTCTGGCAGATTGGTTTCTGGGTCGCATTCACGCCGCTGTACGTGCTCGGCTTCATGGGCGCGACTCGTCGTCTGAATCACTACGACAACCCGGACTGGCATCCGTGGATGATCATCGCCGCGTTCGGCGCGGTGCTGATCGCAATCGGTATCGCTTGCCAGCTGCTGCAACTGGTCGTCAGCATCCGCGATCGCAACAAGATGGAAAACCGCGACCTCACGGGCGATCCGTGGGACGGTCATACGCTGGAATGGGCGACGAGCTCGCCTCCGCCGGTTTATAACTTCGCTCACATCCCGGACGTCCGCTCGCTCGACGCGTTCAGCGAAATGAAGTCGCGCAAGGGCGGTGTCAAAGTGCCGGCGTATCGCGACATTCACATGCCGTCGAATACGTCCGCGGGTCTGCTGGTGGGGCTGTTCTCGCTGGTGCTCGGATTTGCAGCCGTGTGGCACATCTGGTGGCTTGCGATCGTTGGCTTGGTTGGCACGATCGTCACCGTGATCGTCTACAGCTTCATGGACAACGACGGCTATTACATTCCGGCCGACACTGTCGCGCTGATTGAAGAGAAACGTAACGGCGGTGCTGGCGCCGTGGCCGGTGTCGGCGCAAGCGTCGGCAAGCAGGTCGCGCTGGAGGTGGACTGATGTTACAGAAGACTATTGCGGTTGAGCCGCATCTCGCGCCGGACCACGTGCCGTCGCACTCGGTGTTCGGCTTTTGGGTGTACCTGATGACCGACTGCATCATCTTCGCGGCACTGTTCGCAGTGTTCGCGGTGATGAGCCAGCAGTTCGCGGGTGGTCCGAGCGGTAAGGACCTGTTCGAGATCCCCGGCGTCGCGCTCGAAACGACGATGCTGCTGCTCTCGAGTATCACCTACGGCTTTGCGATGCTCGGCGCGCACAAGAACCGCAAGGGCGCGCTGCTCGGCTGGCTCGGCGTGACTTTCCTGCTGGGTCTCTCGTTCCTCGTACTGGAATTGCGCGAGTTCTCGCACATGATCGCCGAAGGCGCGGGTCCGAGCCGCAGCGCGTTCCTGTCGTCGTTCTTCACGCTGGTCGGCACGCACGGTCTGCACGTGACGTTCGGCCTGATCTGGATGGTGGTGCTGGCGCTGCAGGTGATGCGTCATCGCGACCTGACCGAACGCGACATGATCCGTCTGACGTGCCTGAGCCTTTTCTGGCACTTCCTCGACGTCGTGTGGATCGGCGTTTTCACCTTTGTCTATCTTGCGAGCGTGATCTAAATGGACCATAGCCATAGCGCCCATGGCGCACACTCGGAAGGCGGTCACGGCAGCTTCGGCAGCTACATGACGGGCTTCGTGCTCTCCGTCATTCTGACCGTCGCGGCATTCGCGATCGTAATGACCGGTACGTTGACCGGCCATAGTGCGTTGTTCGCGATCGCGGGCCTCGCGCTTGTGCAGATCCTCGTGCACTTGGTGTTCTTCCTGCATATGAACACGTCGTCGTCGCAGCGCTGGAACGTGACGGCGTTTGTGTTCACTGCGTTGACCGCGGTTATCGTGGTGGGCGGCACGTTGTGGGTGATGCATAACGTCAGTATGAACATGATGTCGCGCTAAGCGGATAACGCTTTAGCGTTAGCATCGGTAAAAAAGCCCCGCAAGATTGAAATCTTGCGGGGCTTTTGCTTTGTCTGGACGGTTTGCTTTTTGCTGTGCTCGTGGCGCGCGGAATACGAAAACGTCATCGATATGCAGGAGCGATGCGAATCGCCAAAGGCCGTCGCAATAGGGCAATCGCGGTCCACGTTCGCCCGTATCTACCCCGAGACGCTTGCTAATTCTCCAACGGACCACCAGGTTGAAGACACAAGTCGCAACATAACAACATGAATTCTGGACGTGTTCCAATCGCTATTTCCTAGGCGCATTTGGTCTTAGGATCGGCGCTATGGACATTAGATCCGAGATGATCTATTGGTCAATTCGAGCCTATTGATTTCATTGGGAAAACTTTAGAGTGGCGCTCTGGATTCCTTTGCTCACTACTAGTGAGCGGCGGCCGTAAGGTTTGGAAGGAAGGACTTCTAGAGATTCCGTCTTGAGAGTCGGAAGAGGTTTGTTGCTGATTCGATCGGTAATTCCCATGTGAAGATCTGCGGCAGATCCTCAGGTACAATGCAGCCGGCCTAATTGAGTAGGCGGTCGTTGACTCCTGGGCGCCCGGTCTTGCGTCAAGCCACACAGTTTCGGTCTCGCATATTCCACAACTTTTGCTATCGCATGAATTCGACTACAACGGAACAGGATCCTGTGTTCTCCTCGCTTGAAGTAGCGACCGAGGAGCGCCCGGACGCGCCAAATACCGTGGCAAATGCGCGACCCTTAGATACAGCCCAGCACTTCTGGCGCAAAGACGAGAACCGTCTAATGCTGCGCGACATGATTCTGGACGAGCGGAGCAGAATCAAAGCGATCGAAAGCCGATATCGCGCAATCGCGGATGCGGCAGCGGCCGAAGTGGCGACAATGCGCGAGACGTCTGCGCAGTCCATCGCAGGGCCACGTCGTTCATGGACGCGATTCCTGCATCCTCTGACCAAGCACTTGAAGCGAGTCATGCCGTCGGTTCAGTTAGAAAGCGCTCCACTGCCGCCGGTGACGCCTCCCGAGGCTGGCCGTCCTATCGAAATTGACTATAGCGCCAAAGTTCCGTTTCAGTTTCCGACGTTGAAACAGTTGAAAACGGATCGCGTCGCCGCAGTCATCCATTTGTTTTATCCGGAACTCGCGCCAGAGTTCCGTGTGTATCTGAACAACATCCCGGTCGATGTCGATGTGTATATATCGACTTGTGATTCATTCTCGGCCGAATTAATCCAGAACGCTTTCAAGGGTTGGGCGAAAGGTACGGTCGAAGTTCGGGTTGTCCCAAATCGAGGTCGCGACATCGCGCCAAAATTGCTTGCATTCAAGCCCGTTTTTGAGCGGTACGACTTCATCCTATGTCTGCATGGGAAGCGATCGCATCATGCAAGTGCATTGGCTCAATGGCGTCATTTCCTTCTCGAAAGCCTTTGCGGTTCGGCCGAAGTCGTCAGCAGTGTTCTTTACGCATTCGAGCATGATCCCACCCTCGGCATGATTGCAGCGCAGCATTTTGAAACGATGCGGCATTGGACCAACTGGGGAGGCAACTTCGACGGCGCGCAGACGCTTGCAAACCGTCTCGGTTTCGGTATAGACAAATCGACACCACTGGATTTCCCATCGGGTTCGATGTTTTGGACGCGGGCGGCAGCCCTGAAAAATCTGGTCGAATTGAATCTGAGCTTTGACGATTTTCCGGCTGAAGCTAATCAGACCGACGCCACGCTCGCACATTCCATCGAGCGGCTTTTCTTCTACGCTTGCGAGCATGCAGGTTTCCATTGGATGAAAATCGCGCGGCCAGAGCTGTATGACAAAACGCCAGCAATGATTGCCATCGCTTCTGCTCCCGATTTAAAAGCATTTGCCAATCATTACGTCTTTCGTCTTCTTGACCCAAAGGGTGTCAAGATCCGCGCTGTTCGGCCTACGCCGATCGCTGAGCCGCCTCGACGATTAGCTGACGTCATTCAGCAACGAGCTCTCGGTTTGCCTTTCAAAATTCCGCATGACACAAAAATCGCGATTGGCATCGTTACCTATAACAATGACCGGGCGGAACTTCAGCGTGCGATCGAAGCGGCTCGTATCTCTCTGTCAGAGGCGGGCTTGCCGGTGGAGAACAATCTCTACCTGCTCGATAACGGTAACTCGACCGAACATTACGATCTGGACCGCAGCTTCCTGACACGCTTGCAATCCGAGGGAAATGTCGGCTTTGGCGCCGGTCACAATAGGTTGATGCGGGCGGCTTTCAAAGACGATGCGGATATTTATATTTGCCTTAACCCTGATGGAATTTTGCATCCGGACGCGATTGGCAGCCTGGTTAAAGCTGTATTGGCAGCAGACGGAAGATCATTGGTCGAAGCACTTCAATTTCCATCCGAACACCCCAAGCCCTACGATCCCCTGACACTTGAAACTCCTTGGGTTTCGGGTGCATGCCTGGCAATTTCCCGGACGTGCTTCGAGGAATTGGGCGGATTCGATGACAGCTTCTTTATGTATTGCGAAGATGTCGACCTCTCGTGGCGTGCCAGAGCGCTTGGTTTCAGTCTGAAAACTTGTCCGCAAGCACTCTTCCTTCATCGTGTCACCAATCGCAAGATGAGCGTATCGACGGTGGAAATGATCTACACATCTGCTTGCTTGCTGGCCAGGAAGTGGCGTGGCGCGGAGTTTGAGCAGTGGGTGCAGAGCGAAATGGCTGGCTTGGGGAAGCAGTTACCCCAGCATTACCCAGAGCCTGTTCCCGTTGAGTGGAGCAAGATCGCCGATTTCACCGCACATACAAGCTTCGCGAAACCGCGTTGGTAAAACCATGATTGAAAATCAAGTCGACTGTATCGTTAGGCTTCACGACGTCAAGCGCCTCAAAGAGCTGGAACGTTGCGTTTTCTCGCTGGTCGGGCAAACCTATCGTCCACTCAATATCATCGTCACGTTACAGAGGTTCTCGCCTTCTGATATTGCGCAGGTAGAGGCATCGCTCGCGCGCTTGCTGAAGATGCACGATGCCCCGTCGCTGAAAATAGTGAATTTCACTGCGGAAGAACCTAAAGATGCACGAACAGAACTGTTGAATCTGGGACTATCCAACGCAACCGGTCAGTACGTCGCTTTTCTTGACTACGATGATGTCTTGTATCCGGAAGCTTACAGTCTTCTGGTCGGCCAGTTGAAGGCCAGCAACGCCGCGATCGCCTTCTCATCTGTCAGAGTGGTCCACGCCGATGTATCCCCGCAATTTATCGTGGCTGCACGCGCGGACTCCAAGGTTTTTCCTGGCGAAGGTCTCGAGGACCTTTTCGTGGCCAACTTCTGCCCGATTCACTCCTATCTGATCGATCGATCGATTGCTTCTGCAGAACTCTATTTCGATACTCTGCTGACTTGGGAGGAAGATTACGATCTTCTGCTGCGCGTTACGGCCGCGTATCCGTCAGATTTCAAATTGGTTGGGACCATCGTCGGTGACTATTACATCAAATCTGATCTGAGCAATTCGACGGGCGTTACCGGCGCAGAAGGCAAGCTCAGTGGGGACCGCTTGCGCGAATACGAACAGGTCGCCGCGTTGATCGAGGCCCGACGCAGAATTACCCGACTCAGTGAGACCGTTAAGAACAAGCTTGGTTTGCAAAACAAAGCTGGAAATCTGACAATCCGAAATGCCCTGAGAGAATTGGGAGTAGACGAGGTATTCGCTGAGTCTGTCGCCTCCGGCTCCGTCGACAAGCCGAAAGTCGAGATCGCAGGCGCGGCACCGATTCATCCCAACGACGACGTGTTTGAGGGTTCCTTAGCCCACTACGAGTCGGTCGGTTCGCAGATGACGGAATTTGTGCAGCGGGCTGCCAACTTGTCCGGTGTCAAAGCCCCGACAATCCTTGAGCTTCCCTGTGGTTACGGACGCGCCACCCGGCATCTCGTCAAGAAATATAAGGCGTCTGATGTCCATGTTGCCGATATCGTGGCGCCCGCTGTCGACTTTTGCAGGTCGACCTTCGGCGTACACGGTCATCACATCGTTCGCCCACTGTTTGAATTTGCGTCAATCGAAAACGCAAGGTTCGACGTCGCTGTACTGGAGTCTTTCATCACCCATCTTTCGCAGGCAGACGCCCGATCGGCAATGAAGCATTTCTTCAGCAAGATCAGGTCTGGCGGTATTGGTGTCGTAACCACACACGGCGCGCGGTCGAGGGAACGTCTAAGCGAAACGGATTGCTATTCGGTCGGCGAGGAAGCGCGAAAACGCTTGCTTTCGTCTTACGACGCCGGAGAATACGCCTTTGTTGACTCTCAAACTATGAAATCGTCAGCAGCGAAAGTCGCCAGGGATCTCGGGGAACGTTACGGTGTTTCAATGATTCCGGAACGCTGGCTTCGGACTTTCTGCGAAGAGTTCAGACTGACGATCGTGGAACGTATCGTTGGTGGCTGGGACGACAACCAGGACGTTTACTTCATTCGCAAGTAACTGCTCGGCGTTGAATGATCGCGCCGCGCCGGCAAGCACGGCCGACTTCATGCGCCTAATGAACAGCGACGTCGAAGTCGTCATCGCCGACTGGCGAAAAGGAATGATTTTGGTGGTGCTGCTTGCGAGCCAGGTGCGGTGGACGTGAAGTTGACGGCTTGACATTCGCATGGGCTTCAAGGATTGCAAAACTTGGTTAATCTAGAACAGAAAAGAAACAAGACAGGGTGGCTGTCAGAGTACTGGCACCCGTCGCCCGAAGAGCGGTTCTGCCTGCCGAGTGCGATTTACTTCCTGGTGAAATTTAGAGCCGACCTTGCGCCTTTCGATGCGGACCGGTTGGACGATCGCGTAACGCTGTACTTCTGGTGGGAAATGACGGCGCGTGAGACGTACCCGGATTTCGATTGGGCGCTTCGTCAGGAAGATCTTGAATATCTGCATCAACTGGACAACAAGACGTTAATCGATCAGCATCCGGACGCAGTTACATTCTGGCTGGTCGCGGCGGCGCCGAGCGTGCTCGACACGAAGCAACTTGTCGAAACCTTGCTGGAACCGATTTCCTGGCCCGAAATGCTGGGGCCGATCGACGCGCCGCAGTCCGGCAACATACCGTTGCCGCGCTTTCTCGCGCTCATTACGACCGGGCGCCCCGATCTGCGCAGCGCCTTCGACCTGACTACGCTGACCGGACGGCTCGGTTGCCTGAACTGGTGGGCAGAGCATGGCCACCTCGAGTACAAGCGGATCACGTGGACACCGCCGCCGATCGGCGGCGGGCTGCTCGAACCCGCGCAGCCTTCCGTCAACGACGGGCCGCACGTGCCGCGCTTCCTGTCGCAGATCGTCGCGGAGCGGCAGGACCTCCAGACCGCGTTCGGTTCGCTGCAAACCTTTATTGGTCGGCTCGATTGCCTGTCGTGGTGGCTTGAACATGGTCAATCCCAATATCGCACGATCAAGTGGGTGCCGCCTGCTCTACCCGCGTCACTGTTCGAGATGGAATGGGGCGAGCGTTCCGACAGTCTTCCGCTGCCTCGTTTCCTACGCCTGATCGTCGAGGAGCGCACGGATCTTCAAGGGTTCTGCTCGTTGGAGAGCTTCATTGGACGCATCAAGTGCCTATCGTGGTGGGACAGCGACGGACAGCATGAGTATCGCGCCATCAAATGGTCGGCTGTCCGTCTAGCTGAACTGCTGGTCAACCTCGACGACGAGCAGCATGCCGATGCCTCGTTGTTGCCGCGCTTTCTCGTTCTGGTCGCGAACGAGCGCGCCGACGTACGCAGCGCATTCGACATGAATACGGAAGCGGGCCGCTCTCAACTCGTAAGCTGGTGGAACGAGTGGGCCAGAGTAGAATTTCCGTTGCTGGAATCGCTCAAGGTACGGCGGGTCGGGAGCACCAAAGAGGACAGCGATGACCACAAGCGCGAGCCGGCCCGCTACCTCGCGCGCATCGAAGGGGGCGGCTATGAGCATGGCGTAAACGTGATTGGCTTCCCGCAAGGCGTGCTCGGCCTGGGCGAAGATGCCCGCATGGCCGCGCGCGTGCTGCAAATGTCGTCCACGCCCGTCACGCTGATCAACGCGCCGATGCAGGGGCCGGCGAGGCTTGATCACTCGGTCGATCACCTGCTGAGCGATGAGCTGAAGTACAACATCAGCCTGATCTGCCTGCCGGCGCCCGAAATGGTGCGCCTTGCGCTGGAAGGCGGCCGTAAATTGATCGACGCCCCGACGCACAAGATCGGCGCGTGGCCGTGGGAACTGCCTCATTGGCCGAGCGCATTCGGCAAGGTGCATCAGATGGTCGACGAGATCTGGGCGCAGAGCCGGTTTGTCCAGAGCGTCTATAGCCGGCTCGGCGACACGCCGGTCTACCAGATGCCGATGGCGGTCGAGGTACCGACGCCGGTCCAGCCGAAGCGCGAACGCTTTGGCCTGCCGACCAACGAATTTCTGTTCTATCTGATGTTCGACGGCAACTCGTGGCTCAGCCGCAAGAACCCGCTTGCCGGCGTGCGGGCGTTCAAGCAGGCGTTTGGCAGCAGCTCGCCCGGCGTCGGGCTCGTCATCAAGGCGATGAACGTGCGCGACGACGATCCGGCGTGGCGCGCCGTGCTCGATCTGGCCGCGGGCGATAGCCGCATCCACATCGTGTCCGAGCGTCTGAGCCGCCAGGACTCGACCGACTTCATGGCCTGCTGCGACGCGTACATTTCGCTGCACCGTAGCGAAGGTTTTGGCCGTGTGATCGCCGAAGCGATGGCGTTGGGGCAGCCGGTCGTGGTCACGAATTTCTCGGGCAACGTCGATTTCTGCGAGCCCGACACCGCTTTCCTGGTGGATGGCGAACTCGTGCCGCTGCGCCCCGGCGACTACCTGTTCGCCGAAGGTCAGTACTGGTGCGATCCGGACGTATCGATCGCGGCGGAACAGCTCAAACGCATGATCGACGATGCGCCACTCCGTGAGCGCATCGCACTGTCGGGGAAGGCGCGCATCGAGCGCGATTACTCAGTTGAGGCAGTCGCACGCGCGTATGAGCGGCGGTTGAACGACATTGTGGAGGCGAAGAGGATTTGACGCGGAGGGCTCAAACGCGAGCGAGCACGACCGGACCCGGACGGCGTCTCACGCCATATGCCAACCCCGCTGCCACGTCCCGGCAGATCGTATCGTTTGCGCAGATCCCGCAATCTTGACTCTGAATCCCTCCTGCGCCTCCTCCGGTAACCGAACAGCAAAGCCACAACGCTCGGACGCATAGCCGGCGGCAGCCACATCCGGCCGCGGGTTGCCGGTCAGCGTCGTCGCAACCAGCTTTTCCCGCACCCATATTTCAATCGGTACGCATTTGTCCGGTACGCTCAGATTCACCGCCCAGCCGTGCACCATGTCGTCGTTCACTGCGTCCACGAAACCATCGAACAGGTCGCCGCATTCGCGGCGACGCGATTGCGCCAGCTCAATATATGCATCGATCGGAGAGAGATCAGCCGAAGTAGCGACCCCGCGCACCATATGTAGATGATTTTCGTCGAATCCGAACATGTTCGACTTGCCGGTATAAATATAGGGATTGTCGAGAGCATCGATCCGCCGCTGAATCTGGCGAACAGCTTCTATGGCCCGGGTATAGATAGCGCCGTACGACTCTCTTTCCCTTGCGATCTCATCGCACACATACTGGTACAACTCGTAGTCCAGGTGATTGTCTTCGACAAATTTTTCACGGGCTCGCTCGGATAGCGGCGAGCGCTCCCTGGGCACGCCTTCCGTCACATTCGTACGGATGAAGAACGGTAAACGCATTCCGGTTCTACCGCAAAGACGAAGCAGAAAATCGCTCATGTCTTCACAGAGACCGACCGTCGGGATATGTTGCCGGACGTTCTCAATCGCGATTTCGAGGCTTTCACGGTTCACGCGGCCATGACCGCTCAGCATTTGCACGAACAGATTCTTGCCGCTGCACGATTCGCCCACCCAATCGTCCAGAGACAATTCACCGCCTTGCGCCAGCGCTTCAGCCTCGGAAACCGAAACTCCGCGCGCGACGCCCCCGTTTTTTCCATTACGCGCGAACCAGTAATGCGAGGTCTGCCGACTGAGCGGCTCGCGCAAAATACTGCAATATTCCAACGGCATCTTGAGGTCTCGATGAATGCCGATAGGATCATGACCGCCGCCGATTCCGCTTGCCAAAAATCGCTCTCGCGTTTTTTCCTGAGATACACCACCCCATACGAAATTGATGAACTTATCGCGATCGAGATTAAGGTCAAAAAAGGAAATAACAGTGGAACCGCCACATTTCGGCGGATGTATGAAGAACAGAGGTTTGCTCACGTAGGTTATTGCTATGTGTTGGGTAGCCTCGATTTTAAATCCAATGGCGGGCCCGAGGTGTAACAACGAGTTGTGATATAAAGCCGCGCGGCCCCGAAAAAGCTCGATGTACTGGTGAGCAACAAGCCCGCATAGGCGCTGTACCGGCGTCTCGGCTTCGTCGAATTGCCGCGCAGGGCACCGATCTCGGCGCGCCTGCCGCGCGAGCTCGAATCGGTGCGAATGGAGTGGGGGGAAAGAATAGCGGGCGCCGTAACAAAGACGGCCTGCAAGATGCGACGCAATCACGAGGCAGATGCCCGATGCAGTCGATTCATAAGACACAAACGAGGACCTGAAAACATGCACATCCATCCCGTAGTTCTTTGCGGCGGCAGCGGCACACGACTGTGGCCGATGTCGCGCGGCGGCTATCCGAAGCAGTACCTCGCACTGAAAGGCGAACACACACTGGTCCAGCAAACCGCGTTGCGCTTGCGCGGCATCGATGGTGTCACCGCGCCGATCGTCGTCACGAACAACGAGCAGCGTTTTCTTGTCGCCGAACAACTGCGCCAGGTCGACGTGGGGTCCGCAAACATCGTGCTGGAACCGGCAAGCCGCAACACCGCGCCGGCCATCGCGGTGGCCGCGTTGCTCGCACTGCGCGACACGTCGGACGCTTTGCTGCTCGTGCTGCCGTCCGATCATGTGATCGCGGGCGAGGCCGCATTCGTCAAGGCGGTCGAAGCGGCCGCGCAGATCGCGAAGGATGGGCGTCTGGTCACGTTCGGCATCACGCCGACCGAGCCGCATACCGGCTACGGCTACATTCGCGCGGGTGCGCCGCTGATCGACGGCACGCAGACTTTCGCGGTCGACTCGTTCGTCGAGAAGCCCGATGCGGCGACCGCCCAGCGCTTCATCGATGAGGGCCGCTACTACTGGAATAGCGGTATGTTCATGCTGAAAGCGTCGACGTATATGGACGAGTTGCGCCGCTACGAGCCGGAGATCGCGCGTCAGGCCGAGTTGTCGCTGCAGAACGCGCAGCAGGATTACGATTTCGTGCGTCTCGATGCCGAGTCGTTTGCCGCCTGCCCGAACATTTCCGTCGATAACGCGGTCATGGAGAAGACCCAGCGCGCGGCCGTCGTCGCGGTCGCCGACCTCGGCTGGAACGACATCGGTTCGTGGACTGCGCTCGCCGACATCGCCGAGCGCGATGCGCAGAACAACGCATTGATCGGCGACGTGCTGACCGACGCGGTCAGCAACTCGTATATTCGCGCCGAGCATCGGCTCGTGGCCGCCATTGGGCTCGAGAACGTCGTGATCGTCGAGACCGCGGACGCGGTGCTGGTCGCTAATCGTGACCAGGCGCAGAACGTGAAGAAGATCGTCGCGCAGCTCAATGCGATGGGGCGGCACGAGTCGGTCACGCATCGTCGCGTGGTGCGGCCTTGGGGTTCGTATGAGGGCATCGATAGCGGCGAGCGCTTCCAGGTCAAGCGCATCGTCGTCAATCCGGGCGCGCAGCTGAGTCTGCAGATGCATCATCATCGCGCCGAGCACTGGATCGTCGTGAAGGGCACCGCGCTCGTGACGAACGGCGACAAGGAAATCATGCTGACCGAGAACCAGTCGACCTATATTCCGCTCGGCATCACGCACCGGCTGCTGAACCCCGGCAAGATTCCGCTCGAGTTGATCGAGGTGCAGTCGGGCGCGTATCTCGGTGAGGATGATATCGTGCGGTTCGAGGATACCTACGGGCGCGTGGCGAAGGGTTAAAACCCTCGGAGTTTAGCCCCGGCGTCGCGCCTCAAAGGCCATCGGTCGAAAGACCGGTGGCCTTTTTTTATTCATGCGAGCGGATCTGGACACTGACGGCGCGCGCGAAGGGTGAGCGTCGAGCAGATGGTCGACGGGCCGTCGATATAAAGCGTGTGCGGACGTCGGACTTACCTGTCGTTGAACAACGCTCATCATCAGAATCGTAAATAGTTGTCAAAAAGGGCTTATCCCGAATTAATGCGGTTGACCGTGGTCCGTTTCGATGGTTAATTCGCGAGGTATCGCCAGAAAATCTTGAGGAGTGTAATGGCGCAACTGAAACAGCAAAGCAGTGAAACGGATTGGACAGTCGAGGAAGAATGCGACCTTTGCCGTATCACCTATTCGATCTACTCAAACTTCCTGCCGATGTCGCACGCTCAGGCCCTGAACGCCGAAACCGGCGTCAGCGACGGATAACAGAGGCGCGGGTTTTTGCGCAGGGAATATATGATGCAACCCACTAGGTCTTTGCCCACATTGACTGCCGCGTGTACTATCGCTGCGTTTGCTTTTAGTTCGATTGTACACGGTAGAACCATTTATTCTGAGCCGTTTGACTATAAGAAATTCCCTGCGCCGTCGTTCTACTTTGAAGGAAGATCACTGAAGGAAATCGACCAGTTCTGTAGATCCGGTCAAAATGCTTCCGCTGATGATGCGGCCGCGTGCGGGCAATGGGATTTCGAACATTTGAATTCGACGCTAAACGCAACTTATGCCAAGGTTCTGAATTCAATAAGAAAGTCGGACAAGGAATTGGCGGAGTATCACGCTCCTTTAGCCGCTCCCGATTTTGTCGGAGCGCAAGAAAGTTGGTTCAAATATCGCGATCGTTACTGCTACTCCTATGTCTACGCGCTCGGTGAAGCATCCGGACGCTACATATATTTCTGGGATTGCATGAAGGAAATCACTGAGGACCGCATCAAGCAGCTGGAAAGATTTTCGCAATGAATATGTCCCGCTTTGGGGGGGCCTACTTGGGCCCGATATGCATCTCCGATCGAGACGTGTCGCAAAGTCAAGCGGCACACTTCGCCTGATCATAGGTCGTCAAGTTCAGTAAGCGAGGAATTGTCCCTTGCTCCCAACCTCGCTCCGGTGGCGGTCAGCGTGACGAACAGCTGCGGCTATTGCGTCGCGAGCCACACGGCGGCGGCGCGTCGCGCCGGCATGACCGACGAGATGTTCGGCGAGTTGCAGGCGATCGTCGGAATGGCTAACGAAACGAACCGGCTCGCGGTCGGCTACCGCGTGCCGATCGATCCGGCCTTCGAATAAGAGCATGAAGCGCATGATGCGGCCCGATCGTACCGACCCAGGCCGCAACACATGCATGCTTGCGCCGTTGCACGCAGCGGCGCGAGGCCTCGTGCTTACAGCGGCACGACCTTGATCGGCTCCGGATGGCAGACGGGGGTGTAGACCGGCTCGCAGCCGTAGTGCACCGGATGGCAGGGATTGTAGGAAGGCGGGTTGTAGTAGGACGGCCCACGAACCGGCGGTTTTTCGCCGTAACACGAAGGCGGGTATTCGGCGGAGTGGCACGAGTGGCCGCCGCGCACGGACTGAGCAACTGCGTGGTCGAGGTCGTCGCAGTGCGACAGGTCGGCAAGGGTCAAGTTGGACATGATGAATCTCCGGCAACGTTGGATGGTATCGAGCGCGCAAATGCCTTTCGCTCGGGCGTTCCAGTTGCACGCAACATGCCATGCGGCGGGATTCAACGTCGGTACTGGCGCAAGCGCTGATCGACCGCACCTGCGCAGCCGAAAACTGGTCGTGGTTGGCCAACTCGCGTCAGGCCGGTGTCGTTCAACTGCCAACACGTCGGCCGAATCAGCGCGTACTCCATCCCGCGAGTAACGCCGGTAGCTCGGCCATGTCCCTGAACACGTGCACCGCGCCCGCGCCATGCAACGCGGTCGCGCTGCTATGGCCGAGGTGCGTCGGGCAATAGCCGAATACCGTCGCACCCGCTGCAACGCCCGCGGTCGCTCCCGTCACCGTATCCTCGATCACCGCGCAGCGTGCCGGCTCGACGCCGAGTGCCGCGGCCGCGGCGAGGTAGACGTCGGGAAACGGCTTGCTGCGCGGCGTTTCGTGTCCGCTGAAGATGCGTCCGTCGAAGCAGTCGAGGAGGCCGGCCTTCACGAGCTGCAATTCGATCTTGATGCGATCCGCGCCCGACGCCACCGCAATGCGTCCGTTCAACGTTTGGTGCAGTGCGCGCACCGCGAAAGACGCGCCGTCGATCGCGCGCAACTCCTTGTCGAGCGCCACGTTGCGACGCGCGCGGAATTGCGCCAGCCACTCGGCCGTGATGGCAAAGCCGGTGTGCGCCTCGATCAGTTCCGCTTCGTCCTTGACCATCTTGCCGACGAAAATGCGCATCGTCTCTTCGACGCTCATATGCCAGCCGAGCTCGCCGAGCATCTCGGTGAGCACGCGGTTCGTGATGGGTTCGGAATCGACGAGCACGCCGTCGCAGTCGAAGAGCACGGCATCAAAAGGAAAATCGGCCATCGGGGAGGGTACTGATAAGGTCCGCTAAAGCGGCAAGGATACCCCACCGGCTCGCGGGTCGCAGCGCGATGGCCGCCCGACAGTGAAACGCTTCCTTCCCGCCGCACTTTTTTTGCAGACAGAGCGACGGATTTCGCCCCGCTGACCCGTTGAAGCAGAAACGGGGCCACTCTGGCTCAGGCTCTTTTCGGTCCTATGGGAGAAAACGACATGATCTCGAACCGCATGAGTCGCCTGCTCGGTTCCACGCTCAGCGCCGCGCTGTGCTGCGCGGCCACGCTGACGGCCGCACCCGCCTTCGCACAAGTGGTGATCGCGCCAATGGCGCCGCCGCCGCCGCGCGTCGAACTCGTGCCCGCGCCTCGGGACGGCTATGTGTGGGATCAGGGCCGCTGGCGCTGGGAGCACGGCCGCTATGTGTGGGCGCCGGGCCACTGGCAGCCGGTGCGGGTCGGCTATCACTGGGTGCCCGGGCATTGGGCGCAACGTGGGCCGCACTGGCGCTGGATCGAAGGACATTGGGCTTGAGCGAGGCTTGCGATGAAAACACTCGTGATGATTCTGCTGGCGGCCTCGCTCGCCGGCTGTGTGGTCTATCCGGCACGTCCCGCCTATTACCGGCCGGCGGTCGTCGTATATTGACCGCATACGTGATACCCGGCCGGCTGGCGCCGTAGCGCACGAAAACCATAACAACACGATAGTCGAAGGAGCGGCGGCAAGTGAACGACGTTGATCCCGTGATGCGGCCCGCACGCGAACGCGCGCGCGTGATGTCGCGACGGAGCCGCACACCTTGAGCGACGCGCCGCCCGATCCGGACGCCGAGCTGATCGCGCGGGTGGGCCGCGAGGAGCCCGGCGCGGTCCGCTCGCTGGTCGCGCGCAAACTGCCGCGGCTGCTCGCGCTTGCCACACGCATGCTCGGCGATCGCATGGAAGCGGAGGACGTCGCGCAGGAGGTCTTCGTGCGAATCTGGAAACAGGCGGCTCGCTGGCGTGAAGGCGAAGCGAAGTTCGACACGTGGATGCATCGGGTCGCGCTCAATCTTTGCTATGACCGTTTGCGCGGTCAGCGCGAAGACCCGAGCGACGAACTGCCCGACGCGACCGATCCCGCCGCGCCACCCGACGCGCGGCTCGAAGCACGCGCGGACCACGCGCGCGTGCGCGCGGCGCTCGCCGCGCTGCCGGCGCGACAGCGCGAAGCGCTCGTGCTGAGCTATTACCAGGAGATGTCGAACCTCGACGCTGCCGCCTTGATGGGCATCAGCGTCGATGCGCTGGAAAGTCTGCTGAGCCGCGCGCGCCGCGGTTTGCGCGCTCAACTGGCCGGCAGCGGCCTTAGCAAGGACAAGTCATGACGCCCGAAAGATTCCATCAGATCGTCGCAGCGTACGGCGCCGACGCGCGTCGCTGGCCGGAGCGCGAACGCGAGGCCGCGCAGGAGTGGGCGCGCGCGCATCGCGACGAAGCCGACGCGGTGCTGAGCGATTCGGCCGGCCTCGACGCATGGCTCGCCGCGGACCGGATCGAGCCGCCGAGCCTCGAACTGCAACGCCGCATCATCGATGGCGCGCCGTCGCGACGCCCGGCCGCGCGCTGGCGTTTGTGGTGGTCGGGCGCGGCGGTGGCAGGCGTCGGGCTGCTCGGTGGCGTGGCTGGCGCGCTCGCGGTGTCGTTCTTCGTGCTGACCGAGAACGCGCCGGTCTTGCATGAATCCTCGTATCTGACTTCGAGCTTCGGCGGCAGCTCCGCCGATTGGAGCGGCGAATGAACGGGTGCTCGTGGAAATTTGCGCTGCTGGGCTCCGCGGTGCTCAACGTGTTCCTGCTCGGCGCGATCGCCGGCGGCGCGTATCAGTGGTTCGCCGCGCACGGCGCGAATCAGCCGGTGACGCAGGACCAGCGCGCGTTGCGGTTCGCCGCCGAGCCGCTGTCGGCGCAACAGCGGCAGGCATTTATCGACGGCCTGAAAAACGCGCGGCGCGACGGGCGCCAGTATGCGCGTGACGCTCGCGAAGGGCGTCACGAGGTATTGCGTTTGTTGGCCGCGCCGCAGTTCGATCGCGCCGCGCTCGATGCGGCGCTCGCGCGCACCCGCGCGGCCGACAGCAGCCTGCGCGCGATGGTCGAAGCGAGCGTCGCCGATTTTGCGGCGACGCTGACGCCCGAGGAGCGTGTCAAATTCGCCGAGAGCCTGAAGCTGCGCGGGCAATGGCGCGAAGCGCAGCCGACGCCGAACGCAAGCAAACCGGCGGCGAATGCCGCCTCGGGCGAATAGAAAAATGCGTGCGGTGGCGACGGATTCTGGCGCGTCGGCCGTTTAACGAACATGCAGGCGTCTTACCTGCCGACGAGGATCCTATGGCCCACTCACCGAACCTGAATGCCGCGGCGATCGCACTAAACCGCTTCGGCCTCGGCGCGCGCGCCGACGATACACCGCCAGCCGATCCGAAGGGATGGCTGCTCGCCCAGTTCGAGCAGTACCAGCCGCGGCCGGACGCGTGGGCGAACCAGCCCGATTCGATCGCGTTGTCGACGCAGCTCGTGCAGCAGCGCATGCAGATCGAGCAGCAGGCGAAACAGAAGTCGGGCGAGCAATCCAACTCGAACCGGAACGCGAACAACATCGCAACCAACATCGCCAGCAACGCCGCAGCAGCCAGCCAGACCGACGCGCAAGCCGCGAAGCTATCCGAACGAAAGGCGTTTCGCGTCGAAATCCTCGACATGTACCGCTCGTCGGTCAATGCGCGCGTCGCAAGTGCGCTGAGCACGCAGACGCCATTTGTCGAACGCCTCGTGCATTTCTGGGCGAACCACTTCGCGGTGTCGGCCGAAAAACCCGGCGTCGCGGCGCTTGCCGGCTCGTTCGAAGCGGAAGCGATTCGCCCACACGTGCTCGGCCGTTTCGAGGACATGCTGGTGGCCGTCGAGCGTCATCCGGCCATGCAACTGTTCCTCGACCAGACCCGCTCGGTCGGTCCCGACAGCATGGCGGCGCTGCGCGCCGCGCAGCGCAATCCGGACAACAGGCGCGGACTCAACGAGAACCTCGCGCGCGAGATCATGGAGCTGCACACGCTCGGCGTGCGCAGCGGTTATAGCCAGGACGACGTGACCGAGTTCGCGCGTGCGCTGACCGGCTGGAGTCTCGTCGGCAATCCGGGGAACGGCGGCGCCAATGCAAACCGGCGCACGATGGAGCCAAGCGGCGAACCCGGCAGCTTCGTGTTTCGCCAACCGCTGCACGAACCGGGCTCGCGCACGATCATGGGACGCCGCTACGACGAAGCCGGCGAACAGCAGGCGCTCGCGATCCTGCACGACCTCGCGCACGCGCCGGCCGCCGCGCAGCATGTCGGCGCGAAGCTCGCGCGCCATTTCGTCGCCGACAATCCGCCGGCTGGCGTGTGCGTTCGTCTGGCCGATGCGTTCACCCGCAGCGACGGCGATCTGCCGACCGTCTATCGCGCGTTGATCGATATGCCGCAAGCGTGGTCGCCGAGCGCGGTGAAGTTCAAGACGCCGTGGGAGTGGACCATTTCGTCGATGCGCGGACTCGGCTGGCACGACCTCGGTAATCTGCAAAGCGCGCCGATCCTGACGCAGCTAGGCCAGCCGGTGTGGCGACCCGGTTCGCCCGCCGGCTACGACGATATCGCCGCGAGCTGGGCCGCACCGGATGCGCTCGTGCGCCGCGTCGAAGTCGCGCAACGCTTCGCTTCGCGCGTGAGCGACCGGCTCGATGCGCGCTCGCTCGGGCAGACCTTGCTGGCTGGCTCGCTCAGCGAGCCGACGGCCACGGCGGTGTCGCGCGCGGAAAGCGCGGCGACGGCGATCGCGCTGCTGCTCGTATCGCCCGATTTTCAACGGAGGTGAACGCCATGCTGTCACGCCGCCAGTTTCTGAGCGTCGCCGCGGCCGGTGCCGGCGCACTGCTCGTGTCGTCGCGAATTGCGTTCGCGCATGTCGCGACCGACCGCCGCTTCGTGTTCGTGATCCAGCGCGGCGCGGCCGATGGCCTGAACATCGTCGTGCCTTACGCGGACCCCGCGTATGCGAGTTTGCGCGGACCACTCGCGATCGATGCGTCGAACGCGCCGCATCTGGACGGCACGTTCGCGCTCCATCCGGCGCTCGCGCAAATGGCGAAGCTGTACGCGCAACGCGAGGCGCTATTCGTGCACGCGGTCGCTTCGCCGTACCGCGACCGCTCGCATTTCGACGGACAGAACGTGCTGGAAACGGGTGGCACATCGCCGTATCGGACGAAGGATGGTTGGCTCAACCGGCTCGCCGCGCAATTGCCCGCGACCCGCGAAAACGCGATCGCGTTCGCGCCGACCGTGCCGATGGCGCTGCGCGGTCCCGTTTCCGTGACGTCGTATGCGCCGTCGGGGTTGCCGCAGGCGTCCGACGATCTGCTAGCGCGCGTGTCGCAACTGTACGAGCAGGACGCGCAGTTGCGTCCGCTGTGGGGATCGGCGATGGCGGCGCGCAGCGTCGCCGGCGATGCCGGCGCACGTCAGGACCCGGCGAGCCTCGGCAAGCTCGCGGCGAGTTTCCTGGCGCGCGACGACGGTCCGCGCATCGCGATGATCGAGACCGGCGGGTGGGACACGCACAGCGCGCAGAACGCGAGGCTCGCGAATCAGCTGAAGGCGCTCGACACGATGCTCGCGGCGTTGCGCGACGGCATGGGACCATCGTGGAGCAAGACCACGGTGCTGGTCGCGACGGAGTTCGGCCGCACCGCGGCCGCGAACGGCACGGGCGGCACCGATCACGGCACCGGCTCGGTCGCGATGGTGCTGGGCGGCTCGGTGCAGGGCGGTCGCGTGATAGCGGATTGGCCGGGGCTCGCGCCGCATCAGCTGTATCAGTCGCGCGACCTGAAGCCGACCACCTCGCTCGATGCGTTGATCGCAGGCGCCGCGAGTGAAAGTCTCGGGCTCGACCCGGAACGGACGGCAGCAGCGCTGTTTGGGCGGACCGTGGCGGGCGGACCGATGACGGGCGTCGTACGGGCGTGACGCGTCGATGGTCGGCGCGGCGAACGAAAGTATTGCGCTCGATCCGGTCCGCGCCGCAGCCGCGCTATTCGGCCGGACGATAGCGGCGGTCCGCCGATCTCAACGAGCCGTGCGAACTCAACGCGCGCAGGCGGACGCTTCGCATTGATTCGCCGCGGCCTGATGCGTCGCGTGCACCGAGCGCTCGCCGACGCGATGGTAGCGGCGTCCGTAGTAGATCAGCGCATCGCCCGCGCCCCGCGTGCGCGTGGCCTTCACCGCGCAGAAGAACACCGTGTGCGTGCCGACTTCGATCACCGACTCGATCTCGCAATCGAGCGACGCGAGCGCGTCCTGCAACACCGGCGCGCCGGTCTCGAGCTTGCCCCATTGCGCGGCCGCGAAGCGCTCTTCGATCGCGAGCGCGCTGGTGGCGAAGTGCGCGGCAAGCGCCTGCTGCTCGGCGCTCAGCACGTTCACGCAGAGCTTGCCGTTGCTGCGAAAGGCAGCGTTATTGCGGCTGCCGCGATTGATGCAGACGAGCAGCGTCGGCGGCTCGTCGGTGACGCCGCAGACGGCCGACGCGGTGCAGCCCGCAAGGCCGGCTTCGCCGTCGCTGGTGATGATGTTGACGGCCGCGCCAAGACCGGCCATCGCGTCGCGGAACGTGCTCTTGTCAAGCATGAAGGCCTCTGCTGGAACTCGGGGTTCGCTAAGAAAACGGTGATCGCGTCAGCCGCGAGCCTCGTCGGCCGGTGCTGCCGCGCAAGCCGGCGATCGGAAGCGTGCCGCGGTGTGAGTCTCGGGCAGCCGCGCATGGCCGAACAGTTTTTCGCGCAGCGTGCCGTCGCGGTACGCGCGCTTGTACGCGCCACGTTCCTGCAGCAGCGGCACGACCAGTTCGATGAAATCGTCGAAGCACTCGGGCACGACGGTGCGCGACAGATTGAAGCCGTCGACGCCGGTTTCCTCGGTCCATGCGATCAGCTCGCTGGCGATTTTCTCGGCCGAGCCGACGAGCGGCTGCTGGCGGCCGCCGAGCACCATCTGTTCGAGCAGCTTGCGCCTCGTCCATTGCGGACCGGCCGCGCGCGTCATCGCTTCGACGTTCGACACGATCGCCTGGCTCTTGCCGGTTTCGATCGGCTCGTCGAGGTCGTAACGCGCGAAGTCGATCCCAAGCGATGCGGCCGCGTGCACCAGCGCCGCCTCCGAGCTCACATAGCGGCGGTACTCGTCGAATTTCTCCTGCGCTTCCTGATCGGTGCGGCCCGTGATGACGGTCTGGCCGAGCAGCACCTTGATGTCGTCGGCGCGGCGGCCGCCGGCGACCGCGTGCGCGCGAATGTCGTCGACGATCGACTTGACCGCCGGCTTCGCCTGGCCGTTGACGAACACGCACTCCGCGTGTGCCGCCGCGAACCGTTTGCCGCGCGCGGACGAGCCGGCTTGATACAGCACGGGGGTGCGCTGCGGCGACGGCTCGGCGAGATGCATCGCATCGACGCGGTATTGCTTGCCGTGGTGGTGAATCACGTGGACCTTCGACGGGTCCGCGTAGACGCCGTGCGCCTTGTCGCGCAGCATCGCGTCGTCCTCCCAGCTGCATTCCCACAGCTTGTAGACGAGCTCCATGTACTCGTCGGCGAGATCGTAGCGGTCGTCGTGCGCCATCTGACCGGTCAAGCCGATCGCGCGCGACGCGCTGTCCAGATAGCCGGTCACGATGTTCCAGCCGACCCGGCCGCGCGTCAGATGATCGAGCGTGGACATGCGGCGCGCGAACAGAAACGGCTGCTCGACCGACAGATTCGACGTGACGCCGAACGACAGATGCCGCGTGACCGCGGCCATCGCTGGAATCAGCAGCATCGGATCGTTGACCGGCACCTGCACGGCACCGCGGATCGCGGCATCGGGGTTGCCGCCGTAGACATCGTAGACGCCGACCACGTCCGCGAAAAAGATGCCGTCGAATAGGCCCGCTTCGAGCTTCTGCGCATAGTCGGTCCAGTACTGCAGGTCCGTGTAGCGCGTGGACTGATCGCGCGGATGGGTCCACAGCCCTTGCTGGATGTGACCTACGCAGTTCATGTCGAACGCGTTGAGTACGATCTGCTTCGGCATGGTGTGTTCGGGCTGGTGAGCGGTTCGGACGATGGAGTTTCGTTTAATATAGTGGACGAAAAATCACTATGCAAGACATTATTCGGCGGCTCGGGAGGGGTGCGCGTTGAACGGCGTTTGCGCGCCCGCCGCGGCATCGCATCGATATAATTTCGCGGTACTCACCTCCGCACCGACGCCTCCCATGTCCGAAACTTCCGCAATCGATCTGACCCAGGCGATCTCCGCGCGCGTAAAGACCGAGCGCGAGGCGCGCAACTGGTCGCTCGCGGAACTGGCCGAGCGCTCGGGTGTGTCGAAGGCGATGATCAGCAAGATCGAGCGTGGCGAGGCGAGTCCGACCGCGACGGTGCTCGGGCGGCTGTCGGGCGCGTTCGGGCTCACGCTGTCGACGTTGCTCGCGCTCGCCGAGCAGACCGGCGAGCGGCTCGTGCGTCATGCGGACCAGTCGCTGTGGGAAGACCCCGAAACCGGCTATACGCGGCGGCGTATTTCACCGCCGACCGGCGGCGTGCTGGAGCTGCTGGAAATCGAATTGCCGATCGGGGTGAGGGTGCCTTATCCGTCGGATGCGTTCGCGTTCCAGCATCAGCAGATCTGGGTCACGCAAGGGGTGCTGACGTTTCGCGAGGGCTCGCTGACGTACCGGCTCGAAGCGGGGGACTGCCTGCAACTCGGTGCGCCGGTCGACTGCGAGTTCTTCAATGCTGGCACTCAGGTGTGCAGATATGTGGTGGGCTTGGTGCGGCGCTGAGCTGTGCCGGATGGTGCCCAGCAGCTCAGATGGCAGGACGACGACCGGGGATTAGCGGGAGACACCGCATGCATCGCAGTTTCGCGGCGCTCCCGTTCGCGAGTCGAATGCCGACGCTCAGCTTCAACCACCTCCGCGGGACGGGAAATTCAGCGTGAGCTTGTTGGTCACCGAGGTCACGCCTGGCACGCCTTTCGCAACGTCGGCAGCCTGCTGGATCATGCCGCTCTCAGGCACCGAGCCGGTCAACGTCACCGCGCCGCCGCGCGCCCGCACGAACACGTTGGACACGTTGAAGCCCTGCGCTCTCGAGAGCGCGCGCCGCACGTCGCGGCCGAGCTTGCGATCCGCCGCACGCGTCGATTGGGTGGTCGTGGCCGGCGCGGCTGCCGTGGCGGCAGGCGCCTGCGCGTCGCTTGCCTGCGCGTAGGCGCTGGATGCCGTTGCCACGCACAATGCAATTCCGAGCACCTTCAAAAGATTGAGTGTTTTCACGGTTTCACCATCCTCGATAAGTTGATGTCGCTTCGTTGCATGTTAGAAACGTCGCGCTTTTGTCGAGCTGGTCCGGACTCTAGGAAGTGCCTGTCTTGTAGAGGAGTGGTGGTTTCGGCGCTTCCGGCGCGGTTAAACGATACTCCTGGCGGGGCGGTCTTGCCAAAAGACCGCATCACGAATGGATGTCTGATCGCCCAATCCCGGAGATCACTGTGATGGATCGGGTAGCAGAGCGGTTCGTGACGAAGCGATGAACGCGCTCGCCGACCGTTACGACGCGCATCCGGCCATTTGCCTGTAAGCTTGCCTGACGGGTTCGCGTCCAGGCTGCGCGACCCGCCGTGGTGCTTCACGATTCGCAGACGGACTCGTACGTTATTACCAATCAACCAAGGGATCTCAGTTATGAAGAGCTTCGCCATCAAACGAATCATGCTTGGGGTTTCGGCCGTCGCACTGATGGCCGGCACCATTCCGCTCGCGCTCGCTCAGGGCTCGACGGATGCCGCGGCCCAGGAAGGCGCGACGACAACCACCCCGAAGCCAACGAAGGCCGAGCGCAAGGCCGCGCGCAAACAGGCTCGCGCGAAAAAGAACGCCGAGCTGAAGAAACTCGAAGACGCGGGCTACCAGCCGGCGCAGAACGATCCCAACTATCCGGACAAGCTGCAGGCGGCGCAGAAAAAGGCCGGCGTCGGTGCGCCGGCCAGCCAGTAACGGACAAGCCCACGCCCGGCGCGGTATTCAGCGCCGACGAAACGCCGGGCGGCCTCGGTTAGGCTTTGCCGTCAGCAACGCGATCCGCGGGGAACGTGATCATGGCAACGAAGCATGAAGTGAAACGCTACAAGGCGAACCTCTCCGACGAACTGCACAGCGCCGCCCTGTATGAGACGCTCGCGCGCGTCGAGAAAGACGAGACCCGCAAGCAGGTCTATCAGGATCTCGCGCAATCCGAACACAGTCACGCGCAAGTGTGGGCCGACAAGCTCCGAGCCAACGGCATCGAACCGAAAGCCCGCGGTCATGCGATCAAGACGCGTCTGATGAAGGCGCTCGTGCGCGTGTGCGGCGCGGACTTCGTGCTGCCTACTCTTGCCGCCGCCGAATACGCGGACCGCAACAAATATCGAGGCCAACGCGACGCAGGCCACATGTCGGCCGATGAGCATCATCACGCGGCGGTCGTGCAGACGCTCGCCAGCTCCAGCAACACCGACCTGTCGCCCGGCGCGCGCATCGCCGCGGCCGAGTCGTGGCACAAGGGTGCCGCGTCGGGCAACGATCTGCGCGCGGCCGTGCTCGGCGCGAACGATGGCCTCGTGTCGAACTTCTGCCTGATCATGGGCGTCGCCGGCGCGGGCACCGGCAACCAGGCGATCCTGTTGACCGGCCTCGCCGGGCTGATCGCCGGTGCCTGTTCGATGGCGCTCGGCGAATGGCTGTCGGTCACCAATGCGCGCGAACTCGCGAGCACGCAGATCGCCAAGGAAGCCGAGGAGATCGAAGAGCAGCCCGAAGCGGAGGAGCACGAGCTCGCGCTGATCTACCGCGCGAAAGGGCTCGACGCGAACGAGGCGAAACGCGTGGCCGCGCAGATGATGCGCGACAAGGACAAGGCGCTCGACACCCTCACGCGCGAAGAACTCGGGCTCGATCCGGCGGAGCTGGGCGGCAATCCGTGGTCGGCGGCGGGCGTGTCGTTCTGTCTGTTCTCGCTGGGCGCGATTTTTCCGGTGATGCCTTTTCTGTGGTCGCACGGCGTCAGCGCGATCGTGCAGTGCGTCGTGCTGAGCATGCTGGCGCTCGCGTCGATCGGCGTGTTCACGTCGCTCTTCAACGGCCGCAGCGCGGGATTTTCGGCGTTGCGCCAGATCATCATCGGGCTGGTCGCGGCGGGATTTACGTTCGGCGTCGGACGTTTGCTGGGCGTGTCGATCTCCTGAGCGGTTCACCCCGCGGGCACCGTGTGGCGCTCGCTGCCGTCCGGGAGCACCGCTTGCTCTGTCGCGACATCCTCCGCGCGCGGGCCGACCCGCGCCAATCCCTTCTGCCACAAGGCTTTCGTCGCCGCGTCGAGCGCTTGCGGCGCGGCCGTGTGTCGCATTTCCTCATGTGCTTGTCGGAAATAGTCGGCTAGCCGCACTTTTTTCTAGCAACTATGTAGGCACAGCGCGGGCGACGTCCGCAAGCGAGGAGAGCATTCGATGAATTCCCCCAAGGTCGTGGTCGAAGGGCTGTGCAAGGTGTTCGGCACCAACCCGAAACAGGCGCTCGCAATGCTGGCCAGCGGTGCCACCAAACAGGAGGTGTTTGCCCGCACCGGTCAGATCGTCGGCGTGCACAACGCGTCGTTCGAGGTTCGCGAGGGCGAAATCTTCGTGCTGATGGGCCTGTCAGGCTCCGGCAAGTCGACGCTGATTCGCCTGATCAATCGGCTCGTCGAGCCCAGCGCCGGCAAGGTGCTGATCGACGGCCGCGATGTCGCAAGCGTGCCGCGCGCCGAGCTGACGGCGCTGCGCCGCAAGGACATGAGCATGGTGTTCCAGTCCTTCGCGCTGATGCCCCAGCGCACCGTGCTGGCCAACGCGGCGTTCGGCCTCGAGGTCGCGGGCGTCGGCCGCAAGCAGCGCGAGGCGCGGGCGCTGACGGTGCTCGAACAGGTCGGCCTCGCGCCGTTCGCGCAGAAGCTGCCCGCCGAGCTGTCGGGCGGCATGCAGCAGCGCGTCGGGCTCGCGCGGGCGCTCACGGTCAACCCGTCGCTGATGATCATGGACGAGGCGTTCTCCGCGCTCGATCCGCTCAAGCGCAAGGAAATGCAGAACGTGCTGCTCGATCTGCAGCGCGAGCAGCAGCGCACGATCCTGTTCGTATCGCACGATCTGGAGGAGGCGATGCGCATCGGCACGCGCATCGCGATCATGGAAGGCGGGCGCGTCGTGCAGATCGGCACGCCGCAGGAAATCATCAAGAATCCGGCCGACGACTACGTGCGCGCATTCTTCGAAGGCATCGACACGAGCCGCTATCTGACGGCCGGCGATCTGATGCAAACCGACGACGTGCCGCTGATGCACGCGCCGCAGATCGACGCGTCGAGCGTCGCCGCGACGCTGAACGGCAGCGCCGACTACGCGTTCGTGCTCGACAGCGAGCGCAGGATACGCGGCTTCGTGTGCCGCGATGCGACGGGCAGCGTGTCGCCGCAGCTCAACCAGATCGAATGCATCCATCGCAGCACGCCGCTCAACGACGTGGTCGAGCGCGTGGTGGCGAGCCGCGCGCCGCTGCCGGTCGTCGAAGCGGACGGCTCCTACTGCGGCTCGGTCAACAAGACGAACGTGCTGAGCGTTCTCACGCATCATCGAGGTTCCCATGTCTGAAATCATTCCGCTTGGCGCCTGGGTCGATCACGGCGTTCACTACCTGCTCGATCATGATGCGAAGACCTTCGACACGATCGGCAAGGTCATCGAGAGTTTCGCCGCGGCCGTCGAGCACAGCTTGCAGGCCGTGCCGATGTGGGCGCTGATGGCGTTCTTCGTCGGCATCGGCCTGTGGCGCGTCGGCTGGCGCTTCGCGTTGTTCACGCTGGCCGCGCTGCTGTTGATCTACGGCACCGGCTTCTGGGATCAGATGGTGATCACGCTCGGCCTCACGCTGTCGTCGACGGTGATCAGTCTCGTGCTCGGCGTACCGCTCGGCATCTGGATGGCGAAGAGCCGCACTGTCGAAATGATCGTGCGCCCCGTCCTCGATCTGATGCAGACGATGCCCGCGTTCGTCTACCTGATTCCGGCTGCGATGCTGTTCGGCCTCGGCCGCGTGCCCGGCATCCTGTCGACGGTGATCTTCGCGATGCCGCCCGCGGTGCGTCTGACCGCGCTCGGCATCAAGCACGTCAATCATGAAATCGTCGAAGCGGGGCAGGCGTTCGGCTGCACGCCGTGGCAGCTGCTGTACAAGGTGCAGTTTCCGAACGCGCTGCCGTCGATCATGACCGGCGTGAACCAGACCATCATGATGGCGCTGTCGATGGTGATCATCGCGTCGATGGTCGGCGCGGGCGGTCTCGGCAACGACGTGCTCGCGAGCATCCAGCGGCTCGATATCGGGCTCGGCTTCGAAAGCGGCATGTCGGTCGTGATGCTGGCGATCATTCTGGACCGCATCACCGAGAGCTTCGGCCGGGCGCCGGGCAAGGCACGCGCACCGCTGTTCGCCGGATTGCGCCAGGCGATGAAAGTGCGCCGCGAGCCGGCGGCGCAACACGGCTGATGGCCTGATCCGATACGTCCATGAAGCGCGACGCAATCGCCACCGCCGAACAAGCCGATGCGCGGCTGTCAGCCGTCGCGCACGTCGGCTTCCTGACGCTGCCGAACTTCTCGATGATCGCGTTCACCAGCGCGGTCGAGGTGCTGCGCATGGCGAACTACGTGGGCCGGGCGCAGCACTACCGGTGGTCGGTAGTCACACCGGATGGCGAGCCGGCGCGCGCGAGCAACGGCATCACGGTGAAGCCGACCACGACGCTCGCCGAAGCCGGCATGCCGGACCTGCTGTTCGTATGCGCGGGCTGGCACGTGCGCGAGTATGTGAACGACGCGGTGATCACGCAACTGCGCGAGGCGGCCGCGCACCGCGTGCCGCTCGGCGGAATCTGCACGGGCCCGTATGCGTTGCTCGCGGCGGGGCTGCTCGACGGCTACCGGGCAACCGTGCATTGGGAGGACATGTCGCCGTTGCACCAGCGCTATCCGCACGTGCATTTCGACGACGAGCTGTTCGTGATCGACCGCGACCGGCTCACCTGCACCGGCGGCACCGCGCCGCTCGATCTGATGCTGCATCTGGTGGGCATGCGGCTCGGGCCCGCAGTGGCCGCGCAGGTGTCCGAGCAGTTCATCGTCGAGCGGATTCGCGGTTCGACCGATTGCCAGCACATTCCGGTCGATGCGCGGGTCGGCCTGTCGCGCGCCGAACTGATCGAAGTGGTGCGGCTGATGGAAGCGAACATCGAGGAGCCGCTATCGCTCGATGAACTCGCGCGGCTCGTGAACCTGTCGCAGCGCCATTTGCAGCGGATGTTCAAGCTGTTCCTGAACGTGTCGCCGACGCATTACTACCTGAGCCTGCGGCTGCGCCGCGCGCGCGATCTGCTGCGCAATACCGATGCATCGATCGCGCGCGTGACCGCGGTGTGCGGTTTTCATTCGCCGTGTCATTTCAGCAAGGCGTATCGCGCGCAGTTCGGGCATGCGCCGAGCGTCGAGCGGCGCATGCCGGAGTAGCGCACGCCGCGTCAATTCAGATTGCCTGCGCGCGGCCCGGAAACGTTTCGTCGTAGCACGAGCCGTCGTCGACTTGTTCCGCCGTGCCGCGCTGCTCGCGATACATCATCGGCGGCACGCCGAACTGTTTGCGAAATTCCCGCCCAAGGTGCGACGCGTCCGAGAAGCCGCAGCTCGACGCGATATCGGCGACGGTCTTGTCCGAACTCGTCAGCAGCCACGCGGCGGTGCGCAGCCGCACCTGCTTCGCGTAGGCCTGCGGCGCCTTGCCGGTCTGCGCCTTGAACAGCCGTTCCAATTGACGCGGCGACAGATCGAGCTTGCCCGCCAGTTCGTCGAGCGACAGCGCGCGGCCCACGTGCTGCTCCATCAGCAGGATCGCGCGCTTGACCTTCGGATGCGAGGCCGGCGCAAGTCCGGGCGGATGCGGCTGCGGCGCATTGCCTTTCTGCAGGTCGTCGACGAGCAGGATGCGCAGCGCCTTCTGCACCGTCGCGGTTTCGAAGTGCCGCAGCAGGATCGCGGCGGCGACGTCGATCGACGCGCGCCCGCCCGAACACGTGATGCGCCGCCGGTCGATCACGAACAGCCGGTCGGCGACCAGCATCTGTTCGTCGACCGACGGAAAGCGCTCGATGAAATCCCAGTAGTGAAACCAGCTCACGCAGATCCGGTGGCCGTCGAGCACGCCCGCTCGCATCAGCGAGAACACGCCGGTGCACATGCCGACCAGCGTCGCGTCGCGCGCGGCGGCGCGGCGGATGAACGCGAGCGTCGCCTCGCTCGCGGCGGGCCCCGAGTGCAGCAGTCCGCCGACCACCACCACATAGTCGAACTTTTCGGCGGTCTCGAAGGTTTCCCACGGCGTGATCTGGATGCCGCAACTCGCGCGCACCGGAGCGAGGGTTTCCCCGATCACGCTCCACGAGCAGCGCACCGGCTTGCTGAAGTCCCCTTCGTCGGCGGACAGGCGCAGCAGGTCGACGAAACCCGAGAACGCGGTCAGCGTGAAGTTCGGCAGCAGGATGATGCCGAAGCGGATGCGCTGCTTCGCGGCGGTGTCGAGTGAGGAAGGGGCAAGCGTTTCAGCGGAATTCATGCGCGCGGCGGGTCGGTGATCAGAGCTGCGAAAGAGGAACGAACGTTGACCGAAAAGGCTGTAGGCAAGCATAGCACCACGGACCTTCAGCATTGCCTGCCGGCGTCGGGTCGCCTTTCGCGAATGCGTCGCAAGTCATCGCAAATCCGCCGGGAGGCCCGCGTGGCGCGTCATTTGACGACGCCATCCCATTGCGATGCCGTTTTTATTCTATCGATCGGGCCTGCCGTGCGGTGCAATAGACGCACTTTCCATCCGGGCGCATCAGTCGAGTCGAAGCGCTTTCGGCCATCGCAACTCGCAAGACACAACGCACAAGGCAAGCCATGAACGTCAGCGTCTTCGATCTGTTCAAGATCGGCATCGGTCCATCGAGCTCACACACGGTCGGGCCGATGATCGCCGCATGCCGCTTCGCATCGCATGTCGAGGACGCGAATCTGCTCGGCTTCGTGCGGCGCGTCAGAGCCGAGCTGTTCGGCTCGCTCGGCGCGACCGGCAAGGGCCACGGCACCGATAAGGCCGTGCTGCTCGGCCTCGAAGGCAATCTGCCCGACCAGATCGACCCCGACCTGATCGAGCCGAGGCTGCGGACGATTCGCGAGACCAGGCAGCTCGTGCTGCTCGGCAAGCATCCAGTCGCGTTCGACGAGCGCGAGCATGTCGGCTTCTACCGCAAGCTGATGCCGGGCGCCCCGGGCTCGGGTGTCGTGCATCCGAACGGCATGCGCTTTCAGGCCTTCGACGAGAACGGCCAGTTGCTGGTCGAGAAAGAGTATTTCTCGATTGGCGGCGGCTTCGTCGTCAATCGCGACGGCGATCGCGTGAATGGACGTCGCGCGACCGCCGAGGTGCCGTATCCGTTTCGCACCGGCGACGATCTGATGCGCGTGTGCCGCGAAAGCGGCCTGTCGATCGCCGAGGTGACGCTGCGCAACGAATGCGCGAGCCGGCCCGAACACGAAGTGCGCGAGGGCCTGCTGGCAATCTGGCGCACGATGGCCGCGTGCGTCGAACGCGGCTGCAAGGTGCGCGGCGAACTGCCCGGCCCGATGCACGTGAAGCGCCGCGCGGCTGAACTGTGCGAGCGCTTGCGCGCACGCTCGGAGGAATCGCTGCGCGACCCGCTGTCGATGCTCGACTGGGTCAACCTGTACGCGATGGCCGTCAACGAGGAAAACGCCGCGGGCGGCCGGGTCGTCACCGCGCCGACCAACGGCGCGGCCGGCGTGATCCCGGCGGTGCTGCACTACTACGTGAAGTTCATGCACGCGGCGAACGACGCGGGCATCGTCGACTTCCTGCTGAGCGCCGCGGCGATCGGCATCATCTACAAGGAAACCGCGTCGATCTCCGGCGCCGAAGTGGGCTGCCAGGGCGAAGTGGGCGTCGCCTGCTCGATGGCCGCCGCGGCGCTCGCGGCAGTGATGGGCGGCACGCCCGCGCAGGTCGAGAACGCCGCCGAAATCGGCATGGAACACAACCTCGGCATGACGTGCGACCCAGTCGGCGGGCTCGTGCAGATTCCGTGCATCGAGCGCAACGCGATGGGCGCGATCAAGGCGATCAACGCGGCGCGCCTCGCGATGAAGGGCGACGGCAAGCACGTGGTGTCGCTCGACAGCGTGATCCGCACGATGCGCGAAACCGGCGCCGACATGAAGACGAAATACAAGGAGACGTCGCGCGGCGGGCTGGCCGTGAACGTCATCGAGTGTTGAACCGCTACCGCTACACCGTATCTGCAAAACCGCAAAGGACCCACGATGAGCCGCTATTCGATATTCAGCCTGCTGCGCAACGGGATGTCGTATCACGAGAACTGGGAGCGGCAATGGCGCAGCCCCGAGCCTAAACGTGAGTACGACGTCGTGATCGTCGGCGGTGGCGGGCATGGTCTCGCGACCGCGTACTACCTCGCGAAGGAACACGGCGTGCGCAACGTCGCGGTGCTCGAGAAGGGCTGGATCGGCGGCGGCAACACCGCGCGCAATACGACGATCGTGCGCTCGAACTATCTGTGGGACGAATCCGCCGGGCTCTACGAGAAGGCGATGAAGCTGTGGGAAGGGCTCTCGCAGGATCTGAACTACAACGTGATGTTCAGCCAGCGCGGCGTGATGAACCTCGCGCATACACTGCAGGACGTGCGCGACACCGAGCGGCGCGTCAACGCGAACCGGCTGAACGGCGTCGACGCCGAATTTCTCACGCCCGCGCAGATCAAGGAACTCGAACCGACCATCAATCTGAACAGCCGCTATCCGGTGCTCGGCGCATCGATCCAGCGGCGCGGCGGCGTGGCCCGGCACGATGCGGTGGCCTGGGGCTTCGCGCGCGGCGCGGATCAGGCCGGCGTCGATATCGTGCAGAACTGCCAGGTGGTCGGCATTCGCCGTAACGGCAGCCAGGTGACGGGCGTCGATACGACCAAGGGCTTCATCAAGGCGAAGAAAGTCGCGGTGGTCACGGCCGGCAACACGTCGACGCTCGCCGACATGGCCGGCGTGCGCTTGCCGCTCGAAAGCCATCCGTTGCAGGCGCTGGTGTCGGAGCCGATCAAGCCGGTGGTCAACACGGTCGTGATGTCGAACGCGGTCCACGCGTACATCAGCCAGTCCGACAAGGGCGATCTGGTGATCGGCGCGGGCGTCGATCAGTACACCGGGTTTGGGCAGCGCGGCAGCTTCCACATCATCGAGGGCACGCTCGAGGCGATCGTCGAAATGTTCCCGGTGTTTTCTCGCGTGCGGATGAACCGGCAGTGGGGCGGCATCGTCGATGTGTCGCCGGACGCGTGCCCGATCATCAGCAAGACCGATGTGAAGGGGCTGTACTTCAACTGCGGCTGGGGGACGGGCGGCTTCAAGGCGACGCCCGGTTCGGGATGGGTCTTTGCGCACACGATCGCGAAGGACGAACCGCATCCGTTGAACGCGCCGTTTTCGCTGGACCGGTTCTATACCGGTCATCTGATCGATGAGCACGGCGCTGCAGCCGTGGCCCACTAGTCGACGAGGAGACACAGATGTTGCTGATCGAATGCCCGTGGTGCGGTCCCCGCGCCGAAACCGAATTCTCCTGCGGCGGCGAGGCGGACATCGCCCGCCCGCTCGACACCGAATCGCTGACCGACAAGGAATGGGGCGATTACCTGTTCATGCGCAAGAACCCGCGCGGCGTGCATCGCGAGCAATGGTTCCACACCCAAGGCTGCCGCCGCTGGTTCAAGGCGCAGCGCGACACCGTCAGCTATGCGTTCCAGGGTTATCAGACGTTCGAGCGTCCGTTGCTGGCGTTAGACAGTAGCGATCCACAGGCAGCCAACGCACAGGCAAAGGCACAAGAGGGCAAAGCATCATGAGCCAGAAAGACCGACTCCCAACCGGCGGCCGCATCAACCGCGCGATCGCGCTGAGCTTCACGTTCAACGGCGTCGAATACCAGGGCTATCAGGGCGATACGCTCGCGTCCGCATTGCTCGCTAACGGCATGCACTTCGTCGCGCGCAGCTGGAAATATCATCGGCCGCGCGGCATCGTGACCGCGGGCGTCGAGGAGCCGAACGCGGTCGTGCAACTGGAGACCGGCGCCTACTCGGTGCCCAACGCGCGGGCCACCGAGGTCGAGCTGTACCAGGGGCTCGTCGCGAGCAGCGTGAACGCGAAGCCGAGCATCGAGAAGGACCGCATGGCGATCAATCAGAAGATCGCGCGCTTCATTCCGGCGGGCTTCTACTACAAGACCTTCATGTGGCCGCGCAAGCTCTGGCCGAAGTACGAGGAAGCGATTCGCGACGCGGCCGGTCTCGGCACCGCGCCGAAACAGCGCGACGCGGACCGCTACGACAAGTGCTTCGCGCATTGCGACGTGCTGGTGGTCGGCGGCGGCCCGACCGGGCTCGCGGCCGCGCACGCGGCGGCTTTGTCCGGCGCGCGCGTGACGCTCGTCGACGATCAGCCGGAACTCGGCGGCTCGCTGCTGTCGTGTGCCGCGGAGATCGACGGCAAGCCCGCGCTGCAGTGGGTGCAGAAAATCGAAGACGAGTTGCGGCAGTTGCCCGACGTGAAGATCCTGAGCCGCAGCACCGCGTTCGGCTATCAGGACCACAACCTCGTCACGGTCACGCAGCGCCTGACCGATCATGTGCCCGTCTCACAACGCAAGGGCACGCGCGAACTGCTGTGGAAGATTCGCGCGAAACGCGTGATTCTCGCGACCGGCGCGCATGAACGCCCGATCGTGTTCGGCAATAACGATCTGCCTGGCGTGATGCTCGCGTCGGCCGTATCGACTTATCTGCATCGCTATGCGGTGCTGCCGGGTCGAAACGCGGTCGTGTTCACCAACAACGACGACGGCTATCAATGCGCGCTCGACCTGAAAGCGGCCGGCGCGCAGGTGAGCGTCATCGATCCGCGCGCCGGTGAACCGAAGGGCACGCTGCCCGCGCTCGCGCGCCGCCACGGCATCAAGGTGCTGAACGGCACGGTCGTCACGGCGGCGCATGGCAAGCTGCGCGTCGCGTCGGTGTCGCTCGCGTCGTATGCGAAAGGGCAGATCACGGCGCAACAGGGCCAACTGCCGTGCGATCTGCTCGCGATGTCGGGCGGCTGGAGCCCGGTGCTGCATCTGTTCGCGCAGTCGGGCGGCAAGGCCCATTGGCATGACGACAAGGCCTGCTTCGTGCCGGGCAAGGCGGTCCAGCCGGAGACCAGCGTCGGCGCCTGCGCGGGCGACTTCACGCTCGGCCAGGGCATCCGTTTCGCGGTCGATGCCGGCGTCGAAGCGGCGCGCGCGGCCGGGCACATCGTCGCGCGGCCCAAGCCGGTGCAGGTCGCCGAACTGAGCGAAACGAAGCTGGAGCCGCTGTGGCTCGTCGGCGGACGGGAGCTGGCCACGCGCGGGCCCAAGCAGTTCGTCGATTTCCAGAACGACGTCGCGGCGGCCGATATCTTCCTTGCCGCGCGCGAAGGCTTCGAATCGGTCGAACACGTGAAGCGCTACACCGCGATGGGCTTCGGCACCGACCAGGGCAAGCTCGGCAACATCAACGGCATGGCGATTCTCGCGCAGGCGCTCGGCAAGACCATTCCCGAGACCGGCACCACGACGTTCCGGCCGAACTACACGCCGGTCACGTTCGGCACGTTTGCCGGCCGTGAACTGGGCGAATTGCTCGACCCGGTGCGCAAGACCGCGATTCATGAATGGCACGTCGAACATGGCGCGGCGTTCGAAGACGTCGGCAACTGGAAGCGGCCGTGGTTCTACCCGAAGAAGGGCGAGGACCTGCACGCGGCGGTTGCGCGGGAATCGCTCGCGGTGCGCACGAGCGTCGGCATTCTCGATGCGTCGACGCTCGGCAAGATCGACATTCAGGGCCCGGACTCCGCGAAGCTGCTGAACTGGGTGTACACGAACCCGTGGACCAAGCTCGAAGTCGGCAAATGCCGCTACGGCCTGATGCTCGACGAGAACGGCATGATCTTCGACGACGGCGTGACCGTGCGCCTCGCCGATCAGCACTACATGATGACGACCACCACCGGCGGCGCGGCGCGTGTGCTCACGTGGCTCGAACGCTGGCTGCAAACCGAATGGCCCGACCTGCGCGTGCGGCTCGCGTCGGTCACCGATCACTGGGCGACGTTCGCGGTGGTCGGACCGCAGAGCCGCAAGGTGCTGCAAAAGGTTTGCGACGACATCGACTTCGCGAACGCGGCCTTCCCGTTCATGACGTATCGTGAAGGCACCGTCGCGGGTGCGGCGGCGCGCGTGATGCGCATCAGCTTCTCGGGCGAACTCGCTTATGAAGTCAACGTGCCGGCCAACGTCGGACGCGCGGTATGGGAAGCGTTGATGGCCGCGGGCGAGGAGTTCAACATCACGCCGTACGGCACCGAGACGATGCACGTGCTGCGCGCGGAGAAGGGCTACATCATCGTCGGCCAGGATACCGACGGTTCGATGACGCCGCACGACCTCGGCATGGGCGGGCTCGTCGCGAAGTCGAAGGACTTTCTCGGCAAGCGCTCGCTCTCCCGCTCGGACACCGCGAAGGCGGGCCGCAAGCAACTGGTCGGGCTGCTATCGGAGGATGCGTCGTTCGTGATACCCGAGGGCTCGCAGATCGTCGCTGGTCCGTTCCAGGGCGATACCGCGCCGATGCTGGGGCATGTCACGTCGAGCTACTACAGCCCGATTCTGCAGCGCTCGATCGCGATGGCGGTCGTCAAGGGCGGCCTCGACAAGATCGGCACGACGGTCACGATTCCGCTCGCGAGCGGCAAACAGATCGCGGCGAAAATCGCGAGTCCGATGTTCTACGACAGCGAAGGAGCACGTCAACATGTGGAATGAAACAGGCGGAACGGTATCGATCGTGGACCGTACGGTCGGGCGGCAGACCGGCGCGTGGCAGGAGTCGCCGCTGGTCGGTGTGGATGGCCTGCTGAAACAGCATCAGGCCAACGCGACTGCCGCGTTCCGGCTCGGCGAGCGGCCGTTTCTCGAACTCGTCAACGTGCGCGGCGATCTGCGCGACGCGGCGTTCATCCGTGCGGTGGAACAGGTGATTGGCTGCAAGCCGCCGGAGAAGGCAAACACCGTCGCGCGCGGCAACGGCTACGACATGCTGTGGCTCGGCCCGGACGAATGGCTCGTGCGTTCGGAGACCGCGCATGATGCGACCCGCACGGCGCCGTTGCTGGCGTTGCTCGGAGCGGCGTTCGCGGGCGTGTTCGCCTCGGCGGTCGATGTCGGCAGCGGCTATACGGTGCTCGAAATCAAGGGCACCCGGACGCGCGACGTGCTCGCGCGCGGCTGCCCGCTCGATCTGCATCCGAAACTATTCGGCGTGGGGCAGTGCGCGCAGAGCCATTATTTCAAGGCGTCGATTACGTTGCTGCCCACGGGTGCCGACAGTTTCGACATCGTCGTGCGCCGCAGCTTCGCGGATTACTTCGTCAGGATCATGCTCGACGCCGCCGAGCCGTTGATGTCCTGAGCGGGACACGATGGGCTTTGCCAATCGATGGCGGCCGGTGTGTGCGCGCCCCGGCCGCCGTTTTTTCCGTCTCTTCTTCCCCGTCTTCCGCCATGACGTCGACCCGGGTCGCCACCGCGCGTCTCACCGCGCGCGCGTGCGATGAGCACGATGCCAGTGCCGCGCTCGCGCTGCTCGATCAAAGCATTGCGCTGCGCCACCGCCGCATCGCGCTGATCCGTTATCTGCTCGCACGGCAACTCGGTGCGCCGCTCGAAGCGCGGCATCACGCGTACGTCGAAAAAGTCGCGGCCCGTCTGAGCGCAGAGGCGCTTGCGCGGATCGCCAGCGCCGCGCATGCGCGGTTGCGCACGTAGCGCCGAAACCTGGCGGCATGGCGGACGCGTCACGACGCCTCTGTTCCATCCCGACGACGCATTTCTTCTATGTGGCCGATTTATGTCGGCATCTACTGAGGACACTGTTTGCCCCATTCACGCGGAAGTCACCGCGTCAACCGCCGTATCCACGAGGGGATCACATGTCCACTGCTTTCCCGCTTCGCGCCAGCGCAGCCGCCCGGCTCGAACGCTTGCCGTTCTCCCGCTATCACCGAACCCTCTTCATCATCGTCGCGATCGCGTTCTTCTTCGATTCGGTCGACCTCGCCACGATGACCTTCGTGCTCGGTTCGATCAAGAACGAGTTCCATCTGTCGACCGCGACGACGGGGCTCGTCGCCAGTGCGAGTTTCTTCGGCATGGTGCTCGGCGCGGCCGTGGCGGGTCTGCTGGCGGATCGCTTCGGACGCCGGCCCGTGTTTCAATGGAGCATGGTGCTGTGGGGGCTGGCGTCGTATCTGTGTTCGACCGCGCAGAGCGTCGATGTGCTGATCCTGTATCGAGTGCTGCTCGGCGTCGGCATGGGGATGGAGTTTCCGATCGCGCAGACCTTGCTGTCGGAGTTCGTGCCCGCCGCATCGCGCGGCCGCCTGATTGCGCTGATGGATGGTTTCTGGCCGCTCGGCTTCATCACGTCGGGCGTGGTGTCGTATTTCGTGCTGCCGAACTTCGGCTGGCGCAGCGAGTTCGCGCTGCTCGCGATTCCGGCGGTGTTCGTGTTGATCGTCCGCCGTGTGGTGCCCGAGTCGCCGCGTTGGCTCGAACATCGTGGCCGTCATGAGGAAGCCGATCGTATTCTCGCCGGCATCGAGGCCAAGGTGATGCGCTCGGCGAACGTGAGCCAGTTGCCAGCACCTCTGATGCTGGCGGAACCCGCGGCGGCGAAGGGCACTGGCGCGTTACGCGAAATCTGGAGCCTGGCGTACCGGCGTCGGACGATCATGGTCTGGACGCTGTGGTTCTTCGCATTGCTCGGCTTTTATGGGCTGACGTCGTGGCTCGGCGCGTTGATGCAGCAGGCTGGCTTCGCGGTGACGAAGTCCGTGCTGTACACGGTGCTGATTTCCCTGGGCGGCGTGCCCGGCTTCATCTGCGCGGCGTGGCTCGTCGAGCGCTGGGGCCGCAAGCCGACCTGTATCGCGTCGCTCGCGGGCAGCGCGGTGATGGCGTACGTCTACGGGCAAACGGCGCTCCATGTGCAGACGCCGGGGCTGCTGATCTGTGCCGGACTCGCGATGCAGTTCTTCATGTTCTCGATGTGGGCGGTGCTGTACACGTACACCCCCGAGCTTTACGGCACCGGCGCGCGGGCGACCGGATCGGGCTTCGCGTCCGCGGTCGGCCGGGTCGGCTCGCTCATCGGTCCTTATGTCGTGGGCGTCGTGCTGCCGGTCTTCGGACAGGGCGGTGTGTTCTCGCTGGGCGCGATGTGCTTCGTGGTCGCCGCGGCGGCGGTGTGGATACTCGGGATCGAAACGCGTGGCATGGCGCTGGAAACACTCGTGTCCGAAGCGGTCGAAGCCGATGCGCGCAGCGCGTTGACCGCTGTGCGGGAATGAAAGTCACGGGACGGAGCGCGCCGCACGCGACCGTACCCCGTCCCGTCGTACTCAATCCATCAATGCTCGCCGCCATCCAGCGCCGTGAGGATCTGATGCGCGGCGCTCACGCGCGCCTCGTTCGGGAAATTGCGGTTGGCGAGCAGCACGATGCCGATGCGCTTTTGCGGCACGAAGGCGACATACGCGCCGAAGCCATTGGTCGAACCGGTCTTGTTGATCCAGACATTCTGCTGCGGCTGCAGCGGTGGTTTGATTTCGGTCGCCGGCTTGCCGTCGAGGACCATTTCCGCCGAATTGCCGGCCAGCAAGGTCGGCAGCGCGACTAGGTACGGGTACTGCTCCCAGATCAGATCCTGAGTCAGCACACCGGCCTGGAAGTAGCCGGTATGCGTATCCGTGATCGCACGCTGGAACTGACCGTCGAGCGGGATCAGATTCATGTTCGCCTGCACGAAACGCAGCATATCGGCGGCGGTCGACTTCACTCCATACGCTTCAGCGGAAAGCACACCGCCCGTCAGCCGGACGGGCGCACCGTCTTTCGCATAGCCCTGCGCGTAGTCCGGCATTTTCGCCGCTGGGACGTCGATGTAAGTGCTCTTCATGCCGAGCGCCGGAAACATGCGTTGCTGCATCAGCGCGGTGAAGTCCTGCCCCATTGTCTTCGCGGTGATCAGGCCCAGCGTGCCGACGCCGGGATTCGAGTAGGTGCGGAAGGTGCCGGGCGGATGAGCGGGCTGCCAGTCGTGGAAGTACTGCAGCAATTGCGCGTCGTTGTGGATGTCGTCCGGAACCTGGAGCGGCAGACCGCCGGGCGTGTGCGTGCCGAGGTTCAGCAGGCTCACTTTGCCGAACGGCCGGCCGCGCAGCGTCGGCAGATAGCGCTCCGTGCCGTCCGCCAACGACAGCTTGCCGTCGAGCTGCGCATACGACGCGAGCGTCGCCGTGAAGGTCTTGGTGACCGAGCCGAGTTCGAACAGCGTGTCGCGTGTGACCGGCTTGCCGGTTTGCGTCGATGCGACGCCGTAGTTGTACACGTAGGGCTTGCCGTCGTCGATCACGCCAACCGCCATGCCGGCGATATGGTACTTCGCCATCAGCGGCCGGATCGCCGCATCGACGGTGGCTTGGCGTTGCGCGGCGGCGGGCTCGGCCGCGCGACCGGCGGGTGAGATCGCGGGCAGCGTGAACAGCGCGAACGTCGCGGTTGTTATCAGTTTGAGCGCTCGGGTCTTCATTGCAAACGGGTCCTCGGTCGGGGAGTGTGAGTCGGCGGATCGGCGATTCGGCTGACGCAGCACTATCGGGCTTTTGCGAAACGCTGGCAAACGAGGATATGTTGCGCGGGGGTAAAGAAAAAGTTGTGGGCCGCAGCGCGAGCGATGCCGGCGTTGTCGGTTGTGGCCAAACGCGTGTCGGGTTCGGCACAGGTGCCGCTGCGAGCGGCCGCTACGCTGGTGGAACGGCGCGCCATGCAGCGTGCGGGCGCGCCGCTCACGAACATGGAGACGAGACAATGAGCAGCAATCGCGGCGTCGTGTATCTGGGGCAGGGCAAGGTCGAAGTGCAGTCGATCGACTATCCGAAGATGGTCGATCCACGCGGCCGTTCGATCGGCCATGGCGTAATCCTGAAGGTGGTGAGCACGAATATCTGCGGCTCCGATCAGCACATGGTGCGTGGCCGCACGACCGCCGAGGTCGGCCTCGTGCTCGGGCACGAGATTACCGGCGAAGTGATCGAGGTAGGGCGCGACGTCGAAACGCTGAGCGTCGGCGATCTGGTGTCGGTGCCGTTCAACGTGGCCTGCGGACGCTGCCCGACCTGCAAGGCACAGCATACCGGCGTGTGCCTGAACGTCAATCCGTCGCGCGCGGGCGGCGCGTATGGCTACGTCGACATGGGCGGATGGATTGGCGGCCAGGCCGAATACGTACTCGTGCCGTATGCGGACTTCAATCTGCTGAAATTCCCGGACCCGGCGCAGGCGATGGCGAAGATCCGCGACCTGACCTGCCTGTCCGACATTCTGCCGACCGGCTATCACGGCGCGGTGATGGCCGGCGTGAAGCCCGGCGCGACAGCCTATATCGCGGGCGCTGGACCGGTCGGCATGGCGGCGGCCGCGTCGGCGCGCCTGCTGGGGGCGGCCTGCACGATCGTCGGCGACATGAACGAGGCGCGCCTCGCGCACGCGCGCAAGATGGGCTTCCAGACCATCGATCTGTCGAAGGACGCGACGCTCGGCGAACAGATCGAGCAGATCCTCGGCAAGCCCGAAGTGGATTGCGCGGTGGACTGCGTCGGCTTCGAAGCGCACGGTCACGGCAGCAGCGGCTCACACGAGGAAGCCCCGGCCACGGTGCTCAATTCGCTGATGGAAATCACCCGCGCGGCCGGCGCGATCGGCATTCCCGGCCTCTACGTGACCGATGATCCGGGCTCGACCGACGCCGCCGCACGCAAGGGCAGCCTCAGTTTGCGTTTCGGCCTGGGCTGGGCCAAGTCGCATTCGTTCCACACCGGGCAGACGCCGGTCATGAAGTACAACCGCAATCTGATGCAGGCGATCCTGTGGGATCGTTTGCCGATCGCCGATATCGTCAACGTGACGGTGGTATCGCTCGACGATGCGCCCGAGGGCTATCGGCAATTCGACGGCGGCGCGCCGAAGAAGTTTGTGATCGACCCGCATGGGCTTTTGAAGGCGGCTTGAGGTTCGCCAGCCGCCAGAGTGCCGCTGAAGCGCTGGGTGGGCTGCCGGTCCACCCAGCGCGTCGTCTTACGCACGCGCTGAACGGGTACGCCGTTCAGCGCGTATCTTCATTGATCAAGCCGCCAGCACTGGCACATTGGACAGCGAAGGCGCCTGGCTGCGGCGCTCGCGCGTCGGCGCGGTGCCGAACGCATCGCGATAGCTCTTCGAGAAGTGGCAGGCCGACTGGAAGCCGCACGCCATCGTGATGTGCATGATCGACATGTCGGTCTGCAATAGCAGTTCGCGTGCGCGCCGCAGGCGCAGCGTCAGGTAATAATGCGTCGGCGTCATGCCCAGGTGCTCGCGGAACAGCCGTTGCAACTGCCGTTGCGACATGCCGGCGAGCCGCGCCAGTTCCTCGCGCGACAGCGGCTCCTCGATGTTGTTCTCCATCAGCGAGATCACTTCGAACAGCGACTTGTTGGCCGAGCCGAGCCGCGCGACCAGCGGCATCTTCTGCTGCGCGCTGGTGTCGCGCACGTGCTCGACGATGAACTGCTCGGCGATCTGCGTGACGCGCGCGGTACCGACGCGCGGCGAAATCAGGTTCAGCATCATATCGAGCGGCGCGACGCCGCCGGTGCAGGTCACCCGATCCCGATCGATCACGAACAGCTCTTTCAGAAAGCGCGTGTCGGGAAACTCCTCCTTCAGCGCCGACATGTTTTCCCAATGAATCGCGCACGCATAACCGGCCAGCAGACCGGCGCGCGCGAGCGCATAGGTGCCCGTGCACAGACTGCCCAGCATGCAGCCCATGCGCGCGAAACGCCGCAGCGCGGACAGATGCTCGGCGGTAGTCGAGCGCTGCACGTCGATGCCGCCGACCACGAACACGATATCGGGTTGCCCGACGCATTCGACCGGACCCGTATCGACGGAAAGCCCGTTGCTCGCCATGACCGGGCCGCCGGCGGGACTCACGATCGACCAGCGGTAAAGCGTCTGACCCGTCAGGTAGTTCGCCATGCGCAGCACTTCGATCGCATTGGTGAACGCGATCATCGTGAAGTTGGGAACCGGCATGAATGCGAAATGCGACAACGATGCCGTGCGATCGGTGGACATGGGAACGGAGAATCCTGATTTGAATGTCGCGTCGCCGTGGGGCAGGCGACTATCTCAATTCTGAATATCAGGGCAACTACCGTGCCATCCGGCTAAACCCTTGGATGCTGCGCACAAAGCGTGGAATGGCCAAGCAATTGACTGATCAAATCGCTTCCACGCGGCACCAGAACGGCGCCGCGACGGCGGTGCGGCGCACCCGGACGGCGCAGTCAGACTGCCTTGTAGTGCAGCCCCGCGCAGGCGGACTGCGCCGACTTGTCGAAAAAGGACGCGCATGGCGGAAAAGGCAAAGAACGCGTCTGAATTCGTAAATCGACGCGCGGGCCGACCGTCAAGAATAGACCCAAGGCAAAGCGGCGGCGCGATCCGCCGGCAACCCGCAACAGCCTCCCGTCAACGTTCTTACGGACCTTCCATGTCGAACCCGAATCCCTTCTTCGAAGACTCGCTGCCGGCGCGCGATCCGGCGGTGCGCGGCGCCATTCTGAAAGAGCTCGAGCGTCAGCAGTCGCAAGTCGAGCTGATCGCGTCGGAAAACATCGTGTCGCGCGCCGTACTCGACGCGCAGGGCTCGGTGCTGACCAACAAATACGCGGAAGGGTATCCGGGCAAGCGCTACTACGGCGGTTGCGAATACGTCGACGAGATCGAGACGCTCGCGCTCGATCGTATCAAGCGACTGTTCGACGCGAAGTTCGCCAACGTGCAGCCGCATTCCGGCGCGCAGGCGAACGGCGCGGTGATGCTCGCACTGACGAAGCCGGGCGATACGGTGCTCGGCATGTCGCTCGACGCGGGCGGGCATCTGACGCACGGCGCGAAGCCCGCGTTGTCGGGCAAGTGGTTCAACGCGGTGCAGTACGGCGTGCGGCGCGACACGATGCTGATCGACTACGAGCAGATCGAGGAACTGGCGCAACAGCACAAACCGACACTGCTGATCGCGGGCTTCTCCGCCTATCCGCGCGCGCTCGACTTCGCACGGCTGCGGGCAATCGCCGACGGCGTCGGTGCGAAGCTGATGGTGGACATGGCGCATATCGCCGGTGTGATTGCGGCCGGCCGTCACGACAATCCGGTCCCGCATGCGCACGTGGTCACGTCGACCACCCACAAGACCTTGCGCGGTCCGCGCGGCGGTTTCGTGCTGACCAACGACGAAGAGATCGCGAAGAAGATCAACTCCGCCGTGTTCCCCGGCTTGCAGGGCGGCCCGCTGATGCACGTGATCGCCGGCAAGGCGGTCGCGTTCGGCGAGGCGCTGCAGCCGGGCTTCAAAACCTATATCGACAGCGTGCTCGCGAACGCGCGGGCGCTCGGTGACGTGCTGAAAGCGGGCGGCGTCGATCTGGTGACGGGCGGCACCGACAACCATCTGCTGCTGGTCGATTTGCGGCCGAAGGGGCTCAAGGGCAATCAGGTCGAACAGGCGCTGGAGCGCGCGGGCATCACCTGCAACAAGAACGGCATTCCGTTCGATACGGAGAAGCCGACGGTCACGTCCGGCATTCGCCTCGGCACGCCGGCGGGCACGACGCGCGGCTTCGGCGTCAGCGAGTTTCGCGAGGTCGGGCGTTTGATCGTCGAGGTGCTCGATGCGCTGCGCGCGTCCCCCGAAGGCGACGCCGCAACCGAACAACGTGTGCGCCGCGAGATTTTCGCGCTGTGCGAGCGCTTCCCCATTTACTGAGTACGCGTGGAGCAAACGATGAGTCAACTGCACGAGAACAGCATCATCATCGACGGGCTGAACATTTCGAAGTTCGAGCGCTCGGTGTTCGAGGACATGCGCAAGGGCGGCGTCACCGCCGTGAACTGCACGGTGTCGGTCTGGGAAAGCTTTCAGAAGACCGTCGACAACATCGCCGAAATGAAGCAGCAGATCCGCCAATACAGCGAGATCCTCACGCTGGTGCGCACCACCGAAGACATTTACCGCGCGAAGAAAGAGAACAAGACCGGCATCATCTTCGGCTTCCAGAACGCGCACGCGTTCGAGGACAACCTCGGCTATATCGAGGCGTTCAAGGATCTCGGCGTCAACGTGGTGCAGCTTTGCTACAACACGCAGAACCTCGTCGGCACCGGCTGCTACGAGCGCGACGACGGTCTCTCGGGTTACGGGCGCGAAGTGATTCAGGAGATGAACCGCGTCGGCATCATGGTCGATCTGTCGCATGTGGGCGGCAAGACCTCGTCGGAGGCGATCGCGGCGTCGACGAAGCCGGTCTGCTATTCGCATTGCTGCCCGTCGGGGCTCAAGGAGCATCCGCGCAACAAGACCGACGAGCAGCTGAAGGAGATCGCCGATGCGGGCGGCTTCGTCGGCGTGACGATGTTCGCGCCGTTCCTGAAGCGCGGCCCCGATGCGACCGTCGAAGATTACCTCGAGGCGATCGAGTACGTGGTGAATCTGATCGGCGAGGACCAGGTGGGAATCGGCACCGATTTCACGCAGGGCTACAGCACCGAGTTCTTCGACTGGATCACGCACGACAAGGGCCGTTATCGCCAGTTGACGAACTTCGGCAAGGTCGTGAATCCCGAAGGCATTCGCACGATCGGCGAGTTTCCGAACCTCACCGCCGCGATGGAACGCGCCGGCTGGAGCGAGACGCGCATCCGCAAGATCATGGGCGAGAACTGGGTACGGGTGTTCGGCGAAGTCTGGAAGGTGTGAGCCTTCTTACAGCGGATAAAAACGGAGTTCCCACATGCAACCTCAACTGCCCATCGATGTGAATCCGGACACCGGCGTCTGGACCACCGACGCGCTGCCGATGCTCTACGTGCCGCGTCATTTCTTCACCAACAACCACGTCGCCGTCGAGGAAGCGCTCGGCCGCGACACGTATGCCGAGATTCTCTACAAGGCCGGCTACAAGTCCGCCTATTTCTGGTGCGAGAAGGAAGCAAAACAGCATGGCCTCACCGGCATGGCGGTATTCGAGCACTACCTGAACCGTCTGTCGCAGCGCGGCTGGGGCCTGTTCAGGATCATCGAGGCCGATCCGGCGAGCTCGCATGCGCGGATCGAACTACGGCACTCGTCGTTCGTGCTCGCGCAACCGGGCAAGACCGGCAAGCTTTGCTACATGTTCGCCGGCTGGTTCGCGGGCGCGATGGACTGGGTCAACGACACCGCGCCCGACGGCGCGCGCAAGGGCCCGCCGTCGCAATCGAAAGAAGCAAGCTGCGCGGCGGAAGGACACGAGTACTGCGTATTCGAAGTGTCGCCGCTGGCGTCAATCTAATCCGAGCATTCCGAGGTCGATCGCGATGCGTTACCCGAACCTTTTCAAGCCGCTCACGTTGAACAAGCTGACGCTGCGCAACCGCATCGTCAGTACCGCGCACGCGGAGGTCTACGCGGAACCGGGTGGCCTACCCGGCGACCGTTATATCCGCTACTACGAGGAAAAGGCCAAGGGCGGCGTCGGACTCGCCGTGTGCGGCGGGTCGAGCCCGGTGTCGATCGACAGCCCGCAAGGCTGGTGGAAGTCGGTGAATCTCGCCACCGACAAGATCGTCGATCCGCTCGCGCGGCTCGCCGAAGCGATGCACGCGCACGGCGCGAAGATCATGATTCAGGCCACTCACATGGGCCGCCGCTCGGCGTTCCACGGCGAGCACTGGCCGCATCTGATGTCGCCGTCGGGAGTGCGCGAACCGGTGCATCGCGGCAACGCGAAGATCATCGAGGTCGAGGAGATTCGCCGCATCATCGGCGACTTCGCGGCCGCCGCCAAGCGCGTGAAGGATGCGGGCATGGACGGCATCGAAATCTCGGCCGCGCACCAGCATCTGATCGATCAGTTCTGGAGCCCGCGCACCAACTTCCGTACCGACGAATGGGGCGGCTCGCTCGAAAACCGCCTGCGTTTCGGCGTCGAAGTGTTGCAGGCGGTGCGCGCGGCGGTGGGCGCCGACTTCTGCGTCGGCCTGCGCATGTGCGGCGACGAATTCCATGAAGACGGGCTCGATCACGAACAGCTGAAGGAAATCGCCCAGGCGATGAGCGAGAGCGGTCTGATCGATTATCTCGGCGTGATCGGTTCCGGCGCGGACACCCACAACACGCTCGCCAACTGCATGCCGCCGATGGCGCTGCCGCCCGAGCCGTTCGTGCATCTGGCGGCCGGTATCAAGCAGGTCGTCAAGGTGCCGGTGATGCACGCGCAAAGCATTCGCGACGCGGGCCAGGCCGAGCGGCTGCTCGCGAGCGGCATGGTCGATCTGGTCGGCATGACGCGCGCACAGATCGCCGATCCGCATATGGTCATCAAGATCCGCGATGGCCGCGAGGACGAAATCAAGCAGTGCGTCGGCGCGAACTATTGCATCGACCGTCAGTACAACGGGCTCGACGTGCTGTGCGTGCAGAACGCCGCGACCTCGCGCGAAGCGACGATGCCGCACGTGATCGCCAAATCGCGCGGGCCGAAGCGCAAGGTCGTCGTGGTCGGCGCGGGGCCGGCGGGGCTCGAAGCGGCGCGCGTCGCGAAGTCGCGCGGTCACGACGTGGTGCTGTTCGAGAAGAACGATCACGTCGGCGGCCAGATCATGCTGGCGGCGAAAGCGCCGCAGCGCGAGCAGATGGCGGGCATCGTGCGCTGGTTCGACATGGAGACGAAGCGCCTCGGCGTGGACCGCCGCCTCGGTGTCTCCGCCGACGAGCGGACCATCATGGCCGAGAAACCCGACATCGTCGTGCTCGCCACCGGCGGTTCGGCGTTCACGTCGCAGGTCGCGGCGTGGGGTGTCGACGCGGGGCTCGCGGTCAGTTCGTGGGACGTGCTGGCCGGCAAGGTCGAGCCGGGCAAGAACGTGCTCGTGTACGACGGCGTCAGCACGCATGCGGGCGCGGGCGTCGCGGATTTCATCGCGAGCCGTGGCGGCAACGTGGAGATCGTCACGCCCGACGTGAAGGTTGCCGACGACGTCGGCGGTACCACGTTCCCGATCTTCTATCGCCGTCTGTACGCGCAAGGCGTGATCCATACGCCGAACTACTGGCTCGACAAGGTGTACGAAGAGGACGGCAAGAAAATCGCCGTGATCCGCAACGAGTACACCGAGGAGCAGGAAGAACGCGCGGTCGATCAGGTGGTGATCGAAAACGGCAGTACGCCGAACGATCAGCTTTACTGGAAGCTGAAGCCTGAATCGGTCAATCGCGGGCAGGTGGACGTGCACAAGCTGTTCGCGTGCGAACCGCAGCCGTGTCTGGACGAGCAACTCGGCAACGGACGCTTCCTGCTGTTCCGGGTCGGCGACTGCATCTCGATGCACAACATTCACGGCGCGATCTACGACGCGCTGCGCCTTTGCAAGGATTTCTGACGATGAGCCCCGTGTTTGTCATCACCGTCCTGCTGTGGGTGTCGGTGGCCGGTCTCGCGTTCGCGCTGGCACGCCGCGCCGCCTACTGGCGCGAGGGCCGCGCAACCGTCGCGGGCGCCTACGGCTGGGCCAATCTGCTCGCGATCCCGAAGCGCTACTTCGTCGACCTGCATCATGTGGTTGCGCGCGATCCGTACATCGCACGCACGCACGTTGCGACGGCGGGCGGAGCGATCCTCGCGATGGCGCTCGTGTTCGTCAACTACGGCTTCGCGATCTACTCGCCCTGGCTCGACAAGCTGATCTTCGTCGCCGCGCTGGCAATGCTGATCGGCACGGTGTTCGTCTGGCGCCGCCGGCATGGCGCGAAAGCAGTACCGGCGCGGCTCTCGCGTGGGCCGTGGGATCAGTTGCCGTTGCTGCTGGGTTCGTTCGCGCTCGGTCTGGCATTGTTCATCGCGTTGCCTGCGACGGCGATGTCCGGTGCGCTCGCTGTGATCGTCGCGCTGCTGATCGCGGCGGGCGCGTTCACGATGACGTTTGGCGCGGCGCGCGGCGGTCCGATGAAGCATGCGTTGGCGGGTCTGCTGCACCTTGCGTTTCATCCGCGTCAGGAGCGCTTTGCCGATTCCACCGCAGCGCGTAACGCTCGCGACGCCGTGCCGCCCACGGCATTGAAAATGCCGCTGCTCGACGCGAAAGAATACGGCGTCGGCAAGCCGGTCGAATTCCGCTGGAACCAGTTGCTGAGCTTCGATGCCTGCGTGCAATGCGGCAAATGCGAAGCGGCGTGCCCCGCGTTCGCGGCGGGACAGCCGTTGAACCCGAAGAAGCTGATTCAGGATCTGGTGACGGGCATGGTCGGCGGCACCGACGCGCAATACGCGGGCAGCCCGACGCCGGGCATTCCGATCGGCAAGCATGGGGGCGCGCCAGGCAAGCCGCTCATTTCGACGCTGATCGAAGCGGACACGCTGTGGTCGTGCACGACCTGCCGCGCCTGCGTGCAGGAGTGCCCGATGCTGATCGAGCATGTCGACGCGATCGTGGACATGCGCCGCAATCAGACGCTCGTCGAGGGCAGCGTGCCGGGCAAGGGGCCGGCGACGCTCGCGAATCTGCGCGAGACCGGCAGCAGCAACGGCTACGACATCGGCGCGCGTTACGACTGGGCGGTCGATTTGCAGGTGCAGGTCGCGCAGCCGGGTCGTCATGTGGACGTACTGCTGATCGCCGGCGAAGGTGCTTTCGACATGCGCTATCAGCGCACGCTGCGCGCGCTCGTCAAGGTGCTGAACCGCGCGGGTGTCGATTACGCGGTGCTTGGCGGCGTCGAAACCGATACCGGCGACACCGCGCGGCGTCTCGGCGACGAAGCCACGTTCCAGCAACTGGCTCGCACGCTGATCGGCACGCTCGCGCAGTACTCGTTCGCACGCATCGTCACCGCCGATCCGCATGTGCTGCATAGCCTGCGCAACGAGTATCGCGCGCTCGGCGGCTTCTATCAGGTGCAGCATCACACGGCGTTGATCGACGAACTGATCGCGAGCGGCAAGCTGTCGCCGCGCGTGGCCGCCGCCGTGGCGGAACGCAACATCACTTATCACGACCCGTGCTATCTGGGCCGTTACAACGGTGAGACGGAAGCGCCGCGCCGTGTGCTGAAGAGCATCGGCATCAAGGTGGTCGAGATGGAGCGACACGGGATGCGCGGGCGCTGCTGCGGCGGTGGCGGCGGCGCACCGTTGACCGACATCCCCGGCAAACGGCGGATTCCCGACATCCGCATCGATGACGCGCGCGCGAGCGGCGCGGAGATCGTCGCGGTCGGCTGCCCGAATTGCACGGCGATGCTCGAAGGGGTAGTGGGGCCGCGCCCGGAAGTGCTCGACGTGGCCGAACTGGTCGCCGCGGCGCTGGAGTAACGCGATGATGAATACGCTCAAACGAATCGATCCGCGCCGGCCGTTCACAGTGACGGCGCAGGGACTCCGGCGCATCACGCTCGGCGCCGTTGGCGTGGCGGATGCCGGCGGCAGTGCGTCGCTAGCTGAAGCGCGTCACGCTGCGCATCACGAACAGCCGAAGCCGCGCCGCACGACGGCCACGCCGCACCATGTGCTGCTGGTTGCGGCGCACGCGGATCGGGGCGCGCTCGATGAACATGCGCGCCAAACGCTTGCCGCCGCCGCGCTGGTCGCGGACTTGAAAGCCGAAGTCGTGCTGCTCGTGTTCGGCGAATTCACCGGCGATGCCGCCGCGCTCGGCGCCGACAAGCTGATCGAATTGCCGATGTTCGATCGCCGCACCTACGCGCCTGACGATGAGCTCAATGCGCTGGCGGCCTGCGTCGCAGCCTACGCGCCCGCCCACGTCTTTCTGCCCGACAACGCGACCGGCGACGGCGACCTGGGCCGCCGTTATGCGTCGGTGGCCGATGCAAGCGTCGCGACGCACGTCGTCGAGATCGACGCAGCGCACGTGTCCACCTATATCCGCGCGAATACGGCGCTCGCCAGCCGCGCGCTGCCCGAAGTCGTGCTGCTCGCACCGAATGCGGTCGATCCGAAGCTGCCGTTCGTCGGCGCGGGCGAACGGGTCGCGTGGCGCTTCGAGCGGGAGGCGGATAGCCCGGTCGCGCAACGCGCAATACGCGATCTCGGCATCGACGAAATCGATGCGGCGCAAGTCGCGTTGGAAGAGGCGGACTTCATCGTATCGGCGGGCAACGGCGTGAGCGACGTACCCGCGTTCGAGCGGCTCGCGACGACCCTCGGCGCGGCGATCGGCGCGAGCCGGGTCGCCGTCGACGACGGCAAGTTCACGCGCGACAAGCAGATCGGCGCGACCGGCAAGACCGTCGAGGCGAGCGTGTATATCGCGTTCGGCATCTCCGGCGCCGTTCAGCATCTGCAGGGCATCAAGGATTGCCGCCATGTGATCGCGGTCAATCTCGACGCGAGCGCACCGATCGCGAAGCGCGCGAATCTGACCGTGATCGCGGACGCGCAGGAAACCATCGCGGCGCTCAACGAAGCCGCGGCCGCGGCGCGCGGCGCGCGCGCCACCTCGGCCGCACTGCTGCAGCCGGGCAAGCTTGCCGAAGGAGTGCTCGCATGAAGATTGCCGTGCTGGTTTCAATCGGACGTCATCCGGTCAGCGGCGTCGCGCGCTACAGCCGCAATGATGCGGCGGCGTTGACGCTGGCGCTGTCGCTCGCGAGAACGCATGGCGCGACGCTCGACGTGCTGCATGCGGGCGATCCGTCGAACGCCGCATTGAACGAGTATCTGGCGCTCGGCGCGCATTCGGTTGAAGTGCTCGACATGCCACCGGACGCCGATCCGGCGCCGCGAGTCGCCGCGCGTTTGCGTGGCTACCAGCTGGTGCTGACCGGCACGCGCGCCGAAGGCGGGTTCGATAGCGGCATGTTGCCGTATCGCCTCGCGCATGCGCTGGCGGTACCGCTCGTCGGCGCCGCCGTGGATCTGGCCGTGCGCGACGGTTGCGCGCAGGTCCGGCAGTTCATGCCGAAAGGCCTGCGACGGCGCGTCGAAGTGCGGCTGCCCGCGTTGATCGCCGTGCATCCGCTCGCGAACGCCGCGACGTCGTACGCATATGCGCGGCTGCGCGAAGGCAGGATCGAGCGCACCGCCGCGCCGGGCGCCGCCGCGCCGCACGGCACCACTCCCGAGCAGTCCGCATGGACCATCGGCCCCGCCACCGCGAAACCAGTGCGGCTCGCCGCCGCCGAAAAGCGCTCGGGCCACGCACGCATGCTGTCGGCGACGACGACCGAGAGCCGCGGCGGCAGCGTCGTAATTGAAGGGAGTTCCGTCGAAAAAGCACAAGTGATCCTCGCGTATTTGCGCGAGCATCAACTGGTGGATTACTGAATTCCGGCTCGGGCCAGCATGCGACCAGGAGGGCCTGGCGCGGCGCCAGACGTGACACGCAACGGAGCACACAATGAAAGTTTCCGCAGACGTTCGCGCAATGATCGAACGCCGCAAGCAGAATTACACGCTGGAAGCGCCGTTCTATACGAGCGAGGAAATATTCGCGCTCGATATCGACGCGATTTTCCGCCAGCACTGGATTCAGGTCGCGGTCGAGCCCGATGTGCCCGAACCGGGCGACTACGTGACGGTCGAGATCGGCAACGACTCGATCCTGATCGTGCGCGACGACGACATGCAGGTGCGCGCGTTTCATAACGTCTGCCGCCATCGCGGCGCGCGTCTGTGCAATACCGGCAAGGGCTCGCTCGGCAATATCGTCTGTCCGTATCACAGCTGGACCTACAGCCTGAACGGCGACCTGATGTTCGCCGAGCACATGGGCGAACAGTTCGACCGCTGCAAACATAGCCTGAAAGCGGTGCATGTCGAAAACCTCGCCGGACTGATTTTCATCTGTCTGGCCGAACAGCCGCCCGCCGATTTTTCAGTGATGCGCGCCGCGATGGAACCGTATCTGTTGCCGCACGATCTGGCCGGCTGCAAGATCGCCGCGTCGATCGACATCATCGAGGAGGGCAACTGGAAGCTGACGATGGAGAACAATCGCGAGTGCTATCACTGCGTCGCGAACCATCCGGAGCTGACCATCTCGCTGTACGAATTCGGCTTTGGTTATCAGCGCACGCCGGCGAACGAGGAGGGCATGGCCGCGTTCGAGGCGACGGTCGCGCGCCGCACCGCACAGTGGGAGGCGATGCAGTTGCCATCGGCTGAAATCGAGCGGCTCGCCGATCTGGTCACCGGGTTTCGCACACAACGTCTGCCGCTCGATCGCGACGGCGAATCGCAGACGCTCGACGCGAAGGTCGCCTCGAAGAAACTGCTCGGCGGTTTCACGGAGGCCGATCTCGGCGGTCTGTCGTTCTGGACGCAGCCGAATTCGTGGCATCACTTCATGAGCGACCATATCGTCAGTTTCTCGGTGATTCCGCTGTCGGCCGGCAAGACGCTGGTGCGCACCAAATGGCTCGTGCACAAGGACGCGCGCGAAGGCATCGATTACGACGTCGACAATCTGACCGCCGTGTGGCGCGCGACCAACGACCAGGATCGCGCGCTCGTCGAATATTCGCAGCGCGGCGCGACGAGCAGCGCGTATGAGCCGGGTCCGTATTCGCCGTTCACCGAAGGACTCGTCGAAAAGTTCTGCGAATGGTATATCGGCCGTCTCGCGGATTACGACGCGAACCCGGGAGCAGCGCACGACGAGAAAGTCGTGTCGTTCGCGCGCTGAGTGCAACGCCGCAATGACAAGCGGGGGGACAACCATGATGCGCGATCAGGCCATGTTTCAACCGGACATCGAGCAGACTTCTGAGAATCCAGCTGGCGCGGCGAGCCGCGTCACGCAGCCGCGCTTCTGGGATGCGCTGCCGGCGCGCTGGAGCAGTGATTCCGACGACACGCTGGAGTGCTGCCAGGTTCGCAGCGAAACGCACGACGTGAAGAGTTTCTTCTTCCGCGCGCCATCCGGCCGGGCGTTCGTGTTCGAGCCGGGGCAGTTCATTACGCTGGAGCTGGAGATCGACGGCGAGCGGGTCAATCGCTGCTATACGATCTCGTCGCCGCCCACGCGGCCCCATACGATTTCGATCACCGTGAAGCGCGTGCCGGGCGGCCCGGTGTCCAACTGGCTCCACGACAATCTGCATGCGGGCATGCAGGTACGCGTGCTGGGGCCTGCCGGTGAGTTCACCTGCGCGCGGCATCCGGCGCGCAAGTTCCTGTTTTTGTCGGCGGGCTCGGGCATCACGCCGCTGATGTCGATGAGCCGCACGCATCATGAACTCGGCGAGGACAGCGATATCGTCTTCGTGCATAGCGCGCGCACGCCGGACGACATCATCTTCGCGCGCGAGCTCGATCTGATCGCTGCGAATCAGGCGCATTTCCGCACAGCGTTCGTTTGTGAGCGCGTGGGCGCGCGCACCAATTGGCCCGGCATCACCGGCTTTCTGACGCTGCCGCTGCTGAAGCTGATTGCACCGGATTTTCTGGAGCGGGAAATTTTCACCTGCGGCCCCGCGCCGTATATGCAAGCGGTGCGCAAACTGCTCGACGAGGGCGGCTTCGACCGCCAGCACTATCACGAGGAAAGCTTCTCGTTCGAGACCGTCAGCGAGGTGGCCGCGCAATTGACCGAAGCGCATGTCGCGGACGCGCTGCGCGAAGCGCCGGCGGCGCCGGTCGAAACCGGAACACGCTACAAGGTGAGCTTTACGCGCAGTCATCGCGAGATCGAGTGCGGCGCGGGCCAGCATGTGCTCGAAGCGGCGAAGCAGGCGGGCGTGCGGCTGCCGGCGTCGTGCACCCAAGGCATGTGCGGCACCTGCAAGGTGAAGCTCGTGTCGGGCGAAGTGGCGATGAAGCACGCGGGCGGTATCCGTCAGCGCGAGATCGATCAGGGCATGGTGCTGCTGTGCTGTAGCAAGCCGCTGAGCGATCTCATCGTCGACAAGTAATACGACTGACAACACCACAAGAACACGGCAAATACTGCGCGGATTTGCGTGGAAGTCGCATGTGGACAACTGCATGTCGCAAAACAACGCTACCCGGCAATTCTGGTTGGCGATTCTAAATGCGCGATCTGCGGTTCGATGGCAAACGCGTCAATGGGCAAATGTATCAACGGGAGAACGTCGATGAGACTGATCGGAAAGGTAGTGGTGGCAAGCGCGTTGGGGGTGATGCTGGCGGCGGTCAGTGCGGGCGTGTCGGCCGATTCGAAGCCGACCATCAAGATCGGTTACGTGGAGGGCTGGGACGATAGCGTTGCGACGTCGAACGTGGCCGCCGAGGTGATCGAAAAGCGCCTCGGTTATCAGGTGCAACTGGTGCCGGTCGCGGCCGGCGTGATGTGGCAGGGTGTGGCGCGCGGCGATCTCGACGCGACGCTGTCCGCGTGGCTGCCGGTCACGCACGGCGCGTACTGGAACAACTTCAAGGACAAGGTGGTCGACCTCGGGCCGAACTTCAACGACGCGAAGATCGGGCTGATCGTGCCGGATAACGTGGACGTGAAGAGCGTTGGCGATCTGCAGTCGAAGAAGGCGGAATTCGGCGCGCGCATCGTCGGCATCGACGCTGGGGCTGGCGTGATGCAGAAAACCAGCGAGGCGATCAAGGCCTATGGGCTCGACTATCAGCTGATGCCGAGTTCCGGCAGCGCGATGACCGCCGAACTGGCGCGCTCGGAGGCGGCCAGCAAGCCGATCATCGTGACCGGCTGGAAGCCGCACTGGATGTTCGCGAAGTACAAGCTGAAATTCCTCGACGATCCGAAGAAGGTGTTCGGTGAAGCGGAGCACGTCGATAGCGTGGTGAATCCGGAGCTCGAGAAAAAAGCACCGACCGTGGTCGCGTTCCTGAAGAAGTTCCAATGGAAGCCGGGCGAAATCGACGCGGTGATGCTGGCCACGCAGAACGGCGAAAAGCCGGCCGCGGCCGCCGACGCCTGGGTCAGCGCGCACTCGGATCGGGTGGATAGCTGGGTGAAGTAAGCCGGCAAGCGTCGGCGCAGCCTGATGAAACGCCGCTTTTCAGCGGCGTTTTCTGTTTACCTCAGCACGACGGTGCGCTCGCCGTTGATGAACACGCGCCGCTCGACGAACGCCTTCACCGCGCGCGCGAGCGTAATGCATTCGACGTCGCGTCCGGTCGTCAGCAGCCGTTCGGGGCTGTACGAGTGATCGACGGGTTCGACTCCCTGCTCGATGATCGGACCTTCGTCGAGATCGTCGGTAACGAAATGGGCGGTGGCGCCGATCACCTTGACGCCGCGCGCATGGGCCTGATGATACGGTTTCGCCCCTTTGAACCCGGGCAGGAACGAATGATGGATATTGATCGCGCGCCCGGCGAGCGCGCGGCTCGTTTCGGCGGACAGGATCTGCATGTAGCGCGCGAGAATCAGCAGCTCGGCGCCGGACGATTCGAACAATTCGAGAAGATGCGCTTCCTGTTGCGGCTTCGTGTCGGCGGTAATCGGCAGATGATGGAACGGCAGGCCGTGCTGACGCGCGAGCGGTTCGAGATCGCGATGATTCGAGCCGATGCCGACGATGTCCATCTTCAGCTCGCCCATGCGCCAGCGAAACAGCAGATCGGCGAGGCAGTGTTCGAGTTTGGACACCATGATCAGGACCTTCGGCCGCACCGACAGATCGTGGATCGCCCACGTCATCCGGAAGCGTTCGGCGATCGACGCGAATTCCTGCTTGAGCGTGGCGATCTGCAGCGCGTCGTCGCGATCGACGTGGTGAAACACGCAGCGCACGAAAAAGCGCTCGCTGAGTTCGTCGTCGAATACGGTCAGTTCGTCGACATAGCAACGATGCCGTTCGAGAAAGCCGGCGACGGCGGCAACCTGGCCCGCCGCGCTCGGACACGCGACGGTGAGGACCCCTTGAGCAGGACGGGAAATGGCGGACATGAGCTCTCCACTTGACGATCGGGCGAGGCCGCGGGGCGCGGCGCGCATCGTCGCAGTAGAGCAAATCGGGCGATCGCGGGGATAGAAGCTAACCGCCGTTGCGCTGGAATGGGAACGCCAGGAGGATCTGCCGCACTAGTCCGCAGGGTCCGCCCCGAGCCTTCGCTTCAGCGTATCGATCAGCGCGCGGACTTTCGCCGGCGGGTGACTCGTCGGCGGAAACACGGCCTGGATGCTCGCCGGCGCGGTTGCCCATTCGGGCAGCAGCCGGATCAGCCGTCCCGCCGCGACGTCGTCCGCGATCGAAAAATCCGTCAGCAGACCGATGCCGCCGCCCGCGAGCGTCGCCGCCCGGCAGGCATCGGCCGTGTTGACACGCAGCGCCGATGCGCAGCGCACGCTCGCGCTTTTACCGTCGACGTGCCGCAGATCGAGCGTCAACGGATGCGGCAGCACCGACAACGCGCAATAGGGCAGCGTCTCGAGCGCGGCCGGCGTGTTCGGCACGCCCCACGTGCGCAGGAACTCGGGACTCGCGACGAGCCACTTGACGAAGCTGCCGAGCTTCACCGCGCGATAGTTCGAATCCGCGAGACGACCAAGCCGGATCGCGACGTCGATGCCGTCGGCAATCAGATCGACGTAGCGGTCACTGCTCAGCAGTTCGACGTCGAGCTGCGCGTGGGTTCGGCGCAATTCGACCAGCGCGGGCGTGACGACGAGCGCGCCGTAGTCGTTCGGCGCACTGACGCGCAGCGTGCCGCGCACCGGCGAGGTTTCTCCGCCGAGCGCGTTCAACGCGTCCTCGGTGGCGCGCAGAATTTTCACGCTCGCCTCGTAGAACGTGCGGCCAGCCTCGGTGACGCCGAGCCGCCGCGTGGTGCGCACCAGCAGGCTCGCGCCGACCTCCGCCTCGAGCCGCTGCATGTGCGTGCTGACCATCGTCTTCGCGAGTCCGAGCCGAGTCGCGGCGGCGCTCAGCGAGCCCGCGTCGATGACCGCGACGAAGATCGCGAGGCGGTTCAGGTTGACGTTGCGCACATCGGCCATGATCGATTGTCCATTCTCGCTTGACTGTGTTTCCCGGATTATCGGGCTTCCGCGCGACAGTGCCTACGCCCTATGCTGGGCGTGTCATTCAACCTGTCTGGAGACCTCCATGTCCGCCACCCGACCCGCCCAGCCTATCAAGCTCTATACGACACGGCTGTCAGGCCACGGTCATCGCGTGAAGCTGTTTCTGTCGCTGCTCGATCTGCCGTTCGAGTTGATCGAGCTGGACATGAAGGCGGGCGAGAACCGCAAGCCCGAGTACCTCGCGCTGAACCCGTTCGGTCAGGTGCCGACGATTCAGGACGGCGAGCTGACGCTGTTCGATTCGAACGCGATTCTCGTCTATCTGGCAAAGCGCTATGGCGATGCGTCGTGGCTGCCGGACGATCCGCTCGGCGCCGCGGCGGTGCAGCGCTGGCTGTCGCTCGCGGCGGGCCAGATCGCATACGGGCCGTGCGCGGCGCGGCTCGTTACCGTCTTCGGCGCGCCGCTCGACCACGAGCGTGCAAAGCAGATCGCCGTCAAGCTGTTCGACGTGATCGACGCGGAGCTGGCCGGCAAGCCGTTCGTGGCTGGCGCACATGTGACGATCGCCGATATCGCCGCGCACACGTATATCGCTCACGCACCCGAGGGTGGTGTGTCATTGCAGCCGTATCCGAACATTCGTGCATGGCTGAGTCGCGTGGAGGCATTGCCGCGTTTCATCGCGATGCCGTCGACGAAGGCGGGTTTGCTGGCGGCGTGATACGCAGTTGGAGCCGCTTCAGATCTTGCAAGGGAGTCAGATCATGTCCGAGTTCGTTCTGTTGAATAACTGGGGAGCCGACGTGTCGCCGTTTCATGCCGGCGAGCAGGATGCGCAACAGCGCGCGGGTGTGCGTGACGTCGCGGAGTCGATGGGGCGTCGGGGCATTCGCCGTTTCATGCCGGAGCAGCATCGCGAGTTCTTTGCCGCGCAGCCGTTCCTCGTGATCGGCGGCGTCGATGCGAGCGGTCAGCCGTGGGCGACGCTACGCGCGAGTTCGCCGGGCTTCGTCACGTCACCGGATGCGCGCACACTGCGCATCGAAGGCGGCGCATTGGCGGGCGACCCGCTCGCCGCGGCGTGGCGCGAAGGCGCGCAGCTCGGCGCGCTGGGCATCGAGCCGCGCACGCGGCGCCGCAATCGGGTGAATGGTGTCGTACGGTCGGTGCAAGGCGACACGTTGCAGTTCGAAGTCATGCAGAGTTTCGGCAATTGCCCGAAGTACATCCAGAGCCGTACGCCGTCTTTCATCGAGCGGGACCCGGCCGCGACGCGCGCGCAGCCCGAGATCGCCGAGCGTCTGGGCAGTGCCGACCGCGAATTGCTCGCGAGCGCGGACACGTTCTTTATCGCCAGTGCGAATCTGAGCGAGGAAGCGGGGGTGGGGAAGGGCGTCGACGTTTCGCATCGCGGCGGCGCACCGGGCTTCGTGCGCGTGGACGACGCAACGACGCTGACCACGCCCGACTACAGCGGCAACCGCTTCTTCAACACGATCGGCAACCTCGTGCACGATCCGCGCGCGGGCCTGCTGGTCATCGACTTCGCAACCGGCGATCTGCTTTTTCTGGCGGTGCGAGCGGAGATCATCTGGGACGGCGACGAACTCGCGGCATTTGCGGGCGCGCAGCGGCTCGTGCGGTTCCATGTGGATGAAGTGCGCCGCAGCCGCGGCGCGTTGCCGTTCCAATGGTCGCAGGTCGAACTCGCGCCGCAGTTTCTGCCAAAGGTCCGGGAAAGCGCCTGAGCCGATGCGCACGCGCGTGCGTTAGCTGGGTGCGGCCGCCATCTTAGTGTGCATTTCGGCCGAGCCGGTAAGACACGCCAAGTCTGGTGGCCAGTTGCCATACATAGACCCGCGAGTAAGAAATGCCGAACTGACGGCTTATCAACTCGCGCATGCGCGCATTGCTCCAGCCATCGGAGTCGAAGCCATAGTCCCGCGGCGAGGCCCTCAGCGCCTCGGCCAACCAGTCCAGATCGGCCACCGCGAGCGCGGAATGGCGGCCGCCGACGCTCATGTTTCTGAGCGCGTCGAGCCCACCTTGCTCCAATAGCTTGCGATATCGCTCGACGGTGGTCTTTGCCATTCCCATCTGTTTCGCGACCTCGGCCGCGGCGATGCCGTCGAGCAGTTTCTTGCCCGCCGTGAGACGCCGTGCGACCGTCGGTAAATCGTCATTCGGTCGATGCATTGGAGAACTCCGCCGTTGGGTCGCTGACCGGGCTGCAAGCGGTTGCCGGTGTAGACAGAGAAGAGTGTCACGCCACTTACAGATAATCGAAAAGTCGCTCGCTGTGTCTAAAAGAATAAAAAATCAATCGCGTCTTTCCCCTGATAGAAAACGACGTAATCGTCGGGTATGACGTTCGCGCTATGTTTTTCTTTCCCCATCGTAAAGATCTTCCTTGCGATTGAATTTCACGTTTGCTAACCTGATTGAACTGATTTAAACAAAAGATCAATCCGGCTTGGCTCGCGCCGATAGCCCCCAATACCGCCTAACCGCATAGAGCTTGGTGTCTGGGGTTGCTCAGTGTGCGCGGCATGCCGGAAGACTGAATCGTTTGAATGCGTGGATTTCTGTTTTGCGAATGCAATTCGAATGCATTTTTTCGATGCAGGGTGGTGTTCGCTGGAAATCTGCGAAAAATGGGTTCGGAAGATTGAAAACCGTTTTGCGGCGCTTTTCCAGGCGGATTATAGCGAAACGGGACATTCGCGCAGAATGTTGCTGATCGCGACTCCAGTAACCATCTGCTTAATTTGACTGCCTCGCTCAATACCCGGAAATACTTTTTCGCCGGGCACTTTATGACTCAATACGCATAAATCGATCAAAGGGGCCGGCGTCTTCATCGGTGCCATTGGGCATCTGCCAGCAGGCGGTAAGGAGAATGAAATGAACACGGATAGGACCCGCGATATCGCCGCGATGCTATTGCGTGCCGCCAGGCGCAAGAGACTCGTGTCTTATCAGGAACTGCACGCGCTTTTCGGTCGCGACGAACCGTTGCAAAGCCGTTATCGCGCGTTGGCGGACGCGGCGCGCTCGCTGAGCGATTGCGCGTCGCTCGACTACGGCTGCCTGATGAGCCTCGACAACGGCCTGCCGGGTGATGACTTCTTTAATCGTTTCAGGCACGACAGACCGCATGAATACGAAAAGGTGATGGGTTTCGGATCGGCGGGACGCTCGACGATCAAGAAACGACTGATTGCGGATGCCGAGCGTCTGCGGGTGTTCGAACATGCATCGCAGACCGAGGCAAATGGGAACGCGGCGACCGCGTTGTGTCCGTACGCCGCGTCGAAATGCACGTAGCACATGCGCAGTCTCCGAACGCGACGAGACGCTCGCGGTTCGAGAGAATATGCGAAACGTCTCTGAGCCACGATGCAATAGACAACGATTAAAAATCCGCTTGAGCAGCGACAGCGGTATTCGCGTTAGCGGTCGAAAGCTTATTCTCGTGGTGGACCAAGAAGGATTTAACGATTGTCTAATTGCGGTATATGGCGCGCATGGAATCTCCCGGTCCGCGTGGAGGATGGTAAAGTCGTGAAGGATCTGATTGAGCGCGCGGTAAGGTTGACATCAAATTGCCGAGGCAGTCTTGTTGACGATTACTGAACCGTCCAGCATCCGGGTGTCGATTGCGGTATGAAAGAAACGCGCGCTTTGGATGCCTCGCCATCGTGGCTGGGCATCGTCGGTGTCCCAGTGGTGGCTGTCTTCGACGGATACGCCATTTGACATAAGATAAATTATCAACATCCATTCTGTTAGTCCAAAGTTCAGATGTCGTGTTTCTGAACACCGGCGCGCATCGTCGCAGTCGCAGCCATTTCCAAATTCTCGCAATGTGATCTAGAAAAGCGGTCAGAGAAATCCGACTTCAGATTTAGTGATCGGAATCAATCACCTGAGGGCTTTACGTACGCTGCCGAACATTGTGCGCGGCTAGTAGAGAATATTTTTCATTACGGTTGTAGAGCAAAAAACGAATGGAAATCTGGGCTATGGACACCCTGACAGACGTGCGTGGGCACACTGAGACTAACCGGATTCGAATCGACCAAAGCGTCGCCTTGAAATCTTTTGATGACGTGATTCCCCAGGAGACGATCGCCGAAATCAACCAGTTTATCGACCATCTGTTTGACACCACCGCACCGCGCTCGCAATCCGGCGCGAAAATCGCCGAGATACTGCGTCGCGCTCAGGCCTTTCGCGAACTCGAGCAATCGATCTGCGCGAATGCGCGCGCGATGGCCGCCAAAATCGGGCAAACAAATTTACCGACCGAGCCGTTCCACGTACTGCGCTGCGCGAGCAAGACTTCGCTGGCGGAAAGCCACTGCCGCCATTACGACTCGCACCTGCTGACGCTGCTGGTTCCGCTTCAGCTCGCACCCGACGGCGTTCACAACGGCGATCTCGTGATGTATTGCAAGCCGCGCCTGTCGGTCACGACGCTGACCAACCTGATCTGCAAGATGCGTCATGGCTTCCTGCATAGCCTGCCGCTCAGTTGGCGCAGCTGGCATACCCTGCATGACCTGCGTGTCGGCAACTGCAAGCGCATCCCGGTCAAACCCGGCAGCGTCTACGAATTCAATGGCTTCGCGCTTCAGCATGCGAACCTCGACGTACAGAACGGGCAGCGGCGCACGCTCCTGATTCACTACTACGACCCCGGTCACACGCTCGGCCTGAGCGGCGTGCTGCGGCGCGGGAGGATCGGCTGAGATTGCACATCGGCCCGCAGCACGCCCGCTGCTGCGCGCGCCAGCCATGCCACTGCCCTGTCGCCCCGACAAAGCAAGCCGATTTCACTTTGCTTTTAATCCGGCATAGACTGAATTCAGACTTTTTCCGTTAGACGCTTTCTTCGCACTTGCCGTGACCGTTGCCGTGCGCGGCGACGGATGTTTTTGTCGTGCTCCGCGAGCCGATGACAGTCTGACCGGTTCGTGCCTAATCAACACTGAAAAAGGGACGACTCATCATGGCCGATACCGGTTACATGGCACGCAAAACCGTCGCTGAGATCGTCGCCAGCGCCGACGTCGAAGAAGGCCGCCATCTGTCGAAAACGCTGGGCGCGACGAGTATCACCGCGATGGGCATCGGCGCGATCATCGGCGCCGGCATCTTCGTGCTGACGGGGACCGCCGCCGCGCAGTTCGCGGGCCCGGCCATCACGCTGTCGTTCATCCTGGGCGGCATCGCGTGCGCGTTCGTCGGCCTGTGCTATTCGGAGCTCGCGGCGATGCTGCCCGTATGCGGCAGCAGCTACACGTACACATATGCGACGCTCGGCGAAATCTTCGCGTGGATCATCGGCTGGGACCTGATCCTCGAGTACGCGATGGGCGCCGCGACCGTCGCGGTCGGCTGGTCCGGCTATATCGTGAGCCTGTTGCGCAATGTCGGTATCGACATTCCACCTGCCCTCGCCGCCGCCCCCGGCACCGTCGTCAAACTGGCCGACGGCTCGACGGTCACCGGCGTGATCAACCTGCCGGCGGTGGTGATCATCGCGATCCTGACCACGTTGCTCGTGTTGGGGACCAAGGAATCGGCGCGCCTGAACAACGTGATGGTCGCGGTCAAGCTGACCGTGGTGGTCACGTTTATCGCGATCGGCCTGTTTTTCATCAAGCCGGAACACTGGCATCCGTTCATTCCTGCCAATACCGGGCAGTTCGGCAGTTTCGGCATGAGCGGCATTCTGCGCGGCTCGGCCGTGGTGTTCTTCGCGTTCATCGGCTTCGATGCGGTGTCCACCGCCGCGCAGGAGGCGCGACAGCCGCAGCGCGACATGCCGATCGGCATTCTCGGCTCGCTGATCATCTGCACGGTGCTGTACATCCTCGTCGCCGCCGTGCTGACCGGCCTCGTTCCCTATACCGAGCTGAACGTTCCCGATCCGATCGCCAAGGGCGTCGACACGATCGGGCTCACGTGGTTCGCGATACTGATCAAAATCGGCGCGTTGACGGGGCTGACCACCGTGATACTCGTGCTGCTCTATGGACAAAGCCGCATCTTCTTCACGATGTCGCAAGACGGTCTGTTGCCGCACTTTTTCGCGAAGGTGCATCTGCGTCTGCACACACCTTATCTGAGCCAGATCCTGATCGGTACGGTCGTCGCGATCGTCTCTGCGCTGACGCCGATCGGCGTGCTCGGCGAGATGGTCAGCATCGGCACGCTGTTCGCATTCGTGCTCGTGTGCGGCGCGGTGATCTATCTGCGGCGCAGCGACTCCGAGGCGGCGCGTCCATTCCGGGCGCCGGGCGTACCGGTCGTGCCAGTGCTCGGCATCCTGTTCTGCCTGCTGCTGATGGTCGGCCTGCCGCTCGTCACGTGGCTGCGGCTCGTCGTGTGGCTCGTGATCGGCATGACGATTTATCTGTCATACGGCCGCAAGCATTCGGTGTTGCGCCATCCTGAGCGCAAGCGTACGTGACTGTTATTGGGTGACAATTGCATGCCTTTAAATAGCGGCGATTGCTGGATGGTAATTGACATGTAATTGACGATTGCCATTCAACCTGGCGGTCTCTTTGGACATGCGCGCTGCGTCTCTGTTCGGCAACCCACGCGCTGTCTCGCTTGCGAGCGGCAAGCCCTTCCCAGTCGCGACGCCAAGAATAAATTGACAAGCCACCCAGACACGGTAGGATCAACGGAAATATTTTCCCGCGCATTAACGCGCCCACACTCGTTCCGAATAATTAATTCGACCGCAAACCGGAAAAACCGTCACCGATCTCACGCGCAAAAAAGACTGCCTTGATCAAAGGAGTTTCTCTTGCCTTGCTTCGCATTCCGCCTGCGTAGTCGTGCCGTATCGCTGCTGATCACCGGTTTGCCGTTCCTGCTTGCCGCCTGCAACGACCGGTCGCAGACTCCCACCGCCGCGTCGATGCCGCCGTCGGTTCCCGTGCTGGTCGAAACGGTTTCCACCACCCCTGTCGCCGATGTCGTCGAGTTGCCGGGCCGCATCGAGGCCGTGCGCACCGCCGAGATTCGCGCGCGCGTCGATGGCATCGTCGAGCGCACGCTGTATCAGGAAGGCACTGACCTGCCGGCCAACGCCCCGCTCTTCCAGATCGACGCGAGCGACTATCGCGCGCAGTTGCAGCAGGCGCAGGCCGCGCTCACGCGCGCGACCGCCGTGCGAGACAACGCGGCGTCGGTCGTGGAGCGGTTCAAGCCGCTCGTCGGCCGTCATGCGGTCAGCGCGCAGGAATATGACGCCGCGCTCGCGACGATGCAGCAGGCCCAGGCCAATGTCTCCGATGCGCAAGCCGCGGTTGCGCTTGCGCAACTGCGGCTGGATCGCTGCATCATACGCACGCCGATCGCCGGGCGCGCGGGCCGCGCGCTCGTCACCGAAGGCGCGCTCGTCAGCGCGGGCGCGGCCACGCTGCTCACGCAGGTCAATCAGCTGACGCCGATCAACGCGGTGTTCACGCAGTCGAATACCGTGATGCTCGATGTCGAGCAGCAGATCCAGTCGGGCGCGCGCCAGCCGACCAGCATGAAGCACGTCGAGGTGCAACTGATCCTCGCCAACGGCCAGATCTACAACGAGCGCGGTTTTCTCGACTTCGCCGATCTCGTCATCGATCCGTCGACCGGCACGCAGACGGTGCGCGCGCGTTTCGCGAATCCGGACCGCACGCTGTTGCCGGGGCAGTTCGTGCGCGGGCGCATCATCGCGGCGGGCACTCTGCAGGGCATCCGTATTCCCGAGCGGGCGGTGCAACTCGACAACGGCGTTGCGAGCGTCGCGCTGGTCGCCGACGACGGCACCGTGGTTCGCCGCAACATCGATCTAGGCGAACAGGGCGAAGGACGCTGGACCGTGCGCGGTGGTTTGAAGCCCGGCGAGCGCCTGATCGTCGACGGCTGGCAGAAGGTGCAACCGGGTCAGCATGTCGACGCGCGGCCCGCGCCCGATGCTTCGCCGGCGGCGCAGCCGGCCGCGCAGTTGGCCAAGCCCGCCGCCCCCGCTTCTGCCGCGCACTGACGGGCGGCCCGATGAATCGATTCTTCGTCGCCCGGCCGGTTTTCGCGTGGGTCATCGCGCTGTTCATCGTGCTGTTCGGCGCGATCGCGCTCGCGCTGCTGCCGGTCGAGCAGTACCCCGACGTCGCCCCGCCGTCGCTCAGCATCACCGCGGTGTACAGCGGCGCCGACGCGAACACGCTCGAGCGTACCGTCACGTCGATCGTCGAAGACGAGATGAACGGCATCGACAATTTCCTGTACATGTCGTCGGTGAGCCGCTCGAACGGCACGATGCAGATCACCGTGGTGCTGAAGCCCGGCACCGATCTCGACGTCGCGCGCAGCCAGGTGCAGGACCGTCTGAGCCGCGTCGAGCCGCGCCTGCCGCTCGAAGTCCGGCAGGTCGGCGTGCGCGTGACGAAGGCGTCGTCGGGCTTTCTGATGCTGCTTGCACTGCAGGCGATCGACAGCTCCACCAGCGCCGTCGCGATGGGCAACTTCGCGTCGAACAACATCGTCAACGAGTTGCGCCGGATCGACGGCGTCGGCGATGTACAGCTATTCGGCTCGTCGTACGCGATGCGGATCTGGATCGATCCGCGCAAGCTCGCGGGCTTTGGTCTGTCGGCAAGCGAGGTGCTGCAGGCGATCCAGGAGCAGAACAGCCAGACCGCCGGCGGCGGCCTTGGCGATCAGCCGATCGCGCCTGGCTCCGAATTCACCGCGCAGATCGTCACGCAAAGCCGCTTCACGACGCCTGAGCAGTTCCGCGAAATCATCGTGCGCGCGAATCCGGATGGCTCGACCGTGCGGGTCGGAGACGTCGCGCGCGTCGAACTCGGCAACGACAGCTATGGCAACCGGCTCACCGTCAACGGCAAGGTGTCGGCCGGCATCGCGATCCAGCTCGCGAGCGGCGCGAATGCGCTCGCGGTCGCCAACGCGGTGCGCCAGCGCATGCGCGAATTGCAGCCGATCTTCCCGCGCGGCGTCACGTGGACCGTGCCGTTCGACACCACGCCGTTCATCACGACCTCAGTGCAGGGCGTGATCCGCACGATGGTCGAGGCGCTGCTGCTCGTGACGGTCGTGGTGTTCCTGTTCCTGCAGGACTGGCGCGCGACCGTGATCCCGACGATCGTCGTGCCGATCGCGCTGATCGGCACCTGCGCAGGGCTCTTTCTGTTCGGGCTGTCGATCAACATTCTGTCGCTGTTCGGCATGGTGGTCGCGATCGGTATTCTCAACGACGACGCGATCGTCGTCGTCGAAAACGTCGCGCGCATCATGCGCGAGGAAGGGCTCGGCGCGCCGCGCGCAACGGTGAAAGCAATCGGGCAGATTTCGGGCGCGGCGATCGCGAGCACGCTGGTGCTCGTCGCGGTGTTCATTCCGATGGCGTTCTTTCCGGGCTCGACGGGCGGCATCTACCGGCAGTTTTCGGTCACGCTCGCGGTGTCGATCCTGCTGTCGACGGTGCTGGCGCTGACACTCGGCGCAGCGTTGTGCGCGGCGATGCTGCGCAGCGAGGCGGCGTCAAAGCAACGGCCGAAGAACCCGGCCTCACGTCTGCTGCACGGCGTGTTCGGCGGCTTCAATCGCGGGCTCGACGCGGGCACCACGCGCTATATCGGCGGCGTCGATGCGATGTTGCGCTCGCCGCTGCGCTGGCTGCTGGTGTTCGTCGCGGCCTGCGCAATCACCGCGTTTTTCTTCACGCGGCTGCCGACCGGCTTTCTGCCGACCGAGGACCAGGGATACATTTTCGTCACCTATACCGGGCCGCCGGGTTCCACCGACCAGCGCACGCAGCGCGCAATCGATCAGGTCGAGGCGTTTCTGCGAACGCAGCCGCAGGTGCGCAACGTCGCATCCGTGACGGGCTTCAGCTTCTTCGGCCAGGGGCAATCGGCGGCGCTGTCGTTCGTCGATCTGAAGCCGTGGGACGAGCGCTCGGGCGAGGAGAATTCGGCGAGCGCGCTGGTGCGTCGCGCGAACGCCGCGTTCCGGCAGATTCCCGAGGCGATCATTTTTGCGCTCGATCCGCCGCCGATTCCGTCGCTCGGCACCGCGACCGGCTTCACGATGAAGATCCAGGATCGCAGCGGCGTCGGCGGCGAAGCGCTGCAACAGGCCGCGCGGCGCATGATGATCGAGGCGTCGCAAAGCCCTCTTCTCGCCGGCGTGCGCGCCGAGGGCATGCCGGAGGCGCCGCAACTGTATGTCGAGATCGACCGCGTGAAGGCGCGCGCGCTCGGTCTGCAGATCGGCCAGGTGAACCAGGCGCTTGCGCTGACGTTCGGTTCGAACTACGTGAACGACTTCGTGTTCGAGGGCAACGTGCTGCGCGTGCTGTTGCAGGCGGACGCCGAACAACGCATGCGCGCCGAGGACGTGAGCGCGCTGCGCCTGCGCAACAACCGCGGCGAGATGGTGCCGTTCTCGGCGTTCTCGCACGTGCGCTGGATTTCCGGGCCGCAGCAGCTCGAACGCTATAACGGCTTTCCGTCCGCGACGCTGTCGGGGCAGGCCGCGCCCGGCCGTTCGAGCGGCGCGGCGATCGCCGAGATGGAACGCATCGCGTCGCGCGTGTTGACCGGCAGCCTGAGCTACGAATGGACCGGCACCGCGTTCGAGGAAAAACAGGCGAGCGGGCAGATCGGCATGCTGCTGGGGTTGTCGCTCGTGGTCGTGTTCCTGCTGCTCGCGGCGCTGTACGAGAGCTGGGCGATTCCGGTCGCGGTGTTGCTGATCATCCCGTTCGGCGTTATCGGAGCGGTAGTGCTGACGATGCTGCGTGGACTGTCCGCGGACGTGTACTTCAACATCGGCCTCGTGACGATCATCGGCCTTGCCGCGAAGAACGCGATTCTGATCGTCGAGTTCGCGATCAAGGAGGAAGCCGCAGGAAAGGACGCGCTGGCCGCCGCGAAGAACGGCGCGCAGCAGCGTCTGCGCCCTATTCTGATGACTAGCGTCACGTTCGTGCTGGGCATGCTGCCGCTCGTGCTTGCGACCGGCGCGGGCGCTGCGAGCCGGCGCGCGGTCGGCACCGGCGTGATGGGCAGCATGCTGACCGCGACGATGTTCGGCATCTTCTTTACGCCGCTGTTCTATGTGGCCGCGCGTCGCTGGCTGAGCCGCAAGAAGCGCAGCGTCGATCTGGACGATGACGATCGGCCAACGGCCACGCCGGGCGAATTGGGTGGAGGGCAGCGCGATGCGTAAGAGCCTTCGTCAGAGCCTTCATCGGTGCCTTCATAAGCGCCTGCTGCCCCTCTTCTGCTGCTCGCTCGCCGCCTGCAACTTTGCGCCGAAGTATCAGCAGCCCTCACTGCCGATCGCCGATCATTTCGACACGACGGAGATCGCCAATCCGGCCACCGCGCATCTGGCAAGCGAAGTCGACTGGGAGACCTTCTTCGCCGATCCGCAACTGAAGCTGCTGATCGAGGCCGCGCTCGAGCACAATCGCGATCTCGCCGCGTCGGTCGCGCGCATCGAGCAGGCGCGCGCGTTCTATCGCATCCAGAACGCCGCGCGTTTGCCGCAGGTCAATGCGAACGCGGCTGCGACCCGCACGAAGGCGCCGCTCGGTTCGATCGATCCCGAGTTCGACAACACTGACATCTCGGTGCAGTTCAACCAGTACAACGTGCAGGCCGCGGTGACGTCGTTCGAACTCGACTTCTGGGGGCGCGTGCGCAACACCAGCGAAGCGGCGCGGCGCCGGTATCTGGCCACCGTCGACGCGCAGCACGCGTTTCGTTTGTCGCTGATCGGCAATGTCGCGTCGAACTACTATGCGATCCGTTCGGGGGAAGAAGGCATCGCGCTCGCACAACAGACGCTCGACAGCCGGCGCTACGCGCTGGAAGTCGCGAAGATGCGGCTCGACGCGGGCGTCACTTCGATGGTCGATTACGACCAGGCCGCCATTCTCGTCACGCAGGCGCAAACGCAGCTCGCGGAGCTGCAACGAACCACGGCACAGCAGCGCAATCTGCTCGAGGTGCTGATCGGCGGGCCGCTGAATGAGGCGCTACCGCAAGCGCCGCCTATCGCCGACGCCGCGCAGTTCCGCGAACTCGATGCGGGCCTGCCCTCCGCGTTGCTGTTCGACCGGCCGGACATCCAGCAGGCCGAGCAGCAGCTGCGCGCGGCCAACGCCGACATCGGCGCCGCTCGCGCGGACTTTTTCCCGCGCATCGCGCTGACGGGCAGCTTCGGTTATGTGTCGCCCGAACTCGGCGATCTGTTCGTGCCGGCCAAGCAGGCGTGGTCGTTCGGCGCGCTGGTCGGCATGCCGATCTTCGATGCGGGACAGCGCCAGGCGCAACTCGCGCAGGCGCGCGCGCGGCGCGACGAGCTGATCGCCGACTATCAGCGCACGGTGCAGAACGCGTTTCGCGAGGTCTCCGATGCATTGGTCGCACGACAACGCTACAAGGAGCAGATCGCGGCGCAGGAACAGGCGGTGCAGGCGCAGCGGCAGCTCGCCGAAACGGCGCAGCTGCGCTACGAAAACGGGATCTCGATCTATCTCGAGGTTGTGGATGCGCGACGCAATCAGTTTGCCGCCGAGCAGCAATTGATCCAGCTTCGGGCGACGGCCTTGCAGAATGGCGTGTCGCTTTACGTCGCGTTGGGGGGCGGACCCGACGAGCCGCCGGACGTATCGCAAAGCACGTCTCACGCGGATGGGGTCCAACCTTCCAACTGAGGCACGCGCGCTGCATCAGCGCGTCGTGCCCGCCGCCGGCATTGCACCGGCGGGTTCTACTCATCAGCCAAGCGTCACGTCGACCGACGCCTGTTCACCATCGCGCACCACGGTGACGGACACGCTGTCGTCCGCCTGCGCGATCATGCGGCGCAACTGCTCGACGCCGCGAATCACCTTGCCGTCGACGGCAACGATGATGTCGCCCGCCTGAATGCCTGCCTCGGCGGCCGGACCGGTGGCCTGCTGCACCACCACGCCGCCCGGCAGCTGCGCTTGCTGGAGTTCGTCGCGGGACAGCGGACGCACGGCGACGCCCAGACGCGGACGGTTTTGCTGCTGCGGTTGGGGCTGCTGCTCTTCGCGCGGCTCGGCCGACGCCAAGTCCGACGCTTGCTGCGTGCCCACCGTCACCGACAGCTTGTTTTCGCTGCCGTTGCGCCACACGCTGATCGTCGCTTTGCTGCCCGGCGAAAGTTGCGCAACCTGACCGACCAATTCCCTGGTGTTATCGATATGCTTGCCGTTCACGCCGACGATCACGTCGCCCTGGCGCAGACCGGCTGCGTGCGCGGGACCATTAGGATCGACGGAGCCGACCAGTGCGCCGCCCGCGGAGTCGAGGCCCAGCGCCTTCGCCTTGTCGGCGCTGAGCGGCTGCACGGCCACGCCGATGCGGCCGCGAGTCACGTGACCAGTGCTCACGAGCTGGTCTTTCACATGCATCGCCGCATCGATCGGAATTGCGAACGACAGACCCTGGAAGCCGCCAGTGCGCGAGTAGATCATCGAGTTGATGCCGATCACTTCGCCATTCAGATTGAACAGCGGACCACCCGAGTTGCCCGGATTGACCGGCACGTCGGTCTGGATGAACGGGATCGGGCTATCGTCGGACATCGAGCGCGATTTCGCGCTGATGATGCCCGAAGTCACCGTGCTGTCGAAGCCGTAGGGCGAGCCAATCGCTACGACCCATTCGCCGACCTTGCTGCTGTCCGGGTTGCCGATCTTCACCGTCGGCAGATTGTTCGCGTCGATCTTGACGACGGCGACGTCGGTGGTCTTGTCCTTGCCGATCACGCGGGCGCGGAATTCACGGCCGTCGGTGAGCTTCACGCTCACGCTGGTCGCGCCGTCGACGACGTGATTGTTGGTCAGGATGTACCCGTCCTGGCTGATGATGAAGCCCGAGCCGAGCGCTTCGCCGCCGCTCTTGCGTTGACCGTTCTCGTCGATCGACGCGGCTTCCTTGACGCCGATATGCACGACCGCCGGACCATAGCGCGTGACGATGCTGGAGAAGTCGGGCGCCGACGAGCGCGAGCCGACGATATCGGACACCGCGTGCAGCGACGACGTCGAGCCCTGCGTGTCGCTCACGGACGCATCGGCATTGCGATGGCTCAGTGCATACGCGCCGCCAAAGGCGAGTACTACGCAAATCGCAGCGCTACCGCTCCAGTATTTTTTCGTGGTCATAGTCAAGGGAATATTGCCGAAAATTTCGAGATGGATGCGTAATGTAGTGGCCTCCTCTTAAACAAGGCTTAAAGATGGTGCTCGATCAGAACAGCCGAAGAAGCCTTGATTTGTGGGTTATTTGCGCGTCGTGCGCGCTCGTGGCCATAGTTGCGCGTGCATCTGTCGCGCGGTGTGAGGATCAATTCATGAGTGGCTTATCGTGCCCGACCAGTGATTTCCCCAGGATTGACCCCGCCGAAACCGGTTCCGATAATGACCATATCGTAGACTTGGCATCCACAATGTGGACATCAAGTTCTTTTGGCACACTTCGCGAGGAATTTCCCCATGCCAGAGGCCAATCAATCCGATTTGACGCCGTACCAGCTACCGTTCCCGAAGGAAGCGCAAAAGGAAATCGTCGTGCCCTTCGCGATTCCGGCCGACGAACGCGTGTGGGTCCCGCAGGCCGAAAACGTGTCGTTCCGTCCGCTGTGCCTGAACGCGTCGCAGGGATACTGGATGAATCTGCTGCGCGTGCGCCGCTCGGGTGTGCTGAGCCGGCATCGTCATCCGCAGGCCGTGCACGGCATGGTGCTCAAGGGCCACTGGCGCTATCTCGAACATGATTGGGTCGCAACCGAAGGCAGCTATGTGTACGAGCCGCCGGGCGAAACGCATACCTTGTATGTGCCCGAGGACGTCGAGGAAATGATCACATACTTCCAGGTCAACGGCGTGATGTTCTATTGCGATCCGTACGGCAACCACACCGGATACGAAGACGTGTTCACGAAGATCGACATGTGCCGCAAGCACTACACGGCGGTCGGACTCGGCGAAGACTATGTCGATCAGTTCATCCGGTAAACAACGCGCCCAACGACTCTGCAATACCAGGCGTCACAGCAACACCATCTCACCCAGCAGGACACATTGCGCAGGAGACAAGCATGCTTCAGAAGTCGCAACGTCTGAAACGTATCCAGGTGGTCGCCGTCGTCTTCCTGACGGTTGCGGGCATCGTCAATTATCTCGACCGCAGCACGCTGTCGATCGCGAATCACCTGGTCAGCGAGGAATTGCATCTGTCCGCATCGCAGATGGGCTTGCTGCTGTCCGCGTTCTCGTTGTCGTATGCGTTTGCGCAGTTGCCGGTCGGCGCACTGCTCGACCGTTTCGGCTCGCGCGTGATGCTCGGCCTCGGCATGCTCGTATGGTCGATCGCCCAGGTCGCGGGCGGCTTCATCCAGACGCTCAATCATTTCCTGAGCGCGCGGGTCGTGCTCGGCATCGCCGAGGCGCCGCTCTTTCCGGCCGGCGCGAAAGTCGTCAGCGAATGGTTCGCGGTACGCGAGCGCGGCACGCCGATTGGCACCTTCATCTCGTCATCCACCATCGCGCCGATGATCGCGCCACCGCTGCTCACGGTGCTGATGCTGGCCTTCGGATGGCGAACGATGTTCGTCATCATGGGCGTGGTCGGCATCATCGTCGCGCTTGCGTGGTACGTCGTTTATCGTAATCGCAGCGAAATCGCGCTGACCGAAGCCGAAACCGCGCATTTGAACGAAGGCGCAACCGCCCAGGAAAACCCGCAGGGCCTCAGCTGGTCCGAATGGGGCGCGCTGTTCAAGCTGCGCAATACGTGGGGCATGATCTTCGGCTTCATGGGCGTGATCTACATGGTGTGGCTCTATCTGACCTGGCTGCCCGGCTATCTGGAGCGCGAGCGTCATTTGAGCATCGCGCACACCGGCTGGCTCGTCGCGATTCCCTATGTGTTCGGCACGATCGGCATGGCGAGCAGCGGCGTGATCGCCGACTATCTATTGAAGCGCGGCATGGCGCCGATCCGCAGCCGCAAGTGGCCGCTGTGCATCGGCCTCGTCGGCGCGGCCGCGTTCACGGTGCCGGCCGCCTACACGCCGAGCACGACGCTCGCGATCGTCTACGTGTCGCTCGCGATGCTGTTCGTGAACCTGTCGAGCGGCAGCGCATGGGCGCTCGTCAGCGTCGCCGCGCCGCGCCATCTGGTGGCGTCGCTCGGCAGCATGCAGAACTTCGGCGGCTATCTGGGCGGCTCGTTCGCGCCCGTGATCACCGGCATCGTCGTCGATCAGACGCATTCGTTCGTCAACGCGCTCTTGATCAGCGCGGCGGTTGCGTTCGCGGCGGCGCTCGTCTATCTGTTCGTCGTCAAGGAAGTCGCGCCCGCGCCGCTTGCGACCTCGATCGAGACCCAACCCACCTGACGCGGCTTCTCACATGACATTCCAGAATCAGCTACTCGAAGGCAAGACCGCGCTCGTGACCGGCGGCTTGTCCGGCATCGGCGCGGCAATCGCCAACGCGCTCGCGCAACTCGGGGCGCACACGGTGGCCGCCGGTTTGCCGCTGCCCGAACGCGCAGCGGATACGCTCGATCGCGAAATTCCGCGCGTCACGCTGGACGTGCGCTCGGCCGAGGCGGTAAGCGCAGCGGTTAACGCGCTCGAGCGTCTCGACATCGTGGTCAACTGCGCGGGCGTGATCAGCCGCGTCGAAGAACATCGGCTCGACGTGTTCGAACGCGTGATGGATATCAATCTGAACGGCACGATGCGGGTGTGCGCGGCCGGGCGCGACTTGCTGAAGGCATCGGCGGGCTGCATCGTGAACACGGCGTCGATGCTGAGTTTTTTCGGCGGCGGTCTCGTGCCCGCCTATAGCGCGAGCAAGGGCGCGGTGGCGCAGCTAACGAAGTCGCTCGCGATCGCGTATGCGGCCGACGGCATTCGCGTCAATGCGGTTGCGCCGGGCTGGATCGCAACGCCGCTCACCCAGGCGTTGCAGGACGACGCTGGCCGCTCGCAGGCGATTCTCGAGCGTACACCGCTGCGACGCTGGGGCACGCCGGAAGAAGTCGCGCAGGTCGCGGTGTTCCTCTGCACGCCGGCGGCGTCGTTCATGACGGGCGCGATCGTGCCGGTCGACGGCGGGTATCTGGTCGCGTGAGCGAGTCGTTGCGTGAAGCGGCGTCACCGTCGATTGGGGCCATCGATAAAGGCATAATTGCGTACCCCTGCCCTGCCTCCGTGTAATGTCCAGTTCCGCTTCCAAACCCTCTTCGCGCGCTGGCCCGGCCCGCCATGATGCCGTCCGGCACGCTGAAAACAAGACCGACTCCAAGGCTGTCGCCGGCGCCGCCGCGTTCTCGAAGTTCATCGCGGTGCTGCAACTGATCGCCGATGCGCCAACTCCGCCCAACGTCGCAAAACTGAGCGCGGCGAGCGGCTATCCTCGCCCGACCGTGCATCGCATCGTCGCCGCATTGCAGGCCGAAGGGCTGATCATCGCGAGCGGCAGCGGCAACACCTTCGGCCTCGGAGCGCGCCTGATCAATCTCGCGAGCCATAGCTGGGAGCGCTCGGACCTGCGGCTCGCGGCCGTCGATGCGTTGATGGCGTTGCGCGACCTCACGTCGGAGACGATCCACCTCGCGGTGCCGAGTCAGGGCGAGATGGTCTACATCGAAAAGCTCGAAAGCCCGCACGCGGTGCGCATGGCCTCGCGCATCGGCACGCGCGTGTCGCTGACGTCGAGCTCGGTCGGCAAGGCGTATCTGGCGACACTCACGTTGCCCGAGCGCGAGGCGCTGCTGAAGAACGCGCCGCTCGCGCGTTTCACCGAGCACACGCTGACCGACCTCGACGCCGTGCGCCGCGAGATCGATGCGACCGCGCAACGCGGCTACGCGGAGGATCGCGAGGAGAACGAAGCATCGATCTGCTGCTACGGCGCCGCGATTCTCGGCCCGGACGGCCGCGCGGCCGGCTGCGTGAGCATCAGCATGCCGACCTTCCGCCGTCGCGACGATGTGCAAGCTACCTACATAGAGCCGCTGCTTGCGGCATGCCGCACGATCGCGGCGCGGCTGGGTCCGGCGAGCGGCAGATAGCCAACGATAGTGCGGCCGCGGCCGTCGATAAACTGCTATTCTTGCTGTCGCACGGCCGCTCTGGCCGCCCGCCGCGTGCAAGCGGCAGACCCCGACAAGCTCCCGGCGGCGCTCGCGCGCCCGCCTTCGCAAAGACAGGAATACGCATGTTCGGTTTTCTGCGCGGCTACTTTTCCAACGACCTCGCGATCGACCTCGGCACGTCGAACACGCTGATCTACATGCGCGGCAAGGGCATCGTTCTCGACGAGCCGTCGGTCGTGTCGATCCGCCAGGAAGGCGGGCCGAACGGCAAGAAGATCATCCTCGCCGTGGGCCGCGAAGCGAAGCAGATGCTCGGCAAGGTGCCGGGCAACATCGAGGCGATCCGGCCGATGAAAGACGGCGTGATCGCCGATTTCAACATCACCCAGCAGATGATCAAGCGCTTCATCCAGATGGCGCACGAGGCGCGGCTTTTTGCACCATCGCCGCGCATCATCATCTGCGTGCCATGCGGTTCGACCCAGGTCGAGCGTCGCGCGATCAAGGAGGCCGCGCATAGCGCGGGCGCCTCGCAGGTCTATCTGATCGAGGAACCGATGGCCGCCGCGACGGGCGCCGGCCTGCCGGTGTCGGATGCGACCGGCTCGATGGTCGTCGATATCGGCGGCGGCACCACCGAGGTCGGCGTGATCTCGCTCGGCGGCATCGTGTACAAGGGCTCGGTGCGCGTCGGCGGCGACAAGTTCGACGACGCCATCGTCAACTACATCCGCCGCAACTACGGCATGCTGATCGGCGAGCAGACCGCCGAGGCGATCAAGAAGGAAATCGGCTCAGCGTTTCCGGGCTCCGAGGTCATGGAGATGGAAGTCAAAGGCCGCAACATGTCCGAGGGCATTCCGCGCAGCTTCACGGTGTCGAGCAACGAAATTCTCGAAGCGCTGACCGATCCGCTGAATCAGATCGTCTCGTCGGTGAAGATCGCACTGGAACAGACGCCGCCGGAACTCGGCGCGGACATCGCCGAGCGCGGCATCACGCTCGCCGGCGGCGGCGCGCTGCTGCGCGATCTCGACCGTCTGCTCGCCGAGGAAACCGGCCTGCCGGTGTTCGTCGCCGAGGCGCCGCTGACCTGCGTCGTCCGCGGCTCGGGCATGGCGCTGGAGCGGATCGAGAAGTTCGGCAGCTCGTTTTCCTACGATTGATGTGCGTGCCGACCACTGAACGATGACGACCCTGCCCGCCTACGAGCCGCCCGTCGACGAAACCGAGTTGCTGTTGAAATGGATTCGCCGCGCGCGCGAATCGCAGATGAGCCATTACGACATGGCGGATCTGCTGTCGGCGCGCGAGCGCCGCATGGGCTGGCTCGTGACCGCGCTGACCGCGTTCGTCGGGACGGCGGTGTTCGCATCGTTGAGCGTGCCGCCGGTGTCCTTCGAGATGCGGATATTCGTTGGGCTCGTCAGCGTGACGGCGGCGATTTCCGCGGCGTTGCAAACGTTCCTGCGCTACGCGGAGCGTGCCGAGAAGCATCGCGCGGCCGGTGCGCGCTATGGCGCGGTGCGCCGGCGGCTCGAAGCGGTGTTTGCCGGCGACGCCGATGCGCGCGAAGCGCATTACCTCACCGGGATCCGTACCGAACTCGACCGTCTCGCAGAAGACTCGCCGAACGTGCCGCCGCGGATCTTCTATCGCACGCAGCGCACGTTGCTGGCGGACAGGCCGCGTCGGCGCGATGCGTGAAACGGGCGGCTTTACGTTTCCGTTTCCGTGTGCAATTCAGATCACAAATCGTCCGCGCTGATGCCTAGCTCGGCCGCCATGCGCCGCACGACGGCCTGCAGACGGCTGACTTCATCGGCGAGACGCTTCTGCTCGGCCTTCAGCGCCTCGAATGCGGACAGCGGCACGCTGTCGTCCTCGGCAACCGCCGACTGCGCGGCTTCGCTGATGCTGACCTCGCCGCACAACAGATGCATCCAGCGATTCTCGCGCTCGCCCGCCATGCGCGGCAGCCGGACGACGCGAGGCGGATCGTTCGCGGCGAGCTCGTCGAGAAACGCTTCGACCGACGAGATATCGGCGAAACCGTGCAGACGCGCGCTGTTCAGGCGCAATTCGGCGGCCGTTTGCGGGCCGCGCAGCAGCAGCGTGGTCAACAGCGCGATCGACTGTCCCGGCAGTCCGAGCACGCGGTTCATGTTGTGCTCGAAGCGCGGCACGCGGCTGCTGCTGCCCTCGAACACGAGGCTCAGGCGTTTCAAGCCGTCGATGGCGGTCAGCACCTCGGCCTCGGTCGCGTTCATCACCGGCGCGCGGCCGGTCTTCTGATTGCAGCCGAGCGTCAGCGCGTTCAGCGATAGCGGATAACTGTCGGGTACTGTGTTCTGTTTTTCGACGAGCACGCCGAGAACACGTCCTTCGAGCGCGGTCAGCGCGCGCAGCGAGGGTCGGGAAGGAGCGTCGGGAGTCGAATTCATGGGGATGCGAGGTTTCGTGGAAGATGCGCGCGCCGTTCGCGGCTGGACGGCGCGTTCTGTCAGGTGGCCACTATGATAAACGCGGCGCGGTTCGCGCGGTGCGGGAATCTGCGCTGCCGGCGCCGTCGCGCGTCAGGCGGTCTTCGAATACTTGAAGGTGCCCTGCGCGCTCGCGATCAGCAGCTTGCCGTCCACCCACGCTTCCGCGCGCGAAAAGAAAATGGAGCGGCCCGACCGTTCGAGAAAGCCCTTCGCGGTGACCGTCGCGCCGAGCCCCTTGTCCAGATAGTTGGTGGTCAGCGACAGCGTGAAGCCGTGCCGCACCGGTTGTCCCGGCTGCGCATACAGGCCCGCGTAGCCCGCGGCGGCATCGAGCAGCGTCGCGATCGCGCCGCCTTGCAGCACGCCCTGACGATTGAGTTTGCTCGCGTCGATCGGCATCAGCAGCTCAGCGTAGCCGTCGCGCCATTGCGTCAGACGCACGCCGAGCGATTCGAGAAACGGGTTGTCGATGGGAAAGTCGGACATGATTCGGGCGTGGGCTCGGTCGGAACGAACCGTGAGCATACCCTTGAAACGCGCGCGGCAGCGGCCAGGCGCGCACGCGGGCAAATCCCGCCGCATCTGCTAGTGTGAAGGGATGGACATTCTGTTTCGTGGAGACTCGATGCGCTCCGCTAGCTGGAAATCTGGCGAGCCTGGCCGCCTGACCGACGCTCAGATCGCCGCTGAAGCGGCGCGCCGTCTCGCGTGGGACTCGGCCGTGCCGCCGCGCGCGGTGCGCGTGAAGGTCACGCACGGACGCATCACGCTGTCGGGTGAGCTTCAGCGCGAAGCACAGCGCATCGCGATGCTCGAAGACGTGACGCGGTTGTTCGGCGTCACCGGCATCGCGGACCGGACGGTCGTCAAATCGGCATAACGCTGTAATAGCGGGTCAGGCGCGTCAGCTCTAGCCTGCTTGCAGCAGTTCCCGGCAATGCCGCGCGATCTGCTTCTCCTCCTCTGTGTGCAGCACCCTCACCTTGCCCGCCGGATCGCCCTCGACGAGCCCAAGAAACGCAAGACCGTCGCATACGCGCCGCCGAACCTCGGCGCTGTGCTCGCCGATCCCGCCGGTGAACACCAGCAGATCGATGCCGCCAAGCAGTGCCGCGTATCCGCCGATCGTCTTGCGCACTCCGGTCGCAAACGCATCTAGCGCGAGCGACGCGTGCGCATCGCCGGCCGCCGCGCTTTTTTGCAGCGCTTGCATGTCGCTTTCGCCGTCCGCGTAACCGGCCAGACCGCTCTGGCGATTGAGCAGCGTGTCCAGCGCATCGGCGTCGAGGCGTTCCGCGCGCATCAGATACAGCAGCACGCCCGGATCGAGGTCGCCGCTGCGCGTGCCCATCGGGATGCCGCCGGTCGGCGTCAGGCCCATCGTCGTATCGACCGAGCGGCCGTCGAGCAGCGCGCACAGGCTCGCACCATTGCCGAGATGCGCGAACACCGCGCGCGACGGCAAAGCCGCGCCGAGTTGCTTGACCAGCGATTCGTACGACAGCCCGTGAAAGCCATAGCGGATGACGCCGGCGTCCGCATAACGGCGCGGCAGCGGGAGCCGCGCGGCGCGCGGCGGCAGCGTCGCATGAAACGCGGTGTCAAAGCACGCGTAATGCGTAGCGTCGCGGAAAATCTCCGTGGCTTCGTTGATCAACTCGAGTGCCGGCGGGATATGCAGTGGCGCGAAGTGCAGCGCGTCGAGCAACTGGCGGCGCACGTCGTCGGTGATGCGCTGGTGCGTGCGCAGATGCGGGCCGCCATGCACGACGCGATGCCCCACCGCCAAGGGCCGCGCATGATGCTGTTGCACGAGCAGTTGCGAAAGCTGTTGCAGCGCCTCGGTCTGCGAGTCGAGCTTCTGGTCCTGCTGCAACAGCACGCGGCCATCGGCCGCCTTGATCCGCAGGCGGCCATCGGTGCGGCCGATGCCCTCGGCCGCGCCTTCGAGCAGCAGCGTTTCGTCGTCGGCCGAGGGTGCGAAAAGCCCGAACTTCAGCGACGAGGACCCGCTGTTCAACACGAGGATCGTGCGTTCCTGATCGTGGTCGTGCATGGTGTCCCCCTCAGCCTTTCCACGTCCAGTTGCGGATTTCCTCCTTGTCGATCCCCTCCTCGTGCGCATACGCGAGATGCTCGATGATCTGCCCGCGCAGCCACTCCTTCGTATGATCGCCGACACCGCGCAGCGTGGGTACGCGATCGATCGCATCGATCGCCAGCGTGAAGCGGTCGACGCCGTTGATGATCGCGAGTTCGAGCGGGGTATTGATGTTGCCCCTCTCGTTGTAGCCATGCACGTGCATGTTGCCGTGGTTCTTGCGGTTGTACGTGAGCTTGTGCACGAGCGCCGCATACGCGTGGAAGTTGAAGATCACCGGTTTGTCGGTCGTAAACAGCGAATCGAAATCGCGGTCGGACAGTCCATGCGGATGCGCACGCTCGGGCATCAGGCGGAACAGATCGACCACGTTGACGAAGCGGATCTTCAGCGTCGGGCAGTGCTCCTTCAGGATCTGCACGGCGGCGAGCGCTTCCATCGTCGCGATGTCTCCCGCGCACGCCATCACGACGTCCGGCTCGGCGCCCTGGTCGGTCGACGCCCAGTCCCAGATGCCGATACCTTTGGTGCAATGAATGACGGCCGCGTCCATGTCGAGATAATCCAGATGCGGCTGCTTGTCGGACACGATCACGTTGACGTAGTCGCGCGAGCGCAGGCAGTGGTCGCCAACGCTCAGCAGACAGTTCGCATCGGGCGGCAGATAGATGCGCACCACTTCCGGGCTCTTGTTCGTGACCACGTCGAGAAAACCGGGGTCCTGGTGCGTGAAACCGTTGTGATCCTGGCGCCACACGATCGACGTGATCAGCAGATTGAGCGATGGCACCGGCTGCCGCCAGCCGAGCTCGCGCTTGGATTTTTCGAGCCATTTCGCGTGCTGGTTGAACATCGAGTCGATCACGTGCACGAACGCTTCGTAGGTCGCGAAGAGCCCATGACGGCCGGTCAGGTTATAGCCTTCCAGCCAGCCTTCGAGCGTGTGCTCGCTGAGCATCTCCATCACGCGGCCGTCGGGCGACAGGTAGCCTCCGTCGGCGTCGCTCGGTTCGAGGGGATCGAGCCAGGTCTTGCCCGACACTTCATAAACCGCATGCAGCTTATTGCTCGACGTTTCATCGGGGCCGAACAGCCGGAAGTTCGACATGTTCTTGCGCATCACGTCGCGCAGGAAGGTGCCGAGCACCGCGGTCGGCGACGTATACGCCGCCGCCGGTTTCTTCACGGCCACCGCGTAATCGCGGAACGACGGCATGTCGAGCATCTTGCACAGCAGCCCGCCGTTCGCGTGCGGATTCGCGCTGATGCGGCGCGCGCCTTCGGGCGCGAGCGCGCGCAGTTCTTCGACGAGCCGGCCGTTCGCATCGAACAGCGTTTCAGGGCCGTAGCTGCGCAGCCAATCCTCGACGATCTTCAAACTCTTGCGATTGGTCACCGCATCGGCCACCGGCACCTGATGCGAGCGCCACGAGCCTTCCACCTTGTGACCGTCCACTTCTTTCGGCCCGGTCCAGCCCTTCGGCGAGCGCAGCACGATCATCGGCCAGCGCGGCCGCGTGGTGTCGTTGTTCTGCCGCGCGTTCTGCTGGATCGCGCGAATTTCGCTGATGCATTGTTCGAGCGTCGCCGCCATCTGCTGATGCATCGTGTCAGGATCGTCGCCTTCGACGAAATAGGGCTTGTGCCCGTAACCGACCATCAATGCTTCGAGCTCTTCACGCGGAATGCGCGCGAGCAGCGTCGGATTGGCGATCTTGTAGCCGTTCAGATGCAGCACCGGCAGCACCGCGCCGTCGCGGATCGGATTCAGGAATTTGTTCGAATGCCACGAGGTGGCGAGCGGCCCGGTCTCCGCTTCGCCGTCGCCGATCATCACGGTGACGATCAGCTCAGGATTGTCGAACGCGGCGCCGTAGCCGTGCGACAGGCAGTAGCCGAGTTCGCCACCTTCGTGAATCGAGCCCGGCGTTTCGGGCGTGCAATGCGAACCGACGCCGCCCGGGAACGAGAATTGCCGGAAAAAGCGCCGCATGCCATCTTCGTCCTCGCTGCGGTCCGGATAGACCTCCGAGTAGGTGCCTTCCAGATAGCAGTGCGCGAGACTCGCCGGCGCGCCGTGACCGGGGCCGGACAGAAAGATCATGTCGAGATCGTATTTGCGGATCAGCCGGTTCAGGTGCACGAGCACGAAGCTCTGGCCGGCGTCGGAACCCCAGTGGCCGAGCAGCCGGTTCTTGATGTGCTCGGGCTTGAGCGGCTCGCGCAGCAGCGGGTTGTCGCGCAGATAGATCATGCCGACCGACAGGTAATTGCATGCGCGCCAGTAGCGATCGAGGTTGCGCAGCGTATCAGGGTCCAGAACTTGCGGTGGGGTGGGATGCGAGGTTGCTTCGGCCATGGCGTCACTCCTCGAAAAGAACTGTCAGGCTGGTTGGCGGATGATGCGGTGCACTCGAAACGAAGCCGTGGGGCACGGGTCGAATGTACTAAGCTGCTCAAACCGGGGGCGAAAGTTTTCTACCCCTCGCAGTATCTCGCGCTGAATGTGGCATTCGTACTGCAATTGCCTTGCGCTGTCTGCTTTCTTTTCGTGATCCTCTGTCTCAGGTCAATGGCCGCCATGTCGAGATCTCCCAGTGCGCTCAAAGTGCTTAAGGTTCTGGTCCTTACGCTCGCGTTGACGTTCGTGGCGGTCGGAATACCGATAGGCGTATTCGGGCTGCTGGTCAAGCTGTTCAGCCACGCGTAGCACAGCGGCGCCGCTGTCGGCACGCGGACGCGAGCGCCGCGGAATGTGTATGCTCTTTGCGAGACCGGGCGCGACGTTTGCATCGCGCCGCTCGTTCAACGCAAGGAGAGAGCTTTGGCCCACCACAGCGACCACACCAACAACCCGCCCGCTTCGCAGCCCGATCCTGAATTGCAGGCGCTCGCCCGCGAAGTGTTCGACCTTGCGCGACGCGGCGATGCGACGATGCTCGCCGCCGTCATCGAAAAGGGCGTACCGCCGAATCTGCGCAACGAACGCGGCGACAGCCTGCTGATGCTCGCGAGCTATCACGGCCACGTCGACGCGGTGCGCACGCTGCTCGAACAGGGCGCCGATGCGAACCTGCGCAACGATACGGGACAGACGCCGATCGCGGGCGCCGCGTTCAAGGGCTTCGACAAGGTGATCGAAACCTTGCTCGCGCATGGCGCCGACGTCGAAGGCGCATCGCCCGATGGCCGCACCGCGCTGATGATCGCCGCGATGTTCAACCGCACCGCAATCGTCGATCTGCTGCTCGCGCACGGCGCGGACCCGCATGCGCGCGACGCGAACGGCGTCAGCGCGGCCGATGCCGCCGCACGGATGGGCGCCGCCGATACCCAGGCGCGCCTGAAAGCGCTGGGCGCTTGATCTCGCGACTTCACCCGCGGCTTCACCCATGAAGCGGTGCCCGCACATCGCGCGCGGCGCCGCCTAGTTGCCCTTCCCGCTACGCAACAGCGTCTCCACGTCGATCTCCGCCAACTCGCCGATTCGCCCGACGCTCACGTCCGCGGGCGGATTGTTCGCGATCTCCTTCGCATCGAACGCATAGTGTCCCTGGCGCGGAAACACGGTCGTCAGCTCCGTGCCCCATGCCTTCTTCATCGCGCCCAGAATCCGCAGCTTGTCGTCGACCATCACGTAATGGCGCGCCGGATAGCAATCCATCACCTGATCGAGCATCAACTCCTTGTGGATGTAGATCAGCACGCGTCCTTCGACTTCGTCCCACAGGCCCGAGCGCGAAATCTTGCGCGGCTGGAACACCACGTCGCCGTCCGACAGGATCACCGTCGGCCCGTACTTGGCCACATGCCGCAGCGCGTCGAGCGCACCCGGATACAGCCGGTTCGCAAACGGATACTCGATCAGGAACGACGACATCAGCAGCAGACGCGTGTCGCGCGGATGCTCGGTCCGATAGCGCTGCAGCGCGCCGAGGTAGTCGGCGTAGCCGAGTTCGGCGCGCAGGTTCTCGAAGATTTCCCAGTAGCGCACACTGTTCTCTTCGCCGAACTGCCCCATCATGTGCGCGCGCAGATCCTGCAGCACGTGATCGTTGTCGAGCAGCGTGTTGTCGCAATCGAATAGAAAGACGACGTCGTGCGGCGTCGCGGAAGTGACTGGCATCGCGGTTCCTCGTGGCAGGTTCGTGGGTCGTCTCGGCTACTTCAGTCCGCCATCCGGCGCGACGGGCTTTTCCGCATGGCCGCCGAAATCGTGCCGCATCGCCGACAGCACGCGGTTCGCGAAATCGGCTTCTCCGCGCGAACTGAAGCGCGCGAACAGCGCCGCGCTGAGCACCGGCGTCGGCACGCCTTCGTCGATCGCCGCCGCGACGGTCCAGCGCCCCTCGCCCGAATCCGATACGCGGCCCGCGTAGCCTTTCAGCTCTGTGTCGCTGGCGAGCGAGCCGGCGATCAGGTCGAGCAGCCACGAGCCGATCACGCTGCCGCGCCGCCACACCTCCGCGATGTCCGCGAGATTCAGATCGTACTGATACTGCGCGGGGTGGCGCAGCGGCGACGTCTCCGCATCGGCTTCGCGCGCGTGGCGGCCGGCGTCGGCGTGGCGCAGCACGTTAAGACCCTCCGCGTAGGCGGCCATCAGCCCGTACTCGATGCCGTTATGAACCATCTTGACGAAATGCCCCGCGCCTTGCGGTCCGCAATGCAGAAAACCCTGCTCGGCGGTGCTCGCGCCCGCCACGCGGCCCGGTGTCGCGCTCTCAGTGCCGACGCCGGGCGCCAGCGCCGAGAAGATCGGTTCGAGCCGTTTCACGACCTCGGCCTCGCCGCCGATCATCAGGCAGTAGCCGCGCTCGCGCCCCGCCACGCCGCCGCTCGTGCCGACGTCCACATAGTGAAGCTGGCGCGCGCCAAGCTGCTGGCCGCGGCGGATGTCGTCGTGATAGTAGGAGTTGCCGCCGTCGATCACGATGTCGCCCGGTTCGAGCAGCGGCACGAGTTTGTCGAGCGTCGCGTCGACCACCGCGGCGGGCACCATCAGCCACACGGCGCGCGGCCTGGCGAGCTTCGCGACGAGGTCTTCGAGCGAGCTGGCGCCGGCCACGCCTTCCTGCTTCAGCCTGTCGACGGCCGCCGGCTGCACGTCGTACACGATGCATTGCTGAGCGCCTCTGGTCAGGCGCCGCACCATGTCGGCGCCCATCCGTCCCAATCCAATCATGCCTAGCTGCATAGCTCGCTCCGGAAGATGCTGCGTTGCGCTGTCCGATTTTCTGGTCGTCGTGTTGCGGCGGCGTGGTTGCCCTTAAGCATAGGCGCTGTGTCGCAAGGTGCGCCGAATGGGTCGAAAGAAGCCGCACTTTTTTGCAGAGGTGCGGCGCGGGTCAAAGTTCCGCGCGGCTGGAGGCGCGCCGCATCCGCACGAAGGCGGATGCGGCGGTGTCGCGCGTCATTCGCTGCGCTCGGGCAGGCGCGTGCCGCGGCGCGCGGCCAGCTTCGCGTATTGCTCGGCCGCGAAGCGCTTCACCGCGCGCCACATCAGCGGATAACGATAGCCGGGCACCGCGAACAGCACGAGCGCGCACAGCCCCAGCAGTCCGCAAAACAGGAACGTGCCGCGATAGCTGAACGCCTGCACGAGCAGCCCGGACAGCACCCCCGACAGGATCGAGCCGACCCGCGCCGCATTGAAGAACAGCGCGGTCGCGCGCCCGGGCGAATGCGGCATCAGATCCTGCACGTAGGTCATGCCGAGGCACGAGGTCACGGCGACCACGAACGCGTTCAGCATCTGCATCGGGATCAGCACGCTGACGTTGCCGGCGAGCGACATCGCGACGAAGTACACCGCATGCACGGCCGCGCACGCGGCAAGCCAGTTCGGCTTGTGCAGCGACGAGGACTTCGCGCCGAGCGCGAGCATCATCGGGATCTCGGTCAGCGCGCCGAGACCGAGCATCACCGACACGTCGAGATGCGTGCCGTTCAGCCCGTGCACGATGTAGAGCGGCAGCACGATCATCGTCGCGTTCGCGGCGAGGCCGAGCAAGGTCAGCGCGGTCACCGAGCGCAGGATGTCGTTCGCCGACGCGGCTGGCAGCGTTTCGTGCGCATCCTCGCCGGGTTGCCGCAGCGGCGGCACCGTGATCGACGCGGACGGCTCGGACGCGGTGTCCTCGACCGTGTGATCGCCGAGATGGCTCTGCGGCTCCTGCATGCGCCAGACGATGAAGCCACAGGTCGCGAAGCTCGCGGCCGCGAACAGGAACAGCCCGGTGAAGCTCGTCGCGGCGAGCACCAGCGCGCCGACCGACGGCCCGAACACCCATGCGGCCGACAGGATCGTGCGCAGCGTCGCGCTCGCGAACACGCGCTCGGCGGGGTCCGGCACGGGCAGCGCCGCGCGGCTGAACGAGAACACCATCGAAATCGCCGAGCCGCCCGCGCCGATGAACACGATGCCGACCACGAGCAGCAGCCGGTAATCGCGCACCACGCACAGACACAGGTAGCCGAGCGCGGCCAGGATCAGCGCCGCCAGCAACAACGGCCGGTGCCGCCCGCTCCGGTCGCTCCAGCGCCCGGCGGCCGTGCTCGCGAGCACGCCGCTCGCGGCGATCAGCGTCATGAATACGCCGAGCCGAAACGGCGTCATGCCGGCGCGTTCGATGCCGAACAGAGACAGATACGGTGCGGTGAAGGACATCGCCACACCGAGCATCAGGGTGGCGGCAGCGAGCGGCTTGAAGCCAGGAATGCGAAGCAGGTCGAAAAAACGCGCAGTTTTCAACACGGGGGCGGAGGGTCAGGTGGAGCGGGCCTCGCTGCGCTTCGATGCGCTCGACGGCACGATAGGCGTCGCGGGTTGGGGCCAAAACGACCGGGGCATTATCGACCCGGAGCGCGGCTCGCGTAAACCCGCGCAACAGCCGTCCCAAATGTGGAATGCGCGCGCCCGTGCGCAGCGCCGCTCGCGCCGTGCCGTGCCGATGCGTGCGGTTAGCGGCAAGCTGCCGGCACGCTCGCCGCTATTTGCCCTCAGTTGCGCGCATTTGCTGCGCCTGCGCCTTGTAGTCGTAGGTCGGATAGAACTCGGTGTGATAGCCGCCCCACGCGGTCGATTCGATCGCACGGTTCACTTCGCGCAACCGGCTGGCGGGCACGCGCAGCGTCACGACCTGTCCGATGCCCATCATCACGTACCACGACACGACTTCGATGCCGGGCGGCGGAAAGGTCTTGAAGAAGCCCTGCTCGCGCAGTTGATCGTTGATCTTCGGCAGCGGCTTCGATTCGTCGTGGCGCAGAAAGATCGTCAGCAGGAAGGTGTCGTCGGCGGGAGCGGACGCTGGTGTGGCGGGGGCGGCGGCGAGCGTGGCGCGGGGCGCCGCGTCGGCGGCGTGGGCGAGCGGTGCGCTGGCCAACATCCCCAACGACACGGCGAGACCAGCGACTGTCGATCCAATGAGCATGAAACGCCTCCATCACCGATTGAACTCAGCTTCGATCACACGTCTGCGCGCAGCAATCCCCGCTCCAGCGCGAACGCATCACACGACGACGTAGCCGCGCTGTTCGAGCGTCCAGCGATGCCAACGGTTGCCATACGCGCCGCACGCGAACGCGAACAGGATCGACAGCACGAAGCCGATCAGGTCGGCCGTCTCGCCCCACAGACCGATGCCGAGCAGAATCACGTTGATGCCCAGCATCACGAACGCGGCGAACCACATTCTCTTCGACAGCGCCCAGATGAAGCCGAGCAGGCACGCGCCCCAGCTGAAGCCGGTCGCGACCGCGATTGCGTCCTTGTGCTGCGGATGTTGCAGATAGATTCGGGCGTTCATGTTTTGCGAGATTCCGTGCGATGACGCGGCGCGTCGATCGGTCGAGCACGCGCGCACCGCTTTTTAACATGCCGCGGCGACATCACGAGCATCGGCTGCATACGGCCGCTGCGCTGACGATCCGCAGCATAGCTGCTACCCTTGGCAGATCAAGATCAAGAGCGGAGCACGCATGACCTCCTCGACAGCTTATTCCCCGAAAGCCCCTTCCCGCGCCGAGCTCGACTCGCTGCCCGGCGCCACCGTCGTCGAATTCGGCACCGACCGGTGCGGCTATTGCCAGGGCGCGCAGGCCTCGATCCGGCAGGCGCTCGCGCCGCACGCGGGCCTGCGGCATCTGAAGATCGAGGACGGTCCCGGCCGCCCGCTCGGCCGCTCGTTCAAGGTCAAGCTGTGGCCGACGCTCGTGCTGATGCGCGACGGCGCGGAGGTCGCGCGCGTGGTGCGGCCTCGCAGCGCCGAGGACATCGAGGACGCGTTCGCGTCGCTCTGACTTTCGATCTCCATCATGCGCCAGGTCATCCATCATCTGCGTGTCCAGGCCCGTGGCCGCGGCCTGGTCGAATTTACCGACGACGCGCGCCGCTTCGTCGACGATACGGACATCCGTACGGGTCTCTTGACGGTGTTTTGCCGACACACGTCGGCATCGCTGCTGATTCAGGAGAACGCCGATCCATCGGTGCGGCGCGATCTGCAGCGCTACTTCGAGAGCCTCGCGCCAGAGGACGACACGCGCTACGAGCACGACACCGAAGGCCCCGACGATATGCCCGCGCATTTGCGCACGGCACTCACGCAGGTGCAGCTAGCGGTGCCCGTCGAGCATGGAAGAATGGTGCTCGGCACATGGCAGGGGCTCTATCTGTTCGAACATCGGCGTCAGCCACAGCCGCGCGATATCGTGTTGCATCTGCTCGGCGAATAAAGTCCGCTTTCGCACCCACTCGTCACGCAAAGGAAACCGTCACCGGCACTTCTCCGCACACCGCATCGTACGGAGCCTACCCAAGGGAGCACACCTCATGGACACCCGTAGCGAGCTGCAAGCCACCGTCAAGGCGATGATTCAACCGGGCAAGGGTCTTCTCGCCGCCGACGAAAGCGGCCCGACCATCGCCAAACGCTTCAAGACGATCGGCCTCGAATCGACCGAAGAAAACCGTCGCGCGTATCGCAACCTGCTGCTGACGACACCCGGCCTCGGCGAGTTCGTGAGCGGCGTGATCCTCTACCAGGAAACGCTCGGCCAGAAAGCCGACGACGGCACGCCGTTCCCGCAAGTGGCCGCGGCGAACGGCATCGTGCCCGGCATCAAGGTGGACCTCGGCAAAGTGCCGCTCGCGCTCGCTCCGGGCGACGAGATCACCGAAGGCCTCGACGGTCTCGCCAAACGCTTCGTCGATTACAAGCGGCAAGGCGCTCGCTTCGCGAAGTGGCGCGCGGTCTACAACATCAGCGCGAGCCTGCCGAGCCGGCTCGCGATCGAGGCGAACGCCGATTCGCTCGCGCGCTACGCCGCGATCAGCCAGGAAGCCGGCATCGTGCCGATCGTCGAACCCGAGGTGCTGATGGACGGCGATCACACGGTCGAGCGTTGCGCCGAAGTGACCGAGGCCGTGTTGCACGAGGTGTTTCATGCTCTGCATCGACATCGCGTCGTGCTCGAACATATCGTGCTGAAGCCGAGCATGGTGCTGGCCGGCTCCGAGCATGAGCAGCAGTCGAGCACCGCGCATATCGCGGCGGCGACCGTGCGCGTGTTGATGCGCACGGTACCCTCTTCGGTGCCGGGTCTCGTGTTCCTGTCGGGCGGACAGTCGCCCGAGGAGGCTACCGCCAATCTCAGCGCGATGAACCGGCTCGGCGCGCTGCCGTGGAATCTGAGCTTTTCGTATGGGCGTGCGTTGCAGGAGCCGCCGTTGAATGCGTGGCGCGGCCAGCCGGGCAACGTAAAGGAAGCGCAGCAGGCGCTGCTCAAGCGCGCGCGTCTGAATGGCGCGGCCGCGCTCGGCAAGTACGACCCGTCGATGGAAAAGGATTGACCCGCCGGCGGGCGAAGCGCGAATCGCCCGTCAGCACGCTTGCGCACAAAAACGCAGGAGCCGACACGCCGGGGGACCGGCGCGTGGCTCCTTCTGCGCTTCTGCCTCAAAACGCGGCGCTTACTGCCCCTTCGTATCGCTGCTCGCGTCGGCGCCCGGCATATTCGTCGAATCGGTCATGGGCTTCTTCGACTTCGAGTGCTTCTTCATGTGATGGTGGGTCGCAGGCGTAGCCGTCGTCGCCGGGCCCGCGTCACCGCCCTCGCGCGACGAGGTCGCGGCATTGGTGCTCGGGTCGGTGCCGGCCGGCCCCCCGCCGCCGCCGCCGCCGCCACCGCCGGCACCTTGGGCCATCGCGAGCGACGAAGCCGCGAGCAAGGTGGAAACGAGCACTGCGTGTCTGATCTTCATGGCGATTCTCCTGGGTGTCGAGAGTGTCGAAACGAAGTGGGCGCGCGGCAGCCGCACGCGCAAACCTCGCACTCTTTTCAGCAAGTGCTGTGCCGCAGCACAGCACGACAGGAAAAGCCCATGCACGCAATGCGCGAACCGCTTGCCGCGGCTTCAGGTGCCGCACGCCACCAGCGCATGCAATTCGTCGATATTGAACGGCTTCGAGAGTATCGCGATGCCGAGCCGACGCGCGCGGTCGAGTTCGTCGGCGTAGCCGGTCATCAGCGCGATCTTCTGCGACGGCCACGCGCTGCGGATCTTCTCCGCGAGGTCGATACCGTTCAGCTTGCCCGGCATCTGGATGTCCGAGAGCACGAGCTCGAAGCGCTCGCCGGCGTTCAGCACGTCGAACGCCTGGTCGGCGGTCGGCTCGTGATGGACCTCGCAGCCGAAGGTTTCGAGCACTGCGGTCACGCCGGCCGCGACGTCCTCGTTGTCCTCGACGAGCAGTATGACCCCGGCCGCGCTCGGCAACGGCTGGCGCGCGTCGACGCCGGCCGTTGCGGCGCGCTCGCGATAGCGCGGCAGAAACATCCGTACCGTCGTGCCGCTGCCCAGCACGCTGTCGATCTTCGCGGTGCCGCCGGCCTGCTCGGACATCGACAGGACCTGGGCGAGCCCGAGGCCGGTGCCCGAACCGCGCAGCTTGGTCGTGAAGAGCGGCTCGAACGCGCGTCGCGCGACCGATTCGGGCATCCCTTCGCCGTCGTCGGAACAGGCGATCAGCACGTATTCGCCGTCAGGCAGCAGCGTGTCGCTGCCGACCAGCCGATTGTTCTGGCAGCGGATCACGAAGCGCCCGCCGCGCGGCATCGCATCGCGCGCGTTCATCGCGATGTTCACGATCGCGAACTCGAGATCGGTCGGATCGACGAGCACCTGCCACAGGCCCTCCGGTATGCGCAGCGCCAGCTCGATCGTGTCGCCGAGCGCCGCGTTGATCAGCGGCACGGCGGCCGGCAGCCAGCGTGCCAGCTCGACGGGCTCCTGCTTCAGCGGCTGCTTGCGCGCGACGCTGAGCAGACGCCGTGTCAGCGCTTCGGCCGTGGCGGTGGCACGCTCGACCGCATGTATTTCCTTCTCGAGATCGTTGTAATGCTTGAGCCGCGCTAGCTCGGTATTGGCCGACACCACCATCAGCAGATTGTTGAAATCGTGAGCGACATTGGCGACCAGATTGCCGAGCGCGCCCATGCGCTGCAGTTGCCGGCTCGACGCCTCGGCCGACAGACGCATCGCGACCTCGCCCTGCCAGCGCTCCCACGCGCGCCGCTCTGCTTCGAGCTGGCGCAGCGAATACAGTACGAGCGCCCAGATCGCGATACAGGGCACCGCCGTCAGCGCCGCGATGAACAGAAAGTGCGTGCGCCACCCCGCCACGATCGACGACGTCGCATACGCGCTCATTACATACAACGGGTAGTCGCCGACGCGGCGAAACGCGAGCAGACGCTCGACGCCGTCGACGGTCGAATTCAGACGCACGTGGCCGAACAGCTGTTTGTCGCGCAACGCGGACATGAACGCGCTGTGCATCGACGGCCGCGCGCCGGCCGGCCAAGGCGGATAGCGCACCAGCAGATTGCCGTCCTGCCGGTAGAGTGCGAGCGCGAGCGACGGATCGCCGTTGGTCAGTTCGTGATAGAAGCGCGAAAAATATTCGTTGCGCAGCGCGACCGTGACCGCGCCGAGAAACCGACCGTTCGCGTCCGAGCGGCCGATCGCGGTCGTGAAGACGTCGACCTTCGAGAGTGGGCCGAACATCGGCAGCGAGTAATACGGCTGCGGACGCATCGCCTTCGCGGCGAGAAAATCGTCGCGCTGGCCGGTCTGCAGCGCCGGCGCCGGATACGCGAGGCTCGATACGAGCAGCTCGCCGTTCACGCCGAGCAGCGCGATCGATGCCACCTGCGGAAAGTCGCCGCCAATGCTCTGCAGGCGCTCGTGCAATTCGCGCTCGCGCGCACGGATCTGCGCATCGTCGGAATCGCCGAGCAGCTCGATCACGCGCGAGGCCATCTGCCGGTTCAGATCCAGCACCTTGACGGCCTGCTCCTGCGCCACGCGCGCGAGGCGGTCGATCATGTCGTTCGCATCGGAGATCCGGCGCTGGTAGTCGAAGTAGCCATAGCCCGCGAGGCAGGCCAACGGAAACACGATCGACACGGCCAGCACGATCAGCAACATGCGCCGTGTCGCCGCGAAATTGCGCGACGGCATCGGCACATCGACTGCGACACGTTCTGCACGCTGCACGTTCACCTGCTCCATCAAAGTTGCATACGGTCAGGGAAGGCATTGCCTGTAAATTCGCACACCGCTGTTCGCGTGCTAATTCCCCTGCCTCGAAATTTACCGCAACTCGGCCTATCTTCCCAAGCGGGTTCGCTGCATCACTTCGCCAGGCCTAGCGGGCACATCGATTGCTGCCTTATCGCTGCTCGATGGCCAGCCCACTTCCGTTCCTGCTCGCGACGCGCCTCGATGCGCTGCGCGAGCCTTTCCATGCGCGAGGCCTCACCATGTCGACGACTGCCCGCCGCGTTGCGCGGCTATCGGAATTGCCGGCGGAGCGCGCGGTGCGCGTCACCGTGGACGACACGCCGATCCTGCTCGTGCGCGACGGCGACACCGTGCACGCGTACTCCCCGGATTGCCCGCATGCGGGGGGCCCGCTCGAAGAGGGTGCGCTGTGCCACGGCCGCATCATCTGTCCGTGGCACAAGGGCACCTTCCATGTCGCGACCGGCAACGTGCTGGAGCCACCCCCGCTGCTGCCGCTCGATCGCTACCCGGTCACGCTCGATGGCGACGACGTGCTCGTATCGGCGGAAAAAATCGTCGCGCCGGAAGCGGCGGCGCACACGCCCGCGCTCGATGCCGCCGCGCAACGCAAGCACTACGTGGTGATCGGCGCGGGCGCGGCCGGCGCCGCCGCCTGTGCCGCGTTACGCGAGTTCGGCTTCGACGGCCGCATCACGCTGATCGGCGACGAAGCGCACGCGCCGTACGACCGCACCTCGCTGAGCAAATTCGTTCCGTCGTTCGAAATGCCACCCGCCGACGTGCCGCCGCTGTTGCCGCCCGATTGGCTGCACCCGCACGGCATCGAACGGATCGTCGCGAAGGTCGCGCGGCTCGACGTGCCCGTGCGCACGATCCATTTCGAAGCCGGCGCAGGTAATGGCGGGCAGAGCATCGAGCCGCTCAAATACGACACCGCGCTGCTCGCCACCGGCAGCGTGCCGAAAGTGCCCGACATTCCCGGCTGCGAACTCGGCGGCGTGCACGTGCTGCGGCACCTCGACGATGCCGCCGCGTTGATCGACGCGCTCGGCGACGATGCATCGCAAACCCGCGTCGCGATTCTGGGCAGCAGTTTCATCGGCCTCGAAGTCGCATCCGCGTTGCGCAAGCACGGCGTGCCCGTCACCGTGATTTCGCGCGACAAGGTGCCGTTCGTGAAGCAGTTCGGCGAGCGCGTGGGCCAGATGTTTCGCGCGCTGCACGAAAGCAATGGCGTGAAGTTTTATCTCGACGCGAAGGTCGCCTCGCTCGAGGGCGAGGAAGGCAACGTGCATACGGTGATGCTCGCGGACGGCGAAGCCATCGCCGCCGATGTCGTGTTGCTAGGCACGGGGGTTGCGCCGGCTACAGGGTTCGTCGAAGGACTGCCGTTGCAGAAGGACGGCGGCGTGGTCGTCAATGCCGGCATGAGCGCCGCGTGCGGTCTGTATGCGGCCGGCGATATCGCCGTGTTCTCGCTGCACGAGAACCAGGAGCCGCTGCGTATCGAACATTGGCGCGTCGCGCAGCAGCATGCGCGCATCGCCGCGCAGAACATGTGCGGCTTGCGTACCCGCTATGCGGACGTGCCGTTCTTCTGGACCTATCACTACGGCAAGAACTTCGAATACCTGGGCCACGCGAGCGAGTGGGATGAGATCGTCGTCGATGGCGACTTCGATCATCACCAGTTCATCGCGCTGTACGTGCGCGACGGCAATGTCGACGCGGTGTTCGCCTGCGAGCGCGACGCGCTGACCGCGCGGCTTTCGGACGCGATGCGCGGCGGGCTGTCGCGCGCCGAGGCGCTCGCGATCATCGGCGCGACGGCCGGCAGCGCGCCGCAAGCGGCGGCGTCGTGAGCCATCGTCTTGCCGTTCAACCTTGGGAAGGAGCCACCATGACGACACACAAGGAACAGCATCCGCACTCGGAAAAGAGCGAACAGAAGATCGACGAACAGGTCGAGGACAGCTTCCCGGCTAGCGACCCGCCTTCGACGGGCGGCACCACCAAGATCGAACCGGAGCAGGACAAGGCAAAGACCGGGCACGACAAGCCCGCCGGTCAATAGGCGCGTGGCGGCGCGCTGCGCGCTGCCCGTGCTTCCCGAGCGCCCGCGGCCTCGCGCATTGCTGTGATCACGGCGGCCGCGGGTGGCATCTATTGCACTCCCCCATTCTCAACCCACTGGAACGACGGAAACGACTCACCATGTCAGACGAGACCGGCTCGGCCAGCGCCGGGAAGGAAGCATCCGGGCGCGATGCGTCGCGCGGCGATGCGCGCCGCGACGGCAACGACGCACGCGATGACGGCGGCAAACGCGGCAACGACAAGAACAAGGACAACGGCGACGACGACGGCCAGCAGAAAAAGCCCGGCAAAAAACCGCTGATCATCCTCGGTGCGCTCGTGATCCTGATCGGCATCGTCGGCGTCGTCTGGTGGTTCGCGACCCGCAACGAAGTAACGACCGACGACGCCTACACCGACGGCAACGCGATCACGATGGCGCCGAAAGTCTCCGGCTACGTGGTGACGCTGGCGGTCGACGACAACCTGTTCGTGCACAAGGGCGACCTGCTGCTCGTGATCGACAAGCGAGACTACCAGGCACAGGTCGATCAGGCGAAGGCGCAGCTCGGTCTTGCGAAGGCGCAATTGAACGCCGCGCAGGTGCAGCTCGATATCGCGCGCGTGCAGTATCCCGCGCAGTACCGCCAGGCGAAGGCGCAGACTTCGTCGGCGGAAGCGAATCTGCGCGAGGCGCAAGCCGCCTGGCAGCGGCAGCACTCGGTCGATCCGCGCGCGACCACGCAGCAGAACGTCGATACCGCCGACGCGCAGCGCCAGTCGGCCGGCGCGAGCGTCGAGCAGGCGCGTGCACAGCAGCGCACCGCGAGCCTCGTGCCGCAGCAGTTGCGCGAGGCCGCGGCCAGCGTCGACGAACGCCGCCAGCAGGTGCATCAGGCCGAGGCGCAGCTCGAACAGGCGCAGCTGAATCTGTCGTATTGCGAGGTGCGCGCACCGTCGGATGGCTGGATCACACGTCGCAACGTGCAGCTCGGCAGCTTCCTCACCGCGGGCGTGTCGCTGTTCTCGATCGTCACGCCGCAGGTATGGATCACCGCGAACTTCAAGGAATCGCAGCTCGAACGCATGCGCCCCGGCGACAAGGTCGAGGTCGACGTCGACGCGTATCCGAAGCTCGAGCTGCGCGGCCATGTCGATAGCGTGCAACTCGGCAGCGGCTCGCGCTTCTCGGCGTTCCCGACCGAAAACGCGACCGGCAACTTCGTGAAGATCGTGCAGCGCGTGCCGGTCAAGATCATCATCGACGAAGGTCTGCCGCGCGATCATCCGCTCGGGCTCGGCTTGTCGGTTAAGCCGAAGGTGTACCTGAAATGACGGCGTCCGATGCCGCGCCAGGCGACGCATCGTCGAACTGGAAGCCATCCGCGAATCCGTGGCTGATCGCGATCGTCGTCACGCTGGCGGCGTTCATGGAAGTGCTCGACACGACCATCGTCAACGTCGCGTTGCCGCATATCGCGGGCACGATGTCCGCGAGCTACGACGAAGCGACGTGGACGCTGACCTCGTATCTGGTCGCCAACGGCATCGTGCTGCCGCTCTCGGGTTTCTTCGGCCGGCTGCTCGGCCGCAAGCGCTATTTCCTCGTCTGCATCATTGCGTTTACCGCGTGCTCGTTTCTGTGCGGCATCGCGACCGATCTGTGGCAGCTGATCATCTTCCGCTGTTTACAGGGCTTTTTCGGCGGCGGGCTGCAACCGAACCAGCAGTCGATCATTCTCGACACCTTTCCGCCGCAGCAGCGCGGCCGCGCGTTCTCGATCTCCGCGGTCGCGATCGTCGTCGCGCCGGTGCTCGGGCCGACGCTCGGCGGCTGGATCACCGACAACTTTTCGTGGCGCTGGGTGTTCCTCGTGAACGTGCCGTTCGGCGTGCTGACCTCGCTCGCGGTGATGCAACTGGTCGAGGACCCACCGTGGAAACGCAAGGGCGACCTGCGCGTGTCGGTGGATTACGTGGGCATCGTTCTGATCGCGATCGGCCTCGGCTGCCTGCAGGTGATGCTCGATCGCGGCGAGGACGACGACTGGTTTTCATCGAACTTCATTCGCACGTTCGCGGTGCTCGCGGTGTCCGGCATCGTCGGCGCGATCTACTGGCTGCTGTACACGAAGAAGCCGGTCGTCGATCTGCGCTGTCTGAAGGACCGCAACTTCGCGCTCGGCTGCGTGACGATCGCCGCGTTCGCGACGATTCTCTATGGCAGCGCGGTGCTCGTGCCGCAGCTCGCGCAGCAGCAGCTCGGCTATACGGCGATGCTCGCGGGCCTCGTGCTGTCGCCGGGCGCGGTGCTGATCACGATGGAAATCCCGCTGATCAGCAAAATGATGCCGCACGTGCAGACGCGCTTTCTGGTGGCGACCGGCTTCGGGCTGCTCGCGTGCGCGCTCGCGTATTCGCATACGCTGACGCCGGACATCGATTACTTCACGCTAGTGAAGATGCGCAGTGCGCAGTCGCTCGCGATCGGCTTCCTGTTCGTGCCGATCACGACGCTCGCGTATCTGACGGTGCCGCCGCGGCTCAACGACGACGCGTCCGCGCTGTTTACGATGTTCCGCAACGTCGCGGGTTCGATCGGCATCTCGCTGTCGACCGCGATGGTTCGCGAGCGCGCGCAGGCGCGCATGGCGCACCTGTCGGAGTTCATGTCGCCGCTTTCGCAGAACTACAACGATACCTTGCAACGCAACGCCCAGAGGATCGCCGACATGAATGGCATGCCGCTGTCGCAGGCGCTGCAAACCGCAAATGGCCATCTGTACACCACGTACATCTCGCAGGCGACGTTCCTCGCCTATGTCGACGTGTTCGCGTTCCTCGCGATTTTCTGCACGCTTTGCATTCCGTTCACGATTTTCTTTTCACCGGTCAAAGCGTCCGGCGGCGGAGGACATTGAAGTGAAGCTTCGTTTGAGGCGCAACCTCCTCGATTCCGCTACGGGTTTGATTGCGTGTGTCGTCGTCGGCATGCCCGCGCTGCTGCTCGCTTCCTGCACGGTCGGCCCCGACTTTCATGCGCCGCACGCCGACGTGCCGACGCAGTGGCACGATACCCAGCGCACCGCTGCGAGCGATGCGGCCGCTAGCGGCGCATCATCCGCAACGGCGGCCAACGTCGCTTCGGTGCCGACGCTCGACACCGATCCCGACCCGCGCTGGTGGCGCAGCTTCAACGATCCGACGCTCGACGCGCTGATCGCCCGCGCCGCGCTCGGCAACCTGGACTTGCAGCAGGCGGTGCTGCGCATCGTCGAAGCGCGCACCCAGGTGCAAGCGGCGGCCGCGCAAGGTTTACCGAATCTGCGCGCGACCGGCAGCTATCAGCGCGAGCAGCTCGGCCTCAAAGGTTTTCTGGAGGAGAACGGCGCGTTCGATAAGGTCGATCAGCTCGGCGCGCCGAATTCGCCGGCCAACAGGATCGCACCGGGCGCGGGGGCCGCGCTGCAAAACGGCGCGAACAACCTGCTCGATCAGCTCACCGCGCCGGTCAATCTGTGGCAGGTCGGCTTCGACGCGACCTGGGAGCTCGATCTGTTCGGCCGCGTGCGTCGCTCGGTCGAGGCCGCGAACGCGCAAACCGAGGCCGCGTACGAAAGCCGCAACGACGCGTTGCTATCGCTGGAAGCCGAGGTCGCACAGACCTATATGCAGTTGCGCGGCGCGCAGACCTTGCACGACATCGCGGTGAGCCTCGTCGAGCAGCAAGGCGAGACCGTCGCGTTGACGGAGAACCAGGCGAAGGTCGGACTCGCGAGCCAGCTCGATGTGCAAAGCGCCCGCGCCCAGCTTGCGCAAACGAAAACGCAGTTGCCGCAATACGATCAGCAGATCGCCCAGGCGCTGAACGCGCTTGCTTATCTGATCGGTGAGCCGCCCGGCGCGCTCGAAGCGCAGCTGAGCGCGCCGCAGACCGTGCCGCCGGTGCCGCCCGTCGTGCCGGTAGGCCTGCCGTCGACGCTCGCGCGGCGCCGGCCCGACATCCGCCGCGCCGAGGCGAACCTGCATGCGGCGACGGCAAGTGTCGGCGTCGCGGTCGCGCAGTTCTATCCGGACGTGTCGCTGACCGGCAAGGCCGGCACGCGCGCGACGAATGCGCGCGATCTGGCGCGCTGGTCGCACTTGTTCTATTCGTTCGGACCCACCGTGTCGCTGCCGATTTTCGAGGGCGGCGCGCTGGTCGCCAATCTGCGCATGTCGGAGGCCCAGCAGGCCGAGGCCGCGCTCGATTACCGCAAAACCGTGCTGAGCGCGCTGCGGGACGTGGACAACGCGCTCGTCGTCTATCGCACCGATCAGGCGCGGCGCGATGCGCTCGCCGACAGCGTCGCCGCGCAGCAGACCTCGTTCGATCTGTCGCGCGACAGCTATCGCAAGGGGCTCACGAGTTTCATCAACGTGCTCGACGCGCAACGGCAGCTCGCGCAGGCACGCGAGCAATACGCTCAAGGCACGACCCAGGTCAGCACAGATCTGGTGGCGCTGTACAAGGCGCTAGGCGGGGGCTGGCAGAGCGATGCGGATGCGGCGGGGGCAACCGGCGCCGCGGCGCCGCCTGGCAGCGGCGGATAACCGGCCGCGATGCGGCGAGGCCGCAAGACGGCGACGCCGCAAGGCGTCAGCCATGCTCGAACTGCGGCTCCTCAATCACCGTTCGCGTCGCATCGAGATGACGGCACGCGGCTAGCATCTGCTGCAACGACGTCACCGCGCAATCCGCTTCCAGCGACTCTTGCTGCTCCGCGCTCCACTGCTGCGTATCCTCGGGCGCCCAAAGGCCGACCACGATCGACACGTTCGGCAAGCGCGCGCGGATGCGCCGGATCAGATTGCGCAGATGCGACGGAATGCCGTCGATCTGCAGATACAGAAGGCAGACGATGCCGACGTCGTCGGCCTCGAGGCGATCGATCGACGCGCGCGACACCGCCTCGTGCGGCAGCGAGCGCGCCGCGAAGCCGTGCTTGCCGAGCAACTGCAGCAGGATGATCGTCGCGAGCGCGTCGAGCGGACCACGGCCCGGCAGGCACAACACGCGGCTCGTCGGCGCATGCCACGCGAATACGGGCTCTACGACGGACGGTTCGCTGCCCGGCTCCTGCTGCGGGCCGTGGGTCTGCTCCGGCGTGAGCGTCGCGGTGCTCATGCCACTATTCGCCGCGTCGACCGATCGTGGCATCGCCCCCGCGGACCGCGTTTCGTCGGAGGGCGCGAGCGGCCCCGCCGCGCCCCAGTTCGACTGCGTCGCGAGCGGTGCGGGTTCGCGATCCTCGTAGCCGTCGAGGCCGTCGACCAGCTCGTTGGTCGTCGATTCGATGCGCGCGAGCTGTGCGCTCGTCACGCTGCCCCTCGTTACGTCGCTGGCCGCGAGCCGCAAGGCCCCGATCGCGACTTCGTCGTAATAGGCCGACAACGAGCGATCACGCAGCAGCACTTCGGCCTGCTCGATCGGTTGATCCGGATCGCCGGCGAGCGCGCGTTGATAGAAGTTTTCGACCGGCGTCAGCGGCGGCTGATCGCCGAGCAACACGTCGAGAAACTCGAGACGCCGCACGTGCCGGCCGAGCACCAGCAGACATAGCGTCAACGGGGTCGACAGGATCAGGCCGATGGGCCCCCAGATCCAGCTCCAGAAGATTGCCGCGACCACCACCGAAAACGGCGACAGGCCCGTGCTGCGCCCATACAGCAGCGGCTCGACCACCTGCCCCACTGCGAGCTCGGCGACCACGAACAGCACCAGCGACCAGATCGCCATCTCCCAGCCGGGACTGACCGCGGCCGCGAGCGCGGTGGGCAGTATCGCCGCGATCCAGATGCCGACGTAGGGCACGAGCCGCAGCAGCGCCGCCAGAATGCCCCACAGGACCGGGCTCGGCACGCCGATCAGAAACAGCCCCGCGCCGATCACGACACCAACGCCGGTGTTCACGCCGAGCTGCGACACGAAGTAGCGGCTCAGGCGCCGCGCGGTCTCGTCCATCACCGTGGTCGTGCGATGCAGGTCGCGCGAGCCGAACAGACGGATCGCGCGATCGCGCAGGTCGTCGCGTTGCAGCAGGATCACGATCGTGACGACGAACACGATGAACGCGGTTTCCAATGGACTGATGGCCGGCGACAACACCCGTCGCGCGAACTCGAACGGCGTCGGCACCGGCTCGCGCACTTCCACCGGCACCGCCGTCGATGCCTGCGGGCTCGCCGCGGCCGCACCGTTCGGCGCTGGTAATTGCGGCGGCTCGATCGTCGCGGGCTGCAACGCCTGCCCTGCCTCGCTCGCGAAACGGTTCAGCTTGCCGATCGTCAGGCTGTGCACGGTATCGAGCTTGTGATGGATGGTCGCCTGATAGCGCGGCATGCCGGCGGCGAGATCGGTCAACTGTGTGGCGATCACCGCGCACAACAGCGCGATGACCGACACCGTGATCAGCACCGCCGCGCACACCGACGCGACATGGCCGAGTTTGAGCCGGGCCAGTGCATCGGCGAGCGGCGCGACGAGAAAGCTCAACAGGATCGCGAGCGTGATCGGAATCATCACCGCGCTCGCGAAGTACAGGCATGCGACCGCGATCACCGCGACGACGAATGTGACGAGGCCCTCGATACCGAATGCGGCGCTCGCCGCCTGAATGCGCGCGGCGGGGCTCGTGGCGCGCGGCTCGGGTGTGTCGTTCATCTCGTGGAGGAAGATCGGGCATGGGAAAGCGGTCCCTGAGCCGCGCGCGATGCGCCGGCTCAGAGTCTCGTTACTCGCGAAGACTAAGTAACGCCTATTTCATCGTGTCGCCCGACACCGGCCCGCTCTCGACCGGTGGTGCCTCCTTCTCGATCTCACTGCGCGCCTGCTCCCAGTATTGCTCGGGCGTGCCCTTCGGCTCGGCCGCCTGCTCCCACAGATAGTAGGCGCGCGTGCGGATCTGCTCGTCGACGCTCGGTTCCTGTTCCATTTGTTCACCCCAGCCTGGCTGTTTGCGTTCGCGCGTCTATCGTCGCGAAGATCGGAGACGCGTGCGTGTCGTCGACAACAGAGGGAGCAAACCTTGTACCCGGGCTGCGGCCCGCTTGTACCGCGGAGTGCGACGGAACTGGCGTCGCTCGCTCACCCGGACTAGCCTGGCGATGAGTCGCCTTCGTCGGAAGTCAACTGCTCTTCGAGACGGTCGAACACGCGCTGCGTCGCTCGGCTCGGCGCTTCGAGCGCGAACAGCAGCAGCGAGCGGCCCGTGACCTGGTACGCATCGCCCGCGCTGAATTGCGGCAGCTCGGCGCGCACCGGCATGTTGGTATCGACGAGGCAAGTCCAACGCTCGCCCTCGGGAATGTCGGGCAGCGTGAAATTGACGACGTCGTGATGCGCGTTCAGCACCAGCAGCAAGGTCGCGTCGGACGCGAGACGGCGAATGCCGCTCGCCTGCGCGCGGCCGTCGATCACGAGGCCGAAGCAGCGCATCGCCGGATCGGCCCATTGCTCGGCCGTGATGTCGGTGCCGTCCGGCGATAGCCAGCGCGTGTCGGTCACGTCGAGCGTCTCGTTGTATTCGCCAGTCAGAAACCGGCCGCGCCGCAGCACCGGCAAGCGGTGGCGCAGCGTGGTCAGCTTGCGCACGAACTCCGTCAGCGCGCGACCGTCGTCGTCGATCGCATCCCAATCGACCCAGCTGATCTCGTTGTCCTGGCAATACGCATTGTTGTTGCCCTGCTGCGTGCGGCCGAATTCGTCGCCGGCGAGGATCATCGGCGTGCCCTGCGACAGCAGCAGCGTCGCGAGCAGATTGCGCTTCTGGCGCTCGCGTTGCTGGCGGATGTCGGGGTCGTCGGTCGGTCCTTCGGCGCCCATGTTCCATGACCGGTTGTCCGCATGGCCGTCGCGGTTGTCCTCGCCGTTTGCGTCGTTGTGCTTGTCGTTGTACGAGACCAGATCGTTCAGCGTAAAGCCGTCGTGCGCGGCGATGAAGTTCACGCTCGCCCACGGCCGCCGGCCGCGATGATTGAACTTGTCGCCCGACGCGGTGATGCGTGTCGCGAGATCCGCGGCGGTGCTTTCGTCGCCCTTCCAGTACGCGCGCGCGGTGTCGCGGAAGCGATCGTTCCATTCGGCCCAGCCCGGCGGAAAACCGCCTACCTGATAGCCGCCGGGGCCGCAATCCCACGGCTCGGCGATCAGCCGGATGCTGGAGAGCACCGGGTCCTGGCGGCAGCTGTCGAGAAAGCCGCCGCCTTCGTCGAAGCCGTGATCTTCGCGGCCGAGGATCGTCGCGAGATCGAAGCGGAAACCGTCCACTTTCATTTCGGTGACCCAGTAGCGCAGACTGTCGGTCACCATCTGCAGCACACGCGGATGCGACAGGTTCAACGTGTTGCCGGTGCCGGTGTCGTTGATGTAGTAGCGTGGCTCGTCGGGCATCAGCCGGTAGTACGACGCGTTGTCGATGCCCTTGAACGAGATCGTCGGGCCGCGTTCATTGCCTTCGGCCGTGTGGTTGTAGACGACGTCGAGTATCACTTCGAGGTCGGCCTGGTGAAAGCGGTCGACCATCTCCTTGAACTCGCCGACCGACTCGGTCGACGACGCGAAGAAACGCGGATCGGCCGCGAAAAAGCCGATCGTGTTGTAGCCCCAGTAGTTCGTCAGACCCTTGTCGAGCAGATGTTTGTCGTTGACGAAGGTCTGGATCGGCATCAGCTCGACCGAGGTCACGCCGAGACTGCGGATATGATCGAGCACCGGCTGCTGCGCCAAACCCGCGAACGTGCCGCGCAAACGCTCGGGCACTTGTGGATGACGTTTCGTATAGCCGCGCACGTGCGTCTCGTACAGAATCACCCGCTCCCACGGCAGCGCGTTGCGCTCCGGATGACCCCACGAAAAATTCGCGTCGACCACCTTGCATTTCGGCACGAAGGGCGCGCTGTCGCGCTCATCGAATGACAGGTCCAGCTCTTCCGAATCGAGCGTATAGCCGAAAATTTCCGGCGCCCATTTCAGCTCGCCGATGTGCGCCTTCGCATACGGATCGAGCAGCAGCTTGTTCGGATTGAAGCGATGCCCGTTCTGGGGCTCGTAGGGGCCATGCACGCGATATCCATAGACGGCACCCGGTTTCACATTCGGTACGAACACATGCCATACCTCGTCGGTGTACTCGGGCAGTTCGATGCGTTCGAGTTCGTGCTGGCCGGATTCGTCGAACAGACACAGTTCGACCTTCGTCGCGTGCGCGGAGAACAGCGCGAAGTTGACGCCGTTGCCGTTCCATGTCGCGCCGAGCGGAAATGGCGTGCCTTCGGAAATGCGCGTCGAGTAGCTGGCTGGGGATGACATAAGTGTTCTCAGTGGATGCAAGGAGGCTGGTATCTCGGGGGCATGCATGTGTTTTTTTCAACTGCCTTCCCACGTGTTCCGGGCTGCTCGCTATTCAAGTTTAGGCATTCGGGGCGAACGCGCCGGACATTGCACAGCGCGCACCCAGCAGGCGAGTTCGAACAGCAACTTTTGGGCCTGAGGGGCTTGCTTTCCCTCAGGTCAAAAGTCGCGGCATGAGATTTGCAGCATAGCGGCAAGGCGCACGGGTTCCGCGCCATCGAAAAGCCACGACAGCAATCAGGGAGAACACAGATGATGCGCAACACGCAGATCAAACCGCTGGCCGCTTCCGCATCGCTTCTCGCCGCCATTACGCTGATTTCCGCGTTGGGTCCGTGCGGCAGCGCGCTCGCGCAAGGCGCTCCGCAAGCGATCACCGAAAAACGCACGGACGTCGTGCAGCTCGCGAGCGGATATCGCGCGTCAAAGCTGTCGGGCGCGGACGTGTACAACCGCAACAAGGACAACATCGGCACGCTCGACGATCTGATCGTATCGCCGGGCACCGAGCGCACCACCTACGCGATCCTGTCGGTCGGCGGCTTTCTCGGCCTGGGCAAGCATCTGGTCGCCGTGCCGTTCAATGATCTGCAGATCGACAACCGGCGTGTCGTGCTGCCCGACGGCACGAAGAAATCGCTCGAGGCGTTGCCGGAGTTCAAGTACGCGGATTGAGCGCGGCGCTGCCGCGTCGAATCGATCGACGCGGCGACGGGCCGTCAGCCGAGCAGCTTGTCGGGTGTAATCGGCAAATCGCGGATGCGTTTGCCGGTCGCATGCCAGATCGCGTTGCAGACCGCCGCGGCCACGCCCACCACGCCGATTTCGCCGACGCCTTTGACGCCGAGCGGATTGACGATGTCGTCACGCTCGTCGACGAATAGCACGTCGATCTCGTGAATGTCGGCGTTCACGGGCATGTGGTATTCGGCGAGATTGTGATTCATCTGCCGTCCGAGCACGTGATCGAACTGGCCGTGCTCGTGCAGCGCCATGCCGATGCCCCACACGACGCCGCCCGCGATCTGATTGCTTGCCGTCTTCGGATTGACGATGCGCCCCGCCGCGACCGCGCTGACCACACGCGTCACGCGCACGGTGCCGAGCGCTTCGTCGACGCGCACTTCGGCGAACACCGCCGAATGCGTGCCCATCGAATATGCCTGCTGCTTCACGTGCGGCTGCACGCTCGCCTGCTCTTCGAGTTCATCGAGTCCGGCGCGCTCGAGCAGCGTCGCGATCGCGATCGAGTCGTCCGCGTGCGGGCCGCATACGAGCCGGTTGCGCTCGCGCCGCACTGCTTCGCGATCCACCGACGCGAAGCGCGCACCGCCATGTTCGCGCGCGAGTTCGACCAGACGATTATGCAGGCGCGTGCAGGCCGCATCGACAGCGCTGCCCACCGACGACACCGTCCACGATCCGCCCTCGATCGGCGCCTTCGGCAGCCGCGTATCGCCGAGTTCGAAGCTGACGTCCGCGAGCGGCACGCCGAGCGCATCGGCGGCGATCTGCGTCATCGCGGTGTAGGTGCCGGTGCCGATATCGGCGGTCGAGCTCGACACCCTGACGCAGCCATCGGGCGTCAGCACCGCACGGGCGGCCGCTTTGTTCTGCATCGCGTCCCATGCACCGGTCGCCATGCCCCAGCCGATCAACTCGTTGCCTTCGCGGCGTGCACGCGGTTCGAGCGGCCGCCCGGCCCAGCCGAAGCGCGCCGCGCCTTCGCGATAGCAGTCGCGCAGCGCCTTGCTCGAAAACGGCAGGTTCTTGTTCGCGTCGCGCTCCGCATAGTTGAGGAGCCGCAATTCAAGCGGGTCCATCCGCAATGCCTCGGCGAGTTCGTCCATCGCGACTTCGAGCGGAAAGAGCCCTTGGGTCGCGCCGGGCGCGCGCATGTCGGCCGGCGTCGGCACGTCGAGCTTCGCGACCTTGTAGCCCATCGACACGTTGTCGCATCGATACAGCTGCCCGGCCCAGTTGACCACCACGTCGCAGAATTCCTCATAGCGCGAGGTTTCCGACACCGCCTCGTGGATCACCGCCTGCAGGCGGCCATCCGCCGACGCGCCGAGCGCGACGCGCTGCACCGATTGCGGCCGATGCGCGAAGGTGAACATCTGCTGCCGGGTCAGCGTGACGCGCACGGGTTTCTTCAGTTCGCGCGCGGCCATCACAGCGAGCGCCAGATGGTATTGCGGCCGCAAGCCGGAGCCGAACGCGCCGCCGACGAACGGCGACACCACCTGCACTTCGTCGTCTTTCAAACCGAACACGCGCTGCAGATAGCCCTTCGTATTGACGACGCCCTGAGTCTTCTCATAGACGGTCAAGTGTCCTTGCGCATCGGGCACCACGGTGCAACCGTGCATCTCCATCGGATTGTGGTATTCCGCGGGCGTCGTGTAGAACGCGTCTACGCGCACCTTGGCATCGGCCAGCGCTTTGCGCGGCTCGCCGCGCTCGGGCGGCGGCGGATCGAAGCCGCCCTTCTCCGCCGACGGCGGCACGGCGCTCATCAACGCCGCTTCGATATCGGTCTGATGAGAAGCGGCCTCGTAGCGCACCCGCATCAGCGACGCCGCGTAGCGCGCGAGTTCGAGCGACTGCGCGACCACCAGCGCGACCGGCTGGCCGCTGTACCACACGCGCTCGTCCCACAGCGGCCTCAATGGCGTGCCGGCCGGCGCGATCATGTCCTTGAACGCATCGACGTCCGACGGCAGCGCCGGGCGATTGCGATGCGTGAGCACGAGCAGCACGCCGGGCAGCGCTTCGGCGGCCGAGGTATCGATCGAGACGATCTTGCCCGAAGCGATCGTGCCCGACACGACGACGCCATGTACGAGCCCTTCGGCGCAGAACTCGGCCGCATATTGCGCGGCGCCGGTCACTTTGGCGAGGCCGTCGACACGCGAGTGCGGCACGCCGATCGCGTGCTTCGTGCTGCCTGTCGATGGCAAGGTTTCGGCACGGTTCATCGTGCGGCCTCCTCGAACGAACGTTGTGTGGCCTCGCCGAAGGCGCGCACGATCACGCGCGCCGCGAGTTCGATCTTGAACGCGTTGTCGCGCTGCGGGCGCGCATCGCGCAGCAGCGCGCCCGCGAAATCGCGCAAGGTCCGCGCGTTCAGCGTCTCGCCGCGCAGTGCGGCTTCCGCGGCGGGATCGCGCCACGGCTTGTGCGCGACGCCGCCGAGCGCGCAACGCGCATCGACGATGCGCGAGTCGTCATCCAGGTCGACACCGACCGCGGCCGACGCGAGCGCGAACGCATACGACGCGCGGTCGCGCACCTTCACATATGCGTGATGCGCCGAAAAGCCTTGCGGCGGCAACTCGATCGCGGTCACGAGTTCGTCGTCGCGCAAGTTGGTATCGATATGCGGCGTGTCGCCCGGCAGCCGGTGAAAATCCGCGAACGGCAGCGTGCGTGCGCCGTCGTTGCCGAACAGATGCACGGTGGCGCCGAGCGCCGCCAACGCGACGCACATATCGGACGGATGCACGGCGATGCAGTGTTCGCTCGCGCCGAGGATCGCGTGAATGCGGTTCACGCCGTGCAGCGCCGGGCATCCGCTGCCGGGTTCGCGTTTGTTGCACGGCGTGCCCACGTCGTAGAAGTAGTAGCAGCGCGTGCGTTGCAGCAGATTGCCGCCGACCGTCGCGACATTGCGAATCTGCGGCGACGCGCCGGCCAGGATCGCTTTCGCGAGCAGCGGGTAGCGCGCTGCGACGGTATCGTCATACGCGAGCGCGCTGTTCGTTACGAGCGCGCCGATCATCAGGCCGCCTTGCGCCGACGCTTCGATCCGCCTGAGCGGCAAACGGTTGATGTCGACGAGCAAAGCCGGCCGCGCCACGTCTTCGCGCAGCAGGTCGACGAGATTCGTGCCGCCCGCGATGAACGCGGCGGCCTTGTCCGAACGATGCCGTTCGAGCGCATCCTGCACCGCCTCGGCGCGCGTGTACGAGAAGCGGTTCATGGCCGCACTCCGCGCTGATTCGCGACCGGACTGGCTTGCCTTGCATCCTCGTCGCCGAAATGCGCCGCGTCGAGAATCGCGGCGACGATATTCGTATATGCGCCGCAGCGGCACAGATTGCCGCTCATCTGCTCGCGCACGTCGTCCGCGCAGCGCGCATGGCCTTCTTCGAGCATCGCGTACGCCGAGCAGATTTGCCCCGGCGTACAGTAGCCGCACTGGAACGCATCATGTTCGATGAACGCTTGCTGCAATGGATGCAACGTATCGCCGTTCGCGAGACCTTCGATCGTCGTGATCGATGCACCGTCGTACACGACCGCGAGCGCGAGGCAGGTATTGATCCGCTGACCATTGACGAGCGCCGTGCACGCGCCGCATTGGCCGTGATCGCAGCCCTTCTTGGTGCCGGTCAGGTGCGCATGCTCGCGCAGCAGATCGAGCAGCGAGGTCCACGCTTGAACGTCGAAGTGGCGCATCTCGCCGTTGATCTCGAACGTCAATGCATGCGACGCGGGCGCGTCGGCCTGCGCGGTTTCAGCATCGGGGGTAGCCATCGGATTTCCTCCTCACAAGGCGTCGCGCAAGCAACGCGGCGCGCGACGAAACTCCATGCAACTCGAACCCATGCAAAACGGCGGCAGCGCGCGAGCGCGATGCCGCCGCGGCGTGCGGCGCGTCGCACCTCGACGCGCCCGGCTGAACGCCTATTGCCCCGCCGCGCTACCCGCGCGCGGCGGCGTCGCGCCTTTGAAGCGCTTGTTGGTGGCGGTGCGGCCATTGCCGCCGCCGGCGACCCCATTGGTCGCGCCCCCCGACTCGCCGACGTTGCCGTTCGCGTCGTTCGCGCTGGTCGTATCCGGCGTGCGCGATTCTTCCAGACTTGCGCCGGGTTTTGCGGCGGACTTTCCGGGTTGCGTAGACGGATTGGAACCGGTCTGCGCGAAGCCCGCCTGCGCAAAACCTAGCGCAAGGCAGCCCGACACGAGCGCGGCACCCAGTTTGACGGATACATCGATCTTCATGTCACTCTCCCTTATGACATTATGGAAACCACTGCGAGAAGCTGCTGCGCGGCCCATGGCAGCCTCGCCGCCTTCGGTTCGACAACCTAAATGATCGGCGCGCCGCCTGTCACGGCAATCGTCGCGCCCGAGATATAGCTCGCTTCGTCCGACGCGAGCATCACATACGCGGCCGCGAGTTCCGCCGGTTGTCCGGGGCGCTTCATCGGCACCTGCTTGCCGAACTGCTCGACCTTCTCGGGCGGCATCGTCGATGGAATCAGCGGCGTCCAGATCGGTCCCGGCGCCACGCAGTTCGCGCGAATACCCTTTTCCGCGAGCAATTGCGCGAGGCCGCCGGTGAAGTTCTGAATCGCACCCTTGGTGGTCGCATAGGCGATCAGGCCGGGGTTCGGATGATCGGCATTGATCGACGACGTATTGATGATCGCGCCGCCCGGTTTCATATGGCGGACCGCCGCGCGCGTGATCCTGAACATCGCGCCGATGTTGGTATCGAAGGTCTTGTCCCATTCTTCGTCGCTGATCGCGTCGAGCGACGGATAGCTCATCTGATACGCGGCGTTGTTGACCACCACGTCGAGCCGGCCGAAAGCCTCGATCGCCTTGTCGACGATCGCATCGCAATGCTGGCGATCGCGGATATCGCCGCCGACCAGCACCGCCTTGCGACCGGCGTCCTCGACCCAGCGCGCGGTCTCGCGCGCATCGTCTTCTTCGTCGAGATAGGCGATCAGCACATCGGCGCCTTCTCGCGCGAACGCGATCGCGACCGCGCGGCCAATGCCGCTGTCGCCGCCGGTCACGATCGCTGCCTTGCCAGCGAGACGCCCCGAACCTTCGTAGGTTTTCTCGCCATGATCCGGTTGCGGGTTCATGCCGGCCGTGCGGCCGGGCGTCTGGTCCTGCTGCTGTTCAGGAAACGGCGGTGCCGGGCGTTGCTTGTCGCTCATGTCTGATCTGCCTCGTTGCAAATGACAAATGACCATGGACGGCGCGCACGAGCGCGCCGCGTCATCGGTTTTTGAGCAACGTGTGGGCCTGCGTGTGCGAGCGAAGTGAAACCCCTGCGTGAACTGCAACGTAGGGGCTCGCATGGCTATGGAAGCTGCGGCGGATAGAACGGTGGCAGCCAGATGGCAGATAAATGACAAATAGATTCGCACCGCGCCGAGTGCGATCTTCGGCGACGACCGTGCATAAATGACAGCACGCTCAGCAATTTTTCGCTAACAGCCTGATTCAGATGACGGCTCCGCCGCATGCAACGCGGCCGCCGATTCGAGCACGCGCAATAGACGCTCGGGCGTCAATGGTTTCGCGCAATGCGCGTCGAAGCCAGCCGCCTTGGCGAGCGAGCGATCCTCACGCGACGCGAACGCGGTACACGCAACCAGCAGCATATGCGCAGTCTGCGGATGCGCGCGCAGACGCCGCGCAAGTTCGAGCCCGTCGAGCCCTGGCATCTTGATGTCGAGCAGCACCGCAAACGGCTGCCACTCGCACGCGGTCTGGCACACGGCATACGGATCGTCGAGCGCACGGCACTCGAAGCCGTCGGCCGTCAGTAGCATTTGCAGCGCGTCCGCTGCTTCCCGGTAATCGTCGACTACCAGCACGCGACGATGCGCGGCCATCGCATAGCGGATCGGCCGCCATACGAGCACGTCGTCGCTGCTGTCCACGTTGTCGTTGAACACAGTCATTTTTTCTCGCCCTTTTACATTCGCCCTGAAGGGCATCTCGCGCCACGCGCGCAAGATTCGATCCCATTGCGTCTGCCGGCTACAACCAGGTTTTTGTTATTTCCGCTTCATTCGGACGATGCGCGGCCGGCACGCGTCGTCCCGCACTCCAGCGTTGCAATTACCTGGTATGCGGGATTCAGCGTGCCCATACATCACGGCGTTTGAATGACGGCGACTGCGATGTGCGTGCTGCGCAACATCGTTTAACGCACTGTCCTTGTGCGATCCGCCTCACTCAGGGGCGTCGCACGACATCGGTATTCCAACGGATAGAGGGGGCCACGCAATGCATGCCGCGAGCGCTCTTATGGCGCGAATCGATGACGCGGTCATAAACAAAGCATAAGCGACGATGCCGATAAAAAAATGCTCGACGTGTTAGGGGTTTGTGCTCTGCGGGTTATCCCGCACGATTATCGATAAAGCCTTTCAGCATCGCGAGCGTGTCGGCGTCGTCGATATGCTTGTCGGTACGCCAGCGCAGCATGCGTGGAAAACGCACGGCCACGCCTGACTTATGGCGCGAACTCGCTTGTATCCCTTCGAAGCCGATCTCGAACACGAGCGTCGGCGTTACGCTGCGCACCGGGCCGAATTTATCGACGGTGGTCTTGCGCACGATCGCATCGACGCGATGCATCTCTTCGTCGGTAAGCCCTGAATAGGCCTTCGCGAACGGCACGAGCGTGCGCACGCCGTCGGCTTCGTCCCACACCGCGAAGGTGTAGTCGGTGTAGAGACTCGCGCGACGGCCATGACCGCGCTGCGCGTACACAAGCACAGCGTCTACCGCATAGGGCTCGATCTTCCATTTCCACCACGTGCCCGATGCCTTGGTGCGGCCGACGCCATACATCGATTCGCGCTCCTTCAGCATCAAGCCTTCGACGCCGCGCGCGCGGCTCTCTTCGCGCAAGGCCGCGAGCGCGCTCCAGTCCGCGCCGTGGACGAGCGGCGATACGCGCAGCAGACCGCGCGCGAGCGTGCCATCGACCGAAGCGCTCAACGCATCGAGCCGCCCGCGCCGATCAACGAGCGGGCTCATGCGCAGGTCCTGGCCGTTCGCTTCGAGCAGGTCGTACGCGAGGAGCGCTGCCGGCGAATCCGCAAGGATCTTGCGCGTCAGCGTCTTGCGCGCGATGCGCGGTTGCAGCCGCGCGAACGGCAACGGCGCGGCCGCGCCGGGTTCCCAGGCGAGAATCTCGCCATCGATCACATACCCATCGGGTAAGGACTCGCCCAATGCCGCGACCTCGGGAAAACGATCGGTGATCAGATCCTCGCCACGCGACCACAACCACACGCGCCCGCCGCGTTTGACGAGTTGCGCGCGTATGCCGTCCCACTTCCATTCGATCAGCCAGTGCGCGGGATCGCCGAGCGTCGCCGGATCGCTCTGCAACGGATGCGCGAGAAAGAACGGGTACGGCAGGCCCAGGTCGCTATCGTGTTGACGCGCATGAGCTTGCGTATCGTCGTCGGTCTGCGGCGCGATCAGACGCAGATAGCGCGCCGCATCGGGCTTCTGTCGCGAATCGGTCCAGCCGACCATTCGTTGCGCGATCCGCTTGTGATCGACGCCAGCCACTTCGGCGAGCGCGCGCACCACCAGTTGCCGCGCGACGCCGACACGAAAGCCGCCGCCGATCAGCTTGGTCAGCAGGAAGCGGCCGCCCCAGTCGAGTTCGTCCCAGTAACTGAGTAGACGCGTGCGCAACTCGTCGGGCGGCAGGCTGCGCAACGGCAGCATGCGTTGCTCGATCCATTGCGTGAGGCCTAGCTCGGAGTCGCGCGACGCGGGCGGCAGGATATGCGCGATGGTTTCGGCCAGATCGCCCACCGCGTGATACGACTCCTCGAACAGCCACTCGGGCAAGCCGGCGCGCTCGCGCGCGATGTCGGTCAGCAAACGCGTCGGCACCAGTTGACGCGGTTTGCCGCCGGCGAGGAAATACGACGCCCATGCCGCGTCTTCAGGCTCGGCCACCGAGAAATAACTGGTCAGCGCCGCGAGCTTGTCGTGCGTCGACGTGGTCGCATCGAGCGCGGTGTAGAGGGCCGCGAAGCGTTTCATACGGTATCCGTCATGATTCGCTCGCCGCCGCTTCGTCGGCGCCGGCCGCATCGGCTTCGACCGTATCGTCGCCGTATTGCGTGTCGAACGCACTCGCCTGCAGGCCCTGCTCGTTGAGCCAGCGCACCATCGGTTCGATCGAGCCGTGCGTGACGATCACACGCGAGGCGCCGCTCTCGCGGATCGCCGTTTGCAAACCCGGCCAGTCCGCGTGATCGGACAGCACGAAGCCGCGGTCGACGCTGCGCCGGCGCCGCGCCCCGCGCAGGCGCATCCAGCCCGACGCGAATGCATCGCTGTAATCGCCGAAGCGCTTGAGCCACGCGCTGTTCTGCGCGGACGGCGGCGCGACGATCAGCGCCTGTCTGAACACGGCCTTGTCTTTCGCGGCGATCTCGCTGACGAGATTGACCGGCGGAAGACGCACGCCCGCGTCGCGATACGCGCGATTGAGCGGCTCGAGCGCGCCGTGGCAGAAGATCGGCCCGATCGCGGCATCGACGCTCGCGAGCACGCGTTGCGCCTTGCCGAACGAATAGCAGAACAGCACCGACGCGCGCCCTTCGGATGCGTTGTGACGCCACCATGAATCGATCGAATCGAACACGCTTTGCGGCGTGTCCCAGCGATAGATCGGCAGACCGAACGTCGATTCGGTGATGAAGGTATCGCAATGCACCGGTTCGAACGCGGCGCAGGTCGGATCGGCTTCGAGCTTGTAGTCGCCCGATGCGACCCATACGCGGCCCGCGTGTTCGATGCGCACCTGCGCCGAGCCGAGCACGTGCCCGGCCGGATGCAGCGACACGCGCGCCGCGCCAACCATGAGCGGCTCGCCGTAGTCGAGCGTGTGCAGTGCGATGCCGGGCAGCCGCGCCAGCAGCACGCTCGCGCCCGCGCGCGTCGCCAGATAGCGCTGATGACCAAAGCGCGCATGGTCGGAATGCGCATGCGTGATCACCGCGCGTTCGACCGGCCGCCATGGGTCGATGTAAAAATCGCCGGCCGGGCAATACAGTCCCTCGGGCCGCGCGACCACCAGATCATTGGCTTGCGGCGCGGTGTTGTTCTGACGGGGCGGCTGATCCATCGGCTGTCCTCGGCAATGGCGGGCGATCTTTCGAACGCGGCCAAGCAAACTGCATGCCGCGCCATTGATGGCCCCGTTTCTGCTTACGGTATATAAAGCACACAGGCGTGTCGAGAGCGGCTGCCATCCGGCAGGGCCCGGCGCGCACCGCGAGGCCTCATGCCCATCCTGCTCGACCAGCATGCGCTGTTTATCGCCAGGCATCCCGGGCGCTTCCTGCTGCAAACGCTGAAAGCGTTTCGCGCGAACCAGGGGCTGCTGCTCGCGGGCGCGGTCGCATACTACGCGTTGCTGTCCATCGTGCCGCTGCTGATCCTGGTCGTCATCGTGCTGTCGCGCGTGGTGCCGCAGCAGCTGGTGCTCGAAGCGCTGTCGCATCTGCTGCGCTGGCTCGTGCCCGGGCAATCGGCCGCGCTCGTGCGTGAGCTGTCGAACTTTTTGGAGCATCGCGCGGTGATCGGCTGGGTGCTGCTGCTGACGATGCTGTTCTTCAGCTCGCTCGCTTTCACCGTGCTCGAAAACGCGATGTCGCTGATCTTCGTGCACCGCGTCGTCGTGAAGCGGCGCCACTTCCTGATTTCGGCGTTGCTGCCCTACTGCTACATCATGTTTCTCGGCGTTGGCCTCTTGATCGTCACGTTCGTATCGAGCGCGCTCGACACGATCGGCGCCGAAGGTCTGCAACTGTTCGGCCTGCATGTGTCGTTGCAGGGCTTCACGCGAGTGCTGCTGTATCTGCTCGGGCTCGCCGGTGAAATCTTCGTGCTGACTTCGGTGTATCTGGTGATGCCGGTCGGACGTCCGTCGCTCAAACACGCGCTGATCGGCGGCGTGGTGGCCGGCGTGTTGTGGGAGGTCACGCGGCACGTGCTGGTCTGGTATTTCGCCACGCTGTCGCAGGTGAGCCTCGTGTATGGCTCGCTGACGATGGCGATCGTGATCCTGCTGAGCTTCGAATGGCTCGCCACGCTGCTGCTGTTCGGCGCGCAGGTGATATCGCAGTACGAGCGCTTCGGCACCGAACCGCTCGACGCGCCGCAGCCGAAAGTCAAGACGGGCTGAGCAAGCCAGTCGCAAGGAACAGCCCTTGCTCGTTCGATACCGACCAAAGCCGCTCATTCCACGCGGCGGCATCGACTGGATATCGAGGGAGCAAGGATCATGGCTGAAACCGTTGGCGATTTCATCATCGGGCGGCTGCATGCGTGGGGCGTGCGGCGTATCTATGGCTATCCGGGCGACGGCATCAACGGTGTGTTCGGCGCATTGAACCGCGCGCAGAGCGAAGCGAAAAAGCGCCATAAAGGCACGGATCAGCCGGGCCCGATCGAATTCATCCAGGTCCGCCACGAAGAAATGGCCGCGTTCATGGCCGCCGCGCATGCCAAGTTCACCGGCGAACTCGGCGTGTGCATCGCCACCTCGGGGCCCGGCGCTTCGCATCTGCTGACGGGCCTCTACGACGCGCGCATGGATCACATGCCGGTGCTGGCGATCGCCGGTCAGCAGGCGCGCGCGGCGATCGGTGGACACTATCAGCAGGAGCTGGACCTGCCGGCGATGTTCAAGGACGTGGCCGGCTCGTTCGTCGGCTTTGCGACGATGCCCGCGCAGGTGCGTCATCTGGTCGATCGGGCGGTGCGTATCGCGCTTGCCGAGCGCGCAGTGACCGCGCTGATACTGCCGAACGATCTGCAGGACATTCCGTATGAACCGCCGGGGCGCAAGCACGGCACGCTGCATTCGGGCATCGGTTACGCGCGTCCGCGCGTGGTGCCGGGCGACCAGCAGTTGCGCGAGGCCGCCGACGTGCTGAACGCCGGCCGCAAGGTCGCGATCCTGGTCGGCGCGGGCGCGCTGCACGCGACCGACGAAGTGATCGCGGTCGCCGAGAAGCTCGGCGCCGGCGTCGCCAAAGCGCTGCTCGGCAAGGCGGCGTTGCCCGACGATCTGCCGTGGGTGACCGGCTCGATCGGCCTGCTCGGCACCAAGCCGAGCTACGACATGATGACCCATTGCGATACGTTGCTGATGATCGGCTCCGGCTTCCCGTACTCGGAGTTTCTGCCGAAGGAAGGTGACGCGCGCGGCGTGCAGATCGACATCAAGGCCGACATGCTGAGCCTGCGTTATCCGATGGAAGTGAACCTCGTCGGCGATAGCGTCGAGACGCTGCGCGCGCTGCTGCCGCTCATCGAGCAGAAGCAGGATCGGCTGTGGCGTGAGCGCATCGAAGGCTGGGTGTCCGACTGGTGGAAGACGCTGGAAAAACGCGCGCACGAACCCGCGAAGGATGGCCTGAATCCGCAGCTGTCGGTATGGGAGCTGTCGAAGCGCATACCGTCGAACGCGATCGTCACCAGCGATTCGGGTTCGGTCGCGAACTGGTACGCGCGCGATCTGCAGGTGCAGCGCGGCATGATGTGCTCGCTGTCGGGCGGGCTCGCGTCGATGGGCGCGGCCGTGCCGTATGCGATCGCCGCGAAGTTCGCGTACCCCGAGCGGCCCGTGGTCGCGCTGGTCGGCGATGGCGCGATGCAGATGAACAACATGGCCGAGCTGATCACGGTCGCGAAGTACTGGCAAGGCTGGAGCGATCCGCGCTGGATCTGCATGGTGCTCAACAATGGCGATCTGAACCAGGTCACGTGGGAGCAACGCGTGATGGAAGGCGATCCGAAGTTCGAGGTGTCGCAGGACATTCCTTCCGTGCCATATCACCGCTTTGCGGAGCTGATCGGTTTGAAGGGCATCTATGTCGACAACCCCGAGCAGATGGCGACCGCCTGGGACGACGCGCTCGCGTCGAATCGTCCCGTCGTGATCGAGGTGAAGTCCGATCCGAACGTGCCGCCGCTGCCGCCGCACGTCACGCTCGCGCAGGCCAAGGCGTTTGCCGAGACCTTGCTGAAGGGCGACCCCGACCAGGGCAACGTGGTGGTCGAGACGGCCAGGCAGGTGCTCGGTGCGGTGCTGCCGGGGCATCATGACAAATGATGCGGTAGCGGCTCGACGACGTGTGCGCGCGCCAACGGTTCGACAGAGGACGTGACTGGTAAAATGGCGCGCGCTTCGTGCACGCGCTCATTGGGCCTGCTTCAGCGCAGCCCATCACGCCGCCCCTTATCTCATGCTCACACACGTCCTCGCCGTTTTCGCGGTGGCCCATTCTGCGTCATTCGCGCAAGTCGCATCATTTGCATCACCTGGCATGGGCGCTCTCGCCCATGCTTGACGAAACCCGCATCGCACGCGCATTGACCGCGCGCGGCATCACCCCCGATCCGCGCCAGCGTGAGGCCATCAGCGCGCTCGTCGCGCTGCTCGGTGGGCAGCAGCGAGCACGGCGTGCATGGTCCACCGCCGCGTTCGGGCCGCAAGGCGTCTATTGCCACGGCTTGCCGGGGCGCGGCAAGAGCCTCGTCGTCGATACGCTGTTCGAGCTCGCGCCGTGCCGCAAACGGCGCCTGCATTTCCACGAGTTCCTGCGCGAGATGAACCGCCGGCTCGTCCAGGCGCCGCGTGGCGACGACCGGCTCGGCGACGTATCGCGGCAATGGCTCGACGGTATCGAGCTGCTGTGCTTCGACGAATTCCATGTGCACGATATCGCCGACGCGTTCCTGATGGGCCGCTTTCTCGATACCGCGATCAACCTCGGCACGCGCATCGTGCTGACGTCGAACTACGCACCGGACGATCTGCTGCCCGACCCCGAGTTTCACGAGCGCTTTGTGCCGACCATCGCGCAGATCAAACGCGCCTTCACGGTGATCCATTTCGACGGCGCGCGCGATTACCGCTTCGGCGGCGAAGCGGCCGAGGTGCCGCGCTTTTTCGCGCCGCTCGATGCGTCGAGCGAGGCCGCGTTGCGCGATATCTTCTCGAGCCATGAAAGCGACGCTGCGATCGAACCGGTCAGGCTGAGCGCGGCGGGCCGCCCGCTCGAAGCGCGCGCGGCCGGCAGCGCGCTGTTGTGGGCGGACTTCGAGCAGCTATGTGTCGCGAGCCGCTCGCACCTCGACTACCTCGATCTCGCCGAGCAATGGCAAGGCTTGATCGTCGATCGTCTGCATACGGAAGCATTGAGGCAGTCGCATACGCTGCAACGCCTAGTGTGGCTGATCGACATCTTCTACGACCGCAAGCGCGCGCTCTTCATCGCGTCCGATCAGCCGATCGAGACCGCATTGATCGGCCTCGAAGGCGTGCATGATCTGTCGCGTACGCTGAGCCGGCTCGCCGAGATGCAATCGCGCGCGTATCGCAGCGCGCTCGAGCGAGGCGGCGAGGACCAAGCGCAAGACGGGATCGACGCCGAAGCTTGAAAGCCGGGCATCCACCCTGCGCATTTCTGCAATTCTTGCAAGGCAGCGGTAAAGCGTGCCAACGCCCTTTCGCGTCGACGCACGAGCAACGCTGCCGCGCGCTGCGCCGGAGCGACAACGAGGCGACCCGCTGACCCGGCCCGCCGCTTGCGCGGGAATGGGTTCTGCTATCGCCGAGCGCAGATTCCATTGTTCAGCGGATTACCGCCGCTCGCGCCCGTCGATGCTCAAAACCGCCTCCGTAGCCGCCACATTGTGCGCGGCCTGCCTCACGTCCGCCTGCGTGCATATCGGCCCCTCGCGTCTGAAGGCCGATCAGGTCGACTATGCGCGGGCACTCGGCGACGCTAAGAAACGCGCGATCCTTGCCGCCGTGATCGGTCTGCGCTACGGCGATGCGCCCGCGTTCCTGACCGTCAGCAGCATCATCGCCGCCTACACGTTCGACACCACCGGCGGCGCGACGCTCAACGCAGGCTCGGGCACCATGCCGAACTACGCGCAGGCGACCGGCAGCGTGTCGTACTCGAACCGGCCGACCTTCACGTTCACGCCGACCACCGGTGAAGCGTTCGCGTCCGCGTATATCCGGCCGCTCGCGCCGGCGCTCGTGTTGCCGCTCGCCGAGGGCGGCGTGCCGATCGATCTGCTGTTGCGCATCACCGCGCAGTCGATCGGCGGTCTGCGCAACGGCGATGTGCTCGGCGGCAACAACAGCGCGGGAGCGCCGGGCTTCTTCGAATTGCTGCAGGTGTTGCGTCGTCTGCAACTGGCGGGCGAACTGAACGTCGAGACGCGGCAGCTCGATGTGAAGGCCGATCTCAAAGGCGGCCAAAGCCCCGCACTGGCCGTGTTCCTGTCGATCGGCGCGAGCACCAGCGGCGAGTCGCCGAGCACGGCCGCCGATGTCGCGCGCGTGCGCAGGCTGCTGCATCTGTCTACGAAGACACGTAGCTATGAGGTCGTGTATGGGCCGTCGTCGACGTCCGCGAAGGGCGAGCGCATTACGATGGTCACGCGCTCGGTGCTCGGCATCCTCAGCGATCTCGGCGCGCAGGTGCAGGTGCCGCAGGAGCGCATCAGCGACGGTTCGACGAAGCAGACCGTCGGGTTGGTCGGCGGTGAGACCCGGCCGACGATCATCGTGCACTCGGGCAACGCCGCGCCGGCCGATGCTTATGTGTCGATCGCATATGGGCCTTCGGTGTATTGGGTCGAGCGCAATGACTTCGACTCCAAATACGCATTTACGGTCGTGCAGAATCTGATGGCGCTGGCGGAGTCGGATACGAGCAGTAAGGCGCCGGTGGTGACGATTCCCGCGAATTGACGAGCGAATGTAAGCCGCTCACCCGCCGCTCACCCGCCGCTCTTTCGCGGCAAAGGAGAAGCCATGGAAAAGATCCCAGTTACCACCGCCTTATTCATCGCAGGCTTTGGCCCGATCGTGACCGAGGCCCAGCCAAGCCGCGATCTCTATGGCCGGGCCTTCGGTATTCCCTTCAAGGAAGAGAACGGCGGCTATCTCCATACGGAGAGTCTGAACGGCGCAAACTCTTTCGCGTTGTGGCCGCTCTCTCACGCCTCTCAGTCTTGCTTCGGCACCGAATCGTGGCCTCCCGACGTACCCATCCCGCAAGCCTGGATCGAGTTCGATGTCGACCACGTCGAAGCGGCAACGGCAGAACTTGAATCGCAAGGATATCGAATGCTGGTCAGAAACCGGAATGAGCCATGGGGCCAGACTGTCAGCCGCTTTATCGGGCCGGAAGGATTGCTGATCGGAATCACGTATACGCCCTGGCTGCGGGACAAGAAATGATGGCGGCCGCCGCGCAGATCAGGGCCGAGCGCGCATCGAATAGCCCGGTTAATTCCTGAAATCGATATTCACCATTGTGAATAATGCGCATAACTATCAGCCTTCGCTTTCCTAAACTTGGAGTCTCGCGACCCTGACGGAAACGTACGTGAGCATCGTTTGCGTCAATATCGCAATCCATTAAAGGAGAAGCGCTTCATGAACAAGGCAACCAGCACATTGATCGCGGCCGTCGCCGCGCTGATGCTGTCGGGCGGCGTATATGCCCAAAGCAACAACACGCTGGCGACTCCGTCCACGAAGTCGCCGGCCGCTCCAACGAGTGGCTACGGCACGCCGGGTGCCACCGGCTCGGAAAGCGGCTCGGCATCGCCGAACTCTGGCCAGCCGATGAGCACGATGAGCACGGACAGTAGCTCCACGTCCCGCCAGCCCGCTTACGGGGTCAACAACTCACTGGCCACGCCATCCACGAAGTCGCCAGTCGGCCAATGAGCGGAAGCTCGGCTGGCAACCCGGCGCGGCAAATCGAACGTCGCCTCTGCCCCGGCATGCGGTGGTTCGATCCGCGAATGCGTGCACTCGCCGCGCGCGACTTCGGTGGACGCTGACCTAGAATAAAAGCATGGTCGCGACCCAACGAGGAGGCTGCCATGACACTCACGCTAACGTCGCAAGCCTTCCGACAGAGCGGCGAGATTCCGGTGCAGCATACCTGCGAGGGCGCCAATGTATCCCCGCCGCTCGCGTGGTCCGGCGTGCCCGCGAACGCAAAAAGCCTGGCGCTGATCGTCGACGACCCCGACGCGCCAGACCCCGCCGCGCCGAGAATGACCTGGGTGCATTGGGTGCTCTACAACATCCCGCCGACAGCAACCGGGTTACCCGATGGCGCTGATGCACAGCCTTTGCCGGGCGGCACGCTCGAAGGCACCAATGACTTCAAGCGTGCCGGTTACGGCGGCCCGTGTCCGCCCGTGGGACGCCACCGCTATTTCCACAAGCTGTATGCGCTCGACACCGTACTGCCCGATTTGAAAAGCCCCAGCAAGGCCGCTCTCGAGAAGGCCATGCACGGGCACGTACTCACGCAGGCCGAACTGATCGGCACCTATCAGAAGCGATGAGCGCTGGCATCAGTGCGACGACACATAAGCCGTATCCGCGAATACAGCCGGGATCGCGAAGCTCTCGCGCATCCGCTTAGCCTCCGCTGCCGGCGTCAAGCCAAACAGACGCCTGAATTCCCTGCTGAACTGGGACGGGCTCGCGTAACCCACAGCGTGTCCCGCCGCCTCCGCGGTCAGGTCCTGGCGCACCATTAACAGGCGAGCCTGATGAAGTCGCGTCGACTTCACGTATTGCATCGGCGACACCTGTGTAATGGCCTTGAAGTGGCTGTGGAAACTCGGAATGCTCATACCCGCTTCGTCGGCCAGTTGCCTTACGTCGAGAGGCTGCGCATAGCTTGCATGAATCACGCGGAGTGAGCGGCCTATCTGGCCGAACTGTCCTCGCATCGCCAAGGCCTCGCGCAACGCGCTTCCTTGGGCCCCGGTGAGCACCCGGAAATACAGCTCACGCAGCAGCCCGGCACCCAGCACAGCAGCTTCGAGTGGCCGATGCATCGCCTCGAGAAAGCGCAGCACGGACGCTTGCATCGCGTCATCCATCGGCGTCGACATCATGCTCCGAGGTGCTGGTGTGCGCTCAGCCACCCCCTCGCGGTCGATCCGCTCGGCAAGTTCGGCGGCCAAGGCGAAATCGAGGTGCAGATACAGCGCGAGCAGTGGTCGCTCCTCGGTTGCGTCGGTCTCCATGCTGAATGGCACTGGCACGGATACGGCCAGATAGTGATGCTCGTCGTACAGGTACAGCTGGTCGCCGAAATAGCCTCGCTTGCGGCCTTGGCAGACGATCACGATACCGGGGTCGTACAGAACGGGCGTGCGCGATAGCGCCCGGTTCGACCGCAAGATGCGCACGCTCGGCAGCGCCGTCAGGTTGTAGCCCTCGTTGGGCGCCAACGTGCGCAGCAGCGCAATCATGCGTTTCTGGCTGCGCGAGGATAGAGCTGGGTGCTGGGTCGAAGCGCGTAGCGTGCTCATAGTTTTGTGCAAGAAACTCAGCGGAATTCGGCTTATTTTGCCTCGTTTGTCAGATTAGTATGCACTCTCCAATCGACTTTCGGGAGAAGCTTCAATGGCATCCAGCAAAACTCTGCTCATCACCGGCGTCAGCAGCGGTTTTGGCCGCGCGCTCGCACAGGAAGCGCTGGCGACGGGTCACAAGGTCGTCGGCACGGTGAGAACTGCCCAGGCAAAGCGCGAATTCGAGTCCCTGTCCGCGAACGCCGCACGGGGACGTGTGCTCGACGTGACCGACTTCGACGCGATCGACGGCGTGGTGGCGGAAATCGAGGCCAGCGTCGGACCCATCGATGTGCTGGTCAACAATGCCGGCTACGGTCACGAGGGCATCATGGAGGAGTCGCCGCTCCCGGAGATGCGCCGACAGTTCGACGTGAACGTATTTGGCGCGGTCGCGATGATGAAGGCCGTCCTGCCATTCATGCGTGAGCGCCGCCGCGGTCACATTGTGAATATCACATCGATGGGCGGCTACATCACGATGCCGGGAATCACCTATTACTGCGGCAGCAAGTTTGCGTTGGAGGGCATCTCCGAGGCGCTCGGCAAAGAGGTCAAGCCCTTCGGTATTGCCGTGACGGCGGTGGCTCCGGGCTCGTTTCGCACAGACTGGGCGGGTCGCTCGATGACGCGGACACCCCGCTCGATTCCGGATTACGACGATATTTTCGATCCCATTCGCCGTGCCCGCGAGGAAAAAAGCGGCAAGCAATTGGGAGATCCAAGGAAAGCGGCGCGCGCAATGCTGGCCGCCATCGCAGCGGAACATCCGCCCGCGCATCTTTTGCTCGGTAGCGACGCACTCGGTCTCGTTAGAGACAAGTTGTCGGCGTTGAACGCGGAAATCGGTGCGTGGGAGGCTATCACCGTTTCGACGGATGGCTGATGAACGCCGTCTTGTTGACGCGGTCGGGCGGCGAAGTGGGCGTTCCGGGTCGCAGCTGCGAAAAAGCCCAATCGACGCCGCCTGACAGTGAGGCCGAGCTTTGAAGATCAGTTGCGCTTCGGACACTTCGGTGGCATTGTCACTCTCGACGCTGGCCGAAGTTGCCGCCGAAGCAGGCACGGTGACAAGCATTGGAGGTAATTCGCGAACGCTTTGAATGTGTGCGATAGCGCACCAAATCGTCCCGACATTCGGGGGGAGCATTGCGAGGCACCCTCTACCCACCGACCGGCGCCGCCGGTTGTGGGCACTCGCGTGTTGTTGTGGCGTTAGGCTCCTCACATAGCCCTGTGCAGGTTGCTACGGAATCGAAATTCAAATGCTGAACATCGATCTCAGGTCACAACTGCAGACGTATTTGCGAAACCTTCGCAGACCCGTCGAATTAATCGTGTCACCGGGCGGTAGTCAAACATCGCACGAAATGCTGGCGATGCTGAACGAAATTGCGTCGTTGACCGATTTGGTCACGGTCGTCGAGGAGCAGCACGGCGACGAGCGCAAGCCATCGTTTTCAATCAGGCAGGTGGGAGCAGATGCCTGCATTCAGTTTGCCGCCACCCCAACAGGCCCTGAATTTTCGTCCCTTGTCCTTGCAATACTCCAGGTTGGAGGGCATCCCGTCGTAGCCGACAGTACGACCATCGAACGGATTCGAACACTGGAACGTGACTACTATTTCGAAACCTATATTTCGTTGTCGTGCGGAAGCTGTGTGGACGTTGTGCAAGCGCTGAACATGATGGCGGTGATCAATCCACGGATTCACAACGTTACGATCGACGGCGGAATTTTTCAAAGCGAGCTGTCCGCGCGTGAAATTAGCGTCGTGCCGACGATCTACATGAACGGCGAGGTCTTCGGCGAGGGGCGCAGCAGCTTCGTGGAGCTCGGCGCAAGACTTCTCGACATAGAAATGAGCATGAGAGCGGCACTGCGTGCGGCGAGCAAGTCGTAACCGCGCCGTCGCACAGAAAACCAACCTTTGATGAAACCTCGCGCGCGAAGCCCATTTCATGGATCGCGAGCAGCATCGTCATGCCCTCGCTCGCGAGATCGCGTACGATCAGATTGATCCACGCGCCACCGAAATGAGCTTCGAGAAGCGCCGACGCAAGCACCGCTACCGCGATCCCTTGGATGCAAGCGCCATGATGCGAAGCACGGGCCGACCATCGACGTTCTTCAGCGGGAAGTAAGTGCGGTGTGTCGCGGGATCGACGCCGACGACATGGGCGTTGGGTCCTACCCTGCCCTCACCTGCTTTCGATACGGCAGACCCCGAGACGCGGAACATCGACACGATGCCGGCTTCGCCCGCCACGTAAAGCAGATGCGCGCCCGGATCGTAAGCGAGCACGTCGGGCCCGCCGCCGACGTCGAAAGTCTGAGTGACGCGCCTTGTCAGCAGGTCGAGCACGATCAGCTTGTCATTGTCTTCACACGCGATGAACGCGAGATGCACTTGAGGGACGATGGCGAGGCCGTGGTTGCCTTTCGCACCAGGCAGATTGATCCGGCTGATAATCGTGTCGGTCGACGGGTCTATTTCGACGAGCTGCCGCCGCGTCTGCACATTGACGAAGATATGGTGCGAGTCGGGGTCGTACTGCGTGTTGCCCGCTTCTCCACCCAACTGGATAGTGCTCTTTCGCTGGTTGGTGTGCGTATCGATCACGGTTACCGTGCCGCCCGTCTCATCCGACACATAAAGTCTCTGGGAGTTGGGCTCATATGCGATGCCGTCGGGGTAGACGCCGCCCGCCACACGCGCCACCACATGCATGCTGGCCTCGTCGATCGCGACGACCTCGTTGGTGCCGGTCGCCGACGCATACATCCGCCCGAGTTCCGGCACGGCCAGTACCCCATGTACTGACGCAATGTCGGCGACGCGGGACACAACGCTCGACTTGAGCGTATCGAACACCACGACTTCACTGTCGCCAAGATGAGCGATGAACAGCAGGTGCCGGTCAGCGTCATGGCTTACGTAGTCCAGACGCGTGGCGCGGCCCGGCAACGGGACGTCGGCGATGTGATCGAGCGGCAGGCGGACCTCCGACTGCGCGGCGCGCGCTGGTGAAATGACGTGTACCAGAATGCCTGCCGCCGCCGACACTACGAGCAGGATGACGTAAAGCGATATGGCTGGTGGCCCGCAGGGACGCGTGCGCGTCATGGCGACCGTCCTTCCGGTTCGATGTGGCGAAACGCTGCGAGCAGCGAAAGATCGTAGGCGATCTTGAGCACGCCGCAAGCGACAAGCGGAGCGCCCAGCCATCCAAGGCCAAGCAACGTACCCGACAGCACAGGCGCGAGCGCTGCCGCAAGACTTCGCGGGACGGCGGTGAAACTCGCGGCGGCAGGACGTTCCATGGGCGTCACTACCGACATCACATAGGCGCTGCGGGTCGGCACGTCCATCTGCGACAGGGCACTTCTCGCGAGAAGCAGCGCCAGAGTCAGTGGGAGCGACGGCGAGAACGCGGCCGCGATCAGGCAGACGCTGGATGGCATATGCGTGAACACCATCGTGTTCAGCAGACCAATCCTTCGCGAAAGCGGCGCCGCGACGAGTTGGGACGCAGCGCTCAACATGCCTGCCCAGAAGAAGAACTGACCCACTGCGCCGGGCGAAAGCCGGAACCGCTGGATCAGCCACAGCGCGAGCAGCGAGTTGACGAGAAGACCGCCCGCGAACGCGTCGACACTGAACAGCAGTGCGAGGCGAATCACGATCCCGCGTGACGGTCCGAGCGGCGCACGCACAACACGCGCCTGCGGCACGCGTGCGGGCAAGCGCAGGTAGAGAAGCCAGATGGCAAACCCCATCAGCGCATAGACCACGAACATGGCTCGCGTCGCGGACAGTGACGAGACGGCCAGACCCGTAGCGATCCTGTCCGGCAGTGCGGCAGCGAGCGCGCCCACCGCCGCCGACAATGCGCCGATCAGGCTATAGCGTGCAAAGAGCGAAGTACGCGCGTCGCCACTAGCGGATTCCGCGAGCCGTGCATGTTCCAGGGGAAGGAACAGGCTTACGTCGCCGGAACCCGGATTCAGGGTTCCAATAAAAGCGACGACCAGCAGCGGCCACAGCGAAGAAAGGCTGGCGAACGCGAGACCTGTACCTGTCATCAGCGCGGCGGCAAACAGCAGCAACAAGTGCAGGGCGACGCGATTGCCGACAAAGCCGATCAGAACCGTGGCGAGAGCAGAACCGAATAGCGTTGCGGTGCTGATCAACCCGACAGTCAGTTGGCCGAATCCGAGCCGGAGAAGATAGACAGGCAGCAGCACCGCGACGAATCCATCGCAGATACCCCGCAAACCGCGAGCCGCAAGCAGTGTCAACGCGCCACCTTCCACGCCGCCCGGCAGAACCAGACTGGAGAGCCGGGAGTGAAGCGTCGCCGATGAGACGTTGCATCGCATGACAGTGCTATGCGCGCGTCGCTGCCTTTAGCCGCGAAGCCGCGTTCCCAGTTGGTGATGTTGAGAAGCTGGCTGACGTACTGATATATGCCGTCCCGAAGGACAGCGCAGCCACGGGCTTTCAGCGCACGCCAGTAACGCATCCGCGCGGTGGCGTTCTCTGTCGGAAGAGTCAGCACCAGTAGCAACCAGGTTGAAAGCGTGCTCATGTAGATTACGTTACGTCGCAGTAACGATTCCTACAAGCACGCTTTTGGCTGCCTGCTGCGAGTTTGATCCGTCACCCCAGCAATGGTCTGTAAACTGTCCCTTCTGCTGCGAACATGAGGTTGAAGTTGTGAAATCAGGATACGCCGCGATATTCACCGCATTGGCCGCCGCGGCGCTGTTCGGCGCCGCGACACCGTTGGCCAAGGCGCTGCTCGGCTCGGTCAGCCCGTTCATGCTCGCAGGCCTGTTTTATCTCGGTAGCGGCCTGGGGCTTGGCGTCGGCATCGCGTGGCGCACCTTCCGATCGCGCGGGCGTCAGTCCGGCGCGCACCACTGCATCATCAAAGGCGAGCTACCCTGGCTGATCGGGGCAATAGCGATGGGCGGCGTCGCCGGGCCCGCATTCCTGATGCTGGGCCTGTCCACCACACCAGCGGCAACGAGTTCGTTATTGCTCAACCTCGAGGGCGTGTTGACCGCAGTGATTGCCTGGGTGGTCTTCCGGGAAAATGTCGACATTCAGGTTTTTCTCGGGATGGTGGCGATCGTTGCGGGCGGCGTGCTTCTGTCGTGGCATCCGGGCCAGACAGGCGTGCCGGTAGGTGCGTTACTGATCGTCGGCGCGTGTCTGTGCTGGGCAATCGACAACAACCTGACGCGCAAGGTCTCGGCGAACGACGCGATGGTGATCGCGTGTCTCAAAGGGTTGGTGGCCGGTCCCGTGAATCTCGGCATCGCGCTCGCGGCTGGCGCTTCGCTTCCTTCAGCAGGAACCATGGCGGCGGCGATGCTGACCGGGCTCAGCGGTTACGGCATCAGCCTCGTCTTGTTCGTTATCGCGCTTCGGCATCTCGGTACGGCGCGTACAGGCGCGTACTTTTCTGTAGCGCCGCTTTTCGGTGTGATCCTTTCGCTGATCATATGGCCCGCCCTGCCCAACCTGTCTTTCTGGATTGCCGCGGCCCTGATGGCGCTGGGTATCTGGCTGCATGTGCGCGAGCGGCATGAGCATGAGCACAGTCATGAGTTTCTCGCACACACGCACCGGCATCGTCATGACGAGCATCATCAGCACGAGCATGATTTTCCTTATGCCGGTGACGAGCCGCACACGCATCCTCACGTGCATCTGCCTGTTACCCATTCGCACGCGCATTTCCCCGATATTCATCATCGGCATCCGCATTAGTTGTGCGCACGAGGATCGAACTAGTCCAAGGTCGAGAATGCGTCTGGCGCGAAGTCTGCAATGTCGTCGCCGCGACCTTGCCGCACCTTTTCGAACATGCTGCGTCTTGCAGCAGCGCACGTCCCACTGCCGCCCGATCGAACTCTCCTCGTTCGAGTCGCGCTAGCAGCTCGTTCAGTGGAGCCGATCGCGCGATTTTGCCCCCCGGCCAGGTTCAGGTTCGCGTCGAACTCCGAAAACGCGGGCTGCCAGTAGATGCCGAAGTGGCGTCGCTAGCGTGGATCAGCAGAATTGGCGTTTGCGTGATTTGCAAGACCCGCCCAGCGACGCTGCCGAGTATCCAGCGTGTGATGCCGCGCCTGCCATGCGTACCCATCACGAGCAGTTGCGCCTCCCAGCCGCCCGCCTCGCGCACGATCGCATGAGCAACATCGTCGTCGGTTCGGTTCGTCCTGACGAGCGCTGTCGAGACCCGCGCCGACACGCGCCCCAGAACCGGCTCGGCAGCGGCTATTGCCTCCTTGCCTTCGCCGACGAACGAGTCCTCGAGCGAATCGATCGGGATCCAATCGGAGAGCCGCACGGCGCGATCGATCACATAGACCGCTCGCAATTCGGTCTTGGACGTAGCGAACCGTATTCCGTACTGCAACGCGGACATCGACAGAGAACTACCATCGACCGCGAACAGGATGCGCTCGGGCAACTCGCTTTGCGTCGTGCTGTAGCTCTGCGGGACGACCAGCATCGGGCAGCGCAGACGTCTCGTCAGCCGTTCGGACACCGTACCCTCGGCCCAACGCTGCAACCCCTGGTGTTGACGCGCGCCTATCACCATCAGGTCGGCTCTCCATGTGTCGGCCGCCTCGATCAGGGCATCCACGACGTCGTTACCGCGCTTCGCGAGGTCGATGACTTCCGAGTCGATACACGCATCACACGCGGCTAGCGATTGCGTCGCCCGATCGAGCGCCTCGAGCGCATCGCGGAGCAATTCATCGCGCGCCAGATCCAGCATGTGGCCGACGCGCCGGCCGGTCGGAAATAGCTTATGGGGATTCTCGGCCACGCTCACGAGGCGGACGTCGCATCCGGCGGGAAGGAGCTTTCGCGCGTAGTCGAGCGCCCGTCGGGATGCTTCCGATGAATCGACTGCGATCAGCACTCTGCGCGGCAGCGTCGAGATGGCGTCGCCTGAATGGGGGGAATTCATGGTTGGCTCCGTACTCGCAGGTTTGGCGGCGTGGTGACGAATGGCGTCGACTATGAGATCTACGCGAAACGCGACGCCTGAGCGGCCCCTCTGCGATGCCCCGCTCATCACAGAGGGCCGTCTACGATCAAGCCGGGGGTGCCTGCCGTTCCTCCGACGTCGTCATTTCCCCTGGGCGGCGCAACATCTTGTCGACCTCGCCCGCGTGCATCTCTTCGACGTGGATCATCTGACGGGCGAATTCCTCGAGTGCAACCGAGCGGTCTTCCACCAGCGCCAGCAGATCGCGATACAACTGCAACGCGACATTCTCGGCTTGCAACGACTCGCGGAGGATCGAAGCGATATCGAAGGTATGCGAGTCGAGCAGAGGACCGATCGCCAGCGACGGATAGGCGCCCAGCGTGGTAATCCATTCGCCCGCCTGCTGTGCGTGCAACAACGATTCGTCCGCCTGAGCGCGCAACCACTCCCGGATCGGGATGCGTCCGAATCCGAAAACAAGCAACGAATAGTGCGTATATCGGACGACGCCGGCCAACTCGGATTCGAGAATCCGGTTCAGCACCGCAACCACGTCCTCCTTATTGATCTCGGCCATTTGATGTCTCCTTTCACTCAAACCGTCGCCGCACGCTCAAGCGCCCTTCCCCTTCTTCACCCGCTCGATCTGCTGCTTCGCCGCCTGATACACCGCTTCCGGCGTGAAACCGAACTTCTTCTTCAGATCCGCAATCGGCGCCGACGCGCCGAACGTATGCATGACGACCTGCGCGCCGAGCCGCCCCGTATACCGATCCCAACCGAGCGACGCAGCCTGCTCGACCGCGACGCGGGCTTCCACGTCCGCCGGCAGCACCGACTCCTGATACGCGCCGTCCTGGCGCTCGAAGATGTCCCACGACGGCATCGACACCACGCGCGCCGCGATGCCCTCGCTCTTGAGCTTCTCGTACACGTCGGCGCAGATCGACAGCTCGCTGCCGGTCGCCATCAGGATCACCTCGGGCTTCTTGCCATCGGGCGCATCGGCGAGCACATACGCGCCGCGCTTCACGCCGCTCGCGGACGCATATCGGCTGCGGTCGAGCGTCGGCAGCGGCTGGCGGGACACGACGATGCACGCCGGCCGATGCGGCTGCGTCAGCGCGACCCGCCACGCCTCGGCCGCTTCGTTCGCGTCGCCGGGACGCAGCACCGTGAGGCCGGGCACGCCGCGCAACGATGCGAGCTGCTCGATCGGCTGATGCGTCGGACCGTCTTCGCCGACGCCGATCGAATCGTGCGTGAACAAATAGATGGCCGGCACTTCCATGATCGCGGACAGGCGGATCGGCGGCTTCATGTAGTCGCTGAAGATCAGGAACGTCGAGCCGTACGCGCGCAGATTCGATAGCGCGAGCCCGTTGACCACCGCGCCCATCACATGTTCGCGAATGCCGAAGTGCAGGTTGCGGCCGCCATAGCTATCCGCCTGGAAGCTGCCGGCGCCTTCGAACTTCAGGTTGGTTTTCGTCGACGGCGACAGGTCGGCCGCGCCGCCGATCATCCACGGCACGCGCGCGGCAATCGCGTTGAGCACCTTGCCCGACGATTCGCGTGTCGCGATCCCCTTAGGATCGGCGTCGAAGCTCGGGATGTCGCTGTCCCAGCCCTGCGGCAATTCGTGCGCCTGCATCTGCGCGAATTCGCGCGCGAGCTCCGCGTACTGCTTTTTGTAGCTGTCGAACTTCGCCTGCCATTGTTCGCGCGCCGCCTTGCCGCGCGCGCCGATGCCTTGCGCGAAGCGTTCGTGCACGCCGTCGGGCACGTAGAAGAACTTGTCCTCGGGCCAGCCGTAGAACTTCTTGGCCAGCGCGACTTCGTCGACGCCGAGCGCTTCGCCGTGCGCGGACGCGGTGTCCTGCTTGTGCGGCGCGCCCCAGCCGATGATGCTGTGGACCACGATCAGCGTCGGCCGGTCGGTCACCCTCTTCGCTTCGACCAGCGCCTTTTCGAACGCGGCGGTGTCGTTCGCATCGCCGACGTTCAGCGTGTGCCAATTGTAGCCGTGAAAGCGGCTTGCCACATCGTCGCTGTACGCGAGGTCGGTATGGCCTTCGATCGTCACGCGGTTGCTGTCGTAAATCCAGATCAGGTTCGACAGCTTCAGATGCCCCGCGAGCGAGGCCGCCTCGTGCGAGATGCCTTCCATCATGTCGCCGTCGCCGCACATCGCGTACACGCGGTAATCGAACAGCGGTGCGTCCGCCCGGTTGAAGTGGTTCTCGTACCAGCGCGCGGCCATCGCCATGCCGACGCTATTGCCGAGCCCCTGGCCAAGCGGTCCCGTGGTGGTCTCGACGCCGGTCGTCATCCGGTACTCGGGGTGGCCCGGCGTATTGCTGTCGATCTGGCGGAAATGCTGGATGTCGTCGAGCGACACGGCCGGCGCGCCGGTCGGCTTGCCGTGTTCGTCGACGGCTTTCACGTTGGCCAGATGCAGCAGCGAATACAACAGCATCGATGCATGCCCGACCGACAGCACGAAGCGGTCGCGATTCGGCCACAGCGGCTCGTCAGGGTCGTAACGCAGATGGTGTTGCCACAGGTGATAGGCGATCGGCGCGAGCGCCATCGGCGTGCCGGGGTGGCCGGAATTGGCCTTCTGCACGGCGTCCATCGACAGCGTGCGGATCGTGTTGATGCACAGCTGATCGAGGGAGGGATCGTTTTGCATGGGACGCTCCTTGTTCGGCATTTCGGGAGACGGCCGACGCACACCGCTGAGCGCGCGGACGGATCGGCGCATCGTGTCGTCATGGAAAACGCGCGCGTCCGGGCGTATCCACGAGGACACGAAGCGGGACGCAAAGCCGCACGTGGAACCGCACACGTGCCGACGCTACTGCCGAAAGCGCGCGGGAAAATCGCGGCGAAGCCCACAGATGATGCGCCTAACCGCGCAACTCTGCACGCCACCCCGCAGCAGACCGGCTGCTTCGCGAACGACGAAGTTCACGCCGCCTGCAGCCAGAGCTCGACCACCGGACCATGCTTGCCGTCGATCGGATCGAGCGGCGGAAACGGCAGCGCCAGCATCTCGGTGAGTTCCTGCGGCGTCAGCGCTTCGCGGCGAATGTCCCACTGCTGCCCCAACGGATAGCCCGCCACCACCTGAAAATGCGGCTCGAACGATTGCAGACAATGGCCGGTGCCGGCCGGCAGCAGCAGCACGTCGCCCGTATGCAGCCTCACCACCCGTCCGCCGGGTCCGCCGACGATCACTTCGGCGCTCGCGTCGGTCACGCCGAGCACCTCGTGCGCGGTCGCGTGAAAGTGATGGAAGTCGAAGATGCTGTTGCGCCACTGCGCGGGCCATGCATTGCGCTCGAACAGGATTTCGAACGCGGCGGGCAGATTGCCGCTGCCGGGCGACAGCGCGCGCCGGTACAGCACGACCGGCAGCTTGCTGTTGTTCGGCACCCAGCCGTGCGGTTCCAGCATGAAAGCTTCGTATTCGGTCTGCGCGGCGTCGAAGCCGTGCTTTGACTCGTTGAACATGATTGCTCCTGGCTTGTGATGCGGTTGCCGCGAACCGGCGCTCCAGCACCGGCTAGCCTCCGCCGATGCCCTGCAGCACCTTGCCCGTGCCGCCGCACACGGTGCAGCGAGCACCGTCGACCTTGCCGGTGCCGTGGCAGGCGCGGCAAATGTCCTCGCCCGCGCCTGGTGTGTTGGGCGGCGCTTCGTCGCCGGGGTTCATCGATTCGGTTGAGTTGTCCGGTTGCATGCGCTTTCTCCGGTTGAAGGTTGACGGACTGGATGCACGGGCTGGCTCACAACGCGCCGCGTCATTGCTCGCCCGGCTGCTTGCGATGCGATTCGCGCCCGCCGCCCCCTGGCGGTTCGGCGTGCTCGCCGGTGCCGAGCGGCACCTCGGCGCCGTGCCGCGGGCTCTCGCTCGAACGTGGCGGATTGGTCGCTTTATCCACGCCGGTCTGCACGACCGGTTCGATGCCGAGCGGACTCGGCTCGACGTAGTGCGTGCCACTCGGCCTGTTGCGGGCTTTGACTTCGTCGGATATCGCGGGCGCGGCGCGTTCATCCGGCCTCGTGGACTGCTCGCCACCAGGTGTGGCGGCCTGCTGCCGGGTGTCGGCGTTGGTCGATTGCGGATCTGGCATCACGCCCTCCTCGTGTGTTCGGCCGTTGACTCGCGTTGTGACGCGGCATCTCGAACGGCCACCTGGTTCATGCAGCAACATTCGAGCCTTGCCGATGAAGTCAAGCGCAGCGCGACAGGCACGGCCATTGCGAGCTCTCGCTTTGTAAAAAGGAGAACCCGAAGGAGAACCCTATGAGCATCACGACTATTCGCGTATCCGGCACCGAGGTGCAGGTCGAGCGCACGCTGTACACGTTCGCGCAAAAGAGCGACGCCGATGCGTTCCAGAACTGCCTCGTCGAGGGTTCGGTCGACACCTGCTATCGCGATCACCCGCCGCTGGCGACGCGCCCCATCGAGCCCGACGAACATCCGGACGATCCTGCGCGTGGCAGCACGATTTCCCCGTCGCTCGGCGGTATGCCTTGATCGCGTCTGCACGTGTCGCGGAACAGGCACCGCACCGGCCGCGCGCGCTCAGCCTTCGGGTGCGGCGCGATCGGCCGCGACGAGTTCGCGGCCATACGCAATCGCGGCGCGGCGAGCTTCGTCGGCGGTCGCATAGGGGCCGATCTGCGGTGCGCCGTCGAACGGAAACAGAATCCGCCTGTCCGCTTTCCTCACGACCTTCAGTCCACCTATGTATCGGCCGTCGCCTGTTCCGTGATAGCTGGCGAAAATCTCGAAGTCGTCGTCAGCAACGTCGGCCTTGTGTCGCGCCATATGCGTTCCTCTTCCTGTGCTTTGCGTGGGTGATGTCCAATGCGAGCCGGGCGCGCGCGGTCATCGCGATGCGGCGTGTGCGGGTTTTCAGCAAGTCACGTTCCACGCAACGACATCCGTCGTCATGCGGCACGAGCATTGCGCGTCTGAACGAAGACTTTGTGGAGACCTTGATGGATTTACCTGACACGAGCCGGCAGGCGCCCCGTGCAATCGGCACATTCGACCTGGACGCACCCACCCTGGCGCGGATTTCGACGCAGACGCTGCCGCTGCCGCTGCATCTGCATGTGCCGACGCCGCCCGAGGTCGACCCCGAGATCCCGCCCAAGGCGCCGCCGCCGAACATCGACCCGGATCCGATCCCGGACGATCCGCTCGACGACCCCAACGGACCACCGGAAGGCGACCCGCCCGCGGCGCCGCCGCCGTTGCACGCATGGCGCCGGCGGTTGCCGTGCGTCGCGGATTGAGCCCATGTCCGACGGCCAATATGGGAGGATCGACAGTTATCCTCATTGCCATGAGCGCGCCCGAACACGAAGACGGCAACAAGGACGACGACCTCGGTCTTTATCGGCGCGCGACGCGTCGCTACGGGGTAGTCGCCCGCATCGTCGCGATCGGAGTCAGGAATTCCGACACGCCGGTCAGGATGATCTGCACGCCGATGCACAGCAGCAGGAACGCCGACACCCGCAATGCGACCTTGGTGCCCTCGACGCCGAGATAGCGCGCCAACACCGTCGCGCGGCTATAGATCAGATATACGCAGACGGCCACCGCGAACGTGATCGCGACCGAAGCGATGCTCGACATCACGAACGCCGACAGCTTGTGCGTACGATTCGCGGACAGCGCGATCGCGGTCGCGATCGAGCCGGGCCCGGTGGTCAGCGGCACGGTGAGCGGAAAGAATGCACGGGCCTTCGCGGTCTCGGCATCGACGCGCTTGACGTCCGTCTGCTCGGCCGGCGTGTCGGGCGCATTGAGCATCTGCCAGCCGCCGACGGCGAGCGCGAGCCCCCCGCCGATGCGCAGCGCCTCCATCGAGATACCGAAGAAATGCAGGATCGGCGTGCCGATGAAGAACGCCACCAGCAGCACGCAGGCGGCGTTGATCGCGACCTTGCGGGCAAGCGCGTCGCGCTCGTCGAGCGTCAACGATGCGGTCCGATCCAAAAACACGAACGCGCCGCCGAACGGATTGATGATGCTGATCATGCCGATGAAGCCGAACATAATGTCCGAGATCAGACTTTCGACCATGTGCGTGTCCGTGTTTCTGCGTGTGCCTGCATGTGCTCGCGGGGGTTCGCGCGTGGGCGCGGTGCCGGTCATGAATCCGGCACGCATCGCGCGGACCGGAAAATGCTGCAATGCTCGCAGATCATATCGCGGCGCGCCAGTCGCCCAGTAAAAAGCCGCGCGATACATGGCGCGTCACGTCGCGTCCCGCTTTGCACCGCAGCAATCCGTGCGGGAAAGATGCAATTGCAACGGTCGAAATCCTCGCATTTATTTTGACCTACTTTACGGGAGCGAAGTATCCGGCATACAGTCATCAGCGAAGCCGGAATTTCAACGACACATAACTACCCGTTCGAGGAGTTGCCCGCATGCTTCTTCGTGTACTTGCCGCGTTGCCGTTCATCGGCATTCTGGTCGGCGTTACGTTTGTCAATCGGGTCGAGCCCATCGTGTTCGGCATGCCGTTCGTGCTGGCCTGGATCGTCATGTGGGTGGTGTTGAGCGCGATCATCATGGCGATCGTCTACAACCTCGATCCGTCCAACCGGCGCGTCGCCGCCAATGGCGAGGAGGTTCGCCCATGAGCGCACTCGTCATCATCGCTGCCGTTACGCTGTTCGCGCTGTTCCTCGGCGTGCGCGCGAAGCGCGGCCACGACATGAGCCTCGAGCAATGGAGCGTGGGCGGCCGCAGCTTCGGCACTGCGTTCGTGTTCCTGCTGATGGCAGGCGAAATCTATACGACCTTCACGTTCCTCGGCGGCAGCGGCTTTGCATACGGCAAGGGCGCACCGGTCTACTACATCCTCGCGTACGGCACGCTCGCGTACATCCTGTCGTACTGGATGCTGCCGCCGATCTGGCGCTACGCGAAAGCGCACCGCCTCGTCTCGCAGCCGCACTTCTTCACGCGCAAATACGAAAGCCCGGCGCTCGGCACGCTGGTCGCGCTGGTCGGCGTGGCCGCGCTGATTCCGTATCTGGTGCTGCAATTGAAGGGCCTCGGCATCATCGTCGCGACCGCGTCGTATGGCGTGATCTCGTCGACGGCGGCGATCTGGATCGGCGCGATCGTGGTGACCTCCTACGTGATCGTGTCGGGTGTGCGCGGCTCCGCATGGAACTCGGTGGTCAAGGACCTGCTGATCCTCGCGATCGTGCTGTTCCTCGGCATCTATCTGCCGCTGCATTACTACGGCGGATTCGCCGCGATGTTCCGCACCATCGACGCCGCCCGTCCAGGCTTCCTTACCTTCCCGGCGCACGGTTCGAGCGTCGTATGGTTCCAGTCGACCGTGCTGCTGACCGCGCTCGGCTTCTTCATGTGGCCGCATACGTTCGGTTCGATCTTCACGGCGAAGGACGAGCGCATCTTCCGCCGCAATGCCGCGATCCTGCCGCTCTATCAGCTGATCCTGCTGTTCGTGTTCTTCGTCGGCTTCGCGGCGACGCTGCGCGTGCCGGGCCTGAAGGGGGCCGACATCGACCTGTCGCTGTTCCGCCTGTCGCTGCAGACGTTCGATCCGTGGTTCGTCGGCGTGATCGGCGCGGCCGGCATCCTGACCGCGCTGGTGCCGGGCTCGATGATCCTGACCTCGGCCTCGACGCTGCTCGCCAACGACGTCTACCGCGGCATGGTGAACCGCAAAGCGTCCGATGCGTCGGTCGCGATGATCGCGCGCGTCCTCGTGCCTATCGTCGCGCTGGTCGCGGTCTTCTTCACGCTGAACGGCGGCGAAACCATCGTCGCGCTGCTGCTGATGGGCTACAGCTTCGTCACGCAACTGTTCCCGGCCGTGATCTGCAGCCTGTTCCCGCGCAACCGCGCGACGAGGCAAGGCGCGTTCTGCGGGATCGTCGCGGGCGTCGCAGTGGTCACGCTGACCACGACGCTGCACTGGAGCGTCGGTCAACTGATGCCGTTCCTGCCCGAGGCGCTGAAGGACGTCAACATCGGCTTCCTCGCGCTCGCGGTCAACGTGATCGTGTTCGTGATCGTCAGCGCGGTGACGCAGCCGAGCGCGGCCGAGCAGGAGAAGCACGCGTCGGCGCATTGAAAGACAGCTAGCGCCTGATGCATCTGAAGGGGCTGTTCGCTTCGGCGACAGCCCCTTATTCTTCCGGTTCACGGTTCGACCGCTCGTCCCTCGACCCACGGAGCCCGACATGTCCTACGTTCTCTACTACTCGCCCGGCGCGGCCAGCATGCCCGTGCACTGGATGCTGCTCGAAATGGGCGTGCCGTTCGAAGCGCGCCTCGTCGATATCGACGCGGGCCAGCAGCACGATCCCGAGTATCTGCGTTTGAATCCGGCCGGACGCGTGCCGACGCTGGTCGTCGATGGCGTGCCCCGGCATGAATCGGCCGCGCTGCTGATGCTGCTCGCCGAGCGCCACGCCGACGCCGGGCTCGCGCCCACGCCGGGGTCGGCCGCGCGCGGCGAATGGTTCGAATGGATGATCTACCTCGCGAACACGCTGCTGCCCGCGATGCGCGACTGGTTCTACGCCGGCAGCGACGGCGACCCGGCCGGCGCCGACGCGGTGCGCGCGCTCGCGCAACGCCGCATCGAAGCGGCGTGCGAGCGGCTCGACGCGCATTTCGCCGGCGGCCACGCGTACCTCGCGGGCGAGCAGCTCAGCACCGCCGATCTGCTCGCGCTCGTGCTGATGCGCTGGACCCGCAACATGCCGCACCCGGCGACGGTGGGCTGGCCGCATCTCGCGGGCTATATCCGCATGCTGCGCGCGCGGCCGGCGTTCATCGAACTCAATGAGCGCGAGAAGCTGACGGAGTGGCGCAACGAGGCTCAGTGACGCTCGACAGGTTCACATCGTCGCTTCCCTGCCCGTCTGCGCCGCGAATGCGAAACCGTTCTTGCCGTCGCGCTTGACCCGATACATCGCGGCATCGGCGGCGGCGATCAGACGGCGGTGATCGTCGACGTCGTCGGGATAGCTCGCGATGCCCACGCTCGCGCGCACGCAGCCGATTCCCATCTGCTCGTCGGTCTCGACCACGCAGGCCATCAGCCGGCGCGCGATCTCGGCGAGCTCGTCATCGCCGGCGAAGGTGCGCACCAGCACCGCGAACTCGTCGCCGCCGATGCGCGCAACGAGATCGCCTTTGCGCACCGACGCGCGAAACCGCTCGGACACCGCGGCGAGGAATTCGTCGCCGGTGCGATGCCCGAACGAATCGTTGACCTGCTTGAAGCCGTCGAGATCGATATAGAGCACGGCGAGGCGCGGCTCGACGGCCGCGGTCCGCGCGTTTCTGGCGGCGGCGTCGAGCGCGCCGAGCAGCTTGCGGCGGTTCGACAGGCCGGTCAGCGAATCGTGCAGCGACGCCAGTTCGAACTCGTGCGACTGCCCCGCGAGCTGGCGGTTGCGCTTCGCGTACATGCCGAGCGCCGTGATCAGCATGCAGAACAGCAGCGCGGCGAGCGCGATCAGCGTGCGCGCGACGTGCGTGACGCGCAGCCGCACGTCGGCGCTCGCCGCGTCGCGTTGCGCGCGCCAGTAGGCCGAGACGCTGCCGAGCACCGCCGCGACGGCTTCGGGCGTCGCCTGGGCCGGTGACATCGACGGAATGGGCGGCGCCGGCGACGGACTCGCGTTGACGAGCGCCGCGAGCGACGCGAAACGCCGCGCGAGTTCCGCGCGCGCCGCCTCATAGCCCGGCACGAACGACGCGTCGTGGCTCGCCGGTGCGTTGGCCATGTGCTGCCACGCGGCCAACTGTTCGCGCGCGCTGTCGACGCGCCCGGCGGCTTCGAGCACGAGGCCCGCGTACTCCTGCTTCAACTGATCGGAAAACACCGTGCGGATCTGCATCGCCACATACAGCAGGCCGAACAGCAGACACAACAGCGCGGCCACGGCGACGCTCGCGGGCCCCGGCCGGAAGCGCCACACCGGCCCGCGCGCGCGCGCGGCGCCGCGCAGCCACGCTTGCCCCGCTGACCCGGCGACCCCGTGCTCAGGGATGGGAGTAGGGATCTTGCTGTCGGCCGTTGTCATGTTGACGATAGCTCACGCGTCGAAAGAACTGTCCGATCCGCGCAAACAGACCGCCGTTGTGCTGCGACGACGCGCGCCGCTCCTGCTGCGCGACGCGCGTTTCTTTCGCATGTTGACCGCCCGCGGGCTTCGCGGTCGAATTCGCGACGTGCCGCATGGAGCGCGGCGGTGGCGTCGGAACGATCGGGGCGGTGGGTGGGTGGTCCGACAGACCCGCCGACAGATCCGCCGAGGCATCGACCGGGGTATCGGCCAGCGCGGTGGTGGGATTCGACTCGGGCGTACTCGGGTGGACCTGCCCGGACCACACGGCCGGGTTGGTGTCCTCGAAGCCGCCGTTGGAGCCGGCCGTTGCGAGCGCGACGTCCGACGCGGTGGGCTGGGTGGCTGACTGCGCGATGACGGGCGTGGCGGCCTCCTGCGGCGCGTGCGCGACGGCCACCGTCGGCACCGCGGGCGCCGATGAACCGAGCGCCTGGCGTGCGCCCGCAATGGCATCCGCGTAGGTCTGCTGATCCTGGTTGAACCAGACGCCGTAGGCGACGGTGCCCATCACGCCAAAGGTCAGCGCGCCGGCCGCCGCGAGACACAGCGCGAGGCGGCCGAAGCGCGGCGGCGGGACGCCCGATTCGTCCGTGCCGTCGGGTTCGAAGGAGGAACGGCCGTCCGTTGTGGAATGACGCAAGTCGGTATCGTCGGGATCGGTAGCCATCGCAATACGCTCCGGGTATGCCACTTCCTGCTGACCAGCTGGCGCACTGACGAGCCGCCGCGTAAGCCGCGCTCGCGGGCTGCCGCCGCACGCAATGCTCAATGAATGTAATCCTGTCGCGAACCGCCGACAACACAGCAGCGTTGCGTTTGCGCGTCGCTTCCAGGGTGCTTCGAACGACGCCGCCGGATACCGCGTGAGCTGGCAAAAAAGTGCGCAAAGCTGGTAAAAACTCCAACTCCGCTAATCGCTCGACAGCCAGCCGCGCGCCTGCCGTCACCGCGACGCCCGATGCGACGCGGGTTCCGCGAAACGCGCCATCGGGGTGGCCGTTTCGCACGCAACAACCGCGCCTGAACGCGCACTCACGCGCGACGCCGACAGCGCCGCTTGAAACCCTCGTGGGACTTAGCGCCGGGCGCCCTTAAGCCGCATCTCGCGAACCTGATAGCGTGCGAATTCCCGAAACCATTCGCGCCCGGTGGTAAGGTCACCTGCGCGCATGTCGCGAACGCGTGCCGTCCCTGACGCGGCCCGGCCTCACGCGGCCCGGCCCCACCTCATCGGTCAGCATGAGAATCATGTCGAACAGGTATCAGCACCAACCCCTCACGCCGCTGCGCCGCGCGCTCGCGCGCTTTTCTCTTTCGGAAACCGCCAGATACACGAAGCTGACGCTCGGCCTGTGGATCGGTTTCGGCATCCCGTACCTGCTCGGTTTTCCCGACGCGGCGGTGCCGCTCGCCGGTTCGACGATGCTGACGCTGGCGCTCGGTAGCTCGATTTCGGCGGCGCGAAGCTACTTCTACAAGCGGGTGTTTTCCAACGTGGTGGCGATGCCGATCGGCACGCTGCTGATCTGGCTGACCGCACCGCACCTGTGGATGGGCGCGGCACTGCTGCCGCTCGTGATCTTCAGCATCGTCGCGCTGCGGCCGTCGCTGTTCCAGATGACCAGCATCACGGTGCCGATCACGCTCGTGCTCTATACGGGCGAACATCTCCCTCTGCTCGAACAGCGTCTGATCGGCGTGGTACTCGGCATGTTCCTCGGCTTCGTGATCCAGCAGATCGCATTTCCGCCCGATCATGGCTACTGGGCGAACACGCTCGTCAACGACGGCAACGAACAGGCCATCGATGTCGTCGCGCAACTAGCCGCGGCTCAGCTCGACAAAGCGCAGATCAAGCCGGCGGCCTCGAAGCTGCGCACGCTGAGCACGAACCTGAAGCAGGCTCACCTGCTGCTGAAGACCGACCTCGAGCAGGCGTGGGTGTCGCCGCATCTGAAGCGCAACGCGGCCAGGCTGCCGGTGTTCGCGTGCTATCAGGAGACTTTCGATTCGCTGGTCAATTTTCTGGAAACGATGGACACGTTTCACGATCAGTTCGCCGCGCTCGATGCCGCGTGGCGCGAAATGTTTCTCGCGCGGCTCGCGCGGCTCGTCAGCGCTCACCGGCAACTGGCCGAGGCGGCGGACCTGCGCGCCGAGCGTCCGCGGCTCGACGCCCCGCCTCTGCATATCGAGGACCTGCGTCAACTGACCGAGGACCTGCCCGCGTCGAACGTGTTTACGAGCGTGTACCTCGGACATCTGACCGGCTACGGGATTCTGCTGTGCCGGTTGAGCGAGCTGCATACCGCGTGAGCGGCGCGGGTTGCCCGGTTCGCCTCGCCGCTCATGGCACCGCTCATTGCACGGTAATGGTCGCCCTCATGTTCGGATGAATGCCGCAGAAGATCTTGTACACGCCCGGTTTATCGAATTTGAATTGATAGGTGTCGTTCTGATCCAGCGCGGCCGAGCGGAACAGCCCCGCGTCGTTGACCACAGTGTGCGGCTCGCCGTCGAGATTTTTCCATGTGACCGTCGTGCCCGCCTTGACGGTCAAATCCGTCGGCGTGAAATTAAAGTTTTTCATGAACATCGCATTAGGTGTCGCCGCGACGGTCTGCTGCTGCGCCGGCTTCATCGGCATCTGCATCGGCATGGTGGTTTGCGCGAAGCCGAGCTCCGCCGACATCGCCAGAATCGCGGCACTGCCGAGCGCAACTGCGAGTACTCGGCCCATCAGGTTGGTTGGCATCATTGATCTCCTCGAGCGTAAAAGTAGCGCGTGCGCTCAGGCGAGCGTCGTGTCGTCGAGCGTCGCCTTCAGCGGATGACGCGCGATGCTGACGCTCGTCACGCCGAGCATCTTCGGCAACTGGTCGCTCGCGACCTTCAGCGGCCCCGGGCCTTCGCCCTGGCCGGCGGTCGGTTGCGGATAGGCGGTCGAGCGCGCGGTATGGAACGTCACGTTGCCTTCGACCTTGGTCACGATCTGGTGAATGTGACCGTTCAGCACCGTCACCGAACCGAAGCGCTTCAGATAGTCCATCGCCTGTCCCGCGTCACCCGTGCCCCAGCCCCACGGCTCGTAGATCGTCCACATCGGCATGTGCGCGAACACGACGACCGGGGTGCTCGACGTGCGGCCTTTCAGATCGTTTTCGAGCCATTCGAGCTGCTCGCTGCCGAGACCGCCGAGGCCATTCGGCTTGAAATGCATCACGTTGACGAGGCCGACGAAATGCACGCCCTGATGATCGAAGCTGTAATAGCCGCGGTTATCCGACGCCTTGCCGAAACGGTTGAAGTACTCGGTGCCGGGGCCGTCGGTGACGTCATGCTCGCCGGGAACCGTGTGCAGCTCGGTGATCTTCAGTCCCGACATCAGCTGCGCGGCCAGATCGAATTCAGAGGGCTTCGACAGATGCGTGATGTCGCCGGTGTGAATCGCGAGCGGCGGCCGCGACGGCATCGCGTTGACGTAATCGATCGTCTGTTTCAGCGTGCCCGCGACGTCGGGATTCGCTTCCTTGTTGAAGCCGATATGCGTGTCGCTGATCTGCAGAAAAAGCGGCGTGCCCGCCACTGGCGTCGCGGTGTTCGCGTCGGCCGCGAGCGCGAGTTCGACCGGCGTCAGCACGCCGCCCGACAGCATGAACACGGTGCCCAGGCCACCGAACGCAAGACACTTCAGCGCGCCGCGACGCGCCGGATCGAATGAATGTTGTGACGACATGATGACCTCACGATAGGGATTCGCCGAACCGAACCCGGTTCGTGAGGCATGACTGTCGTGTGGCGGGTTTTATTCCCGCGTCGTGCGGCGTTTGCGGGACGCGGCGCGTGTATGTGAATAGAAAGCAGCCCGTAAACGCAGTGACGGATTGCGCACTGGATTGCGCATCGCGTCAGCCGCCGACCGCCGCGACGATCCGCGCGCGCATCGCAGCGTCGGGCAGCGGTCCCGATCCCGCGCGCACGTTGTCCGCCATGTATTGCGGCCGGCCGGTGCCGGGAATCACGACCGTCACCGCGGGCTGCGCGAGCACGAATTTCAACAGAATCTGCGCCCAGCTCGTGCAGCCGATTTCGGCAGCCCATGCGGGCAGCGGCGTTTTCATCATGCGCGCGAGCAAACCACCGCCGCCGAACGGCTGATTGATCACGACGCCGATGCCGAGATCGGCCGCGAGCGGCAGGATGCGTTGCTCGGCCGCGCGATCGTCGGCGGCGTAGTTGATCTGCACGAAGTCGGGCTTCTCGCTGCGCATCACCGCCGCGACCTCGTCGAACGCGCTCGACGTGTAATGTGTGATGCCGAGATAGCGAATCCGGCCGCGCGCTTTCCAGTCGCGCAACGTCGCGAGCTGCGTGCGCCAGTCGAGCAGATTGTGGATCTGCATCAGATCGACATGCGGCTGCTGGAAACGCCGCAGCGATTCCTCCATCTGCGCGATGCCGGCTGCGCGTCCCTCGGTCCAGACCTTGGTGGCGACGAAGGCCTTGCGATGCGCGTCGAGCTGGGTGAGCAGCGCGCCCGCGACCGCTTCCGACGAACCGTACATCGGCGAAGAATCGATCACCGAGCCGCCCGCTTCGAACAGGATGCGCAGCACGTCGGCGAGCTGGGCGCGCGCGGCGGCATCGTCGCCGACGTCGAAGGTACGCCACGTGCCGCAGCCGATCACGGGCAGCGCTTCGCCGGTGGACGGGATCGCGCGGCGGTTCATGCGGGGTAAGGAGGTACCGGATTGCGCGGGTGTTTTAGTCTGCGCGGACGTGACGCGCGACCACGCGAGTGTTGCCGGTAATCCGAGCGCCGCGCGCAGAAAGCGGCGGCGGTGATCGTGGTTCGACGCAAGTGCCATAGCCGTTATGGTGCCCTCGTGCGTGGAAGTTCGACCGTCATCGCAGCGGCTAAAGCACACCGCGCCGCGCGAATTCGACCGCCAGGCCATCCGCGTCGACGAACCGGTAGCCCTGCAACCCAGCCGCGAGCGCGCCGTCCACGTTGGCCTCGCTGTCGTCGATGAACAGCGTCTCCGTTGGGACCGCGCCGAGCCGTTCGACGCAGCGCAGATAGGTTTGCGCGGCGGGCTTCGCCGCGCCGAACACCGCCGACGAATACACGTGCGGCCCGAACAGCCGCGCCACGGGCGGATTCAGATAAGCGATGTGGTCGGTCAGCAGGCGGCAGTTGTTGGTCAGTATCGCGATGCGGCAACGCTGCGCCGCGCGCGACGCCAGCGCGAGCGCCGCTTCGTTCGGCGTGATCGACGCGAGCCGCGCGTCGAGCCATTCGGCGCGGCTCACCGGATAACCGAGCAGCGCGCCGAGTTCGCGCAGATATTCGTCGTCGCTGATTTCGCCGCCGTCGGCGCGCGCCTCGAGTCCCGAGCCCCAGATCGCATGACGCACGGTCTCTTCCGCGCAGCCCGCGATCGCCGCGAGACGCTCGACACGCGCGGCGCGGTCGTAGTGCGACAGCACACCTTCCAGGTCGAACAGAAGCAGCGTGACGGGTGCGCTCATGCCGTCGGTCTCCGGGGTTGAAGTTTGCGCCGCGCGCCGCGCGCCATGCGCCATGCGCTTTTTGCGCGCTACGCTGCGGCCTAACGTGTTTTCTGCCGCAACGGCCTGAAGAACTTGCGAATCTCGGCCGCCAGCAACTCTGGCTTTTCCATCGCCGCGAAGTGCCCGCCGGCCGGCATTTCGCTCCACTGCACGACGTTGAAGGTTCGTTCGAGCCAGCTGCGCGGCGGATGATTGATCTCTTTCGGAAACAGCGCGAAGCCGACTGGCGTGTCGATGCGCTCGCCATCGGTGAATCGCATCGGCTGCAGGCGGTTTTCCCAATACATCTGCATCGCCGGGCCGATGCACTGCGTGAACCAGTACAGCGAGATATTGGTCAGCAGCTCGTCGATCGAGAACACGCTTTCGACGTCGCCGCCGCAATCGCTCCACGCGCGAAACTTCTCGCCGATCCATGCGGCGAGTCCCACCGGCGAATCGTTCAGCGACGCGGCGACTGTCAGCGGTTTGGTGCTGTGCTGATGCGCGTAGCCGCCTTCTAGTGCGGCCCAGTCGTTTTTCTCGCGCAGATAGTCCCGCTCGGCCGGGGTCGGCTCCCGCTGCGCCGCGCCGATCGCCGGCTCGTAGGAACTCGGCAGGAAGTTCAGGTGGATGCCGTCGACCACCCGCGGATGATGCGCGGCCAACGCGATCGACACGCCCGCGCCAAGATCGCCGCCCTGCGCGCCGAAGCGCTCGTAGCCGAGCCCGCGCATCAGCGACACCCACAGGTCCGCGACCCGGAACGCGGACATGCCGGCCTGCGCGGGCGCAGGCGAAAACGCGAAGCCCGGCAGCGACGGCGTGACGACGTCGAAGGCGTCGGCGGGATCGGCGCCGAACGCGGCGGGATCGCACAACTGATCGAGCAGCGCGTGAAACTCGAAGAACGAACCGGGCCAGCCGTGCGTGATCACGAGCGGATAAGCCTGGAATCCCGGTGTGACGCTCGCGGCGCGCCGATGCGCGAAGTGCACGGTCTGGCCGTTCACGTCGGCGAGAAATTGCGGCAGCTGGTTCAACTTGCGTTCGGCCGCGCGCCAGTCGAACTGCCCAGCCCAATACGTCGCGAGTTCGCGCAGCCAGGCCGGGTCGGCGCCCTGCTGCCACGCGGGCGCGGGCGTCGCGGGCGCCCAGCGGGTCGCACGGATGCGGTGGCGCAAATCGTCGATGTCCTGATCGGCGATCGCGATCTCAAACGGGTCGATCTGCATGGCGGGTCGTCCTGGGTCGGTTGGCGGCTCAACGTCATCGTACGCGCGTCGAATGAAAGCCGGATAATGGGCGTCCCTTCCCTACGATCCATTGACCGACCCACAGGAGATTGAATCGATGTCCGCTTACGAATCCAAGGTGCCGCGAGTGCTGCTGACGAACGACGACGGTATCGACGCGCCCGGCCTCGCCGTGCTCGAAGCGGTTGCCGCCGAGCTCGCGCACGAAGTCTGGGTGGTCGCGCCCGAGCACGACCAGAGCGGTACGTCGCATTCGATCAGCCTGCATTCGCCGCTGCGCGTGAGCCGCCAGGGCGAACGCCGTTTCGGCGTCACCGGCACGCCCGGCGATTGCGTCGTGATGGGCGTGCGTCATCTGATGCGCGAGGCGCCGCCGGCGCTGGTGCTGTCCGGCGTCAATCGCGGCGGCAATCTCGGCATCGAAACGATGTTCTCGGGCACGGTCGGCGCGGCGATGACGGGGCTGCTGCTCGGACTGCCGTCGTTCGCGCTGAGCCAGGTATTCACCGATCGCGAGCGCGTGCGCTGGGAAACCGCGCGCACGCTCGCGCCCGGCGTGATCCGTCAGTTGCTCGCGATCGAGCATGCAGCGCCGACCTGCCTGAACATCAACTTCCCGGACGTCGATGCAGCCGATGCCGGTCCGCTGACGCCGACGCGCCAGGGCGTCGGGCTCGTCAGGGACATCGAGGTGCTGCCGGAAGTCGATCCGCGCGGCATCGCGTATCACTGGCTGCGCTTCGATCGTGGCCCGCGCGAGAACGATGCCGACAGCGAAACGGCGACGGTCGCGGCGGGCCGCGTATCGGTCACGCCACTCGCGTTCGATCGCACCGACGAGACCACCTTCGCGCGGCTGGCCGCGTCGTTGATCTAAAGGTTGATGGGACGCGGCGCGGCGCCCTGCTTCAGTGCGCTCCAGGTCCCGACGGTGCGGGTCTGCCGAACGCGGGCATCGTGCCGTTCTCTCTCGCGCGCACGAGTTCGGCCTCTACCTCGGCGCGGGTTTTGGGGCCGCTGTTGGCAACCGCCTGAGTCGCGGCCTCGCTGCTCTGCCCCGAGCGCGGCATCGACCACGCCGATTCGACGCCTTGCGTTGCATGTTGCGGCGACGGCCGCGCCTCTGGGATCACGCCAGCCGCTTTCTTGCCGGAGCGCTCGGCAGTAGAACTTTTCCGGTAGCTGCTGCCCCGTGCATGAGTACCCGATGTCGTCACAGCGCTTTGCGCTGAACGCGGTTTCGTGGTGGTGCCCGATGCAATCCGGCTATGGTGTGCGCGCACGGTCTTTGCCGCGGGCGGCGCCTGGGTCCGGTTCGAAGTGACCGCGGGCTGTGGCGGCAAATTCGTCGGCTGCGGCTGCGGTTGCACCTGCGGTTGCGGCTTGTTCGACTCCCGCGCGTACTGTAGCGCCGCGATGGCCAGTGCGTCGCCTGCCTGCGCTCCGATCGACGCGGCCGGCTGAGACCGCAGCGCAGTCACGTCGTCGCGCATCGCATGGTGCCGCGTCGCCGCCGCGCCCGTCGCGCCGACACCCCGTTCGCCGTCTGCGACGAGGCTCACGTCCCGGCCGGACGACCAGTCGTTGTCCAACTGCGACACGTAGGCCCCAATCGTCACCGCGCCGAAGACGAGGCCCGTCAACACGATCATTCTCGGTTCGCTGTACAAGGCACGCTCCCCATTCCGACAGATCGACGACCCATTAGTCAAAGTGTCGGCGATCAGAAGGACAGTGTTTTCCTTTTAGACCCAACAACTGACGAATCGGCGGATCTCGTCGTGGATGTGTCCGAAACCGACGGGGATTCTTCTGTGCAAACGGGCCCTTTAATCGGAGTCCCAAGCCAAGAGGTCCATTTCGCCGCGAACCCGAGCGCGTCGATCAAGGTCGAGTACGTGCACGGCAGCGGAGCGGCGAGCATGCCTCTGTTGTGATCGAACCCGGCTGCGAAGAGCCCTGATGTGTCGAAGGTCGTGCCGTCGGATTCGCTGGTGACGTCGAGCTGATAGAAAAAACAACGCGGCGCACCGGAAAATCCGTTGCGCCGCGTTCTTTTTAGGCAAGGCTTTTAGCAAGCTCGGGCTATTGATTTCTCAAAGCAAAACCGGTTTCAAATGCCACGTCAACCCGCATAAATTTCCGGATTCTCTGTAAGCGACAAAAAGTTACCGGTATTCCCATCGAGCGCGAGCATTTCGCCGCTTTCGATATCGAAGATCCAGCCATGCAGCCGCAGCGTCTTGTTCACGAGTCCGACCGCCACCGACGGATGCGTGCGGATATTGGCCAGCTGCGCGATCACGTTGTCCTTGACCAGCGCCGCGAGACGCTCCGCATCCGAGCAATAGTGACGCGACGCGTTGATCGCTTTCGCCGCATCCGCGTGACGCAGCCAGCTCGCGACCGCCGGCATGTGCTCCAGGTTCGTGCAGGACGAGATCGCCGTCATCGCGCCGCAGTTCGAATGGCCGCAGATCACGATGTCGGTCACGCCGAGCACGGCGATCGCATATTCGACGGTTGCCGACACGCCGCCCGGCTCCGGGCCGTACGACGGCACGATGTTGCCCGCGTTGCGGATCACGAACAGTGAGCCCGGCTCGGTCTGCGTCAGCAACTCCGGCACCACGCGGCTGTCCGAACAGGTCACGAAGAGCGTGCTGGGATTCTGCGCAGTCGATAAACGCTTGAAGAGCGCGCTTTGCTGTGGAAAGACCTCGCGTTGAAAGCGGATCAGACCTTCGATGATTTCCTGCACGATTTTCTCCAGAGAATCGAAGAGACGGATTTAAAGTTTGCCGCGACTATACCGCAGCCTTTCACTCGTCGCGCGAATCACCGTGCTAATCGTCGGACGCTCCAGCGTCGAATTGCCAGCGAAATAATGGTGTGCCTGGACGCGCCCATAAAAAAAGACCCGGCTGCCGGCAGCCGGGTCCAACTCTCTCGCTCACACGCATGAAGCAATGTGTGCGTCGATACTGTAGCCGCGCCGGCGTCGCGGATATAGTCGCCACGGTGGAAGAGTCCTTTCCACCGCGGCGCGAATCAGTTGACCCGATACGCGCAAGCGGGCCGCTCAATCGAAGTCGCGCGTTTCGAGTTCCACGGACCGTCCCCCGTTGCGTTCGAGCACCCGCCGCGTAGCATTTTCAATGCGGGCGCGGTTCGCCTCGAACGTTCCCACCAGATCGTGAGCCGACGGGGCGCCGTTGCCGAGGCTGCCGTTGCCGAAATGGTCATTGAGCGCGTCGAGCGACACGCTGCACCATACGTCCTTCCCGTCCACATTGGCCTCGTAGGCGACGCGCGCAGCAGCCACCACTTCCCGCCGTCCGGTGAATTCGATCCTCATGATTGTCCTCCGTGTGTCAAAGGGAAATCCGAATACGCAACGCTCATGCCCAAACCGGCCGGCTGGCCGGCTGCGCTGGCGCGAGCGCGCATTCTGCGCAAGGTGCATACACCTGAGCGGCCGTCACGCGCGGCCGCGCCGATGCGCCGCAGCAAGGCCTCCTCCGGGCCGTCGACGCACTCAACATATCGATACTACGCCCTTCATGTCCCGCAATACTTAGTCTTCGCGCCCGCGCGCCGGCAGCGTCGCCGCGAAGAAATCACGTACCTGTGCCGCGGTTCGCGCATGAATCGCGGCGCGATCGACGCCCGGCCCGTCCTTGCAGATCGGCGCCAGACGCTCCATCAGCTCGGGCTCGCACACATCCATGAAGGTGTAGTGCGAGGCGCCCGGCACCATCGTCACCGTCGCTTGCGGCATGAAGCCCGCGATGCGGTAAATATTGGTGTTGACGGGCGCGGTCGTGTCCGCCTCGCCCGCGAGCAGCGCGACCGGAATCGTCACTTCCTTGAACGACGAACTGTTGAACGCCTCGCCGAGCGCGGGCGCGATCGCGAACGCCGCCATGACGCGCGGATCACGATACGAGTCGCCCGAACGCGCCCGCGATGCATTCGTTTCGGCCGATAGCCCGTCGACCGTCAAGGCCGGCGCGTCCGGCGCGTGCGCGAGACTCGCGGCTTCGGGCGGCGAGCAGATCGCATCGGCTTCGGGCGACGTGCAAAAACGCTCGAACGCCGCGCGATCGGTACGTGCGCCCGCAACTTCGAGCACCGTGTAGCCGCCGAGCGAAAAGCCGAGCGCGCCGATCCGCGTCGTGTCGATGCGCGGACCGAAACGCGGGTCCGCGAGCACGCCGTCGAGCACTTCGCTCAAGTCGGTCGCGCGCTCCCACCAGAGGATGAACCCGTCGCGCGTGCGCGGCTCCAGCGCGTTGTTGCCCGGATGATTGACGCCCGCGACGATATAGCCCTGCGCGGCCAGCGATGCCGCGAGCCAGTCGAGACTGTCCGCGCTGCCGCCGGTGCCATGCGACAGCAGCAGCAACGGGTATTTCGGCTGCGCGGTGGACAGCGGCGCATCGTCGGCGGCGGCGTGGCCGACGAACATCGGATGGCCGGGCGCGCCGATATCGTGGGGCGTCTCGGCTTGCGTCGCATCGGCCGGATACCAGATGCGCGTGATCAGCGCCTGCGTTTGCGCCCCGCGCCAGTTGCGGGCCACGTCGGGATGAAACACGCGGCTCGTCTCGCCGACATGCCAGTCGGCGGATGCGGTTCGCGCGTCGGCATGCGCCGGCGACGCAGCCCACATCGCGCCGCCCAGCGCCCCCGACAATGCCACGCTCAACGACACCAACACCGCGCTCGACAGCGCGGCACAGCTTCGACGCATCATGGTTAGTCCTCGCGAATGGGGATCAGCAGATCGGTAATGCAGGGGTCCAGCGCGCCGCGATCGGGCGCGCTTCGATACAGTTCGAGCCCCGGCCGCTGATCGCGCCGGTAGCCGCTGCGGGGCAGCCAGCCGCTGTACAGCGCCCTGAAAGTCGGCGAGATCAGCGCATATGGACCGACGAGGCGATGCATCGCATACAACCCGCCTGCGACGGGCAGCGGCTCGATGCCCGGTGGCGGCGCGACAACACGCGAGCGTTGCGCGGCATCGTCGAGCCGCCGCATCGCATCGCGCAACGCCGCCGGCGACCCAGCGACCACTCCCGCGTGATAGCAAAACCCGCCAGCCATCGACGGATCGCGCGCGCAGATGCCGACGCGCTGTTGCAACAGCGGGTTCTCGTCGCAGCGCAACGTCGTCATCAGCGTGTGGAAGGTCTGGCCGATCGTCACGACCGGGCCGTCATGGCGAAGGCATAGCACGTCGAGCGGCGCGATCTCGATGACTTCGACGGATGGTAATGCGGGCGTGCTTTGGTTTTCAGCGTATTCGTCGCGGCAGCCGTCAACGCCTATGCGATCGCCTTCGCCATGCTGCGCGATGCGCGCATGCGCCGTTCGCCGCGTCCGCGCCAAAGCCGCCGAAGCCGCCGGATTCGCCACCAGATGCCGCTGCCGGGTCCTGAATTCGCTCGGCGATACACCGGCGAAATCGCGAAACGCACGCGCGAACGCCTGGGGGCTGTCATAGCCAGCGTCGTGCGCGACCGCCGTGACTTGCGCGGCGTCGGTCAGCCGCTGCGCCGCCTCGGCGAGCCGCAGACGCTTGACGGTATCGACGACGCTCTCGCCCATCAACGCGCGATAAATCCGGTGGAAGTGGTATGGCGACATATGCGCGACGGCCGCGAGGCTGTCGAGCGTGTGTCGCGCGCCGGGCTCGACCAGAATGGCCTCGACCACGCGAGCGATCCGTCGACGGTAATCACGTTCGGTGCTGGGCTTCATCATGGCGCCACGATAGCGGTCTGCGCGCCGCGTGGCGGTGCAGAACTTGCGGATTTTCGCGCTTTCGCGCTTTCGCGTTTTGCCAGGAAACGGGCGGCCACGCTCGCGCGCTGCGTCACATTGTGATCGACAACGCACGCCGCTTTCCGGCACCCAAAAGGCTGTCATCGCACCGTCAACTGCCGCTCCCATACAGCGTCGAATCGGCGAAACCTTCGGCGGCCAGCACCTGCCCGACCAGAATCAGCGCGGTGCGCTCGATCGCGCTGCCCTGCACTTTCGCGACGATATCGTCGAGCGTGCCGGTGATCTTTTCCTCGTCGGGCCAGCTCGCACGATAAATCACCGCGATCGGACACCCGCTGCCGTAATGCGGCCGCAATTCATCGACGATGCGTGCAAGATGCCGCACGCCGAGGTGAATCGCCAGCGTCGCGCGATGCCGCGCGAGCTCGGCCAACTGCTCGCCTTCGGGCATCGACGTTTTGCTCGCGTAGCGCGTGAGGATCAGCGTTTGCGACACGCCGGGCAGCGTCAGCTCGCAGCCGAGCACCGCCGCGCATGCGGCCGTCGCGGTCACGCCGGGTACGATTTCGTAAGGAATGTCCAACTCGCGCAAGCGGCGGATCTGCTCGCCGATCGCACCGTACAGCGACGGATCGCCCGAATGCACGCGCGCGACATGCTGGCCCTTCGCGTGTGCCGCCGCGAGCAGCGCGACGATCTGGTCGAGATCGAGTTCCGCGGTATTGATCACCTGTTCGGCGCTATGACCTTCGAGCACCGCCGCCGGCACCAGCGACCCCGCATACAGGATCACCGGACAACTGCGCACGAGACGCTGCCCTTTCACCGTGATCAGTTCCGGGTCGCCCGGACCCGCGCCGATAAAAAACACTGTCATTCAGTACTCCAGTTATTTGCTCACTGATCCGAAGCCGAAGCCGAATCCACCTGCGCGGGCAACGCATCGAGAAGATCGGCAACGCCGCCAAACTCGCGATCGACGTCGGGCAACACCGGCCGTCGCAGCATGATCACCGGCAAGCCGCGTTCGCGCGCAACGTCGAGCTTGGCCTCGGTCGCGCCGCCGCCGCTGTTCTTGCTGACGACGACGTCGAATGCCTGCAGCGCGAACAGCGCGCGTTCGCCGTCGAGCGTGAACGGTCCGCGCGCGGCGAGGATGCGCGAGCGCGCGGTGTCCGGATGCGAATCGAGCACGCGCACGGTCCAGAATTGATACGGCGGAATCTCGTCGAGATGCGCGAGCGGTTCGCGTCCGAGCGTGAAAAGCGGTCGCCTGAACGGCGCGAGCGCATCGATCAGTTCGTTCCAGTCATCGACCATGCGCCAGTCGTCGCCGGCTTGCGGCTGCCACGCCGGACGCCGCAGCGCCCAGCACGGCACCTTCGCGACGCGACACGCCTCTACGGCATTCGCGCTGATCCGCGCCGCGTACGGATGCGTCGCGTCGATCACGAGGCCGATCGCTTCGCTTGCGAGGTAATGCGCCAGCCCCTCACTGCCGCCGAAGCCGCCGACGCGCACCGCGCACTTCAGGTCGTCGGGCACCTTGCCGAGCCCCGCGAGACTGTACACATGCGCGCGACCGAGTTGGCGCGCAATCTTCAGCGCATCGCCGGTGCCGCCGAGCAGCAAGATGCGCGTCATCGGGCGACTCCGACGAACTTGCCCTGCCGGTCGATCGCGAAAATTTCGACGCTGACCTGCGGCGGCACGATACCGCGTGCAACGGCCAACGCGTGCTGACAGACGATATCGCCGAGCGGCACCTGTTGCGCGTGCGCGAGCGCGAGCGCCTGCTGGCTCGTGTTGGCCGCGCGCATCGCCGCTTGCAGCTCGGCGTCGGCGCCATGCTCGGCGGCCCAGCCGGCGAGTTGTTCGAGATCGATGCTGGAGTTGCGGCTATGCAGGTCGAGATGGCCGGCCGCGAGCTTGCTGAGCTTGCCGAAGCCGCCGCAAATGCTCAGACGCTCGACCGGCGCGCGCTTCACATGCTTGAGCACCGCGCCGACGAAATCGCCCATTTCGATCAGCGCGATATCGGGCAAGCCGTAGTGCGCGCGCATCGCGTCCTCGCTCGCGTTGCCGGTGCAGGCGGCCACATGCATATAGCCGTTCGCGCGCGCAACGTCGATGCCCTGATGAATCGACGCGATATACGCGGAACACGAAAACGGGCGCACGATGCCGGTCGTGCCGAGTATCGACAGTCCGCCGACGATGCCGAGCCGCGGGTTCATCGTTTTCAGCGCAAGCGCTTCGCCGCCTTCGACGCCGATCGTCACTTCGAAGCCGCCTTGATACGCGTGGTGCGCGGCGAGTTCGTCGAGGTGCTGCGTGATCATCTGGCGCGGGACCGGATTGATCGCCGGTTCGCCGACCGCCAGCGTGAGCCCCGCGCGCGTAACCGTGCCGACGCCCGGCCCCGCGCGAAAAATCACACCGGGCTCGGGCACGAGGCGCGCGCGCGCGAACACCAGCGCGCCGTGCGTCACGTCGGGATCGTCACCGGCATCCTTGATCGTGCCGGCCTCGGCGATCCGCTCGCCGTCCGTCTCCACGAAACGGCAGAACGTGAGCCGCATCGGCACGTGCTGGCCCTTCGGCAACACGATCTCCGCGACCTCGCTGACCTCGCCCGCCAGCAGCAGACGCGCGGCCGCCAGCGACGTCGCGGTCGCGCAGCTGCCGGTCGTATAGCCGCTGCGCAGCGGCGCCGGCTGTTCGGGCGTTTCGTCGCGCATCACGAATCGGCTGACGGTTTGGCGGACTTGGTCACGTCGAGCAGCGTGATCGGCAACGCCTGGCGCCATGTATCGAAGCCGCCCAGCGGTTGCGCGTGCGCGAGCGCGATGCGTGTCAGCGTGCCGCCATGCTGCTCCCGCCACGCGGCGAGCACCGCCTCGCCTTGCAGCGTGACCGCGTTCGCGACGAGCCGCCCGCCGTCGCGCAATTGCGCCCAGCAGGTGTCGAGCACGTCCGGCACCGTCACCCCACCGCCGATGAACACCGCATGCGGCGCGGGCAGCCCGCGCAACGCGTCCGGCGCGCGGCCGGCCACGAGTTGCAGGCCGGGCACGCCCAGAGCATCGCGATTCTGTTCGATGAAGCGCTGCCGCGCGTCGTTCGCTTCGATCGCGATCGCACGACAGGTGGGATGTACGCGCATCCATTCGATACCGATCGAACCGCTGCCCGCGCCGACGTCCCACAGCAACTCACCGGGCGCGGGCGCGAGGCGCGCGAGCGTGATGGCGCGCACGTCGCGCTTGGTCAACTGGCCGTCGTGGATAAAGGCGTCGTCGGGCAGGCCGCAGGTCAGCGGCAGACGCGGTGCTTGCGCGGACGCGCGGCAGTCGAGCGCGATCAGATTGAGCGCGGCCATCTCGCCGGCCGGCCATTGATCGGCGCGGCCATCGACGCGCCGTTCGAGTTCGCCGCCGAGATGTTCGAGTACCGTCATGTGAGTCGCACCGAAGCCGCGCGCATCGAGCGAGGCCGCCAGCGCCGCAGGCGTGCGCCCGTCCGCGCTCAGCACGAACAGACGCGCGCCGTCATGCAGATGCACATTCAGCGCGGCAAGCGGCCGGCCCACCAGCGACACGGTCGCGACATCCTGCAACGGCCAGCCGAGCCGCGCAGCCGCGAGCGACAGCGACGACGGCGCGGGCAGCACGCGCAATTCGCCGGCCGGCAACTGCCGCGCGAGCGTCGCGCCGACGCCGAACAGCATCGGGTCGCCGCTCGCGAGCACACATACCGCATGCGGACGCTCGGCGAGCAACGGCGCGAGATCGAACGGACGCGGCCATGCGGCACGGCGCGCGGCGAGCCGCGCCGGCAGCATCGCCAGATGGCGCTCGCCGCCGTACACGACCGACGCGCCCAGCAACGCACGCCGCGCGGGCCGCCCCAGACCGGCGAAGCCGTCGTCGCCAATGCCCACTACGGTCAGCCATGCCGGCATGCATCCATCCTCATCAGTTGCGTCGATTTTTGAGCGATTGCACCGCGCCGCGTCATGCATGCGGCTGCGCGCAGGCTCGGACCGCGGGTTGCGAAAGTCCGCATGATACCGCCGCCATGCGGCCCGCGGGTCCGCGGCACGGCGCCATGCGTCGCGATCGGCGGCATCGCGCGATGGCCGGCAAACAGGCGCTGCGGCCATTGCGTAAAGATATAATGGCCGCTTTCATTGCCCACGGTCAGCCCGAAGCGCTTTTCGGCCGCATGGTTCACGCCGGCCCTCATCGGGCAGCATGCAGCGAGGCCGCCACCATGCCGTCGCGCGACGCTAAACCCGGTGCCCCATTGAATCGAGCTTCGCCTCCCACCGTTTCGTCCCACGCGGTCACGCCACCGCGGTCCTCGGCATGTCCGGGGTTGTTGCGCATCGTCCCCGCGCGCGACGGCGGCATCTGCCGCATCAAACTGCCCGGCGGCGTGCTGAGCGCGGCGCAGGCACACGCGATCGCCGATGCCAGCACGCGGCACGCAAACGGCGTCGCCGAGTTGACCAATCGCGCTAATCTGCAACTGCGCGGCGTGCGTAGCGGACACGAAGCTGCGTTGAGCGCGGCGCTGATTGGCGCGGGGCTTGGACCGTCCACCACGAACGACCCTCACACCACCGTCCCCACCGCGCTCAGCTACGCCGACGACGTCCGCAACGTGATGATCAGCCCCGCCGCCGGCCGCGATCCGCACGCGCTGATCGACACGGCGCCGCTGTGCGCGGAGCTGCTCACGCTGCTGCAAAGCGATGCGCGTTTCGCCGCGTTGTCGCCGAAATTCGCGCTGCTGCTCGACGGCGGCGAACGACTCGCGCGAGTCGATCATCCGCATGACGTGTGGCTCGCCGCGTCGGCTGAGGAACAAGGCGTGCGCTACGTGTTCGGCCTCGCGGGGTGCCCCGGCTCGACAGGCAATAACGCGAACGCCGGCGACCATCCCGATGCCGACGGCACGGGCGCCCTCGCGGCCGTCCCGCCGTCGCGCGTGCCTGCGCTCGTGCGCGCGTTGCTGCACACGTTCCTCGACCTCGCCGCCGCCGACGCGACCCGCATGCGCGACCTGCTCGCCACGCACTCCGCCGATGCGCTGCTGCGACACGCGCAACGCTACGTCGATTTCCCGCTCGCACGCGACGCATCGCTGCGCCGCTGGCAACGCCACATTCCCGCCGACGCATCGCTGCGGCTCGGCGCGCACCCACAGCGCGGCGACGGCACGTGGCACGTCGGCGGCCAGCCACCGCTCGGCCGGATCGACGCGGCCACACTGCACGGCCTTGCCGCGCTCGCGCAACAACACGGCAACGGCATGCTGCACGCAACGCCGTGGCAAAGCGTACTGCTGACCGACATCGCGACGAACGCGGTGCCCGCCGTGCTCGCGAAGCTGAGCGCACTCGGCCACGCCTGCGATCCCGCGCAGGCCATCACGCATGTGATCGCCTGCGCCGGTTCGGCCGGCTGCGCGAAGGGCCTCGCCGACACCAAGACCGACGCCCTGCAACTCGCCGAACGCTTACCCGCAGGCGTCGACGTGCATCTGACCGGCTGCCCGCGCTCGTGCGCGGCCGCGCATCGCGCGCCGTACACGCTGCTCGCGGCCGCGCCCGGCCGCTACGACCTTTATCGACGCGACGACCGCCCCGGTTTCGGCCAATGCGTCGCGCCCCAACTGACGATCGACGAGGCCGCCGCGCTGCTCGCGCGCCTCGCCCGGAGTACTCCACATGCTTGATTACATTCGCGACGGTCAGGAGATCTATCGCCGATCGTTCGCGACGATCCGCGCCGAAGCCGACCTCGCGCGCATCCCCGCCGACCTCGAAAAACTCGCGGTGCGCGTGATCCACGCGTGCGGCATGGTCGACGTGATCGACGACCTCGCGTTCTCCGCCGGCGCAGGCAGCGCGGGCCGCCGCGCGCTCGCGCAAGGCGCGCCGATCCTGTGCGACGCGGGCATGGTCGCGCAAGGCATCACGCGCGCGCGGCTGGCCGCGAACAACGAAGTGATCTGCACGCTGACGCACCCGGACGTGCCCGCGATGGCGCGCGAGATCGGCAACACGCGCTCGGCCGCCGCGCTCGAATTGTGGCGTCCGCATCTGGCGGGCAGCGTCGTCGTGATCGGCAATGCGCCGACCGCGCTGTTTCATCTGCTCGACATGCTCGATGCCGGCGCGCCGAAGCCCGCGCTGATTCTCGGCTTTCCGGTCGGCTTCGTCGGCGCGGCGGAATCGAAAGCGGCACTCGCGCAAAACAGCCGCGGCGTCCCCTATGTGGTGGTGCACGGACGGCGCGGCGGCAGCGCGATGGCCGCCGCCGCGGTCAACGCGCTTGCGACGGAGGTCGAATAAATGACGAGCCAGCTAACGAGCCGCGGACGGCTATACGGCATCGGTGTCGGTCCCGGCGACCCGGAGTTGCTGACGTTGAAAGCGCTGCGGCTGCTGAAAGCGGCGCCCGTGGTCGCATATTTCGTCGCGAAGGGCAAGAAGGGCAACGCGTTCGGCATCATCGAGGCGCATCTGCACGACGCGCAGCAGCATCTGCCGCTCGTCTATCCGGTCACGACCGAAGCGCTCGAACCGCCGCTGTCGTACGAAGCGATCATCGCGGACTTCTACGACACCGCCGCCGCAGTCGTCGCCGGCCATCTCGACGCGGGCCGCGACGTCGCCGTGGTCTGCGAAGGCGATCCGTTCTTCTACGGCTCGTACATGTATCTGCACGACCGGCTCGCGGCGCGCTACGACAGTGAGGTGGTGCCCGGCGTGTGCTCGATGCTCGGCGGCGCGGCGGTGCTCGGCGCGCCGCTCGTGTATCGCAACCAGAGCTTGTCGGTGCTGTCGGGGGTGTTGCCCGAAGACGAATTGCGCCGCCGTCTGGCCGATGCCGACGCGGCGGTCATCATGAAACTCGGCCGCAATTTCGACAAGGTGCGGCGCGTGCTCGACGAACTCGGACTCGCGCAGCGCGCGCTGTACGTCGAACGCGCGACGATGCGCAATCAGCGCATCGTGCCGCTCGCCGAAGTCGATCCGATGGCATCGCCGTATTTCTCGCTGCTGGTTGTGCCGGGGCAGAAATGGCAAGGATGAACGCGCCCGCGATCGTGATTCTCGGCACGGGCGCGCTCGCGACGGCGCGGCGGATTCAGGCGCTGTACGTCGAGCGGGGCGCGCATGCCGCGGCCGGCGTTGCCACGGCATGTCAGGTCCACGCGCTGCAAGGCCGCGTCGAGGCCGACGTGTCGTACAGCGAACTCGGCGCGCATCTGCGCGAGCTGTATGCGCGCGGCACGCCGATCGTCGCGTTGTGCGCGGCCGGCATCGTGATTCGCTGCCTCGCGCCGCTGCTGTCGAACAAAGGCGCCGAGCCGCCGGTGCTCGCGGTTGCCGAGGACGGCAGCGCGGTCGTGCCGCTGCTCGGCGGCCTCGCGGGCGTCAACCTGATGGCGCGCGACATCGCTGCCGAGTTGGCGGTGCAGCCCGCGATCACGACGAGCGGCGAGCTGCGCTTCGGTACCTGCGTGCTCAATCCACCCGATGGCTATGCGCTCGCCGATCTCGGCCAAGGCAAGCGCTTCGTGTCGGATCTGCTCGCGGGCGAAAGCACGCGCATCGAAGGCGACGCGCCGTGGCTCGACGACGCGCAACTGCCCCGCTCGGACTCGGCGCGTCTCGCGATTCGCGTGACGCCGCGCGCGTGGGATGGGCGCGAAGACGAGCTCGTGATTCATCCGCGCAGCGTGGTGGCGGCTGTCGTCAGCGACGATGCCGACTGCGCCGATGCGATCGTCGCACGCGTGCGCGCGGCACTGAGCGCGCACGGTCTCGCGATGCTTTCGCTCGCGGCCTTGCTCGCGCCGTCGCCGAGCATGGCCGACCCGGCGCTCACGCAAGCCGCATGGCTTCTCGATGTGCCGCTACGTTTCGCCGATGCCAGCGCCGAACCGGGCGAATCGAGCGCCGCGCGCTTGCTGCATACCGCGCTGCGCGTCCCCCACGAAACGCTGCACGACGACGCATACCCGAACGTCGCGCTCGCCCTCTCCTCACTCGCCATCGACCCGGCGACGCTCGGCCGCCCCCGCGGCCGTCTGACCGTGATCGGCCTCGGCCCCGGTTGTGCCGAACTGATGGTCCCGGCCGCGCGCACCGCGTTGAACGAAGCGACCGACATCCTCGGCTACGACACCTACGTGAAAATGGCTGGCCCGCTGCGCGCCGATCAGCGTGTGCACGGCACCGACAATCGCGAGGAATTGCAGCGCGCGCGGCACGCGTTCGAGCTGGCGAGCGAAGGCCGCTCGGTCGTGATGGTGTCCTCGGGCGACCCCGGCGTGTTCGCGATGGCGGCCGCCGTGCTCGAAGCGCTCGAAGCATCGCACAACGACGCATGGGCCGCCGTCGAACTATCGATCGTGCCGGGCGTGTCGGCCGCGCTCGCGACCGCCGCGCAGGCCGGCGCCCCGCTCGGCCACGACTTCTGCATGCTGTCGCTGTCGGACAACCTGAAGCCGTGGACGATCATCGAAACTCGCCTGCGCCATGCGGCGCAAGCCGATCTGGTGATGGCCTTCTATAACCCGATTTCGCGCGCGCGTCCGTGGCAACTCGACAAGGCGCTCGATATCGTGCGGGAATATCGCGCGCCATCGACCCAGGTAGTGCTCGGGCGCGATATCGGCCGGCCCGGTGGCACGCTGCGCACGCTGACGCTCGGCGAGCTGCGCTCGGCCGACGTGGATATGCGCACGATGGTGATCGTCGGGTCGTCGCTGACGAGAAAATTCGCTTGCGGCGACAACGGCGCGCAGTGGGTGTACACGCCGCGGTGGTACGAGTAAGCGGGCCGTACCGGGTGGTGCCAGCCCGCTCCGCTCATGCCACCTTCAGATCCTGCACCGCCCGCTGCCTGACGCCCAGGTCGTCCCACAACTCCGGATGACACGTGAACACCAGAATCTGATGCCGCGTCGCCGCGTCGATCAATACGCGTTTGAGTGCGTCGCGGCGCGCGGCATCGGTGTGGACCGCGGCATCGTCGAGCATCAGCAGAGTCGGCCGGCCTGAGGCCTGCAGCAGGTCCGCGTACGCGAGTCGCGTCAGGATGCCGAGCTGTTCGCGCGTACCGAAGCTCAGCGCGTCGAGCAGTTCCGCGCGGCCGTCGCGATCGAGCATCGCCGGAATCAGATCGTCGCCGAGCGCGAGGCTCGACTGCGGAAAAATCCGCTTCAGGTAATGACCGAGCCGCTCGGTCAACGGCGCGCGCAGTTGCGCGAGCGCGGCGTCGCGTTCGTCGACCAGCACTTCGTCGAGCAGACTCAGCGCGCTCGCGCGCAGGCTCAGTTCGTCCTTGCGGCGCGTGGCCTGCTCGACCTGCGCTTCGAGCACGGCAAGCCGTTCGCCGAGACCGGATGCGCCCATCGTTTCGAGCTGGCTACGCAGCTCCGCGATCCGCAGTTGACGCTCGTGCTGCTCGTTGCGCGCAAGTTCCGCAGATGCGCGGTAGCGCTTCGCCTCCGCCACGGGATCGTCCAGACGCGCCGCATCGAGTTCGCGCTCGCGCTCGCCGCGCTGGTTCTTCAGCACATCGACCTTCACGCGCTGCTCGACGATATGCGCCTGCCACTGCGCGCGGTTGCGTCGGAACGCTTCGTCGTTCAGCTGCGCTTCTTTACGCTGCAGCTGCGCCGTGAGCGAATCGGCCTTGGCGACGCCGGTGGATTGCGCGCCCGCCGCCTGCGCGAGCACCTTGCGCGCGGCCTCCAACGCGTCGCGCGCGATATCGGCATTGCGGCGCGCGTCGTCGAGCGGCGGCGCCGCCGACACGTCGGGCAGACCGGCAAGGCGCTCGCTCGACGCCTGCAAGCGCGCAGCCGTCGATGCCAGCGCCGCGCGCAACGCATCGATGCCTTGCGGCGCATGGACCTCGAGTATCCTCGCCTGGCTCTTCTGTTGCGCGACCAGCGTTTTCCATTGCTCGTGACGCGCCTGCGCATCGCCCACCGACGCGACGCCCAGCGTGAGCAGCAACTGAGCGTGCTGCGCCTCGATCGACGCCAACTCCGACAATCGCGCGGACAGATCGGACACGCCCGGAATCACGCGCAATTCGCCGAGCTCGCCGAGGCCGATGCGCTTTTCTTCATCGACACGCAGCACGCCCGTGCCGCTGATCGTCTGATCGCCGACGCTTAACTCGCCGTTCAAGGTGTACTCGATGCGCGTCATCGCCGCTTCGGTCCGCGCGCGCAGCACGGTCAATTCGCTGTCGAGCGAGACGAGGCGCTTGAACCGCGCGTCGTCGAGTTCGAGCGCCGCCGCGTCGCGCGCGGCCTGCAGCACCGCCGCGTTCGCCTTATCCGCCTCACCGATCGACGCTTCGAGCCGCTGGCTCTCCGCCCGATAGAAATCGACCTGGCTGCGCAGATCGGCGGCGGTCACGGCCGCGTTCGCGAGTTCGAGCGCGCGGTTCGCCTCGGCGGCTGCCTGCTCGAATTGCGCCACGCGGCTTTGCGCCTGCGCATGCGCGGTTTGCGCAGCCGCGACTTCGGCGCGCGCCGCGTCGAGCTGCTCGCGTTCGCGCGCGATGGCTGCCTCCAGTTGGAGCGCACCCTGCTCCTGCTGCACTGACAACGCGAGTTCCGCCTCGCCGATCTTCAGCGACTGCGCGAGCCCTTCGAGACCGCGTTCGAGTTGTTCGACCGCCGCGGCACGTTGCTGCGCGAGCGCGGCCTTCTGCTCGTGAAGCTCCCACGGACGCCGGCGCTCGGCGTCGTCGAATGCCTGCTGTTGCGAGGCGAGGCGCGCGATGTTGTCGTCGAACTGCTGGCGCTGCTGTCGCAGCTCGTCGCGGCTCGCGATCAGCGTGGCGAGCTTCTGCTCCGCCTCGGCAAGCGGCCCGGTCGATTTCTGAGTGCGCGCGGTCAGCAGTTGCCGCAACTCGCGCTGCACGGCCGCGATCAGCGCGTCCTCGCCGCCCGCTTCGCGGCCGCCGGACAGTTGCGTGAGCGCGTCGCGCAGATACTGCGCCGCGTGCCCGGTCGAATCGCGCATCTCCTGCGTGCCGCCTTGCTGCACCCACAACAGACCGGGCACGCCGGCGTTCTCGGCTTTCATCGGACCGCGCGCCGCGCGCGAAAAGCCGAGCAGCGCGGCGAGCTTGTCTTCGGCTTCGTCCTCGCTATACACGGCCTGGCCGATTCTCAGCTCGCAGCGCTGACGCGACACGAACTGCTTCCACAGACGGCACGCGACACCATCGAGTTCGAAGCTGACCTCGACCGACGGCTGCCCGTTCGCGAGCCCCCACGGCAACAAGTCCTTCAGATGCGAGGCCTTGTAGCGTTCGAGGAACACCGTGCGCACCGCTTCGGCAATCGTGCTTTTGCCGGCCTCGTTCGGGCCGACGAACAGGTTGAGACCGGGCTGCAGATCGTCGATCACGATCCGCCCGCCGAACTGCCTGAATTCCTGAATCGCGATACGTTGCAGCTTCATGCGCAGGCTCCTTCACGCGGCGCTTCGGGTTGTCGATCGCGCGCCTGCGCGGGTGGTGCGGCATGGGAATCGCGGTGCCACTGTTCGCGCTGAAAGCGCGCCAGCAGCAGCAACGCTTCGGCCGCGCGCCGCGCATGTTGCGGATCGGCATGCGCGTCTTCCTGCAAGCCGCGCAGCCGCGCCACCACCTTCGCAAGATAGCCGCTTTGCGCGCCGAGCTCGGCGAGATCGTCGGCGGTGGGCAGCACGTGCAGGCTGCTCAGATCGGCACGCAACGCGCGCACGCACGCGCGAGCCTCTTCGACCGCGACATGCAGCGCCTCCGCATCGGCGAGCGCCGCCGTGCCACCGACCTCGATGCGCAGCACGTCATTCGCGCCGAGTTCGGCGAGGCGGGCTTTCAGTGCGTCGATATCGGTCGGCACCGAAATCGTCTCGTCCCAGCGATGCCACCGGTATTGCCCGACTCGCACCGCGTCGACCTGCGGCATCGCGCCCGGCTCGCTAATCGTGACGTCGAGCACGAAGCCCGGTTCGTTCGCGCGGAAGCGGTCCTGTTCGTGTGTACCCGCGTACCACGTGCGTTCGTCGACACGCAGATGGCCGTGCCAGTCGCCGAGCGCCAGATAGTCGAGCCGGGCGCTCACGGCGCGCGTCGGCGCAATCGGGTTCGACGAATCGATGCCCTCCTGCAGGATGCCGCCGACGCTGCCATGCGCGAGCCCCACGCGGTGATAGCCGGGCGGCGTCTCAATGGAATCGAAGAATGCGGTGGTGTCGTCGTAGGTGATGCGCTGCGTGAGCGGCGCGCACAGCAGCGCGCAACGGCACGCGTCGAGCAGCACGACGCCGGTTTCGAGCACGACGCGCACGTTCGGCGGCACGCAGTTGAGCCGCTGCGCGCGGGTCCACACGCTTTCGACCAGCGCCGCGTCGTGATTGCCCGGCAGCATGATCCACGTTCCGGAAAACGCTTGCAGCGCGGCGAACAAACGCCGGATCACGGTGTCCGACACCGTCTGCTGATCGAACACGTCGCCCGCGACGAGCACCGCGTCGACGTTGCGCGCGGCCGCTTCTTCGGCGATGCGGCGCACCGTGTCGAAGCGCGCTTGAGCGAGATGCGCGGCCTCGTCCGCTTCGAACTGACCGAACTGCGTGCCGATCTGCCAATCCGCGGTGTGCAGAAACCTGATCACTGTGCCTCCATTGCGATTGCGTTGCGTCGTCTTGCGGGTGGCTCGACGACGAGCCCAACCGCGAATGTTACCTTGCCGAAGCCCCGGCGCGCATTGCGCGCGCGCATCCAGGCTGGACGCGTGCGCGGGCCGTACCGCATCATTGCAACCGAACCGGCTGCCCCGCCACCTTTCAGCCGCCCGCCGCCCGACACGATCAACCGCGCCCGATGGACAAGACCACCGAACTGAAGAAGGCCAAGCGCACGCCTTTACTGCTGCTGCTCGCGGCCGCCTGCGTTTTCGTCGTCACCGCGTTCCTGCCGCGCGGCCTGTGGGTCGACGGCATCAAGGCCGTCGCAGAGGCCGCGATGGTCGGCGCGCTCGCCGACTGGTTCGCGGTCGCGGCGCTGTTTCGCCGCGTGCCGATTCCGGTCGTGTCCGCGCACACCGCGATCATCCCGCGCAACAAGCACAAGATCGCCGACAACCTCGCGCACTTCGTGCAGGACAAGTTTCTCGACATGCCGTCGCTGGTCGGTCTGATCCGCCGGCACGATCCGGCTCAGACCATCACCGCGTGGCTCAGCGAATCGGCCAACACCGAGCGTCTCGGCGACTACGTGGTGCGCCTCACCGGCGGCATCCTCGAGGTGGCCGACGACGCGCGCATCCAGAACTTCATCAAGGACGGCTTGCGCGACGTGCTCGCGAAGGTCGATCTGTCGCAATCGCTCGGCGCGATCCTCGACACGCTGACGCGCGACGGCCGTCATCAGGAACTGCTCGACACCGCGATCGATCAGGTGATCGCGGTGCTGCGCGAAGCGCCGGCGCGCGAGTTCATTGCCGCGCGCATCGTCGATTGGGTGAAAAGCGAGTATCCGACGATGGAGAAGTTTCTGCCGTCGGCGTGGATCGGCGACAAGGGCGCCGAAGCGATCGCGAGCGCCGCGAACCGTATGCTCGAACAGATCGCCGAGAACCCCACGCACGAGCTGCGCGACAGGTTCGACCGGGTGGTGCAGAAGCTGATCGCGCGCCTGAAGACCGATCCGGTTTTCCTGCAACAGGGCGAAGCGCTGAAGCGCTATCTGGTCGAAGGAGAGGCTTTCAGCAGCTATGTGAAGGACATGTGGGGCGAACTGCGCGCGTGGCTCAAGCGCGATCTGCAAAGCACCGACTCGGCACTGCATGCGCGTGTCGCCGCGATGGGCGCGTGGGTCGGCCGCGAACTCGCGCGCGACCCAGCGCTGCGGCAATCGCTGAACGATCACCTCGAAGAAGCCGCGCGCGCGATGGCGCCGGACTTCGCGCAGTTCCTGACGCGCCATATCAGCGATACCGTGAAGAACTGGGACGCGCATGAGATGTCACGGCAGGTCGAGATGAATATCGGCAAAGATCTGCAGTACATCCGCATCAATGGGACGATCGTCGGCGGATTTATCGGCTTGCTGCTGTACGCGAGTTCGCAGTTGCTGGAGATGTTGCGAGTGCATGTAGGCTGACGATTCGAGCTCATCGAGCGACCCGCCGCGTAGCCGCGCCTGAGCCCTGCTCGCACCAAACCGCCTACAATTCGGGCATATGTCTTGCGGACGACCAGTGCTCCGCTCGGTCGTCAACGCGTCCCAACCGGAATTGTGTTTACATGAAAATATCGCTACCGCCGCCGCATGGGCGCCCCAATCGCGTTTATCCGCCGGGCACGCCGGGCCTGCATGGCCTCGTGTCGCTAATCACCGGCGTGGTGGTCGTGTGCGCGCTGTACTTCGGGCGGGAGGTGCTGATTCCGATCACGTTGTCGGTGCTGCTGAGCTTCCTGCTCGCGCCGCTCGTGCAGATGCTGCGGCGTCTGCACATGGGCCAGTTGCCGTCCATCTTCATCGCGGTGCTGTTCGCTCTCGCGTCGCTGCTCGCGATAGGCGCGCTGATCGGCGCGCAGCTCGTGCAGCTCGCGAACGCCCTGCCGCAGTACCAGGAAGCGATCGAGCAGAAGATCGAAACCGTGCAGGAAAAGACCGTGGGCCGCGCCGATTCGCTGATGAGCAGCGCTGCCAGCGCGCTGCAGCGCATGGCGCCGTCGCGTCCCGCGCCGCCGCGCCCGACCGGCCGCGCCGCGCGCAACGCGCCGCAGGTGCCGCAACAGGTTGAGGTGCACGAGCCCGCGCCGACGCCGGTGCAGCTCGCCCAGCGCGCGCTGACGCCGGCCATCGCGCCGATCGAGACGACCTTCATCGTGCTCGTCGTGACGATCTTCATCCTGCTGCAACGTGAGGATTTGCGCGACCGTTTGATCAGCCTGTTCGGCTCGCGCGACCTGCACCGCACGACTACCGCGATCAACGACGCCGCCGGGCGCCTGTCACGCTATTTCGTCGCGCAGCTCGGCGTGAATCTGAGCGCGGGCGGCATCATCGCGATCGGGCTCGCGATCATCGGCGTACCGGGCGCGCTGCTGTTCGGTGTGATCGCCGCTTTGCTGCGCTTCGTGCCGTACATCGGCATCTGGATCGCCGCGATCCTCGCAGTATTTCTCGCGGCCGCGATCCAGCCGCAATGGACGATGGCGGTCCTCACGCTGATCCTGTTCATCGTCGTCGACGTGGTCGCCGGGCAGATCGCCGAGCCGCTGCTGTACGGTCATCGCTCGGGCCTGTCGCCGCTCGCGGTGGTGGTCGCGGCGATTTTCTGGAGCTGGCTGTGGGGGCCGATCGGCCTCGTGCTGTCGACGCCGCTCACGCTGTGCGTCGTCACGCTCGGGCGCTACGCGGACCGCTTGAACTTCCTGACCGTGCTGCTCGGCGATCAGCCCGCGCTGACTCCCGCGCAGAACTTCTATCAGCGCCTGCTCGCCGACGATCCGCACGAGGCGATCGTGCAGGCCGAACGGCTGCTGCGCGAGATGTCGCTGATCGACTACTACGACAAGGTCGCGCTCGAAGGCCTGCGGCTCGCGCGCAACGACGCGCAGCGCGGCGTGCTGATGCCCGGGCAGTTGCAGCGGATCAACGACGCGCTCGCCGATATCGTCGAGAACCTCGAAATCGCCGACGGGCTGCCCGATACGCTGTCGCCTGCCGAATCGGCTGACGCGGGTAACGCGCTGCTCGCGGGGGCGCCGGAGCTGGCGTCGCCGGGCGCGGGTGCTTCGGGGCGCTACGGCAGCGATCCGCTGTCGCGCTCGCCGCAGTCGGACGGAGCGGGCAAGGCGGCGGTGTTGTGCGTGCCCGGCCGCGGCGCATTCGACGAAGTGACGACGGCCATCGCCGTGCAACTTCTGAACCGCCAGGGTTTCGCGCCGCTGATGGCGACGCACTCCGGCTATCGCAGCGCGCGCGCCGATGAGCCGAGCTTCAAGGACACCTCGATCATCTGCATCGTGTCGCTCGACGCGCCCGAGTCGCCGCCGTATCTGCGCAACATGCTGCGGCGCACGCGCGAATGGCGGCCGCGCGCGACGCTGGTGGTCGGCGTCGGCGACGCGCCGGACGACAGCGCCGAACTCGATACGGGCGGCGAACTGCATGCGTCGCCGACGTTCCGCGCGATGATCCAGGCTTGTCACGCGGCGACGAGCGGGCAGCCGATGCGGCAGCAATCGCAGACGGCCAGCGCGGGCTGAGGCTGCTGGCCCGAAGCAGGCCACGTCGAAAGACCGCGATTTTTGCTTCAAGCATCCATCTGCGGCTATGGCTAGCGCGCACCGCCCCGGGGCTTACGTTAAGCCTCGCTCGAATCCCATTCTCATGGTCCGTCGAGGCTTCCTTCCCGACCGCCAAGCTGCAATGTCTCGTTGGCATCGATCGCTTTGAGCAGACTCGCGACGACTCGTCTGCTTTCTCCGAGATCGCGCATCTTGACGTCGAGCTTTTCGACCTCGCGCCGCAACGCAGCGCGTGCCTCGGCACACGGATGGAAAACGGGCTTGGCGCCGAGCACACAGGGCAGCAACAACCGGATACTCCTGATCTTCAGTCCCGCCGCGCTGAGCACACGGATACGGTGTGCCGCGTCTATCTCCTCAGGACCGTAATCGCGGTAGCCCGATTCGGTTCGCATTGGTTTGAGCAAACCTTCGTGTTCGTAATAGCGCAGCATCCGTTCACTAACGCCGCTGCGGCGAGCCAGTTCGCCGATACGCATGACATCTCCCATACGAAACGCTTGACTTTGACAACGCTGTCAAAGTTTAGCCTGATCTGGCCGGCCGGATCGGCCGCCGCTACATTCACCAAGGGACTTGCTCATGACATCCACCGATGACACGTTTGACGGAACGTTTCCGTTTTCACCGCGCTTCAGCGACGCTGCCGGCTTCCGAATGCATTACGTCGATGAAGGCCGCACCGATGGCGAGGTTGTCCTGTGTCTGCATGGGGAACCGACATGGAGCTATCTGTTTCGCGATCTGATCGTGGCGCTGTCAGGCAGCTACCGTGTGATAGCGCCCGATCACATGGGATTCGGCAAGAGCGAGACCCCGGAACATCGCACGTACTGGCTGCAGGATCATATCGACAATCTCGAACAGTTCGTGCTGGCCCTGGATTTGAACGACATCACGCTCGTCATGCACGACTTTGGCGGCCCGGTCGGCATGGGACTCGCCGCGCGGCATCCAAGCCGCATTCGCCGAATCGTCAGCACGAATGGCCCGACTCCGTTTGGTCAGCACACGTTACTAGACAGATGGAACGCGAATACCGCGGTCGCGCCGTGGTTCCAGTGGATCGTTCGCGCCGAATCGCAAGGGCGCCTTGAATCCGTGCTGGGCGAACTCGGCTTCAATATCCTAAGTACGTTGAAGGTCAACGGCTTCGAAAACCATACGCGCATCAACGATACGTGGCTGCGCGCCTACGGTTCGCGTTTCGTCGTGCCCGCCGACAGCGCCGGCGCAATTGGCTGGGCCAAAGGCTTCGCGATCGGGGCGCATCGTTTCGAGGTGCCCGACGCTGCTGCGCTCGACGCGATCCGGTCGAAACCGGCGCTCGCCATTTGGGGCGATGCCGACCGTACGCTGGCCGCGGATCACTTGCTGCCGCTGTTCAGCGAACTATTTCCGCTGGCGCCGATTCACCGGCTCGCGGGCGTCGGCCATTACAGCTTCGAAGACGCACCGCAGGAAATCGCAGGGCTGATCGTCGAATTCCTGAAGACCCACTGACGCAAGCCTGGACGGGGTCAGCTCGCGTCGCGGCGTCGTACCCAAAATGCGGACAGCCGCGCACGCACGCTGCCGCATACTGCGCCGATAACGCAAGCAAACCGGAGACACGCATGACCCGTCCGTTCAAACCCTATCCGTTCGCGCCGCGCCGTTATCCGGCCGCGCTGCCGCCGCTCGTCGACGGCCGCGATCCACAAACGCGCGCCGTCGCGATCGTCGGCGGCGGTCCGGTCGGCATGACGCTCGCGATTGCGCTCGCGCGCCAGGGGGTGCGCTCGGTGCTGATCGAGGCCGACGACAGCGTCTGCACCGGCAGCCGCGCGATCTGCATCTCGCGACGCAGCCTCGAAATCTTCAAACGGCTCGGCGTCGTCGAGGGGTTTCTGCAAAAGGGGCTGGCGTGGACCGGCGGGCGCAGCTTCTATCGCGACACCGAGGTGTTCCGCTTCGCGATGCATCAGGACGACGAGCAGTCGCTGCCGCCGATGATCAATATCGCGCAGTATCAGATCGAGCAACTGCTGCTCGACGAGATCGAACGGCACGCCGATCTGATCGACGTGCGTTGGCAAACGCGTGTGACGGGCCTCGCGCAACGGCCGCAGGGCGGCGCGACCTTGACATTGCGCTGCGCCGAATCTGCCGATTCCAAAGGCACGAGCTGGCAGATGGACGCCGCTTGGGTCGTCGCCTGCGACGGCGGACGCAGCACGATCCGAGACCTGCTCGGATTGAAGCTCACCGGCACGACCTACGAAGGCCGCTACGTGATCGTCGATATCGAACTCGACAGCACGCGCGCGACAGAACGCCTCGCTTATTTCGATCCGCCGTCGAATCCTGGCTCGACGGTGCTGGTGCACAAGCAGCCCGACAACGTGTGGCGTATCGACTATCAGTTGCGCGACGACGAAGACCCCGACGCCGCCGTGCTGCCCGAGAACGTGATGCCGCGCGTGCAAAACCTGCTCGACTCGATGGGCGAAACCGGCGCGTGGTCGCCGATCTGGATCACGATCTACAAGGCCAATGCGCTGACGCTCGAACGCTATCGGCACGGCAACGTGCTGTTCGCGGGCGACGCCGCGCATCTGGTGCCGATCTTCGGCGTGCGCGGCGCGAACTCCGGCATCGACGACGCCGACAATCTCGGCTGGAAGCTCGGCTGCGTGATCAATGGGAACGCTTCGCCAACGCTGCTCGATAGCTATAGCGACGAACGTGTGTACGCGGCGCGCGAGAATCTGAGCTACGGCATGAAAAGCACCGAATTCATGGCGCCACCGACCTTCGCGTTCGAGCTGATGCGCACGGCCGTGCTCGGGCTCGCCGAGCGTCATGCGGCATTGCGGCCGCTGATCAATCCGCGCCAGACGCATGCGATCGCGTATCGGCAATCGCCGCTGAACTTCGTGGGCGACAAGGCCGATGCATTCGATCGCGGCCCCGCGCCGGGCACCGTGCTGCCCGAGTGCAGGCTGCTGAAACAATCGCAAGATGGTGCACGGCTCGGCATTCACCTAACCGACCTGCTCGGACCGTGCTTCACGGCGCTGCGCTTCGACGCAGACCACGCGAACGACGGTGAGTCGTGGCAGCAACTGCAAAGCATGCTAGCCAGCAAGGACATTCCGTTCAACCTGATCGATATCGTCACGGCCGATGCGCAATCGGCGAACAGTCCTCGAGCGATCGATCCAACCGGCCGCCTGCACGACATGCTCGACGCACAGCCCGGCACTGTCTATCTGATCCGCCCCGACGGCCACGTGCTGGCGCGCTGGCGCAACGGCAGCGCGGCCGCCGTGCGGCACGCGCTCGATGCCACGCTGACGCCGCAGAACTAACGCGCAAGGACCCTCGACACCATGACCGATTCCGATCTCGACCTCGTCTATACGACGCTGTGCAACACGCTGACCCACGAAGGCGAAGCGCAGGCGTCGCTGTATCTGGCGCGGCTCGCGCTGTTGTGCCTGACCGAACTCGACGACCCGGGGCGCGCGTTGTCGTTGATCGAAGCGGCGAAGCTGCCGGCCGCCGTCGCGGTCTAGCACGGGCAAAAAAACCGCCTCCCTGGAGGCGGTAACGAGCCGACTATTTTTCCGCGAGCCGATGACCGCCGCCATGCGGCTCGACGCGATAGCGCTGGCGAATCTCCTTCAAATGATCGAGATCGCCGGGATGCTTGCCGTCGGGAAAATCGACTTCGGCGATGCTGTGGCCAGCGCTCGCCTTGAGCATCCCGCGCTTTTGGCCGCCGCTAGCCAGCACGGCGATCGCTTTGATATTGCCTTGCTGATCGTATTCGATATGGACCTTCATGGGGGACTCCTCGTCATGTTCGATGGAATTGAGCGGATGCACAGCGGCCAGGTTCATATTGCGTCGGTCCATGCAATGAAGAGTCCGTAGGAAGCATAGTCGGTTGCGCTCGTGTTATGCACCTCCAGCAGCACGACGCGATTGCCTTCGGCGTCGCAATCGTTGGAAAGGTTGCGGACTTCGATGTTCTTGTCCCACGGCGGTCCCGACAGGGGGATCGCTGCCGCCCACAGGATTTCGCCGTAGTTCATCGGACCCACCCACCAGAACGCGGAGTCGCCCGCATTCAGATCGACTCCGCTGCCGAGCAGTTGGCCATTTACATTGATACCCATCGCTGTCTCCCAGTTGCAGACGGCCACAGCGAAGCGTAATTGCCCGTGTGCCCGTGGCGGTGGTTACACCGCTGACTAGAGGACGGCGACGCTTGATGCGTTTTGAATGAAGCCTGGTATTCTGCGAATGCCCACAAAAAAGCCGCGCGATCAACGCGCGGCTCTTCTTCCTTCTTCGAACCGAAGGCGTTACGACAACAACTTCACTGCCTCGGATACAAGCCCAACGTACTCGCATGCAGCCTCGCGAGCCCGAGCAACGCATCCGTATAAGGCGTCGGCACCCGCGTCAGTTGACCAAGCTCGCGCACCGCGCCGACCAGCGCATCGAGTTCGACCGCCTTGCCGGCCTGCACGTCCTGCAGCATCGACGTCTTCATCGCGCCGAGCTTCAGCGTGACCGCGTGACGGTCATCGGGCGCCTGCTCGATCGGGATGCCGAAGCGAGCGCCGATTTCCTTCGCCTCCAGCATGATGTGCGTGACGAAGCCGCGCACCAGTTCGTCGCCGAGAATCCGGTCGGTCGTTGCGCCGGTGATCGCGCTGACCGGGTTCATCGTCATGTTGCCCCATAGCTTGAACCAGACGTCGCGCTGGATCTGCGCGGAGGCCGTGGCATGGAAGCCCGCCGCCTGCAGCAGCGCGGCAAGCAACTCGACACGCTCGCTCGCCTTACCCGACGCCTCGCCGACGATCAGCCCATTGCCCTGGTGATGCCGGATCACGCCGGGTGCGTCGATCAGGCAACTGGCATGCACGACGCAGCCGATTGTCTGCGCGGCCGGGATCGCGGCTGCGATCGCGCCGTCGGGATCGATCGTCTTCAGGCGCTGGCCGGCGAGCTCGCCGCCGAGGCCGTCGCAGAACCACCACGGCACGCCGTTCATCGCGGTCAGCACGATCGTTTCCGGGCCGAGCAGCGGTTTGATATGCGCGGCCACCGCCGCCATCGCCGGGCCCTTCACCGCGATCACGACTAGCTCCTGCACGCCGAGATCGGCCGGCTTGTCGCTCGCCTTCACCTGCTCGGCGTAGATCACGCCGCCTTCGATCAGCCGCAGGCCGTGCTGGCGCACCGCGTCGAGCGTCGCGCCGCGCGCTATCACGCTGACCTGATGCCCAGCCTGCGCGAGCTTCACTCCCATCCAGCCGCCGATCGAGCCGGCGCCGTAGATCGCTACTTTCATCGCCTGAATCCTTGCCTGTTGCTGTGTTTATCGCAGCGTTGATTGTCGCGCTCTTTTATGCGTGGCTTCAATCATTGCCGGTAGCTCGCATCGATCCGGTCGACCCGCCGCACCAGCGCATCGAACACGTCCTGCCCGGCGCCGTGGCGCGGATCGAACTGCAACGCGTCGCGCGAGCAGCGAATCGCGACCTCCTCCGGCACCGGCCGCGCGCGCCCCATCGAAAACGTCGCCATCTGGATTTCGCACGCGCGATTCAGCGTCCACAGAATCGCGAAGGTCTGCGGCAACGTGCGGCCCCACGATAGCAGACCGTGGTTGCGCAGGATCACCGCCTGTTTGTCGCCGATATGCGCGAGCAGCCGCGGGCCCTCTTCCGCATGAATCGTAATGCCTTCGAAGTCGTGATACGCGATCCGGTCGTGCAACTGCGCGCTATAGAAGTTGGTCTGCTGTAGGCCCTCTTCGAGACAGGCCACCGCGACGCCCGCGGTCGTATGCGTGTGCATCACGCAGTGCGCGTCGGGCAAGCCCTCGTGAATCGCTGCGTGCACGACGAAGCCGGCCGGATTCACCGGATACGGCGAGCCGTCGAGCACCCGCCCCTGCGCATCGATCTTCACCAGATTGCTCGCGGTGACTTCGCTGTAGTGGAGCCCGAACGGGTTGATCAGGAAGTGGCGCTCGACGCCGCTGACGGTTTCGGGCACGCGCAGCGTGATGTGGTTGTAGATCATCTCGGTCCAGCCGAGCAGATCGAAAATCCGGTAGCACGCGGCAAGCTGCACGCGCGCCTGCCATTCGTCCGGATGCATCGCGGCGGCCGGTCTGGGCAAGCTCGCCGGGTGCGCTTCGAGGGTCGTGGCCATCGTCAGTGTCTCCATGATTGTGGTTGTGACGGCGCGCCTATGCGCGCCGCCACCCTATTCACGCGTGCCGCAGCAGCGGCTGGACCGCCGGACGGCTTCAGGCGCCCGACACCACCGCCGCGATCGACGATGCGACATAGTCCGCGTTGCGCGCGTTCAGCCCGGCGACGCACATGCGGCCCGAGCGCAGCACGTACACCGCGTATTCGTTGCGCAGACGCTCGACCTGGCTTTCGGACAGCCCCGTGTACGTGAACATGCCGCGCTGAGCGACATAGCGCGCGCGCATCACTTCATCGACGCGTCCGTCGAGCCCCGCGTGGATCACGTTGCGCATCGCGAGGATGCGCTCGCGCATCGCGCCGAGCTCGGCTTCCCACGACGCACGCAGCGTCGCATCGGCGAGCACGTTGGCGACGAGACGCGCGCCGTGCGTCGGCGGATTGCTGTAGTTTGCGCGCACCGCCGACATCAGCTGACCCGCCACGCGCGCCGCTTCGTCGGCGCTCTTGCAGACCACGCTCAGCGCGCCGACGCGCTCGCCGTACAGCGAGAAATTCTTCGAGAACGAGTTCGCGACGATCAGCGGCACGTTCGCGTCGGCGAGCAGGCGCACCGGTGCGGCGTCTTCTTCGAGGCCCGCGCCGAAACCCTGGTAGGCCATGTCGACGAACGCCATCAGCTTGCGGCGCTGCAAAACCGGCGCCAGTTCCGCCCATTGCGCCGGACTCAGATCGACGCCGGTCGGGTTATGGCAGCACGCGTGCAGCAGCACGACGCTCTTTTCCGGCAATGCGTCGATCGCGGCGAGCATCTCGGCGAAACGCAGGCCGCCCGTTTGCGGGTCGTAGTACGGATAGGTGTTGACCGTCAGGCCCGCCCCTTCGAATATCACGCGATGATTTTCCCAGCTCGGGTCGCTGATCCACACCTGCGAGCCGGGGAAATAGCGCTTCAGGAAATCGGCGCCGACTTTCAGCGCGCCCGAGCCGCCGAGCGTTTGCAACGTCGCGATCCGGCCTTCGGCGCGCGCCGCGCTATTGGCGCCGAACACCAGCGCCTGCGCGGTGTCGCGATAGAGCGGCAGACCCGCCATCGGCAGATACGAGCGCGGGCCGATCGCGTCGAGCAGCGCGGTTTCGGCGCGGCGCACCGCGTCGATCACCGGCAGCTTGCCGGCGTCGTCGAAGTAGATGCCGATGCTGAGGTTGACCTTGTTCGGCCGGGGGTCCAGCTGAAAGTCTTCGTTCAGGCTCAGAATCGGGTCGCCCGGATAGGCGGGAATATGGTCGAACATGGCGGGTCCTTGAAGGCGGCCTGTGCAGGCCTGTTGTAGCGGTCGTCCGCGCGCCGCGTGACGACAGGGCAAACCTTAAGTCTAAGCGGGTTTGCCGGGCTAAGTCGACCCGCACGAGTGTCGGTCGCCGCCGGGCCGCGCACAATCAATCGATTTTTCACGATTCGTAAGTTTTTCTTTAGAATCGATCGTATGCCTCTTACCCGCGTCACGATCCGCCAGTTCGAAGCGTTCCTAGCCATCGTCGATCTGCACAGCATCGGCGCGGCGGCAGAGCGGCTCGGGCTGACTTCGTCGGCGGTCAGCCAACTGCTTGCCGAGCTCGAAACGGAGCTCGGCTTCCGGCTGTTCGATCGCACCACGCGGCGTGTCGCGCTGTCGAGCGCCGGGCAGGACTTTCTTGCGTCGGCCGAATCGGTGCTGCGCCACGTGCGCATGGCCGCCCAATCCGCCGACGACATCCGCAACCGCGCGGCCGGCATCGTGCGGGTCGGCGCGCCGCTCGTGATCGCATCGACGGCGCTGCCCGCGGCGATCGCCGCGTACGCGCGCGGCAAGCCGAAGGTGGTCGTGCGGGTCTGCGATACCGTGGTCGAGCAACTGGTGGAGCGCGTGGAGAGCGGCGATATCGATCTCGCGATCGGCCCGGACCGGCAAAGCGGGCCGCGCGTGCGCTCCGAGGCCGCGTTCGCGAGTCCGTGGGTCATGTGGTGCGCGGCCGCGCATCCGCTCGCCGCTCGCCGCCGCGTGCAGTGGCAGCATCTGCGCGACGTGCCGATCGTCGCGACCGGCCGCGACCACGAGCGCGCGGTCGATCAGATGCGCGCCAATCTGCCGGTCGAGGCACGCATCATTCCGGTCGATGTCGTCGATAACGTAACCACCGCGTTCGGCCTCGCCGCGCAAGGGCTGGCGGTCACGCTCGCGCCGGCCTATGTGGCGCCGCTCGCGCGCACGTTCGGGCTCGTGATGAAGCGCATCGTTGATCCGGAAACGATTCGCGAGGTGTGCGTGTATCGCTCGACCGAACGGGCGCTGTCGCCATCGGCCGATGGTTTCGCGGATTTCGTGATGCCGTGGTTGAAACGCTGGGATCGGGAGACGCAGGCCGACGCGCGGGGTAAGCGCAGTTGAAGCGGGCTTGAAGCGGGTCTGAAGCGCCAGGCGACTCGCGCTTCGGCGCATCGCGCATCGTGCATCTAGGGCTGCATACACAGCGCGAACAACTGCCGCTGATTCGAAATCCCGAGCCGCGCATACGCGCGCTTCTGATACGTGACGACGCTCGCCGGCTTCACACCCATCTGCCCGGCGATCTCGGCGGCGCTTGCGCCTTCGAGCGTGCCACGCAACGCGTCGAGTTCGCGCGGCGTCAGCGCCGGACATGCGCGCCGCACGCGCGCGAGCATCGCCGCGGCGGTGCCCTGCTGATGCTGCCCGTTCAGCGCGTAATGACCCTTGGCCGCATGCGCGAACAGCGGCGCGACGCTTTCGATCCGCTCCAGATCGCCCGGCGTGAACACGCCGTATGCGCGGTCGCGATACAGGTTGATCGACAGCCACACGCTATCCGCGGGCTGCACCAGCAACGACAGCCGGTCCGATACGTTCGGCTGCGCGTAGCAGACCGCGCGATACGCTTCATTCTCGATTTCGTCGCCGCGCTGCTGATGCAGCACCAGCGCATCGCGTGAAGCGCTGCGCCGCTTGCCGTCGGTCTGGCCGATGATCGCGCGATTGCCGTCCAGCGCATAAAAATGCGCGGCGTAGCGTTCGGCGACGTCGCGCAGAAAATGCCCGCCGCGATGATCTGCTGCCGACACCGTACGCGGCCGCGCATCGAACTCGTACGCGAAGATCGTGCACTGCGAAACGGGCAGCGACAATGATTCGCCCACGGTCTGCAGAATGCTCGCGGCGAGCGCGTCGGCATCCGGGTGCGAAATCGCCATGACGAGGTCGGTGGCGCGCGCGGTGCTGATCTGACCGCTGCGCTGCGGTGATGCGAGGCGCCAGGAACGCATGATGGGGATTCGTGCTTGCGATGCGTGGATTGGGTTGCGGCAAGCGTAGCACAGCCGGCGCGCGGCGCAGGTCCGCCGCCTTGATCGACTCGTTAGCGACGCGTTAGCGCCGGGTGAATGACCCCCGCTGCAACGCCACCACCCTCGGCAATTCGATCGTAAAGGTCGTGCCGGCCTCGTCGCTGGATACGACGCTGACGTCGCCGCCATGCATCCGCGCGATCTCCTGCACGATATGCAGACCAAGCCCGAGCCCTTCGCGCGAGCGCGCGCCGTTGCCGTTCGACCCGAACGCCTTGAACAGATGCGGAAATACTTCGGCCGGAATCGTGCCGCGATTGGACACCTTCAGCCGCACGCAGTCCTCGGCCTCGCCATCGACCTCCACGCCGATATCACCCTCCGGCGCGCCATGATGCAGCGCATTGCTGACGAGATTCGACACCGCCTGCCACACGAGATCGGTATCCCACGCGCCGGCCGTATTGCCGGTGCAGGTGAACACGATCTGCTTGCCGCTCTTCTGCGACGCGAATTCATCGATCACCGAGCGGCACAGCGTGGCGAGGTCGATCGAGCGCGGCTGCAACGGCAGGCGTCCGCCTTGCAGGCGTGCGAGGTTCAGCAGCTGATCGACCATCCGCGCCATCCTCAGCGAACTGTTCTTCACGCGCGCGGCAACGGTCGCGGCCTGCTCGTCGGCGGCCGTGCGCATCAGGTATTCGGCCGACGCGAGCACCGCGCCAAGCGGCGTGCGCAGATCGTGACTGAGCACTGCCATCAGCATTTCGTTCGCTTCGAGCATCTGGCGCGTCGTCACCAGTTGCGCGGCGAGCTGGCGCTTCTGCTGCTCCAACTGCACGAACACGTCGACCTTCGACTGCAGGATGCGCGGATCGAACGGCTTGTACAGAAAGTCGACCGCGCCCGCCTCGTAGCCGCGGAACGTGCGCGACGCGTCCTGCGCGGTCGCGGTCAGGAAGATGATCGGAACGTGCGCGGTGCGCGGGCTGCCGCGCATCAGCGCAGCCAGCTCGAAGCCGTTCATGCCGGGCATATTGACGTCGAGAATCGCCAGCGCGACTTCGTGCTTGAGCAGCAGATCGAGCGCGGCGGTGCCGGAGTCGGCGACCAGCACCGCGACGTCGGGCCGCGCGAGCAATGCTTCGAGCGCGGTGATGTTGTGGGCGATGTCGTCGACGATCAGGATGTTCACAGGTGAGTTCGTCATGGCACCGGATCAGAGGGAAGTCGGCAGCGCGGCAAGGCGCCTGGCCAAGGTTTCGGGATTGAAAATCGCATCGGCGGCGCCACGCGCGATCGCCGCGCGCGGCATTTCCGCCGAACCGGCGCTGGCGGGGTCCTGCACCCACGCGGTGCCGCCGAGCGCGCGCACGCGTTCGAGGCCGAGCGCGCCGTCGTCGTTGGCCCCGGACAGCAGGATCGCGAGCAGCCGCTCGCCGTACACCGCGGCGGCCGATTCGAACAGCACGTCGATCGACGGCCGCGAGAAGCGCACCGCCGCATCGGTCGATAGCGCGACCGTGCGGTCCACTTCGACGAGCATGTGGTAACCGGGCGGCGCGACGTGCACGCGGCCCGGCAGGATCAGCTCGCCCGCATCGGGTTCGAGCACCGGCAGCGCGCAGCGATGCGCGAGCGCCGGCACCAGATAGCTCGGCGAATCGGGCGGCAGATGCATGACGATCATCACGGCCGCCGCGAAGCGCGCGGGCAACGCGGCGAGCAGCACGTTGAGCACCTCGATGCCGCCCGCCGACCCGCCGATCACGACCAGCTCATAACCGCGCGGCGCGTGCGTGCGCGCAGCGCCGCCGGCATCGGCGGTCTTGGTCATCGCAGGTTCGACGTTCAAGGATGGCATCGCGACCTCGCTAACGCTTCTGATAAATGCGCTCGGCCGCGCGGAACTCGTCGAACGCCGGGTAGTGACGCGAAAACCGCAGGCTTTCCTTGCTGCCCAGGCCGAGAAAGCCGCGCCGCACCAGCGCGTTCTCGAACAGTCCCAGCGCGCGATCCTGCAAGCCGCGGTCGAAATAGATCAGCACGTTGCGGCACGACACCAGATGCGCTTCGAGGAACACTTCGTCGGTGGACAGGCTGTGATCGGCGAACACCACGCGCTCTTTCAGCGAGCCGGCAAAGCGCGCGCCGCCATACGCTGCATGATAGTAGTCCGACAGCGAACGCGTGCCGCCCGCCGCCAGATAGTTCTGCGTGAAGCCCTGGATGCGTTCGAGCGCATAGATGCCCGCCTCCGCGCGCGCGAGCGCGTCGGGGTTGATGTCGGTCGCGTAGAACAGCGTGCGCTCGGTGAGGCCCTCCTCGTCGAACAGGATCTTCAGCGACCACAGCTCCTCGCCGGTGCTGCATCCCGCGACCCACACCTTGACCGACGGATAGGTGCGCAGACGCGGCAGCACATGTTCGCGCAGCGCGAGGAAATACGACGGATCGCGAAACATGTCGCTGACCTGCACGGTCAGGTACCGGAACAGCCGCGAAAACTCGTTGCCGTCGCGCATGATGCGGTCCTGCAATTGCGACAGCGTGTCCACGTTGAATTCATCGAGCGCCTGCGTGAGGCGGCGGCGCAGCGACGACATCGCGTAGTGGCGAAAGTCGTGCTGATACTTCAGATAGATCGCCTCGAGCAGCAGCCTCAGCTCGATGTCGAAATCGCTGAGGCGCTGCGGTACGTCAGATGCGGACGGTTTCATCGCGTTTCTCGCTTGCGTGCTTGCGCTCGCGCTCTCAGCGCTGCCGCAGCCACACGCGGCACAGCGCGACGAGCTTGTCGACGTCGATCGGTTTCGACACGTAATCGTCGGCGCCCGCTTCGAGGCAGCGCGTGCGATCGTTCGCCATCGCCTTCGCGGTCAGCGCGATGATCGGCAGATGCGCGAAGCGCGGATTGCGGCGAATCTCGCCCATCGCGGTCAGACCGTCCATCTCGGGCATCATCACGTCCATCAGCACCAGATGCACTTCCGGTCCGCTCTCCAGTTCGTCGAGCGCCTCGCGGCCGTTGCGCGCGATCAGCAGCTTCGCGCCGAGCGGTTCGAGCACGTGCGACAGCGCGAAGATGTTGCGCACATCGTCTTCGGCGAGCAGGATCGTGCGGCCCTCGAACGCATTGTCGCGTTGGCGCACGGTGCGCAGCATGCGCTGCTGCTCCGGCGCGAGCGACGACTCGACGCTGTGCAGGAACAGCGTGACTTCGTCGAGCAGACGCTCCGGCGATTTCGCGCCCTTGATGATGATCGACTTCGAATAGCGGCGCAGCCGGTGCTCCTCTTCGTCGGACAGCATGCGGCCCGTATAGACGATCACCGGCAGCGATGCATGCGCAGTGTTCGCGGCGAGACGTTCGAGCAGATCGTAGCCGGTGCCGTCGGGCAGCGCGAGATCGGTGACGACGCAGTCGAACGCCACCGTCGACAGTTGCTCGAACGCCTCGGCGAGCGTCGCGACCGCGACGATCTCGGTGTTCTCGCTTTGCAGCAGCGCGCGGATGCTTGCACGCATCGGCGCGTCGTCCTCGATCACCAGCACGCGCTTCAGGCGCTGTTGCAGCCGCGCTTCGAGGCGGCGGATCGCGGCCTCCATCGTCGAGCGCGCGGTCGGCTTCAGCGTGTAGCCGATCGCGCCGAGGTGCAGCGCCTTGTCGGCGTGATCGGTAGCCGACACGATATGAATCGGAATGTGGCGCGTCAGCGGATCGTTCTTCAGCCATTCGAGCACCGTGAGGCCCGAGCGGTCCGGCAAACCGACATCGAGCAGCACCGCGGCCGGCCGCATGTCTCGCACCAGCGCGAGGCCGCTGGCGGCGTCGCTCGCGTGTACGAAGTCGAAGTCGAGTTCGTGCACGAGATCGCGCAGAATCGCGGCGAACGGCGGATCGTCTTCGACCGCGACGATCAGACGGCCTGCGCGGGTGCGGTTGTCGCGATCGTCGGCAATTGGCGCCGCGGCGGGCTCGACGGTGCCGGGCTGCAAAGCGTCGCGCGAAGCGACGGGCGACGCCCGGTTTTCCAGACCATTCGCCGGCGAGATCACCGCGGCGGGCGCGGCGTCGAGCGGCGTGTGCAGCAACGGTGCTTCCGCCGTTGCGTGCGCGCTCATGCCCGAGCCCGCGTTGACCGCGCTGTCCGCGGCCTCGCGCGCATCGAGCGGCAGCCACAGCGAAAACACGCTGCCCTTGCCGACTTCGCTCGCGACCGTAATGCGCCCGCCCAGCAGCCGCGAAAACTCGCGCGAAATCGACAACCCGAGACCGCTGCCGCCATATTGACGGCTCGTCGAGCCATCGGCCTGCTGGAATGCCTCGAAGATCATGTCGAGCTTGTCGGCCGGAATGCCGATGCCGGAATCGCGCACGTCGAAGCGCAGCACGTTGTCCTCGACCTTGGCGACCTCGAGCGTGACCTCGCCGCGCTCGGTGAACTTCACCGCGTTCGACAGCAGGTTGCGCAGAATCTGCGTGAGCCGCTGACCGTCGGTGACGAACGTATCCGGCGTACCCGGCAACTTGTCGAAAGCGACCCGCAAGTGCTTGGTCGCCGCGATCGGCCGGAACATTTCGTCGAGCGATTGCAGCGTCGCGTCGATCGACACCGTTTCGGGTTCGACCGTCAGCTGCCCCGCCTCGACTTTCGACAGGTCGAGAATGTCGTTGATCAGCACGAGCAGATCGCTATTCGACGCGTGGATCGTCTCCGCGTAGCGCACCTGCTCGTCGGTCAGATTGCCGCTGCGATTCTGCTGCAGCAGCTTCGCGAGAATCAGCGAGCTGTTCAGCGGCGTGCGCAATTCATGCGACATGTTGGCGAGGAATTCGGACTTGTAGCGGCTCGACTGTTCGAGGCGCTCCGCGTTGGCCGCCAGATCGTTCTGCGCGCGCAGCAGATCCGATTTCTGCCGCTCCAGCCGCTGCGCGTATTCCTCGAGCTGCACGTTGGTTTGTTCGAGCTCGGCCTGCTGCGCTTCGAGGCGCCGTTGCGATTCCATCAGCGCGCGGCCGCGTTCCTCGAGACCTTCGTTGGAGACCCGCAACTCCTCCTGCTGGACCTGCAACTCCTCGTTGAGCTGCTGCGTCTCGGCGAGCGCATCCTGCAGGCGCTCGCGATACAGCGCCGCTTCGAGAAAATCGCCCATGCTGTGGCGGATCAGCTCCATGAACTCTTCGTCGCGCGGCCTCACTTCGCGCAGGAAGCCCATTTCGATGACGCCGTTGACCTGGCCGTCGTTGTCGATCGGCAGGATCAGCAGATTGCGCGGCGCGCCGCTGCCCGTCGCCGACGTGACCCGCACATAATCGGCGGGCACGTCGCGCAGCACCAGCGTGCGGTGCGAGCGCGCGGCCTGGCCGACCAGCGTTTCGCCCTCCTCGAAACTCAGGGCGGCGGTCTGTTCGCTGTCGCGGCTGTATCCATACGCGGCGATGCGGCGCAGCGTGCCACTTTGCCGGTCGCGCACGTACAGCGCGGCGACGACCGCATCGAGATACTGGGCGAGAAACTCGAGCATCGCGCGGCCGACGAGCGGCGCGCTCGTCTGGCCGACGACCTTGTCCGCTAGCAGGCGCTGGCCCGAGCGCAACCAGACCTGCTGCTCGAGCAGCGTGGTCTGCTCGGCCTGCTGACGCAGCACGTCGTCGTAGGTCTGTGACAGGTCCAGCAGTTCGCGACGACCTCGCCATGCGAGCAGGCCGCTGACGCCGAGGCTGAACAGCAGGAACAGGCCGACCAGCGTCGCCGTCACATTGCGCGTCGCTTCGGCGCGCTGCTGGCGCAGCCGCAATTCGACATCGAGAAAATCGTCGAATTCGCGGCGCATTTCGTCGAATTCGACCTTGCCGCGCCCCGCCGCGATCGCGCTCTCGTAGTTCAGGTTGCGCCGGCGCGCGTCGATGATTTCTTCGGCGAAGCGGGTCCAACGCTGCTGCAACGCCTCGATCTGCTTGAGCCGCGCGATTTGCAGCGGATTGTCGGCGACCTGCTTCCGCAAGCTTTCGAGCTGCGCGTTGAATTTCGGGCCGCCGTTTTCATACGGTCTGAGAAGACTCTCGTCACCGGTGATCAGGAAGCCGCGCATCGACGATTCGCGATCGACCGCGAGCCGCAGCATTTCGTTGGCGTCGCCGATCACGCGCTCGGAGTGCTCGGCCCAACTCATTGTCGACGCGAGATAAGCGATCAGGCCGACGAACAGCGCCATCGTGACGAGGCCGACGCCCAAAGGAAGCGCGATATTGCGGCGAAGGATGCGGCGGAAACGGAGTTGATCGACGGCCTGCGATGCGGTCATTTTTTCGGTAAGAGGCATGGCGAATCGGGTCCATGCGGAATATTTTGCGGGGTCTGCGCACGGTGTTGAGTACCGCGAAGCGACCGCCGTCATCATACAAGGACGACGCTCATCCAGTAACGGAAGGCGGCTGGTTGAGCTTGCTGGCAGGGCGCGGCACGCTCGCGCGATCGGTCGCGTTCGGCGCGCGACGCAATAAAGAAACCTGGCCGGCTCGCACCGGCCAGGTTCCTGCATCGAACACACATCATCGACACGCCGCATTGCGGCTACGCTCAGCGCCGTATAGCGGCTAACGCGGCAGCGCAACCTGCCCGGCCCGCTCAGGCCGGCACCGATTCCGCCTGTGCCGCGCGCGACCACACGCGATGCTGCCCCGCGGCATTGAGGAACGCCTTCAACACATCGGCCGACTGCGAGTCCTCGCCGGTCGCGACGCCGTCCGACTGCGCCGGCAACTGCGCGGCCGTGAGCAGATCGCGCCCCGCGCCGAGCGCCGCGATCGCCTTCAGATGCTTGAACGCTTCGAGCACGAAGTGCCTCGCATCGCCCGATTCCGACAGCGCCTTCGCCCCCTTCTCGCCGCCGACGACGATCACCGCGTCGAACATCACCGACGGCAGCCCGGCGATCGTCGCGTCGGGTGCGAGGTCATCGATCCCGGCGAGCGTCGGTGCGATCAGCATCGGCGTCGCGCCTTCGCCCTTGAGCGCCTGCTGCAGCTGTTTGATCGCCGCGGCATCGGAACCGGGCGCGGCGAGCAGCGCGATCTTGCGAGTCTTGATGCCGGGCTTTACGCGATTGAGCAAACTCAACGCCGGCGATGCCTTCGGTCCAACCAGCCTGGCCGTGCCCTGCTTCGGCGCCGGCAGACCGAGTCCTTCGGCCACTTTGGCGGCGAGACCGGCGTCGAAGTTCGCGAGAATCTCGTTGACCTGGCGCGCGCGAATCTCGGGCTTCGTCACCTTACCCAGTTCGAACAGATAGGCCGCCGCGATATGGTCTTTTTCTGGCTGCGACATGCTGTTGTAGAACAGCGCGGCCTGCGAGAAATGATCGGCGAACGAGTCGCTGCGCACGCGAATCTTCGTGCTCTCGACGCGTTCCTGATAGCTGTCGAAGCCGCCATCTTCGGCGGCCGGATCGGTTTCCTTAGGCCAGCCGTCGTTCAGCGAGTTCGGCTCGTACGACGCCTGGCCGACGTGAATCGCCTGTCGATGCATCGCGTCGCGCTGATTGTTGACGGACGCACAGACCGGCCGGTTGATCGGAATCTCGTGAAAGTTCGGGCCGCCGAGGCGGCTGATTTGCGTGTCCGTGTAGGAGAACAAGCGCCCTTGCAGCAGCGGGTCGTTGGTGAAATCGATGCCCGGCACGATATGCCCCGGATGGAACGCGGCCTGTTCGGTCTCAGCGAAGAAGTTGTCCGGATTGCGATTGAGCGTCATCTTGCCGATGATCCTCAGCGGCACCAGCTCTTCGGGAATCAGCTTGGTCGGATCGAGCAGATCGAAATCGAACTTGTGCTCGTCGACTTCCTCGACGATCTGCACGCCCAATTCGTACTCGGGATAGTCGCCGCGTTCGATCGCTTCCCATAAGTCGCGCCGGTGAAAGTCCGGGTCCTTGCCCGCGAGCTTCTGCGCTTCGTCCCATAGCAGCGAATAGGAGCCTAGCACCGGACGCCAGTGGAACTTGACGAAGCGCGCCTTGCCCTCTGCATTGACGAAGCGGAACGTGTGGACGCCGAAGCCTTCCATCGTCCGGAAGCTGCGCGGGATCGCGCGATCCGACATCGTCCACAGCACCATGTGCGCCGATTCGGGCACGAGCGAAACGAAGTCCCAGAACGTGTCGTGCGCGGACCCGCCGGTCGGCATTTCGTTCGGAGCTTCCGGTTTCACCGCATGCACGAAATCGGGAAACTTGATCGCGTCCTGGATGAAGAACACCGGCATGTTGTTGCCGACCAGATCGAAATTGCCTTCCTGCGTGTAGAACTTCGTCGCGAAGCCGCGCACGTCGCGCACCGTGTCGGCCGAGCCGCGCGGACCTTGCACCGTCGAGAAGCGCACATAGACCGGCGTCTCGGCGGCCGGGTCCTGCAGAAACGCGGCCTTGGTGTACTCGCGCATCGATTCGTAGACCTTGAAGACGCCATGCGCGGCCGAGCCGCGCGCGTGCACGATCCGTTCGGGAATGCGCTCGTGATCGAAGTGCGTGATCTTCTCACGCATGATGAAATCTTCGAGCAGCGACGGGCCGCGTGGCCCCGCGCGCAACGTGTTCTGGTTGTCGGCGATCTTGACGCCCTGATTGGTTCTCAGCGCCTCGCCTTGCGGCTTCACGCGATTGCGTTCGAGATCGTTCGATTTCGCGTCGTTCGACTGCGCCGCCCCGTTTTCGTGAACCGCGGGCTTCTGGGTATTCGCTTTACCTGCCATGGGAATCGACTCCTTGTGTTCGGGCGCGCGGCGACGAAGGCGTCGCGGCGCGCGATTACGGAGTCAGCAAGGGCTATACCTACGAAGTCGCGGCGCAAGGGCTGCGCGGCACGCTACGTCAGAACCGGTAGTTGATCGATACGTCGGCGACACCGGTTGCGCGGCTGCGCGTGATCGGACTGTTGCCCGCGCTGCCGACGAGCTGCTCGAACGCGCCGTCGGCGGTCGCGAACCAGTGCTTGCTGAACAGCCAGATCGCGCTGATACCGAAACCCACCGACTTGAAGCCCGCGCTCGCGTGATACTGCGGATACTGCGAGTGAGCGGCCTGCTCCTGATTGACGCCGAACCAGCTGTTCATGTACTTGGAGTCCGCGAGCACCACGTTCGGCCCAGCGAACCAGAAGAACTGCCTGGTGCTGCCGGGCATCGGCATATAGGCGCCGAGATCGCCGATCCAGCCGTTCGATCCGCCGAAATAGCGGCGGATATCGGCGCGCAGCACGAGCGGAAAATCCTTCGACACGACGTACTCGCCCGAGAGCTTCAGACCGACCGCCGGATTGATGTTGCCGAGCCCGTTGAGTTCCTGCGGATCGTCCTGGGCGCGCCGGCCGAGGTCGTACACCGCGGCGAGACTCATGCGCCAGTTCTCGCCCTGCGCGAAGTTCACGCCGAAGCCTTCGCCGCTCGACAGAAAGAGCAGATCCTTGTAACGCACGTCGATGCTCGGACCGGCCACCAGGTGATAGCGGTCCGATCCCTCGAAGCGCGGCTGGAACGACGTGGCCACGCCGAAGCGCAGTTGCCAGTCGGGAATGTTCGGCTGCCACATCTTCTGCAGCGGAACGCCCACCGAGTATTGCCATTCGCCGAGCGGCGACGGCGTCTGCGCGTGGACCACACCCGGCACGCAGGCCATCGCACTCAAGGTCGCGGCGACGAAGGAGCTCGCCGCGATGCCGGTTTGTTTATGGCGGGGCCTGGCGCCCCGCTTCTTTCTACGGCTGTTGAACACCGGAAGCCTCCGATCCCGCTCGTCGCGAGGAGGTTAGGTTCTCGCCCGGGGTCCAGCGCGGACCCAAAAAGCACGGACGACCGCCGCACTGCTACTTACGGCGTGTAATTTTTCCAATCGATGACACGGGCGGCGCAATGCGCACGAGGCGCGGCGAGCCCGCGTGACCCACGCGGTCGTGTGGCCAGTGCGCCTCATCCTTGCGCGCCGCGGTGGCGCGGACAACGGCCGACGGAGCATCGCTTCGCAAGATATGCGCCAAGTCCGTGGAAGATTGATGACGAGCGCGACGCGACCGTTCGGCCGGGTCATTGCCCTGCTTGAACGAGCACCGGCTTGTCGCGATACAGGTTGGGGAACAGGCGCTTCAGGTTGGCGATTTTCGGCATGTCATTGAACACGATATAGGCCGAATCGGGATGCAAGGTCAGATAGTTCTGGTGATACGACTCGGCCGGATAGAAGCCCTTGTAGGGCTCCGTCTTCGTGACGATCGGCGCGGGGAACACACGGGACTTGTCGAGCTGTGCGATGTAGCTTTGCGCGACGCGCCGCTGCGCATCGTTCAGCGGAAAGATCGCGGAGCGGTACTGCGTGCCGCTGTCGGGCCCCTGACGATTCAGCTCGGTCGGGTCCTGAACCACCGAGAAATACACCTGCAGCAACTGGCCGTAGGTGACCTTGCCGGGATCGAAGGTGACCTGCACCGATTCGGCGTGCCCCGTGTCGCCGCCGCTGACGGTCTCGTACTGCGCGGTGTCGCGTGAGCCGCCCGAGTAGCCGGACACCGCCCGCGTCACACCGCGCACATGCTGGAACACGCCCTGGACGCCCCAGAAGCAGCCACCCGCGAGCACTGCGGTTTCCTCGTGCGCGGTGCTGGCCGTGAGCGGTTCGTCGAGCGCGGGCGGTGCGATGACGACGGCGCTCTCCGCCGGGAACGCGACGCGCTGCGCAAGCGGCGACGCGAAGGCGGCGGCGCCTAGCAGCAACGACAGTGCGACCGCACGTGAGCGTTTCGAGTTGCCGCCGAGCGATGTAAGGGATTGCGGTCTGTTGCCAGTCATGATGGTCGCTCCGAAAAAGTGCCGACGCGCGCCCCCGCTTTGCCACCGTGCAGCCAGGCCGCACGCGGGTGCGCCGAAGCTTGGTCGCGCGGGCGCGGCGTTTATGACAGCATGCGCGTTTTTGCGGCCGGCTGCGCGGCCGGGTGGCCGAGCGGCTTACAGCGGAAATTTCGTGGTCGACAGGATTTCCTTCAGCACCATGAACGAGCGGATCTGCCGCACGCCCGGTAGATACAACAACTGCTCCGCATGCAGGCGATTGAAGCTGTCGCTGTCGCGCGTGCGGATCACCATGAAATAGTCGAACTCGCCGGTCACCACGTGGCACTCCATGCAGCCGGCCACCTTCTGCGCGGCCTTTTCGAATACGGCGAACGACTCGGGGGTCGAGCGATCGAGCACCACGCCGATGATCACCAGCATGCCCGCGCCCGCCGCCTTCGGGTCGAGCAGCGCGACCACGCCTCGAATCAGCCCCGATTCCTTCAAGCGTTCGACGCGCCGCAAACACGCCGGCGCGCTCAGCTTCACTTTCGCGGCGAGCGCCACGTTCGAAATGGACGCGTCGGTTTGCAGTTGCCGCAGGATCGCGCGATCGATGCGATCGAGCGCGTGTTGGGGATCGGAAGGTCTCGATCCAGCACGAACTTTTGTTGCGCTAATGGCCATTGATACGAAGTTTTGTGAGGAAAAGAAGATTATCTGATTTTTAAAAATAGGTAGAGTCGTTTTTTTTCGCAAGCTCATTTCTGATGGTTTTTTCTAACATGAACCCACGGAAATCACCCACCACGGAGCCGCGATGAACCTGCAACGTTTCCCCCGCTACTCGCTCACCTTCGGGCCGACGCCGATCCAGCCGCTCAACCGTCTGAGCGAGCATCTCGGCGGCAAGGTCAAGCTTTATGCCAAGCGCGAGGACTGCAACAGCGGCCTCGCGTTCGGCGGCAACAAGACCCGCAAGCTCGAATATCTGATCCCCGACGCGCTCGCGCAGGGCTGCGACACGCTCGTGTCGATCGGCGGCATCCAGTCGAACCAGACGCGCCAGGTCGCGGCGGTTGCCGCGCATCTGGGCCTGAAATGCGTGCTGGTGCAGGAGAACTGGGTCAATTACTCGGATGCGGTGTACGACCGCGTCGGCAACATCCAGATGTCGCGCATGATGGGCGCCGACGTGCGGCTCGTGCCGGACGGCTTCGACATCGGCTTTCGCAAGAGCTGGGAGGACGCGCTCGACAGCGTGCGCGCGGCCGGCGGCAAGCCGTACGCGATTCCGGCCGGCTGCTCGGATCATCCGCTGGGCGGGCTCGGCTTCGTCGGCTTCGCAGAAGAGGTGCGCCAGCAGGAAGCCGAACTGGGCTTCAAATTCGACTACATCGTCGTGTGCTCGGTGACGGGCAGCACCCAGGCGGGCATGGTGGTCGGTTTCGCCGCCGACGGCCGCGCCGAGCGGGTGATCGGCATCGACGCCTCGGCGAAACCGGCGCAGACGCGCGAGCAGATCACCCGCATCGCGAAGCGGACCGCCGGGAGCGTCGAGCTGGGCCGCGACATCACCGCGAATGACATCGTGCTCGACGAACGCTACGGCGGCCCGGAATACGGTCTGCCGAACGACGGCACGCTCGAGGCGATCCGCTTGTGCGCGCGGCTCGAAGGCATGCTGACCGATCCGGTGTACGAGGGAAAATCGATGCACGGCATGATCGACAAGGTGCGTAACGGCGAATTTCCGGCCGGCTCGCGCGTGCTGTATGCGCACCTGGGCGGCGTGCCGGCGTTGAGCGCGTACAGCTTCATCTTCCGCGACGGTTGATGTGGTTCAGTGATTTAGCCGCCGGGCGTCCGCGGTTCAGCCGCGAGCTTTTTCCTCAAATGCTTGCGCAGAAACTCGACGAATGCCCGGATCGTGACCGAGCTTTGCCGATGCTGCGGATACACGGCATAGACGCCCGTCGCCGACGGCAGGAATGCTTCGAGCACGGGCACGAGCTGTCCGCTGGCGAGCGCATCGGCGATGATGAAATCGGGCAGCCGGACGATTCCCAGTCCCGCGACGGCCGAATCGCGAATCAGCTCGCCGTTATTGGCCCGCAACGGCCCGCGCACCTCGACGCTCCTGACCGCGCCGTCGACCCGAAACTCCCAGCTCACCGCGCCGCCGTGGCCGTACAGCAGGCAATCGTGATTCACGAGATCGGCCGGCACGGCCGGGCTGCCACGCCGCCGCAGATAACCGGGGCTGCAGCACGCGATCATCCTCACATCGATCAGCTTTTGCGCGATCAGCGACGAATCCGCCAGCGTGCCGATACGGATCGCCATGTCGAAGCCCTCGCCGACCACATCGACGGCGCGATCGCTCAGTTCCATATCGAAGCGCACGTCGCGATGCTCGCGCAGAAACGCCGCGACGAGCGGCGACAGATGCGTCATGCCGAACGACATCGGCGCGCTCACGCGTAGCAGCCCGCGCGGCCCGGCACGGCGCAACGACATCGCTTGCTCGGCGTCCTCGACCTCGCCGAGGATGCGCTTCGCCCGCTCGTAGAACTCCTGGCCCAGATCGGTCACCGCCAGCTTGCGCGTATTGCGAATCAGCAGTTGCACGCCGAGCGCCTCCTCGAGCGCCATCACACGGCGGCTCACGAACTGTTTCGACAGCGACAGCCGGTTTGCCGCGGCGGTGAAATTGTGGGCGTCGACAGTCGCGACGAAGATTCGCATGTCATCGAGTTGCATCGTATTGTCCACTTCATTGCGACAGTGTTTCCGGTTTTACCGTGATTATAGCGATCCGGATTGACCTACACTGTCATTCATCGATCGCAGCCAAACATCTGGCCCGGATCACATGACAAAACCCAAGGAGAAAACAGCATGCTCGAAATCAGACACGCCAACCAACGTGGCCGCGCGGAACACGGCTGGCTCAGCTCGCGCCATACGTTTTCGTTCGCGCACTATCATGATCCGAAGCAGAACGGCTTCTCCGACCTGCTCGTGATCAACGACGACCGTGTGGCGCCGGCGCAAGGCTTCGGCAAGCATCCGCATCGCGACATGGAGATCTTTTCGTACGTGCTCGAAGGCGCGCTCGAACACAAGGACACGATGGGCACGGGCTCGGTGATCGTGCCGGGCGACATCCAGTTGATGAGCGCGGGCACCGGCGTGGCGCACAGCGAATACAACCATTCGAAGAGCGAGCCGGTGCATTTCCTGCAAATCTGGATCGCGCCGTCGCAGCAAGGCACGAAGCCGCGCTATCAGCAAAAGCACTTCGGCGCGGCCGACAAGCGCGGCGTGCTGCGGCTGGTGCTGTCGCCGGACGGTGCGAACGATTCGCTGCAATTGCAACAGGACGCACGTGTGCATGCGGGTCTTTTCAATGGCGACGAAACCGCGCGGCTCGAACTCGCGAAGGACCGTTATGCGTATGTTCATGTGGCGCGCGGCAGCGTCACGGTAAATGGCGTCGAGCTTGGCGAGGGCGACGGGGCACGGGTGCGTGGCGAAGAAGCGCTGACGTTCACGCAGGGCCGCGACGCGGAAGTGCTCGTGTTCGACCTGCGTAACATCGAGACCTCGGCACTGTGGGCATAAGCGCTCCGCTTGCGCCGTTAATGACTCAATCTTGAACGTGGCTCGCTGGACGACGATGTTCCGCGAGCTTCAACTCTCTACCCTAACGGGAAAAATCATGCGCTATACGCTGTTTGAAAACCAGAAAGACGCTGTGGTTCTCGTCGCTCGAATCCTGCTGATGGTGCTGTTCGTAATGTTCGGCTGGTCGAAGCTGACCGGCTTTTCCGGCACCGTCGCTTATATGACGTCGACCGGCGCGCCTGTGCCGGAGTTGTCCGCCGTTATCGCGGTGGTGATGGAACTGGTCGTGGGCGTCGCGCTGCTGGTGGGTTTCTTCACGCGACCGCTGGCGCTGCTGCTTGCGCTGTATACGCTCGGCACCGCGATCATCGGCCACCACTACTGGAATATGACCGGCGCGATGCAATACGACAACATGATTCATTTCTACAAGAACATCGGCATCATCGGTGGCTTGCTGTTGTTATGCGTGACCGGCCCCGGCAAGTTTTCGTTCGACCGGCGTTGATATCGATTTCCGTGCTCTAACGAAAAAGGCCCGCATACAGCGGGTCTTTTTTCGTGCGCAAACTGAAACGGCGGCCCGCGGGCCGCCGTTTGCGTCTCTGAACTACCGGATCAAACTGCTGCTTCCGCTTCCGCTTCGCTGATCGCCGCGACCTCTTCGCTGTGGCGGATCAGGTGATCGAACGCGGACAGCGATGCCTTCGCGCCTTCGCCCACCGCGATCACGATCTGCTTGAACGGCACCGTGGTCACGTCGCCGGCGGCGAACACGCCCGGCACCGACGTCGCGCCGCGCGCATCGACGACGATCTCGCCATGCTTCGACAGCTCGACCGTGCCCTTCAGCCATTCGGTGTTCGGCACGAGACCGATCTGCACGAACACGCCTTCGAGTTCGACCTGCTTCACTTCGCCCGAAGCGAGGTTCTTATAGACCAGACCGTTGACCTTCTTGCCGTCGCCGGTGATTTCCGTGGTCTGAGCCTGCGTGACGATCGTCACGTTCGGCAGGCTGCGCAGCTTGCGTTGCAGCACTTCGTCAGCGCGCAGCGTCGCGCCGAATTCGAGCAGCGTTACTTCGCGCACGAGACCCGCGAGGTCGATCGCCGCTTCGACGCCCGAGTTGCCGCCGCCGATCACCGCGACGCGCTTGCCCTTGAACAGCGGGCCATCGCAGTGCGGGCAGTAGGCGACGCCGTGATTGCGGTATTCGCGCTCGCCCGGCACGTTGATTTCGCGCCAGCGTGCACCGGTCGCGAGGATGATCGTCTTCGCCTTCAGCACCGCGCCGTTTGCCAGACGCACTTCGTTGATGCGCCCCGGAATCAGCGCTTCGGCGCGCTGCACGTCCATGATGTCGACGTCATAGGCCTTCACGTGCTGTTCGAGCGCGGTCGCGAACTTCGGCCCTTCGGTTTCGGTCACCGACACGAAGTTTTCGATCGCCAGCGTATCGAGCACCTGGCCGCCGAAACGCTCGGCCACGACGCCAGTCGCGATGCCCTTGCGCGCCGAGTAGATCGCCGCCGCAGCGCCCGCCGGGCCGCCGCCGACGATCAGCGTATCGAACACCGGCTTCTTTTCCAGTTCCTTCGCGGCGCGCGCACCGGCGTTGGTGTCGAGCTTCGCGAGGATTTCCTTCACGCCGCTGCGGCCCTGGCCGAAGGTCTCGCCGTTCAGGAACATCGTCGGTACCGCCATGATCTGGCGCGCTTCGACTTCGTTCTGGAACAGCGCGCCGTCAATCGCGACGTGACGGATGCGCGGATTGATCAACGCCATCACGTTCAGCGCCTGCACGACTTCCGGGCAGTTCTGGCACGACAGCGAGAAATACGTTTCGAATTGATAGTCGCCGTCCAGGCTGCGGATCTGTTCGATCACCGCATCGTCAAGTTTGACCGGATGGCCGCCGACCTGCAGCAGTGCGAGGACGAGCGACGTGAATTCATGACCCATCGGAATGCCGGCGAAACGAATGCCCGCTTCCTTGCCCGCTTCGCCGATCGAAAACGACGGCTTGCGCTCGTCGTCACCGCGACGCTCGATCACCGTAACGCGCTCCGACAGAGTCGCGATGTCGTTCAGCAGGGCCAGCAGTTCCTGCGATTTCGCGCTGTCGTCAAGCGATGCGACGAGCTCGATAGGCCTGCTAACCTTTTCGAGGTACGACTTCAGTTGAGTCTTGAGATTGGCGTCAAGCATGGCGTTGCGATTCCGTGACGAGGGGTGTTGGTGTCCCGGCGCCGCGCACATCCGGATAGGACATGCTGGGCCCGGGGAACGCGCGAAACGCCGTAGCAGGCGATTCGCGCGGTGATGCGCCGGGATGCCCCCGGCAGATGCAGACTGCGAGTGCAGCGTGAGCTGCGCGGACCTTAGATCTTGCCGATCAGGTCGAGCGACGGGGTCAGCGTTTCTGCGCCCGGCGTCCACTTGGCGGGGCACACTTCACCCGGGTGAGCCGCGATGTATTGCGCAGCCTGAACCTTGCGCAGCAGTTCGCCAGCGTCACGGCCGATGCCGTTGTCGTGGATTTCGCACAGCTTGATCTCGCCTTCCGGGTTGATCACGAACGTGCCGCGCAGCGCGAGGCCTTCTTCTTCGATCAGCACGTCGAAGTTGCGCGAGATAGCGAGCGTCGGGTCAGCCAGCATCGGGTACTTGATCTTCTGGATCGTGTCCGACGTGTCGTGCCATGCCTTGTGCGTGAAGTGCGTATCGGTCGACACGCTGTAGATCTCAACGCCAATCTTCTTGAACTCTTCGTAACGATCGGCCAGGTCGCCCAGTTCGGTCGGGCACACGAAGGTGAAGTCCGCCGGGTAGAACACGAAAACCGACCACTTGCCCTTCAGGTCTTCTTCAGTGACGGTCTTGAAATCGCCGTTGTGGTAAGCCTGTGCTTTGAACGGTTTGACTTGACTGTTGATGATCGGCATTTGCTGAATCCTCTTTGGAGGGTGGTTGGAAAGTAGCGTCAGTATCTCAGACTACACTTAATAGGTAAAGTGGATTGTTTTAATGAGTTCGATAGTTCCGCCCTATTAATCTTGTCAGTCGAGACTATCGGGTCGAATGGCGCGGCGTTTCAGCCCTTCAGAAGCCGCCACAGCGTGGTTCGGCCGATGCCGAGCGCGCGGCTGGCGGCGGCACGATTGCCGCCGGATTGTTCGAGGGCGCGCAGGACATCCTCGCGGCTGGGGCTGGCGCGGGGCGCCGTGCTGCCAGGCCTCGCGTCCTGAGACGCTTCCGTGATTCGCTCGTCGCCGGCCAGCCTGATCCTGCCGAACTCGGGAAACACCGCCAACCAGTCTGGCAAGGCGTCGGCGGTCGAGTTCCCGGACATCTCGCTGGTCCCGTCGCCGATATAAATCGCCGCGCGCGCCAGCAGATTTTCCAGTTCGCGGACGTTGCCGGGCCACGCGTAGTTCGCGAAAAGCGGGTCGAGAAACGCGAGCACCCGCCCGAGCGCCGCCGCCGACAAGCCGTACTGCAGCGCGCTGCGCTCCAGCAGATGCCGCGCCAGCGGCGCGATGTCGGCGCGGCGTTCGCGCAGCGGCGGCAATTTTATCTGAAGCAGATTTAATCTGAAATACAGATCCGCGCGAAACGCGCCCTGCTCGACCAGCGCATGAAGATCGCGGTGCGTCGCGGCGATCACTCGCACGTCGACCGGCGTCGCGCGGCCCGCGCCGAGCTTCATCACCTCGCGTTCCTGCAGCACTCGTAATAACCGGCTTTGCAGCGCGGCCGGCATTTCGCCGATTTCATCGAGAAAGATGGTACCGGTGTGCGCGATTTCAAATAGCCCCGGCTTGCCGCCGCGTCGCGCGCCCGTGAACGCCCCTTCCTCGTGCCCGAACAGCTCACTTTCGATCAGCCCCTCGGGCAGCGCCGCGCAGTTGAACGCGACGAACGGATTGCCGCGCCGCCGACTCGCGTTATGGATGCCCTGCGCGACCAGTTCCTTGCCGGTGCCGCTTTCGCCGCTCAGCAGCACGGTCGCGTCGTGCGCGGCGCCGGCGCGCGCGAGCCGGCGCACCCGCTCGAGCGCCACCGACGCGCCGATCAGATCGTCGAGCCGATGCCGCGCGACCAGATGCCTCGGCCGCTGGCTGGTACGCAGCGAGCGGTCGATCCGTTGCGCAACGAGCGCGTCCTGCGCGGTCACGACGAAACCGGCCCGCGCGCCCTGCTCGACGATCGGCACGCAGCTGACGATCAGCGCGCGCCCGCCGATCTGCTCGATGCGTTCGTCGACCGGCTGGTCGGCGACGCGCGTCTCACGCAACAGCGGCGCGAGCGCGCGTCCCACCCGCGCCGGGGTGTCCTCGTCGTCCTGCGGGGCCGCCTGTGCGGAGCCTGAACCGAGCAGGTCGAGCATCGCCGGGTTGACGGCTTCGAGCTGGCCGGCTTCGTCGAACGCGGCGACGCCGTCGCGCAGGTGCGCGACGATCGTATTGAGGCGCACCCGCTTTGATTCCTTCTGGCGGCTCACGCGCGCCAGTTCGACCGAGCGCTCGAACGCTTCCTCGACCGCGGCGAGCGAGTACAGGAACACGCTTTCCATGCCGGCCTGCTGGGCCAGATCGCAGGCCATTCCCGCGCCGACCACCACGCGGCAGCCCTGCGCGGCGAGTTCATCGACCGCGAGCCGCACTTCGTCGATCGACCGATACGCGCGCTGCCGCAGATCGACGTTCAGCAGCGGGCTCAGGTCGGCCAGCTCCTGCGCGATCGCTTCATGCAGCACCAGCCCGATGCGCGCTTGCGGCCACGTGGCGGTGGCGCGCGTGATCGCGCTCAACACGTCGAAGCCGTTCACCTTGACCATCACGACCGGCACGCTGAGATTCTCTTGCAGATACGCGCCGTTCGAGCCGGCGGACAGCACGACATCGACGGAACCTGCGTCCACGTAAGCCTGCAGCGCGGCGACGGCCGCGCCGTAACCCTCCCGCACCGTGAAGAATTTCGCGCGGCCCGCATAGCGCGGCGCTACCGCCTCGCAAAGCGATTGCAGTCGGCTGATACTGACGAGTGCGACGCCGGGGCGGCCGACATCGACGGCGGGGCTCGGGTTCGCGACGAATGGGGTGAACGTGGACACCGCGGCTCTCCTTAATTGAAACGTTCCGCGAAACGTTTTATGAAACGTTCCATCGATTGTGCCACGAACGCCCAAGCCGAGCCCACCGCGCGCAAACCGTTGTTCCATCGGCACAACGCGGGGAACGCCCGCCAATGGCACGTTTCCTGCAGAATGTCGCCCGCCTTCCACTTCCCGTTTTCGTTCTGGAGACCCGCATCATGACCACCACTTCCGCCACCCGCCGCGCCGCCTTCCGCGCCAAGGTCAACCAGCGTCAGGGCCTGCTCGTGCCCGGCGCGTTCAACGCGATGAGCGCGCGCGTGATCGAGGACGCCGGCTTCGAGGCGGTCTACATCACCGGCGCGGGCGTTACCAATATGTCGCTCGGTCTGCCCGATCTCGGCTTCATCGGCCTCGCCGAAGTCGCCGAGCACACCGCGCGCATCCGCGACGCGGTCGCGCTGCCGCTGATCGTCGATGCCGACACCGGCTTCGGCAACGCGCTGAACGTGCGCCAGACCGTGCGCGTGCTCGAGCGCAGCGGCGCCGACGTGATCCAGTTCGAAGACCAGGTGATGCCGAAGAAATGCGGCCACTTCTCGGGCAAGGAAGTCGTCGCGACGAGCGAGATGGTCGGCAAGATCCGCGCGGCCGTCGACGCGCGCGAGGACGCGAACCTGCAGATCATGGCGCGTACCGACGCGGCGGCGGTCCACGGCATCGAGGACGCGATCGAGCGCGGTCATCGCTTCATCGAGGCGGGCGCCGACATCCTGTTCATCGAGGCGACCGAATCGCTCGCCGAGATCGAGCGTCTGCCGGGGCTGTTCGATGTGCCGCAGCTCATCAACATCGTGATCGGCGGCAAGACGCCGGTGCAGTCGCGCGACGCGCTCGCGAAGCTCGGCTACGGCATCGTGCTGTACGCGAACGCGGCGCTGCAGGGCGCGGTGCTCGGCATGCAGCGCGCGCTCGGCACGCTGCAAAGCAACGGCCGCCTCGACGAGGACGCGACCATCGTCGCGCCGTTCAGCGAGCGCCAGCGGCTCGTCAACAAGCCGCTGTATGACCGGCTGGACAAGGAATACGCGGCCAAGGACTGACGCAACGGCGGCGGCGCGGCGGCGCGCTGCACGCCTGCGTGAAAAGGGACCGTTTCTTGCGTTAGGATTCAGGGCTGGCAATCAGGCAAGCCGATGTCACCGCCAGCCCGAAGCACAAAAACGCATACGACAGGTAATCTCAAGCACCATGAAGTCAAACCCTTCGCGCGCCGCGCGCCGGCCCGTCAATGGTCTTTGCGCGCCTAGCAGCGCGCCGCGGGAGCTCGCGCGATGAGCAGCAGCGGCACCCGCACCGCGCATGTCGGCTGGCTGCCGTACATCGTCGCGGCCACCTTCTTCATGGAGTACCTCGACACCACGGTGATCGCCACCGCGCTGCCGCAGATGGCGCGTTCGTTCGGCGTCGGTCCGAACAGCCTGAGCCTCGGCATGACCGCCTACATGCTCGCGCTCGCGATCTTCATCCCGGCGAGCGGCTGGGTCGCCGACCGCTGCGGCGCGCGCACGGTGTTCGTCAGCGCGATCGGCGTGTTCACGGTCGCGTCGGTGCTGTGCGGGCTGTCGCAGAACGTGCCCGAGTTCACGGCCGCGCGGCTGCTGCAAGGCATCGGCGGCGCGATGATGGTGCCGGTCGGCCGTCTGATCGTGGTCCGCAGCACCGAGAAAGCCCGCATGATGCAGGCGATCTCGACGATCACCTGGCCGGCCATCGCGGCGCCGGTGGTCGGCCCGCCGATCGGCGGCTTCATCACGACTTACGCGTCGTGGCGCTGGATCTTCCTGCTGAACGTGCCGTTCGGTCTCGCGGCGATCGCCGTCGCGCTCGCCATCGTGCCGAACCTGCGCGGCACCGAACGCAAGCCGCTCGACGTCGTCGGCCTGCTGCTGAGCGGCGTCGCGCTGACCGCGATCCTGTACGGCGCGGAGCTCGCGAGCCAGCCGGCCACCAATGCGTGGCTCGCGATCGCGGTCGTGGCGGGCGGTCTGCTGGTCGGCGCGATCGCGTTCCTGCACGCGAAGCGTCATCCGCATCCGCTCGTCGACGTGTCGACGCTGAAGGTGCCGACGTTCTCGGTGACCGTCGTTACCGGTTCATTCACGCGCATCGGCATCGGCGCGGTGCCCTATCTGATGCCGCTGCTGTTCCAGGTCGGCTTCGGGCTGTCGGCGTTCCGTTCGGGGCTGCTGCTGCTCGCGAGTGCGGTCGGCAACCTCGGCATGAAGGCGCTGACCACGCGCATCCTGCAGCGCTACGGCTTCCGGATGGTGGCGATCGTCGACGTGGTCGTGGCAGGCATTTTCATCACCTTGTGCGGACTGCTGACGCCGGACGTACCGCTCGTGTTCGTGCTGATCGTGGTGTTCGTGTACGGCGTCACGCGCTCGATGCAGTTCTCGACGCTGGCGACGCTCGCCTACGCCGATATCCAGCAGCCGCAGATGAGTGCGGCGAGCACGCTGTGGAGCGCGGCCATGCAAATGACGATCGGTCTGGGCATCGCGTTCGGCGCGGTGTCGCTGCGCGTGGCGGCGCTGTTCAACGGCGAGACGACCGGCCACGTGTTCACGCTCGACGATTTCCGCCTCGCGTTCCTGTTCGCCGGCGTGCTGACGCTGCTGTCGGTGATCGGTTATATGGGGCTCGCGCGCAATGCCGGACAGAGCATTGGCGGGGGTTCGCGCGGTGGCGAGACTGCCGCGAAGGGCTAAGGCACACGCCGCCGCTACGCGAACCAGGAGACACCCCGTGCAAGCAAGCGAACTGACGATTTCCAGCCGCATTGACGATCTCGACCTCGAGATGGTGTACGCGTTCCTGTCGCAGCAAACGCCGTGGGCCAAGGGCATGCCGCGCGCGATCTTCGAGCGGTCCGTCGCCGGTTCGCTGTGCTTCGGCGGTTTTGTCGACGGCAAGCAGATCGCGTTCGCGCGTCTGATCACCGACGAGGCGACCTTCGCTTACCTGTGCGACGTGTTCGTGCTGCCGGCGTATCGCGGCAAGGGGTATGCGTCGGCGCTGATGAAACATATGTTTGCGAGCCCGTCGCTCGCCAGTCTGCGCAGAGTCGTGCTGGTCACGACCGACGCGCATCACGTCTATGCGCCGCACGGGTTCACGTCGCTCGCGAACCCCGAGCGGTATATGGAGCTGCATCGGCCGGATGTTTATCAAGCGGCCGAATAGGCGCCGTCTCAGCCGTACGCGCGCTCGCGCATCCACTTCGTCATGATCCATTTGTCGCCGGCCAGCACCGGCGCGCCACCGTGCAGCGTCGACGGGTCGAGCTGGCGTTCACCGTTCATGTAGCGGAAATACACCGCGCCGCCCGCCCGCGCCGCGACCGATAGGCCCGCCGTGGGAAACACCGTCTCTCCGCCGTCCGCGACGTCGTTCAGATAGATGATCAGTGTCGCGACGCGTTGGCCGCCCTGCGCGGTATGGACCGCGCTGCCCGGCTGATCGGGCGCGAAGAAGTCGAAATGCGGGCTGTACTCGCCGCGCGTGTCGTAATGAAGCACCTGCAGGCCTTCGCCGTTTTCGAGCGGCCAGCTCGTCAGGCTCGCGATGCGTCGTTCGATTCGCGCGATCAACCGGTCCTCGCCGCGCCGATACCAGACGCCTTCGCTGGTCCGGCTGCGGATCACGTCTTCGTGGCCGGTGAGTGGATTGACCGTCGTCGAGCGCTTCAACCGATGTCGCGAGCGTTCGATCAGCTCGGCGCATTCCACGGCCGACAGCACGTCGGCGAACACGACCAGCTGCGGACGCTCACAGCGCAGCAGCACGCGTATGTCGCGGTCAGCGGCGCGGATCAGGTTGCCGCGCGCGAGCGGCGCAGCGTCGTATCGATAAGGATTGGTGGCGGGATCGGCCACTGTGGCGGGCGCTGGGGGGCCGCACGCGCGCCGGTCGAACGCACGGTGGACCGCCACACGGGCTTGGCCGTCGGCAAAGCCGGCCTGCACCATCGCGTCGATCATCGAGCCCGGCGTGCAGCCGCGCGCGACATTGCTGCTCAGCCATTCTTGCCAGGCGGCATCGACGACTCGCATAGCGTTTCCTGTGCGGCGGCCCGGCAAGGCATGCGGGCACGCGCGTGCTTCGATGAAAGCAAGCGCGATGCGCGCGCCGCCGCCCGCACGCGCCTAGCCGCGCTCGCGATTCAACTGCCCGCGATAGTGCAGCAGCCCCCGGCGCGCCTGCTGCCTGAGCATCCGCTGCACGAACGGCGACCAGCCGAACAGCGTGCCGCGCACGCCCATCGCCTGGCGCATCCACAGCCACAGATCGAAGCGGTCGCGATGCTCGACGATGAGCCCGTCGCGGAACACGAAACGCGCTTCGATCCGGTTCACGACGTCGCGCCCGGTCTGGACGAAACGGTAGCGCGCCACCCACTGTGCGCGGCCGGTACGGTCGTCCGCCTCGATGTCGCTGAAGCTCAGCGTGAAGTCCTGCGCATGCTTGACGAGCATGCGCCACATATCGCGCACTTCGTCGCCGACCAGCTCGCCGAAGGCGGGGTCGCTGAAGACGGCGTCGTCGGCATAACAGGCGACCATGGTCTCGGCGTCGCGATGCTGGAAGGCGGTGTAGAAGCGTTCGATCAGCTCGGTGTTGGGATGGCTCATTGATGTCGTGTGGTCTATTGCCGGAGCGCATCACGTGTCATGCACGCGCAGAGTCGCGCCGCGCTCCGGAGAAACAGCCCGCGCGCGGCAGGCGGCGGGCATCGCGCACACGATATAGGAAAACAGTGTGAATGGGGGGGCGGCGCGAGCCGACGACGGCTTTACCCTTCCGATACCGCCGCGTTGAAACGCGCCACCTCCGCCCGCCCGGCGACGGCTGAGCGCACTGATAGCGGCGACGCAACCGTGGCCCTTCACGAGCGGATCAGTTTCACCAGTTCGGCGATCTGCTTCGCGCAGCTTCGCCGCGCCTCTTCCTCGACGTCCCGATACAGCCGGATGATGGTTTCGCCGACCGGCGTCAGCGTGCAGCCGCCGCCGCTCTGACCGCCCTGCTCCGATTGCGTGGCCGGCGACTTCAGCGAGCGATTCAGCTCGTCGATCAACAGCCACGCGCGCCGGTATGACATGTCGAGACTCCGCGCCGCCGCCGAGATCGATCCATATTCGCGCACCGCTTCGAGCAGATCGACCTTGCCTGGCCCGAGTGCAACCGCATCGCCGTTGCGGATGCGCATTCTGAAGCGCACCTCGGGACGCGCCCTGGTGGACTTCGTCGCCGGAGCGGCTCTGCTTTTAGTGGGTTTTGCGGTGTCGGCCATGCGCGCAAGCATACACGAACGGTTTCGCGCCGACGCCTCAGTGGCGCGCTTCAAGGCTGCCGTGGGAAGCAGTACCCGTAGTCTTCGCAGCCCGGGCAACCCGGCGCAGGTCCCGGTTGCAGACCCAACGAGATCGCGCATTGCGCGGCGAGGAACTTCTTCCAGCGCAGGTTATCGACGTTGCGCTCGACCAGCGTCGGGAAGTAGCGCGTGAGCATCCACGTCACTTCATCGCGGCCCGCGAGGCCAAGGTCGCGCCATAGATGATCCGGACGCAAACACGCATGGGCGATGATCGTCGCGAGACAATGCGCGTCGTCGGGATGGACCGTGCTGCTCGCGCTCGCGACGAGCAGCGCGTGCAGTGCATGGACGAAGCTCGCGTGTTCGCTGGGGACCACCGGAAGCGGCAATGCCGGACTGCGCGCACGGACGAAGTGCCTCGCTAGCAGCGCGCGCCATGCATGCGCTTGCAGGCCGAGCAACGCGAGTTCGTTGCGAGCGTCGCGCGCGGCGATCAGTTTGGCGAACAGACGCGTATCGGCGTCCTCGGGTTCGCTGGCCTCGCGCAGCCACCCACGCATGCAGTCGGCCGTCAACGGATCGTCAGGCATGGGTGGGTCAAACTTCCTCCGCATAGGCGCGGCCTCGAATCTCGGCCAGCGACGTATCGACCAGCAAGCGGCCCGTATCGAACACCGTCTCGAGCACTTCGTCCCACTCGCCCGCCACCGTGCGCTCGTCCCACACGATCGGCAACTTGACCGTCCGGTACTCGCCGCTGCTGCGATGGCGCAGCAACGTGAGCCGGCCTTTCTTCGAGCGCTTGCCGTGATCCGTGACCGGGTCCTTCGACACATCGCGCCACGTGTCGCCGAGCCGGATCGCGGAGCACTTCATCGCGAAGCGCTGCGTATCGCGGTTGATCTTCTGCAACAGCGCGCCGCCCATGCCGAACACGATGTTGTCGGCGGCGAAGCCGGCCTCGTCCATCGCGGCAAGAATCGCGGGGATCGAATCCGGGTTCACCTCGTCACCCTGGATCACACGTACGTGGTCGAGCACGCGCCGCCCCTTGCTGTTCGTCTGCGAGCCGAACGACGCCTCCAGCGAGCGCAGCGTGTACAGCACGATCGTGCAAGGATCGCCGGAATCCGGGCGAATCACCAGCGTGCCGCCGGAATCGAGCACGGCCTGCTTCAACTCGCCGCCCCATGCGTTCAGCGCGGCGAACAGGTCGTAAGAGTCGGACACCACAGAAACGATCGCGCCCGGCTTGCCGAAGCGGGCGATCATGTTGCGATACGCGTCGACTTCGCGCTCGCGGCCCCACGCCGTGATCGTGCTGTGCTCGGCCGCCGGCACCGAGAACGCGGCCATGCTGTCGTGGTAGTAGTGATTCGCCGCAAGCACGCCGAGCACCGTATCCGAGCCCATGAAGCTGACGAGGTGCGCCGCGCCGCCGATCGCGGCCGACTCCGCGCTCGACACGCCGCGCGCACCGAAATCGTGCAGTTTGAACGGCAACTGCGAGAGATCGTCGCTGCTTTTCAGCAGAGCTGCGCGGATCGTCTGACGCAGATGCCAGCTTTGTGTCGCGACCGTGATCGGATACCACACGCGCATCAGCATCGTCTCCAGATACGACGCGAGCCAGAACACCTGGGGATCGTCGCATTCGACAGTGACGAGCACGTTGTGCGTCGGCACGACCGAGCCTTCGGGCACCGCGCGAATCCGCACCGGCAGATGGCCGCCATATTGCTGCACGACGTAGCGCCAGCCCGCTTCGTTGAACGGCTCGCCGTGCGCGCTGAAGAACGCGCGCGCCTGGTCGATCATTGCGCCGGTGACCGGCCGGCATAGGTATTCCTTCAGCAGCATTTGCAAGCCGAAAAACAGCGTGCGCTCGTAACGTCCGCCGCGCGATTCGATATACGAGAACATTGCCGTCGCGTCGGGCGGATATTGAAGAAAGTGCGATGCCTTGTACGAATCCGTATTCAGAATCGGATTGGACAGGATCGACGCGAGGTCCCTGAAACCCTGCGCGTTTTGCATGGACGGTGCTGCGCTCACGTAATTTTCTCGCTCGAGTGACCGGACGGCGCGAGCCGCTCTACCTCTTCAGAATAGGCCGCGGGATGACCCTGTATCTCACCTTACTACGGTATGCGCGATAGCGCTCGTCGTCGGCTTAGACCCCTGGCTTCAATTGCGGCGGCAGGTTCGGCCACGTCGCGAGCAGCCGGCCGAGCATGCTTCTGCGGCGCTCCGCACCCGCCGGCCACAGCATGTTCGCGAGCAGGACGATGCCTTGCGCGAGCCCGCTGTCGCGCGCGCACGCGACCAGCGGCACGCCGAGGCTCAGCGCCTCGTCGACGTGCTGATCGTCGCGCGGCAGTTGATGCGCGATCCTTGCGCCGAGCGTGCGTTCGAGCATCGGCAGATTGATCTGCGCGTCCTTGTCGTACCGATTGACGACGACCCGCACCTTGCTGGCCGGATGCCCCAGCTCGCGAAAGATATCGAGCATGCGGCGCGCGCCATGCAGGTACAGCGGGTTCTGCCGCACCACCATGCAGATCGCGTCGCTATGCGCGAGCGCGCGGATCGTCAACGGATTCAGGCTCGGGCCGAAGTCGATCAGCACCGCGTCGTAGCGCTGGCGCACCAGCGTCAGAATCCGCTCGAGTTGGCCGGGCAGCAGTTCGGCGGCCTTCAGCGGATCGCCGGCGCCGGCGAGCAGATCGAGGTTCGGGCGCACGTGCATCGCGCATGCGTCGAACAGCGCCGCGTCGAGTTGCTCATTGCGCGAGCACAGATCGGCGAGCGTCATCGGCGGCGGGCGATTCGCCATCAGCAGGCTCGCGTCGGCGAATTGCTGGCTCAGGTCGATCAGCAGCACGCGCCGCTCACGCCGCGCGGCGAGCGCGCACGCGAGGTTGACCGCGATCAGCGTGGTGCCGCTGCCGCCCTTGCTCGACGCGAGGGTGACCACGCGCGCGCGGCGCCGCTGGGGCGCGCGACGCCGCGCTTCGATCTGCGCGAGCGCATCGGCGACGGCGTGAGCGTCGAGCGGCCACGACAGCACCTGCCGCACACCGACGCGCAGCGCCGCGCCGATCAGCGCGCTGGACGGCGCCGGCGTCACCAGCATGCAATGGAGCGTCGGCGCGCAGGCGAGCGCCTCCTCGACGCCGTCGAGTCCGCGGACGTTCAGACGGGCGTCGTCGACGATCAGCAGGTCGGCTGAGCGGAGCATGCGCGCGTGGATCGGCAGTTGCCGGGCCGAACCGTACGCGGTGTGCAGCCGATAACGCACGCCGCTCTGTTCGAGCCGCACGACGATGCGCTGCGCGTTTTCAATGCTCGCGGCAATCAGGAAGATGTCGATCATGGCAGCTCTGCGGCGCGTGGCGCGTCATGCGCGGGTTTTTATTCAAGTCGTCTGTTCACGATCGACGACGCAGGCTTCGCCGCGAACTTCTTACCGCGGCGCTCCTCCGTGAAAACCATGAGCCGGCAAACGGTGCTATCGAATTCCTGTACGGCCGTCGCGAGCCGGTATCGAGCGGCAAGCGTCAAACGTCGTCTTCATCGTCGTCACGCCGATGCGCCGCGCTGCGTTCAGCGCGCACCGACATCTCGTACAGCCCGTCGCGCAGCACGCCGCGACGGATCTCGGCCTGGGCGCGGCGCTCGAGCGTCTCTGCGACGACGAGCGCCAGCAGATCGACCGACGACCCCGCCGCCTGCGCAAAAAAGCGCGCGCGCGACGCCGCGACATACCGCCGGTAAGTGCGCCCCGTTCCGTCCGAAGCGGCCAGCCTGCGAATCAGTTGTGGTTTCATGACAGCCCCCGATGTCGATCGGATTTGCGCCAGGTCACGCCGCTTCGTCGCAGCGCCCCGGCCGTCGGGCCAGGTTGCCGTGCCCGTGCCAACCCACGGACACGGCCCCTGGTTCACTTCGTACATTCGTCTCTCTGTGGAGACGATGGCCTCTCTCCCCGCTTCATCGCGCCGGCCGGTCCTGATCCGGCGCTGCCCCTTCCCTTTGCGGCGCGTCGCTCGCGAAAGTCGCCAGCGCGTTGCCTGTCGTTATCGCCATCCTTTTCGCGTCGTCAGGACAAAAAGTCGAAAAGGAAAAACGGCGAAGTCGATGCCTTTTTTCGTCCGGTTTTGAATGGCCGTCATACCGGTCCGCCACTCAACCGTTTTTCTCACGTATTTAATAAGGCCCCGCCGCGCTCCCGCAGACACTTGATGGCTTCCCGACCATGCCTGCGAGTGAGCTTTTTACCGCCAGTCTTTTTTAATCCGGTTTTCCCCGTACCGTCGACATGGCTGCAAACATTTTTCTGTGCAGACCTTATTGCAACGCTTATGCCAACCCGCTTAACAAGCGGTAAGGCGGCCGTCAACGCTTCACGCTGCCGTGAAATCGGTTTGCTTTCGACGCGGCGCGAGCCTGCCCGATTTTTGGCGCAGCGCGCATTGATTCGTTTCTGACACGCCAATTCGCCGCGCGTTGGCGGCAAAGCGCGCTCCCCGCTGCCTCTCGCCAGCCTCCAGGCTGGCCGCAAGGCCGGCTACACGCGGCTTCGCCGTTCCCCGAGGTTGGAAAAGCGTCGCGCCCGGCACGGCAAAGCGCCGTGAACTCGTGCTGTCCAATCTGTCGCAACGGTGAAACACGACTGCTTACGCTTCGTCAGTTTTAGTCACGCCTTAATACCAGGGCAATTGCTACGCAATGTGCGATTCCTCGCATAACCGACCTTGACCGTTTATTCATTAGTGATCCGTGTTAATCCGAAAGCCAACACGCATTCCTGATCCCCGATTCTTTTATCTGGCGCTTTCAAGCGCTTTCGCTTATCGTTAGGCCATGCGCCAATCAGAGCGCTTGTATCAGGTCAACGAGGTAAGCCACGGTTCAAGTGGTTTTCACGATTCGGGGATAAAGTCGCCGGGCAGTTTCAGCAATGAACGACAAGGTTGCCGCCATTGCATGAATCGGTCCGCCATCCAGCGCGTTCCGGTTCGCGCCGCGCTTGCAGTGTGTCCCTTGTTCGTGTTCGCTGCTGCCGTGAATGCGTCGCAGCCGGAGTGCAGTAACTGGCCGCCTGAATCTCACAACGCCGCACAGCAGTCCTGAGGGTCGAACGGGGGGAATCATGACTACGACTTGCACGCCGGCCGACACGGAACGCACCGTTCTGTACGTGGCGAACGCGCCCGACCAGAAACTCGCCGAGTTTCTGGCCGCGTCGGGATGGCAAGCCGTGCACGCAAAAAGCACGGCCGTGGCCGAACGCTTGATCGAACGCGGCAACATCAAGGTTGGTCTCGTGCAGTTGCCCGAAGATTGCACGTCTCAGCAGCTATCCGCGTTCGCGCTGTGCATGCGCCGCGTCGAGACCAACTGGGTCGCGCAGATCGTGCCGGGCCAGGCCGACAACGAACTGGTCAGCCGTTTCATCCTCGATTACTGCTTCGACTTCGTCACGCAGCCGTGGCTCAACGAGCGGCTCGTGTTCGCGCTCGGCCACGCTCATGGGCTGTCGAACCTGCGTCAGGCGCGCGTCGCGCCGGAGCCGTCGGTCGGCCGTCACGGCATGGTCGGTCAATGCGAGCCGATGCAGCAGCTCTACCGGCGCATCGACAAATGCGGCGTGACCGACGCACCCGTGTTCATCGCAGGCGAATCGGGCACCGGCAAGGAGCTGACCGCTCGCGCTATTCATGATCGCTCGCCGCGCGCGGGCCGCACGTTCGTCGCGATCAATTGCGCGGCGATTCCGCCGAGCCTGTTGCAGGCCGAACTGTTCGGCCACGAGCGCGGCGCATTTACCGGCGCGCTGCAACGCAAGATCGGCCGCATCGAGAGTGCGCATGAAGGCACGCTGTTTCTCGACGAAATCGGCGACATGCCGCACGAATGCCAGGCGGTGCTGCTGCGCTTCCTGCAGGAAGGCACGATCGAGCGGCTTGGCGGCAACGGTCCGATCAGCGTCGACGTGCGGGTGATCTCGGCCACCCACGTCGACCTGGAGCGCGCCGTCGAGGACGGCCGTTTCCGCTCAGACCTCTATCACCGGCTGTGCGTGCTGCGGCTCGTCGAGCCGCCGCTGCGCGAGCGCGGCGGCGACATCAAGCTGCTCGCCCATTACGCGCTCAGCATGTACAAGCAGGACGGCGCCCGCAAGCTGCGCGGACTGTCGAGCGACGCGATCGTCGCCATGTCGAACTATCCGTGGCCCGGCAACGTGCGCGAGCTGATCAATTGCGTGCGCCGCGCGGTCGTGATGAGCGAGGGCCGCTTCATCACGGCGAGCGACCTGGGCCTGCCCGAGGCCGACAATGGCCCGGCGGTCACGCTCGCGGAAATCCGCAGCAAGGCCGAAAAGGATGCGATCGAGAACGCGCTGCTGCGACACGGCTACAAGCTGTCCGATGCGGCCGCCGAACTCGGCATTTCGCGCGCGACGCTGTACCGGCTGATGCACGGGAACCGGCTGCATCAGGAGCCACCCGGACGCGGCGCGAGCAGCGGTCCCGATGCCGGCGACGAAGCCGAGCGCCAGACCTCGTCGTTGGCATGAGCGCGGATTTAAGCGTTTTTTGCAGTGAACGCTTAGCAACGCATGGTGACAGCAATTGATCGATGAAGACTCACAAGCGCTCTGCTTGCAGCTAGCGTAGTCATACGGCGCGTCCCCGCGTCACCGCCAGCATTGCCACCCGGCAAGCGGCCTCCTACCCCTCGCGCCGCCTCGCCCACGGGGCCTTCCGGGCAGGCTTTCTGCCGACTTCGCCAGGCCTGCCGGCCATCATCGGCTATGCTATCGGCTCAACGCCCCAACCGGCGAGCGCCGCCCTCGCGGCCCTTTCGCCCGTCCGGCGGGCCTCCGCCGCAGGAACTTCAGCGCCCGAACCCGTGTCCGTCCGGGGTCGCCCCGCTGAAACAGCCCTGCGTTCCGGCACAATCGTCCGCCCTGGTTTCGTCCCGCTCTAAACCCCATGCAAAAATTTCTCCGCATCTGTTTTTTCATTTTTCTGGTCGCCGGCGCGGCGCCCGTGTTCGCCGCCGCGCCTGATCCCGCCCATTCCACGCCCGCTTCCGCCGCCGTTACGCTGACACCTCAGCAGGCTCGCGACGCGCTCTCCGTCCTGAACGATCCCAAACGCCGCGCGCAGGTCGCCGATACGCTGCAGGCGATCGCCGCGGCCGGCGCGTTGAGCGCGCCGACCGCTTCCGCGCCGGCAGCGGCGTCGGCACCGGCCGCCGCCAGCGGCGCAGCCTCGCTCGTGCCGGCCGCGTTCAAAAGCAATGGCCTCGCGTCGCAGATCGCGCGTCAGGGCGCGCATTACGCGAGCTATCTCGCGACCTCGCTGCGCGGCTCGGTCGCCGCGCTGCTCGACGTCGCATCGGTGCGCGCGTGGTGGAACTGGCAGTTCGCCAACCCGCACGCGCGCGTGGTGCTGTTCAAGGTGCTGTCGTCGCTGCTCGCCGCGCTGATTCCCGCACTGTTGCTCGAATGGCTGACGCGCCGGCTGCTGCGGCGCATCTACCGGGCGATCGCTGCCCGCCGCGAAGCCGCGCAGCAGGATGACAACGGCAGCGCGCCGCCTTCCACGCGTGCCGCAGGCGCCGCGCCGTACGCGACGCCTTCCGAGAAAGGCCGCGCGATCGAAGCCGAAGGCAAGCGCAACGCGACGCACCACTGGACGCTGCTGCAACGTCTGCCACGCGCGTTGCTTATCACGCTGGTCAGGCTGATTCCGCTTGCCGTGTTCGTCGCCGCGGCAAGCGCGGTGATTTCGATCATCACCGACAACGGCACGCCGCAGGACCGCGCGCTCGATTCGCTGATCGACGTCTATGTGGTGTGCCGCTGCGTCGTGATCGTCGGCGCGTTCTTCCTGCAGCCGAGCGCGCCGCGTCTGCGGCTGCTGCGCATGGGCGATGCGTGGGCCGCGTTCATCCTCGGCTGGATCGTGCGGATCGTCAGCGTGGTCGGCGCCGGCGTCGCGCTAGCCGAAGTCGCGCAGGCGCTTGGGATGAACGACGCCGCGCATCTCGCGCTGCTGAAAGTGGTCGCGCTGGTCGGTCACGTGATGATCTCGATCCTCGTGCTGCGCTGTGCGAAGCCGGTTGCCAACCGGATTCGCATTCGCTTTTCCGCGCACGAGTCGTTGCAGATGTTCGGCCACGCGCTCGCGGACGCGTGGGCCTGGGTTGCCGTGGTCATCGTGATGGGCCTGTGGTTCGTGTGGGCCTTCGACGTACAGAACGGCTATCACGCGCTCGTGAATATCGGCGGCATGACGCTCGCGATTCTGATCGGCGCGCGGCTCGTGTCGATCGTGATCTTCGGTGCGCTCGCGCGCATCTTCCACGTGCAGGACGAAGCGTCGCGTTCGCTCGTGCATCAGCACGCGTACCGATACTATCCGGCGCTGCGGCGCGTGATCGGCTGGGTCATCGGCATTGTCACCGCGTTCGTGCTGTTGCAGGCGTGGGGCGTCGATGTCGTCGATCTGTTCCGCAGCGGCACGATCGGCCACCGCCTCGCCTCGGCGCTCGCGACGATCGCGGTCGCGGCGATCATCGCGCTGGTGGTGTGGGAGGTGGTCAACGTGTCGGCCGAGCGCCGCCTCGACGACTGGACGAGCAGCGGCGATCTGGTGCGCGCCGCGCGCCTGCGCACGCTGATGCCGATGCTGCGCAGCGCGCTGTTCTGCGTGATCGCGCTCGTCGTCGTGCTGACGGGACTGAGCGAACTCGGCGTGAACATCGGGCCGCTGCTCGCGGGCGCGAGCATCTTCGGCGTCGCGCTCGGCTTCGGCTCACAGAAGCTGGTGCAGGATTTCATCACCGGCATCTTCCTGCTGATGGAAAACGCGATGCAGGTCGGCGACTGGGTCACGCTCGCGGGCGTGTCGGGCACCGTCGAATATCTGTCGATTCGCACCGTGCGCCTGCGCGGCAGCGACGGCTCGCTGTTTACGGTGCCGTTCAGCTCGGTGTCGACCGTGAACAACACGAATCGCGGCATCGGCAACGCGGCGGTGCGCGTGAATATCGTGTTCGGCCAGGACGTCGAGCGCGCGATCGACACGCTGAAGGAAATCGGCGCATCGCTGCGCGCGGATGACAAGTTCAAGGACGGCATCCTGGCGGACTTCTCGTTCTGGGGCGTCGATGCGGTCGACGGTTCGGCGATCACGCTGGCCGGCCAGATGCAATGCCGCGATACGTCGCGCTGGGGCGTGCAGCGCGAGTTCAACCGGCGCATCCTCGAGCGCTTCAGCGAGCTCGGCATCGAGATCGCGAATCCGCAGCGCCATCTGCTCACGTGGGACCCAGCGAGCAAGGCCAAGGTCGATGCGGGCGTGCCGCGCATCCACCACGTTGGACAGTCTGATGGCGGCGAGCACACTCCGCACAAGGGCGACGCGCCGCTCGACGATCAGATCCCCGTCGATCCAAGCCCGGCCGGTGGCCCCGGTACGCCCGCCAATCCGGGCTCGACCTCGCCGCACGCGTGACGTGACACGCCGCGCGTCGCACGCGTAACGGTTCGCTAGCGCCGCACAGCGCTAGCGAACCTGCCACCAGCGCGGCAACAGGCGCCGCACTTCCGGCCTGCGAAAGCGGTCGTCGATCAGATGCACGACGCCGCGATCCTGTTCGGTGCGGATCACGCGCCCCGCCGCCTGCACGACTTTCTGCAATCCCGGGTACAGGTACGTGTAGTCGTAGCCGTTGCCGAAGCGCGCATCGAGCGCACGGCGCATCTGCTCGTTGACGTCGTTCACCTGCGGCAGACCGAGCGTCGCAACGAACGCGCCGATCAGTTGCTGTCCGGTCAGATCCACACCCTCCGAAAACGCGCCGCCGAGCACCGCGAAGCCGATCCCCTGATTCATCGTCCTGAAGCGCGCGAGAAACGCATCACGCGCGGCTTCGTCCATGCCGGGCTCCTGCGTCCACACCGGCAAGCCGGGATGCCGCTCGCGCAGCAGCGCGACCACGCGTTGCAGATAATCGAAACTGCTCAGGAACCCGAGATAATTGCCGGGCTGCGTGTCGTACTGCTTCGCAATCAGTTCGACGATCGGCGCGAGCGAGCGCTCGCGATCACGCCAGCGCGTCGATACATGAGCCGCTACGTGCACCTGCAACTGCTCCGCGCGAAACGGTCCTTCGACATCGAGCCATTGCGTATCGTCGGCGAGCCCAAGCGTGTCGCGATAGAAATGCTGCGGATTCAGCGTGCCGGAGAACATCACCGTGGTACGCGCGGCCGCATAGCGTGACGCGAGAAACGGCGCGGGGATCACGTTGCGCACGCATAGCGTCGCACTGGTTTTGTCGCGCGGCGCGTAACGGTCGGCGCTCAATGTCACGTCGAACATCGAGTGCTCGCCGAACTGTTCGGCGAGCGCGACGAAGTGCATCGCATCGAAGAAAAAGCGCAGCGCGTGTTCGTCGATCGACAACGGCGCGTCGGCGAGCTGATCGGTCACTGCGCCAATCAGATTCTGCGCGGCGGATAGCAACCTTCCGGGTATCTCCGCGTACACCTGGTAGCTGGCCGTCTGCGCGCGCTTCAGCGCATTCCATTCGCGCTGCAAGCGTTCGAGCGGCTTCTTCAGCGCCGCCGGCGCGCTGTTGCGCGCGAGCCGGAACGCGCTTTGATCGAGCGACGCGGTATACATGCGCCGCGCGCGTTCCAGCAGGTTGTGCGCTTCGTCCACCAGCACGCCCACGCGCCACTGATTGATCTGCGCGAGCGCATGCAGCATCGCGCTCGCGTCGTAGTAGTAGTTGTAGTCGCCGACGATCACGTCGGCCCAGCGCGCGAGCTCCTGCGCCAGATAATACGGACAGACGTCGTGCGCGAGCGCGGCCTCGCGCACCGCCGCGCGATCGAGCCGCGGTGTCGCGAGCGCCGCGGCGCGCGCCGCATCGAGACGATCGTAAAAGCCGCGCGCGAGCGGACATGACTCGCCGTTGCAGGCTTTATCCGGATGCTCGCAGGCCTTGTCGCGCGCGACGAGTTCGAGCGTTCTGAGCGGCAACGGCGCGCTCTGGTGCAGCGAGTCGATCGCGTCGAGTGCAAGCGCGCGGCCCGGCGTCTTCGCGGTCAGAAAGAACACGCGATCGAGCCGGTCTTCGCCGCAGGCTTTGAGCAACGGAAAAATCGTCGCCAGCGTTTTGCCGATGCCGGTCGGCGCCTGCGCCATCAACGGCTTGCCGTCGCGCGCCGCACGATACACGGCAACCGCGAGCTCGCGCTGCCCACGGCGAAACTGCCCATACGGAAACTGCAACTCGACGAGCGCCGCATTGCGCGCAGCGCGATGCGCGTCTTCCTGCACGGCCCAATCGAGAAATCGTTCGCACTGGTCGACGAAGAAGATTTCGAGTTCGCGCGCGCTGTGCTGCTGTGTCAGCACGGTTTCCTTCTGACTGCCGATATCGAAGTACACCAGCGCAACCGTCAGTTCGCCAAGACCGCGCGCCCGGCACAGCAGATGCCCATAGACGAGCGCCTGTGCCCAGTGCAGCACGCGATGATTGGCGGGCATGCGCGCGAGATCGCCGCGATAGGTCTTCACTTCTTCGAGCCGGTTCGCGATTGGATCGTAGCCGTCCGCGCGGCCACGCACTGTCAGACTGCGATGCGTGCCCGTCAGCGTGAGTTCGGTTTCGTAGCCGCTCGCGCGACGGCCGGCGACCATCTGATGACCGGCAATCCCTTCGAGCGAAGTCGGCGCGGGCGTGAAGCGCAGATCGAGATCGCCGCGCCGCGCGGTGAATTCGCACATCGCGCGGACAGCTACCACGTAGCTCATACGACGCGCTCCGCGTCGGCTCGCGTCGCGACGTCCGCTTCGCCCTGCGCCTCTTGCCCGGCCCAGCGCACATCGACGACGCGCACCGGCATGCCGTGCTGCGCGCAGTACGCGAGCCAGCGGATCTGGTTGTCCTGCAGACGATCGCCGGGGCCTTTTACCTCGATCAATTCATAGCGACGCTCGGCCGGCCAGAACCGGATCAGGTCGGGCAAGCCGGAACGATTGCCGCGAATGTCACGCAGCAAGCGCTCGAACCACAGCTTCAGATGTGCGGCGGGCAGACAGTCGAGCGCAAGCGCGACGAGTTCGGGCGTCAACAGTCCCCAGAATACGAACGGCGACTGCATCCCGGTCTTCTGATGCAGATGCCGCAGAATCGTGTCGCGATACACACCGCTATCGAGTTGCGCGAAGCACGCCGCGAACTGCGTGGCGCGGCGCGCGTGAAAATCGGGCGCGTGCAGATCGGCCGGTTCGCGCTGGAACGGATGAAAAAAAGCGCCGGGCAGCGCCGCGAACACCGGCTCCCAGCACAGCAGGCCGAACAGCGAGTTGATCAGCGCGTTCTCGACGTAGTGCACCGGCGCGGCGTCGCTGCTCAGATGATCGCGCACCACGTATTCGACGGGCAACGGCGTGTCAGGCTTCGGCAGCACCAGCGTGCCGCGCTCGACCCGTCGCGCCGCCACGGCGCGCTGCACGGGCACGCCGCATTTGCGCCGCAGGCGCGGCAACATCCGGGCGACACGCTGCGCCTCTTCTTCGCTCTCGGGCGCTGCATCGGCCTGCAAAGCCAGCGCGAGCGCTTCGCCGTCACGCTCGCTGCGCTCGAGCACGCGCATGCGTCGATGACGCGCACCCGGCCACGCGCATGCGTCATACACCTCGAGTGCAGTGCTCCACTGTTCGCGCCGCTCGCACTCCTGGCCGATCCGGAACAGCAGTTTCGCGCGACGCGTTTCCAGCCACGGATTCGCAGTATCGATCGAGCGGACGGTCGTGATCAGTTCTTCAAGCGTGGCGGCGCCGGTGTCGGCCGGTAGCCATTCGAGCGCTTCGCGGCACGCGTGCAGCGCGAGATAAGCGTCGATGTCCGCGCGTTTCTGGAACGCGCGCGACGACGGTCCGAACGCGACCTTCTCGTACTGGAACACGCCAAGATCGGCGAGTACGAACTCCGACCAGTCCTGATATAGATTGCCGAAGAACATCAGCCGCAAGCGATCGCACAACGGCGCGATCGCAACGTGCAGCACGCGGTCCGTAGTGGCGTCGTGCCACGTGCCGATCGGACGTGATGGGCATGCTTGCGCTTCGCCGCTTTCAGCTTGGTAAAACGCGCGCAGCGTTTCGAGCAGATCCGGTTTGCGCAATGCCTTTGCGCCCGGAATTCGCGCGAACGCGTCCGCGAACATCTCCAGCAATTGCGCACGCGTGCTGAGGGCAAACAGATCGTCGAGTGACAGAGCCGGCTCGGTGTCGATCCAGCGATGCACCGTCATCGGCATCGCCGCCTGCAACGGACAGCCGATTTCGTCATAAGCGAGGCGGCTCGCGCGAAACAGCATGCCTTTGCGCATCAGCATGCGCACCAGCAACGCACGCGATGCCTGCGGCAATGTCGCGAAAGTGCTCAGAAAAGCGTGCTCGTCGTCGTTGAGCAGGTCGTCGTAACGCGCGGCGAGCCACGCCAGCGCGCGCTCGAAATTCAGCAGGTAGTAAGGGGCCTCAGAGCGGATCTCTGAGCGAGCATCGGTTGCCACGGACTTTGTGCAGGACCTGTATGTTTATACAGTGATGATAGCAAAGTCCGGCGCGGTAACTGCCGCGCGTCAGGCTGCGAGCCACACGACCGTCAACGAGCGCACGCCCTGCGCGCCGCGAATCAGTACGCCCTCGATATCGGCGGTGGCTGAAGGGCCGGTAACCAGCGCCGCGTAGCGCGCGCTGCGAAAATCGTCGCGACGGTAGACGTCTTGCAGTCCATCGAGCAATTGCGCCGGATCGAGCAACACGACCAGATGCTGGACGATGTAGCCCAAGGCATTGACCACATATTCGCGCTCGCTGAACCACACTGAGCCGGTTTCGGCAACGCCAAAGCGCGCCCGCACCACACCGACGTCGACGTCCTGCAGCGACGCGGGGTCCGTATCGGCGCCGATCACGCGCGTGCCCGCCACTTGCGCGCTCGCCGATGCAATCGATACCGCCGCGCCAAAACGCTCGCGAATCAGTTCGCTAACGTCGCTCGCGCTTGCCGCCTCGACGCAAGTGCCGCCCATCGTTTGCAACGCCGCTGTAAAACGCGCTCGCAGATCGCCGCCAACCGCATCGAATAGCGGCACGTCGGGACGCGGCCGCGCGGCCGGTTGCGCGGCGCGTACTTTGGCAAGAAAAGCCTCACGCGTTGTCATTGCCGCCTCCGCGATTCTTTTTGTACCAAGCATGGAAAGTCATCTTCGGCGCTTCCGGCAATTCGCGCTGCCGGCCCCAGATATTCAGAGGGTTGTACAGCACGAAATTCGGCAGCCGCCGCAACGCGCTGCCCATCGACGCCACCGTCGCGCGATACAAGGTCGGACTCGATAGCAGACGCCCCGCCATCTTCAGCACTTCCTGCTTCACGAACGGCACTTCGTGCTGCTCGGCGATCACCGCGCGCCATTTATAGATCTGCTCGTGAATGTTGATCTTCACCGGACACACGTTCGTGCAACTGCCGTTGAGTGTCGATGCGAACGGCAGCGCGCTATAGCGCTTCAGATCGAAAGTCGGATTGATGATCGCGCCGATCGGCCCCGAATAGGTGCCGCCATACGACAAGCCGCCGCTGCGTCGATACACCGGACAGGTATTCATGCACGCGCCGCAGCGGATGCATTTGAGCGAGTACCAGAAGTCCTCCATCGCAAGCCGTTCGGAACGGCCATGATCGACGAGGATGAAATGCATCTCGGTGCCCGGCCGCGGTGCACGAAAATGCGATGTGTACTGCGTGATCGGCGAACCCAACGCACTGCGCGATAGCATGCGCACGAACACGCCGAGGTCCGACACCTTCGGTATCAGCTTCTCGATTCCGATCGATGCGATATGCAACGGCGGCACGTTCGCTGAAAGATCGGCATTGCCTTCGTTCGTGCAGACGACGACCGTGCCCGTTTCCGCCACCGCGAAATTGCAGCCGGTCATGCCAGCCGTTTTCTCGCGCACGAAATACGGCCGGGTATTCATGCGCTGGCTTTCGGCCAGATAATGGATGTCGCTATTGTTCGGATCGGTGCCGATGGTACGGCCGAACAGTTCGGCCACGTCCGCGCGCAGCTTGTGCACGGCCGGCACGACCATATGACTCGGGTCCTGATGATCGAGCTGCTGGATGCGCTCGCCGAGGTCCGTCTCCATCACGGTAATGCCGCGCGGTTCGAGGTACTCGCGCATCCGGCATTCGTCGGTCAGCATCGACTTGCTTTTCACGAGCGTCGTCATGCCGCGCTCGGACATCAGCTGGTGGACGATCGCGTTGTGCTCTTCCGCGTTCGCCGCCCAATGCACGACCACGCCATTGGCCGCGGCGGCCGCCGCGAACTGCTCCAGATAGTCGGCCAGATGCGACAGCGTGTGTTCCTTGATGCCCGACGCCAGCGAGCGCAACGTTTCCCATTCGGCAATGCCGTGCGCCTGCGCGTCGCGCTTCTCGCGCAGGTCCCACAGACGCTTGTCGTGAAACGCGACATGCTCGGCTTTGCCGATAAAAGAACCCGCGGCTTTGGCGTGATCGATGCGGTGATGGTCGCCGCTCATGCGCGTGCTCCATTGAGAACCTGCGCGATATGAATGAAGCGCGCGTCGGCCTTCATGCGTTCGGCGCAACCCTGTTGGTGCATCAGGCAGGACATATCACCCGAAACGATGTACTCGGCACCCGCATTCAGATGGTCGCGCACCTTGTCCTGCCCCATGCGCACCGACACCGCCTCTTCGGTGACCGAGAAAGTGCCGCCAAAACCGCAGCATTCGTCGGGCCTTGCCGGTTTAACGAACTCGATGCCTCTCACGCCTTCGAGCAATGCGCGCGGCTTTGAAAACGGCGTGCCGGCAATTTCCGACACCGACGCCTGCCTCAGATGACGCAGCGCGCTGCAACTGGTGTGCAGACCGACGCGATGCGGAAACTCGGCCCACGGAAACTCGCGCGCGCCGATCACGTCGTGCAGAAACTCGACCAACTCGTAAGCGCTTGCGCGCACTTTCTTCACTTCATCGGTCTGCTCGAGCGCGGTCAGATGCTCTCGCACGTGATGAATGCAACTCGCGGACGGCCCGACGATGTAGTCGTAGCCGGCGAAGTTGCGCGCGAATAGTCGCTCGGTGGCGGCGGCGTCCGCATGCGCGCCGCTATTGGCCATCGGCTGGCCGCAGCAGGTCTGCTGTTGCGGATAGTCGACCTCGATGCCGAAACGTTCGAGCAGTTCGAGCGTCGCGATGCCGACCTCGGGATAGAACGCGTCGATAAAGCACGGGATGAACAGCGCGACTTTCATAGGGCCTTCAGGAAATGCGGCGGGGATGATGCCGGTTGACCGGTGCGGCCCGTTCTGCCGGTTTGGTCATGTTGGTCTGACCAAGACTATAAGAAAGTCAGTTGGCGGTGTCAATTCGAGCGGCCCGATCACCACGGCAGAGTAAGCGCGACCTTCGGCAGCGGGAGCTTGTTCGTCGGCCATCGAGCCGCCGCGTTCGTTCTCCAACACGACCGCTCAAACCGACTCCCGCAGCACCAGCCGATGCTGCAAGATGCGCGGCGCGGGGCGTCGGTCGTCCAGCAGCGCCAGCAGCATTTCGGCGGCCGCGGCGCCCAGTTCGACCATCGGCTGGGCCACGGTCGTCAGTCCCGGCTCGAAGATGTCGGCGATGGGCACATCGTCGAAGCCCATTACCGCCACGTCGTGCGGCACCCGCCGGCCGGCCTTGCTAAAGCACTTGATCGCGCCGATCGCCAACGTGTCCGATACGGCGAACACCGCGCTCGGCGGGTCCACCACCGCCAGCAGACTTGCCGCCGCCTGGTTTCCGGCGGCGTAGCTGTTGTCGCCAGTCACACAGACAAGCTCGGGCGCAGGCGCGAGGCCGGCGCGCGACAGTGCCGCGTCATAGCCCTCGCGGCGCTGACGCGCATACAAGAAGCGCTCATCGCTGGTGATGAAGCCGATGCGCCGGTGGCCCTTGTTGATCAGGTACTGCACTGCGTCCGTAGCGGCCTGGCGGTGATCGATGCTGACATAAGGCACATCACTACCGGGCATGAACTCCGAGCAATTGACCCACGGCTTGCCATTCGCCGCCTCGCGCCGGGCTGCCTGGTCGGACATCGGCACGAGATTGATGACGCCGTCGCTCAGACTGCCGAGCAGCGTCGGCAGCGACGCGTCCGCTGTGCCCGTCCAGGCTTCCAGGTCCGCCGGAAGCAGCGTGTAACCGGCCTGGCGACTGACCGCGGCGGCCCCGCGCACGATCTCGGCGTAATAGGGGTTCGCGAAGTCCGGCATCAGCATCAGCAGAATGCGGCTCTGCCCGGTACTCAGGCTGCGGCCGAACGGATTGACGCGGTAGTCCAGTGCGCTCACAGCCGCCTCGACCCGCTCACGCGTGGCCGCCGACACGGGCTTCGTCCCGTTGAGCACACGCGACACCGTGGCAATCGATACGCCAGCTTCGCGGGCTACGGCTTCGATAGAGGGTTTGCTTCGCATAGGCAACAATTGTAGCACCGCTGGGAAAATTTTTTCCCGACATGCGTTACCTAGAAGCAAAATCGAGTGGAGACGCAGACGTAGATCGCCGGGTGCCTTAGCTACCCTGCCTGCATAGGGGTAAAGCCCATGTTCCGCAGCGGCAGGAAAGCGCTTACCCTCTGGCCTGCACCGCTTCACTGCAATCGCTGCTCCCATCCGTGCCGCATCCCTTGACTCCTTGGACTGACGACCATGAATCAAGCCTTGCCCATTTCCATCCAGATTTACAGCCTGCGTAATGCGGGCGACCTCGACCGGCAGTTCGACATTGCAGCCCGAGCCGGATTTCGCCAGGTCGAGCTGATCGGGTCCTTGCTGGAAGATGCGGCCGACACCCGGAACAAGCTTCGGGCCCGCGGCCTGAGCGCCTCGTCCAGTCACCTCAGCATGGCCATGCTGCGTGAGCGTTTGCAAGATGTCATCGCGGCGTGCGAGACCATCGGTTTCACCCAGCTGGTCATGCCCGCCGTGCCGCCGGCCGAGCGCGACAGTGATGCCGCATATTGGCGGGCGCTCGGCAGCGAGCTGGGCGACTTCGCTCATCGGCTGGCCGATCAGGGCATCGGTCTCGCTTACCACAACCATGATTGGGAACTGAGAGCGAAAGAGAACGGCGCCACGGCGCTGGAACTGCTGTTCGAGTCCGCCGCGGCAAGCCCGCTCGGCTGGCAGGTGGATGTAGCCTGGCTCGTTCGCGGCGGCGCCGATCCACTGCCGTGGCTGCGTCGTTATACGGGCCGTGTGGTCTCGGCCCATGCGAAAGACCTCGCGCCCGCGGGTGAAAAACTGGACGAAGACGGCTGGGCCGACGTGGGTCACGGCGTCATGGATTGGCCCACGCTCTCCGCGGCCTGCCGCGAAGCGGGTGCACGTTTCCTCGCCGCCGAGCACGACAATCCCAGCGACGGCGAACGCTTCGCCCGCAATGCCTTTGCCTATCTGCACCAGCTCGGAGCCTGATCCATGAAACCTGTCCTCATCGGCATCATCGGTTGCGGCAACATCAGCGATGCCTATTTCACCGGCGCGGCGAATTCGGAGTTCGCGCGCGTCAAGGCTTGCGCCGACTTGCGTCCGGAAGCCGCCCGGGCCAAGGCCGCGCAGCACGGCGTTGCCGCGATGACGGTGGACGCGCTGCTGGCCGACCCCGACATCGAAATCGTCATCAACCTGACGGTGCCGCACGCGCATGTGCCGGTAAGCCTGCAGATTCTCGAGGCGGGCAAGCACGTCTACCTCGAAAAGCCTTTGGCTACCGACTTCGCGTCCGCACGCGCGATGCTGGCGCGAGCCGAGGCGTCGGGATTACGCGTGGGCTGCGCACCTGACACTTTCTTCGGCGCTGCCCATCAGGCCTGCCGCGAGGCGCTCGATGCCGGCCGCATCGGGCGCGCCATTGGCGGGGCCGTGGCCGTGTTGTCCCGCGGCATGGAATCCTGGCACCCCAATCCAGAGTTTTTTTTCAAGCCGGGCGGCGGTCCCATTCACGACATGGGCCCGTATTACGTGACCCAGCTGGTCAACCTGCTGGGACCGGTAGCACGCGTGACCGCGTGCGCGAGCATCGGTTTTCCACAGCGCATCATCTCCAGTGAGCCGCTCCGCGGCCAGATCATCGATGTCGAGGTGCCCACGACGGTCAACGGCATCCTGCATTTTGCGAGCGGAGCCAACGTGTCGATGAGTGCCTCGTGGGACGTGTGGGCCCATCAGCGTGCGCCCATCGAAATCTATGGCACCGAAGGCACCCTGTTGGGCGTCGACCCGAATTTCTTTGGGGGAAGTCCGCGCGTGGCCGAACGTGATAGTGGCTTCAAGCCGCTCGACACACAGCATCACCCGTTTGGTGCCGACAACTTCACGTTGAGGAGCGGCGCGCACGTGGCCAACTACCGCGCTGTGGGCGTACTGGACATGGCGGTGGCGTTGCGTCGGAATCGGCCGCATCGCGCAAGCGGCGAACTCGCGTTGCATGTGCTCGAGGTACTGGATGCCTTCGAACGCTCTTCGCGCGAGGGGCGGCACATCGATATCGACACCGCCGTGCAGCGACCCGTCGTCGTGCCATTGGGACGAGGCGAAGAGGTATTTCTCGCCGACTGACCCGCCTCGCCTCCGTCGCCAGAGGTTTCGCGTGGCCGGGCAACTCAGGAAATCACGGCAGCCGACGGCTTCGTCGCATCGTCCTTGTAGATCTCGCGCACGAAGGCCAGATGCCGCTCGGCGGCCTTGCGTGCTTTGGGCGCATCGCGTGCGACGACCGCGTCGTAAATCGCCTGGTGCTGGCTCATCAACTGCTTTTCCATCGCATCGTCGTAATCGATCAGGCGATGATACTGGCGCATGCCCTCGCGAATCAGCGTATGAATGCCGTGCATCACGTGCGCCAGCGCGACGTTGTGCGTGGAGTCGGCGATTGCTAGATGAAACGCGGCATCGAGTTCGGCGAGATTCGCGCGATCGCGCGACAAGGACGCAGCCTTCAAGGCCTCGAACGCCGCGCGGATTTTCCTCAGGTCGGTGGCGGTTGCGCGCTGCGCGGCATAGACCGTCGAAATCGCTTCGAGCCCCTGGCGCAACTCCAGAATGTCGGCACTGGTACCCGGATTCTGCAGCAGCAGTTCGGCAAGCGGCTTCGAGATGATCGGCGCGGTCACGTCGACCACCGTGAAACCGCCGCGCCCCGACGTTTCGATGTAACCGTCCGCTTCCAGCCTGATCAGAGCCTCGCGCAGCGACGGCCGCGACACCCCGAGCTGGGCCGCGAGATCGCGCTCGGCCGGCAGCCGGTCACCGGGCATCAGCGAGCCCTCCGAGATCAGTTGCTTGATCTGGTCGGAAACCACGTCGGAGATGCGCTTGCGCGCGAAGGACGGAATCGGGGTGAATGGCATAAGCGGCAAACGATGAAGCGCAGTTGACGAAGCGCGCGGCTACTGCACGGTGCGTGGAATTATACCGTTCGACATCGTGCGCCGATTCGCCGATCTCAACGCGGCTGAGCCGTATAAAAGCTCACGAGATCACGCTTCATCTCGTGCATCGCGGCATCGTCGAGGTACACCATGTGGCCGGTCGGATAGTAGGCAATCCGCACGTTCTCGCGCAGCGACCGGTCGAGGCCGAGATGCGCGAGCGCATATTCGGTCGCGTAGAACGGCGTGGCGAGATCGAAGTAGCCGTTCAGCGACAGCACCCGCAACTGCGGATTCTGCCGCATCGCTTCGGCTAGATCGCCGCCCGCGTACGGCAGCTCCAGCCGTTCGCCCCACCATTCACGGTGTTTCCAGTCCCACTGCTTCAACGCGTCGTCGCTGAACACCATATAACGGTCGGTCGGCGTGTAATGCAGGTCTTCCGACAGATGCTGATGAAGCGCCGCATTGAACGCATTCGACACGCTGTTCACCGACGCATCGAAATCGGGATCTTCCGCTGCATCGTCGTAATTCCGGCCTTCGACTCGCGCATCGTAGCGCCCTACGCTGCGCGACTCGTTGCGCAGCAACTCGTTTCGAAAGCGCGACGGATAAAGACGCAGACGGTTGCGCTTCACGAAGCCCACGTCGAGACCGGTGAAGTACGCGACGCGCGCGGCGATCGCGTCGCGCTGATCGTCGGGCAGCGCATCGCCCTGATCGAGCGCCTGCGCATACGGTCCGCGTGCGAACGCGCGCGCTTCGTCGAGAAAGGCCGGCAAGCTCGCGGGCTTCGGCGTGACCTTGTCGTGATACCACGCGATCGCTGCGAAACTCGGCAGATAGCTCACGCTCTTGAAATCGGTGCCGGGCGTGAACGCCGCGGAATTGAGCACCGACGACAGCAGGATCACGCCGTTCAGCGCGATATTGTGCTGCCCCAGCTGATAAGCGAGCATCGCCGCGCGCGCGGTGCCGTACGATTCGCCGAACAGGTACTTCGGCGAATTCCAGCGCTGATTCACCGTCAGATAACGGTCGATGAATTGCGCAAAAGCACTGACGTCCTGATCGACGCCCCAGAAGTCCTTGCCCGTGCCATGCCCGACCGGTCTCGACAGGCCAGCGCCGACCGCGTCGACGAACACGAGGTCCGAGACCTCGAGCAGGCTGTCGGGGTTGTCTTCGAGCGTGTACGGCGCGGGCGGCGTGCTCGCGGGGCTCGCGGTGCGCACCCGCTTCGGGCCGACCGAGCCCATCATCAGGAACACGCTGCCAGCGCCTGGGCCGCCGTTGAACAGAAAGGTGATCGGACGCGTCGCCGGCGTTTTGGTCGGCACCGTGTACGCGACATAGAACACGCTCGCGGTGGGCGCGCCGGACTTATCGTGCAGCAACAGATTGCCGGCGCTCGCCGTGTAGTCGAGCTTGCGACCGTTCAAGCGAAGCGAATGCGTGGTCACGCTGGTGGTTTCGGGCGGGACCGGAATCGCCGGCACCGACGCCCGGTCGTTGTGAGGCCTCGCCGTCGCGTCGGCCGAGTCCGGTGCATTCGATGCAGCCGTCCGCTTGCGCGGCTCGTCGTTCGGGCGCGCGGTCATCGGGTGCGGCTCGCCGGATTCGCCGACCTGCGGCGCGGTCGGCACGGAGGCGGCGGCGTCCGTGCCTTCCCTCGCATCGGCCTGTCCGGCTGCCATGCACCGTTCGCCGAACGACACCACAGCGGCGACGCAAAGCGCCACCGTCAGCGCGGCGGCCGGCAATGCCACTGTCAGCAAGCGGCGCAATGAGGAAGAGAAGCGAAGAATCATCAAGTCGTCCGCACGAGTCGAAGTGCGCTGGAATTCCGTCTAGCCGGATTCCGGGGCAAACCCGGCGTTCGATTCTTGACGCAAGTCTGCGCGGCGTCAACCGTCGATGTCACGGCACGCGCCAACATTACAAAGCGCTTTTTCCTCCACGTGGCGCACACCTGCGCAGTCATGGCAGAATCGACAGCGCCTTCGTCGCCTTGCCGAGAATACCCAATGGACCAACTGGTACTGGATGCATTCGACGCCGCCGCGCTGATCCCCGGCTTTCGCGCGCCACACCTGCCGCAGGAACAGCCGGACGCCTCGGCCCTCGACGCCGCCGAGCACGCGATGCGGCACTGGACGAGCACCGTCAGCGGCCCGCTGACGCCCGGCTCGGACGTGCACCGGCACGAAATGTGCCGCATGTTTCGCGAAACCTTCAATCCGTATCGCCCGTCCGTGCTCGCATGGCCGCCGCTCGAAGCCGCGACGCTCAAGCGCATCGTCGATCTGCCGATCTGGGACATCGCCGTGCAAACCGAAGGCAGAGCGCGTCTGCGCATGGCCGCCTACGCGGCGACGCTCGACACCCCGGACCTGCGCGACGCGCTCGCTCTTAACGCGTGGGAAGAAAACCGCCATAAGGAAGTGTTGTCGCGCATGGTGCATGCGTATGGCATCGAGCTCGCGAGCGAGCCGCCGTACGTCTATCCGAAAGACACGGAACGGGCTTACCTCGTGACCGGCTATAGCGAATGTATCGACAGCTTCTTCGCGTTCGGCCTGTTCGAGGTGGCGCGGCGCTCGGGCCTGTTTCCGCCGGAACTGACCGAGACGTTCGAGCCGGTGATGCAGGAAGAGTGCCGCCACATTCTGCTGTTCGCGAACTGGGTCGCTTGGCATCGCGCGCAGCTTTCGTGGTGGCAGCGCATCCGCTTCGAGCTCAAGGTGGCGGGCGTGTGGGCGTTTCTGATTTGGGAGCGTATCGGGCTCGCGCGTGCGATGGATGCCGATGGCAACGTCCACGAGCACGATAACAACTTCACGGTCAACGGCGCGCAGTCAGTGACGGATGTCGATATCAGCGTGCCCGAATTGATGGAACTGTGTCTTCAGGAAAACGAACGTCGCTTCGCGGGGTATGACCCACGGCTGTTGCGGCCCGAAACGATGCCGCGGCTGGTGCGCTTCGGCTTGAGGTTCGTGCGCAAGAAAAGGTAAACCGCGAGTAAGCCACGCCGAACGCATACGCGTTCTGCCGGCGCGCCCCCACATTCGAGAATTGCGAATCGCTGCTTGACGGTCGAAGTCACTCGCCATCGAAGCGAATGGCGCGGCAGTCATGCCCGCGTCAGGCTGACGCCATACGGCTTGCGTAAGCTAGGAACCCGGACGAACGACAAGGAGCGCGCAATGGAGTCTTTCCCGCTGTTCATCGTCGGCTCGCCCAGGTCCGGAACGACCTTTCTTTGTTCCGTGCTGAACGCGCATCCTCTGATCCAGCTGACCAACGAATGCCGCGTCTTTGCATTGCTGAAGGACTTCCTCGAAGTCGGCTGCCATCGCGCCGATCTGCTCGGCGAGAGTTCACGCGACCGCCTGCTCGCATTCGGCCATCGTACGTTGGGCGGGTGGGTCGAGCGCTTCTATCGCGAAGAACTGAAGTTCGGCGCGCCGATCTGGGGCGACAAGCATCCGTCGTACGCCGACCCTACGGTACTGTCGGGCCGAACGGGTTCGATCGAACGCCTGCCGCGCTCCGGTTCCTGCTTGCGTCTGATACGCGAACTGCTGCCGCAGGCGCGCTTCATTCATATCCACCGCGATCCTCGCCACGTGGCCAATTCGCTCTTGCACAAGCATTGGACCGGATCGATCGAAGACGGCATCCGCGTGTGGGGGCAATACGTCGGCGAGATCAACGCATTCTTCGAAGACATCCCGGCGCCTCACGCATTGACCGTGTCGTATCGGAAGGTCATCGAAGAACCGTGTGAGACGGCGGTCAGCATCGGGCAGTTTCTCGGCCTCGCGGATGCATCGCCGATCAGCGACTTCCTGATCTCGCAACGCCACTCGCCGACGCCGTTCAGCGATCCGGTGACCGATATCGGCGATCTATATCTGATTCCCGATACGGCCGCGAGCGACGACACCCTGCTCGCTCTCGCGGGAATCCAGGCGCGCCGGCTGGGTTATGCGGCGGCCTGAGGTGGGCTCTCAGCCGCGCACCCCTTCCACGAACCGCGCGATCCTGTCGCACGCCTCGATCAATCGATCCTCGCCCACCACCAGCCCCAACCTGACGAAGCCGTTCGCCGTTTCCCCGAACGCGCTCGCGTCGAGCACGGCCACGCCTCGCGCGCGAAACAGCTGCCACGTGAACTCGGTCGTATCGAGCCCGGTCCCGCTGACATCGACCATCACGAACATGCCGGCTTCGGGCAACAGGCATCGCAAGCCCGGCACGCGACGCAAGCGCTCGAACACGACGTCGCGCCGCCGCCGGTAGATCTCGCGGATCTCGGCGACGAACTCGGCCCTGTTCTCCAATGCCGTCAATGCGGCCTGCTGGATGAAGCCCGGCAGGCCGTACAGCATTGCGAGCGCGAGCCGCGCCATGTGCTCGATCAGCGTCACCGGCCCGATTGCCCACCCGACGCGCCATCCCGCCATCGCGTGCGACTTCGACAAGCTGCCGATCGTGACCGTGCGCTCCGCCATGCCGGGCAGCGACGCAATGCTCACATGGTCGCGTTCGAACGTCAGTTCCGCATAGACCTCGTCGGACAGCACCCACAGGTCGTGCTCGCACGCAAGCCGCGCGATGCGCTCGAGATCCGCGCGCTGCATCACGACGCCGGTCGGATTGCACGGCGTCGCGAAGAAGATCGCCTTCGTGCGCGGCGTGATCGCCGCTGCGAGCGCGTCGCAATCGACGTGAAACGCGCGCGCCGGATCGACCGGCACCGCGACCAGCGTCGCGCCCGCCGCGCGCACGCAGGCCTCGTAGGTCAGATACATCGGCTCGGGAACGATCACTTCGTCGCCGGCTTCGAGCAGGCACAGCGACACCGCGAACACGCCGTTTTGCGCGCCGGCGGTCAGCACCACGTTGGCCGCGCTCACGTCACGGCCTGAGGTACGCGCGTGCTCGGCGGCGATCGCGGCGCGCAGCGGCTCGCGACCGGCCATCGCCGTATAGTGCGTATCGCCGGCGCGCAGCGCATCGATCGCGCGCTCGACGATCGGCGCGGGCGTCGAGAACTCGGGGTCTCCTACGCTCAGCACGATCACGTCTTCGCCCCTCGCTGCCGCCTGCTGCGCGACCCGATGGATTTCCCACGCCGACGTGCGACGCCCTTGCAGCCGCTCGACCAGATTCGAATACTTCATTGCGCTCACCCGTTCCATTCGACCCGCCAATGTAAAGGCACGCCGGCGAAACGTCCAGATACGAAAAAGGGTCATGCGAGCGGACAACCTCGCATGACCCTGTGCGCAATGTACTGCTGTTTGAACGACTGCTTTGCTTCAAACCCCCGTTAAAACTTCGGTGCGTCAAAGCTGCCGGCGCAGTTCCGCCGGCGGCACCTTCATCAGATGCCGGTATTTCGCCACCGTGCGCCGCGCGACCAGCACGCCCTGATCCGCGAGCATCTTCGCGAGCGTCACGTCCGACAGCGGATCGCGCGTGTTCTCCGCGGCGATCATCTCCTTGAGCAGCGCGCGCACCGCCGCGGCCGAGCAGGTGCCGCCGCTTTCGGTGCCGAGCTCGCGCGGGAAGAAATGCTTGAACTCGAAGATGCCGCGCGGCGTCGCCATATATTTGTTGCCCGTCGCCCGCGAGATCGTCGATTCGTGCAGACCCAGCTCGTCAGCGACGTCGCGCAACACCATCGGCTTCAGCGCGATCTCGCCATACTGGAAGAAGGCCTTCTGATGCGCGACGATGCATTCGGCCACCCGCTGGATCGTGTCGAAGCGCTGCTGCGCGTTGCGGATCAGCCAGCGTGCTTCCTGCAGCTGCTGTGCGAGCGGCGAGCGGCTCGCGCCGGCCGACTGCGCGAACAGCTGTGCATACATGCGATGGATTCGCGCCCGCGGCTGCACTGCCGGATTGATCGACACGACCCACTTGTTGCGTACCTGACGCACGAGCACGTCGGGCACCACATAGTTATCCTCGGCGCGGCCGTAGCAATTGCCCGGCTTCGGATCGAGCTTGCGCACCAGCGCGCAGGCCACGCGCAGTTCCTCCGCGCTGCAGCCGATCTGCTTTTGCAACTCGGCCTGTTCGCGGCGCGCGAGACGTTCCAGATGATGCTCGGCGATCTGCCGCGCGACCTCGCGCCCTGGCGTGTTGGCGGGCAGCGCATTGATTTGCAGCGCGAGGCATTCCGACAGCGAACGCGCGCCGAGCCCCGGACGATCGAGCGATTGCACGAGGCGCAACGCCACCAGCAGTTCTTCCTCGGTCAGCGTGGGCTCGAGATCGACGCTGTCGGCGAGGTCGGCGAGCGACTGCCGCATATACCCGTCTTCGTCGAGTGCCTCGATGATGAAACGGGCCACCGCGCGATCGCGGTCGTCGAGCCGGTATAGGCGCAACGCGTCGTGCAACTGCTCGCGCAGCGTGGGTTGCGAGCGAGCCCATTCAGCCGGGTCGCTGCCGTCTGCGTCGCCGTTCTGGCGCGCCGAACTGCGCGAACCGTAGTCGCCGGAAAAATCGGCGGGCATGTCGTCCTGGCCCGCGCTTTCGAGCGTATCGCTAGCGGAGTTTTCCGCCGGTAATCCGTCCGGCTCGGCGGCGGCTAGCGAATCGGCGGCGGGCACGTTGGCGTCTTCGCCGTCAGCCGGCGTCGTGCCGGCGAGCGCGACGTCCTCTGCTTCGGATGAGTCGTATTCGAGGAACGGATTGGTATCGAGCGCCGTGCGCAATTCCTGCTGGAACTCGAGAGCCGACAATTGCAAGAGACGCACCGACTGCTGAAGACGAGGCGTCAGTGCAAGAGACTGCCTTGTGCGTAGTTCGATTGAAGGCATTGGAGTAGATCCCGTTCGTTGGATGAGGCGAGTGCACTCTTCAACGCAACGTCCGTACCAGGTCGCGCAAGACGCTGTTTTGATTACGCTTTGTTTATTGAGGCGCAGGAATTGACGGGACCGCGAGCGCCGGTTTTTACAAACGGCTGGCAATTTACGGTCCCTTTTCTTCACACCTCGGACGGCCTCGGGCACGGTCGCAACGCAGCCCGATTCATCAGTCGAAAAACCCTGGTGGATACGGCTTTCGCGAGCGGTGTCACCGGGACCGCAGCGGCCGGGCACGATCCATGCGGAGCAGCGTGGTGTGGACGGACGCCGCCCTTCGTAAAAACGCCAGTCATGCGTGGATGCGAGTACGGCGCCCGGTGTCGAGAAACGGGCCCCTGACGGTACCGTAGCGGCGACGACCCCACGTGTGTCATCAGCGGCTTGCGCCGCGATCGGCCACCGGCAACAAGACCGCCATTTTCATCACCACCTGAAGGAGAAAACCATGAAGACGATCCAGCTTCTGAAGACCGCAGGCAGTATCGCTGTCGTCGCGTTCGCGCTGAACGCGAACGCGCAGACCAGCGCTTCGGCTCCGCCCGCGGCGTCGGAAAGCGTCGGCCAGCATATCGACGACGGCACCATTACGACCAAGGTCAAGGCCGATCTGCTTGCCGCGAAGAACGTCAAATCGACGCATATCCACGTGAAGACCCGCAAGGGCGTCGTGTGGCTCACGGGTTCGGTGCCATCGGCCGAAGACAAGACCGCCGCCGAGGATGTCGTGCAGAACGTGAAGGGTGTCGAGAGCGTGAAGAACCATCTGAAGGTGGCCGCCGACTGATATCCGCATGATCGGTTCACGCCGATTCGACTGAGCGGAACGAACAAGAGCCGGCTGCGGAGCCGGCTCTTTCTATTGCATCGATGCGTCGATCAACGCTTCATCGCCGCATAGCGGTCACGCAGATCGCGCACGCGATCATGATTCTGCAGTACGCCCTGATATTGCCGCTCGACGATCGCACGCACATCGGCCGGCAAATCCTTTTCGAGCGCATCGTGATAGCGCTTCTTCGCGACGTCCTCGCCCTTTTCGCACTCGGCGAGAATCGCATGGTCGCTGCGATCCGAAACCGCCGATCTGACGTCGACCCAGCCGCGATGCAGCGCACCGGTCACGCTGCCGCCGGTTTCCGGCTTGCCGCCCAAGGTCTGAACGACATCCTGCAACTCACGCGCGCCGCGCGAGCACTCGTCTGCTGTCGAGCGAAACAGCATCTTCAGCTCTTCGTCGTGCGCATCCTCGGCTGCCTTCATAAAGCCCTTTTCGCCATCCTTCGACGTTTCGACCAGGTCATTCAATACGGAAACAACGTTGGTAGCCATTCAATACCTCCAAGGGTTTCGTTCATCGCGGAATCCGCCGCGCGGAGCTTTTTATGTGCGTCGCGATGAATCGGTTCGACGCGCGGCGGGCTGCATGGGATAGCTCGCATCACGCGTGCCCGGCATACACGCCTGGCGCCGCGTTTCGATCTTCGCAGGCGTGGCACAGCGGTTGCTAACCCACTCGATTCGGCAATCTATAACGACAGGGGGAACCACGATGAAAAAATCCGGCAGCATCAAATTTCTGGCGGCGGTCGCAATCGTCACTTCGGCTACCGTGATGCAGATTCGCGCGCACATCGCGTCGCCGGACGCGGCGGCGCCTCAGCCGCATGCAACGATGTCGACGTGCGGCCGCTCGCATGACGGCATCACGGCGGCCTCATGCCGGCCGACGAATAGCGAAAGGCAGCTCGAACGATTTCAGCCGCCGCACGACACGCGGCAACCGTGGGTGTAGCGCGACGTCGAAATCGCGCGGTAAACCGAAAACGGCCCGATCATCGTCATCGGGCCGTTTTCCGTTGGCATACCGCATCGCTTACATCACTCGCGCTTCTCCGCGAATTCCTTGATCGGTTCGGGCGTCTTCAGCGGATCGAAATCGGCCCAGTGTCCCTGCTGCCAGCGGCCGGTCGCCTTCTCGATCGACACGCCGCCCGCTTCGCGCAGCACACGTGCGGCATCGAGCTGATTGTCGGGCGACACGTGCACGGCGACGAGCACGCCCGATTTGCGGGCCTCCTCGTGATACGGCACGCGATAGTCCGATTTGCCATGCTCCTTGGTGCGCAACATCGCGCCGATCAGCGAGCCGACATACGCGCCGACGCCCGCCGCGATCGGCGACACGAGCAGCGGTGCGGAAAACGCCGCGAAAATCGCCACGCCGATCACCGCGCCGATGACCGCACCGATCGTCACGCCCATGCCTACGCCTTTAGGCGCCTCTCGCGCGCCGGGGTCGGAATCCGTGTCGCCGCCGATCGGGAAACGTGCGTGCTGGCCGCGCGGATTGACGAAAAACAGCGTGACGTCCTCTTCGACGAAACCCGCCTCGAAAAGCTTTTGCGCCGCGCCTTCCGCGGCCGGAAACGTCGTGAAGCGTGCTGCGACGATGAGTGACATTACGCCTCCGTTATCGTTGACTAGCGTTCACGGACCATACCGTCGCCGGGGTGGCGCGCGTCACGAGCAGCGCGCCCAGTCAGTGCCACACGCGGCACCCCTACGCCGCGGTGCCGCGATCCGGTTCCATGCCTTCCACTCTGAACAGTCCGCTATGCAACACCACGCCTTCTCCGTTGTTCTGGTCGAGCGCTTCCGCGCAGACCGAGCGGATGCGCTGACGGCCTCTGTCGAACGCGGCCATCAACGCAGGTTCGAGCGCGGATTCCGCGCCGAAATGATCTTCCAGAGCCTCGGCGGTGATCGAGCAGACCACCGGCTCGCCATCGACGCGCGCAAGAAACCGCACGGTCAGATTGGCGCCGTCGAAGACCGGGTCGTCGTCGGGGAAAGTGATCTGCATCAGAGAGTCCTCATAAGCAGGCCGTGGCAGGATCGCGTTCATGACGAGCCCTTCAAGTTGCCGGCCAGTTGCTGCGCCATCTCCAGGTGATGCTTGATGGTTGGCAGCGCTTGCATGGCCGCGGCCTTCAGTTGCGCGTCGGTGCCGCTTTCGCTTTGCTGCTGGAACAGATCCACCGCACGCTGATGCGCTTCCACGCCGACCTGCTCGACGTAGGCCGCATCGAACCCGGAGCCCTTCAACGTCTGCAGTTTGCCGACCAGCGCGGAATCCGCGGACGGCGTCGGGTTGAAGCCCTTCTTCGCGACCAGCGCGGCCATCGCATGCGACAGCTTCGTGTGGTCCGCGATCATCTGTTGCGCGAACTTCTTGACCTGCGGATCGTTCGAGTTCTTCAGCGCGATCTTGCTGGCGGCGATTTCGGTGGCGTCCGACTTCGACGCTTCGAGCACGAACTGCTGATCCGCGGGCGACAGCGTCGTTTTACCGGCCGGCGCGGCACTCGCGGGCGCATCGCTCGCCTGCGCGCTGGCCGTGTCGAGCGTTGCCGCGCTCGCGCCCAACGCAGCCAGCGCGGCGGTCAACACTTGTAGGGAATACCGGAATTTCATGCACTTTCTCCCTGTCGAATCGCCGATGCGCAGTATCGAATCACAACGCGCCGGCGTCGAAGCCAGCGCGCCGCCCTTCGATCAAGCCGCCTTGCGCTTCGTCAGTTGCCCGATCAGCGTCCTGTTGAATGCGGGCAGGTCGGCGGGTTTGCGGCTCGAAATCAGATTGCCGTCCTCGACCACTTCCTGATCGACCCACGTGCCGCCCGCGTTACGAATATCGTCCTGCAGGCTAGGCCAGCTCGTCACCGTGCGCCCCTTGATGATCCCCGCCGATACCGGCAGCCAGGTGCCGTGGCAGATCACCGCGATCGGCTTCTTCGCGTTGTCGACCGCTTTGACGAAAGCCTGCGCCTGCGGCAGCAGTCGCAACGCATCGCCGTTCACGACGCCGCCCGGCAACACCAGCGCGTCGTAGTCTTCGGGACGGGCCTTGTCGAACGTCGCATCGACATCGACGGTGTCGCCCTTGTCGACGTGCTTGAAGCCCTGGATCTTGCCCGGCTTCGCCGAAATCACGTGGACCGTCGCGCCCGCCTCGGTGAGCGCGCGTTTCGGCTCCACGAGTTCCGCCTGCTCGAAGCCGTCTACGGCGAGTACCGCTACCTTGTAGCCATTCAGTGCATCACTCATGCGTCCTCTCCTTCCAGTGGCGCCGCGCTCGCTCGCTTGCTCGTTATGCAGGTGCATAGCGCGGCGCCTTCACAAAAACGTTCTCCCGCAAGACGCGTGCCCGATTGCGCCGGTCGGCGCGAGCCGCTTCGTGCGCGAAACGCAACCTGCTCAGACATCGGTTTCCTCTTCGCCGGATCGCTCCGCGCCCGGAGGCACTCGCGGATCGACGACGTGGTCGGTGTCGATATCGCGATCCGCTTCCAACGTCGAATCGCCGTCGGCCGACGCGCGCTCGCCCGTACCCGAGCGATCGGTATCGCTGCCGAGTTCCGCGTCGCCGGTTTCGAGCGCGTGATTGTCGAGTTCCGTATCGACGTCGAAATCGTGACGCTTCGCGCCCGCCACGTCGCTGCCGCTATCCGACGAGTCGCTGGGACCCAGCGCGCCCGTCGTACCGGAGGTTTGCTTGACTGTCCGCTGCGGCTCTTCATCGGGATTGAGTGTGCTGGTCATGAAAGCCCCCTTTTCCAGTTGGTCACATCGACTTTTTCCGCAAGGACCGTTCCGCTCAAGCGCCCCGGTTCAGTGTCAATGGCATTCCCCTTGCTTCAGCCGCTTGAAACTTCTACTTGCGACCATGACTACCGCGACTCATTCCACGACCGCATCACGCAACTCGGCGAGCGCGACCGCCCACGCCGCACCGCAGCCGATGCCGCCGGGCCTGCGCCACGCCGACGACACGAAACCCGGCTACACACGCAAGCGCGAGCGGAACGGCTTCATCTATTTCGACCTGAACGGCAGGCGCATCGTCGATGAGAACGAGATCCAGCGCATCAACTCGCTCGCGATTCCCCCCGCCTATGAAAACGTGTGGATCTGCCCCGATCCGCGAGGTCATCTTCAAGCGACCGGCCGCGACGCGCGCGGCCGTAAGCAGTACCGCTATCACCCGCGCTGGCGCGAAACGCGCGACGCCGACAAGTACGAACGGATGGCCGAGTTCGGCCGCGCATTGCCGAAAATCCGCGCGCGTGTCGCGCGTGACCTGAAGCTGACCGGCATGCCGCTCGACAAGGTCGTCGCGGCCATCGTGCACTTGCTCGACACGACGCTGATTCGCGTCGGCAGCGCCGAATACGCGCGCGACAATCAGTCATTCGGATTAACGACGTTGCGCAAGCGGCACGTGAAGATAAAGGCCGGTCAATTGCGACTTCAGTTTCGCGGTAAGAGCGGCATCGAGCACGACGTGACCGTGGACAATCCAACCGTCAAGCGCATCGTGCGACGTTGCGCGGAGCTGCCCGGCCACGACCTGTTCCAGTATCTCGACGAAGACGGCACGCGCCACGGCGTCGGCTCGACCGATATCAATGACTACCTGCGCCGCGTGAGCGGCGCCGACTTCACCGCGAAGGACTACCGCACATGGGCCGGCAGCGTATACGCGCTGGCGGCATTGCGCCGTTTGATGTGCAGCAGCGCAGCCGAAGCGCGCGGTCATATCGTCGCAACCGTGAAAGAGGTGGCGAGCCTGCTGCGCAATACGCCCGCTGTCTGCCGGCGCTGTTATATCCACCCGGCGATCATCAGCGCGTTCGAGGCCGACGAATTGCGGAGCCTCGCGCCAGGTCAAGCGCGCCGCGGACTCAAGGTGGATGAAGTGGCCTTCGCGGTGCTGCTGGCGCAGGCGGAAAAACGCGCGGCGAAACTCGCGCGCGCGACCAGTGGGAAAGGACGCAAGACGCGGGAGTCGCCGTCCGACGACACCATCAACGGTTCGCTGACGAGTCTGCTGAAAAAATCGCGCGTGGTGCGCAAAAAATCCCCCGCCGCGAAACACGAAAGCGCCGCGGCCCAAATGCACACTGGGCTGGAACTGCCATCTGAATCGAAACCGGCGGCCCAGTGACGGGCTCGGCGATGAATCGGCGAAGGCTCAAACGTCTTCCTCGAATGCCGCCATCACGAGCCAGACATCGCGCTCGCCGTCGCGTATCTCGGCCGCCAGCGCATACGCGTCGCCAGGCGAACAAACGCTCGCGAGCGTGTTATGCGCGACTTCGCCGTTGTCGAACACGCGCTCCGACAACGGCCGCACTTCCTGCTTGCCTTCGAACATCGGCTGTTGCCGACGATACACGAGCGTCTCGGACTTCCAGTTGCTGAAGCATTCGCGAACGTGCGCGAAGTCCCCCCCGCAGATGTTCGCCTGATAATGAATGTTCCTGGTCACGATATTCTCCCCCCGATGCGAAGCGGCATCGTCCGTGCGTCACGAGGAACGCAACGGTGCATTGCCGCTTGCGCATCGATCCAGCGTTACTGTCCCTTTGTATCGCTGCTGGCATCGGCGCCGGGCGTGTTCGTCGTGTCGTTCATTGGCTTCATTGCCTTCGACTTCTTGTGATGGTGTTTCATCGACGAAGTCGAGCCCCCGGTGCTGCCCATCGCATTCGGTGCGGGCTCGTTGCCCGCCGTCGGCGCGGCGGTCGCCGCGCCATGCGCGTTGCCGCCGCCGGCGCCGCTATTGCCGTTGCCGCCGCCCGTCTGCGCGAACGCGGCGCCCGACGCGACGGCGCCCGACGCGGCCACACATGCCGCGACCAGCCATGCCTTCGGATACTTGCTCATCTGGCTTCTCTCCATGAAGTGAAAAGGACGGTTGTGATCCTTCAGTTCCTGCCGCCATCACTGAAAGTCGAGCAAGGCCTATGCCGCGCGATGCATGCGTCGCATGCGCGCATCGCGCTTCGCCGGGCAGCGCTAGCGTCAGCATGGACGCAAAAATTGCAAACGTGCTCGCATCCTTTACGCGCGCGGCGCCTCGTCGGGAGAATGCGGCGCCGGGTGCCATAGAGTAATGGCGCCACACGGCTCGATGGAACGGCCGTTGCTAAATGCCTCGGTACATTCACCCCATCAAAGGAGCCCATCATGGTGATGCAGACCCAGACGCAAGGCGCGAACATCGTCGGCAAAGGCGCCGCGACCGCGGAAGGCCCAGGCCCGGACGTAATGGCTGCGGCTACGCTCGACGGCAACAAGGTCATCAGCAGCGACGGCGAGCACATCGGCAAGATCAAGGACATCATGCTCGACGTGCGGTCGGGCCGCATCGCGTATGCAGTGCTGTCGAGCGGCGGTTTTCTCGGCATCGGCGACAAGCTGCTCGCGATTCCGTGGAGTGCGCTGACGCTCGATACGCAGGAAAAATGCTTCGTATTGAACATGGTGGCCGAGCGCGTGAAGAACGCACCGGGTTTCGATAAGGATCACTGGCCATCGATGGCGGATCAGACGTGGGCCACCACCGTGCATCAGTACTACGGCAGCGAACCGTACTGGGGCGGCGACGTCTATACGAACCGCAACGACGTGGGCGTCGGTGACATTCCCCCGGGTTCGTCGGATGCACCCGAGGCCGGCGGCGTGAAGCTCTGATCGCCGAACCGACCATTTCCGATGCGTGGCCAGTCTGGCATTGCGCTTCAGGAGCAAACACAATGGCGACCCGAAAGACCAGCAGCAGATCGAAACGCCCTGTGTCGCGTGGCAAGTCGGGACGGCCACCGCGCCAGCGCCATGCGCAGGCGCAGGCCGCGCATCGCGCCAAAACCGCGAAGTCGAGCGGCGCATCCGGCGCGAAGAAATGGTCGCATCACGTGATGGAAACGAGCGACGCGATGGACATCCAGAAGGATATTTTCAAAACCGGCAGCGCGGAGTCCATCGCGCAATCGTTGAAGCACTCCTCGACGGTGAGCCGACGACGCAAGGGCACGCCGTTTCAATCGGCGATGTCGATGCTCAATTTCTACGTCAATCGGGCGGGCCGAAACCTGCCGAAGGAGCGGCGCGATACGTTGCAACAGGCCAAGCGCAAGCTGCGCGAAGCGTTTGGACGCGAGCCGCGGTGAGCTGCCGGGATCGCGGCGGCACTACGCGGCCAGACGCTTCAGTCGTCGCCAGGCTGAATGCCGAAGGCACTCTGCACGGCCTCGAATCGCGAATTGACGTTGAGTTTCTCGAACACATTCTTCATATGCCATTTGACCGTCTCGGGCGCCAGATTCAGCGATCGCCCGATTTCCTTGTTGGAAAGCCCTCGAGCGACGTAGCCCAGAATTTCGAGTTCTCGCGCGCTCAGTGTGCCCGGCGCTACCTTGGTGTCGGCATGACCCGGCGAAGACGATGGCGGGTTATCCGCTTCGTCGAAAGCCGACAGCACCGTGTCGATATACGTCGCGTGCCCGCTCGCGATTTCCGATGGCGCGCGGCGAAAGCGTTCCAATAACGCACGCATCGGCGGTCCCTCGTCCACGAAGCTATTGATCATCCCCATCGCGCCGCCGATCCGCAGCGCGTTTCCCAGCGCGTCGAAAGCCTGGTCCGAAGCGCCGTTCTGCTCGTGCGCGAGAGCGAGCAGCAACGAAACGACGGCCTCGGCATAGCGCCAGCCCAGTACAACCAGATTGTCGAGTAAGCGCGAAAGAAAACCGACGGCGTCCGCGGCGGCATTTTCGGCGAGCAGAACACGGGCTTGCAGCACACAGTAGCTTGCCCACGTTTCCATCGCCGAGCCCCGTCGCCCTTCGCACATCATCGGTACGCTCGCGCTCAGCTCGTCGGCGACCTGACGCGCCTCGACCACCCTGCCGTCGGCAAGCAGCTGCCGGACGGATTCCGCATCGCACGCGAGCTTCAGACGCAACCATCGACGGGTAATCGCGAGCTGTCGGCCGTCCTCGAGAACGGCCAGCGCCGGCCCCTTTTTGCCATCGCGCCACAGCAGGCGCGCCGAGGTGAGCATATAGCGCATCAACGCGGCGAGCGGTGAGGTCTCCAGCGCGATGGTCATGCGAGCGTCGAGCAACTTCCGCGCCTTGGACAGCTGGTTGCACTCGTAGTAAATCGACGCAAGGCAACCGGAAACCGCGGCCGCGGCCGCCGACCACTCCCCCAGCTTGTCTTCGGAGTAGCGCATCGCGACCTCCATCACCCGCCTCGCATCGGGAAGATCGCCGTGTATCAGCGCGGCGACGCCGTACACCGCGTCGCGCAGCATATCCGCGCTGTTCGGCTTCTGGCTGAGTCCCACCTGATCGACCCGCGCTCTCCATACGCGCGAGATATAGGCGAACTGCCCTCTATACATCAAGCCGAAAATCTCCGCGCTTTGCCCGTATTGGCGCACCCAGGGTTCCGCAGGCACCGTCGATGCCTGGACGGCACGCCCGAGTTCCAGCGCATGCTCGCTGTCGTCGTTCACACAAGCGATCACCGCGCGGATCGCGTTGATCTCCGCCCACGCGATCTCGTCGGCTGCGGTCCGATCATCACGGGCCATACGCTCGAACTCGTCAGCAATCTCGCCGATCTCCTTCGACGCGCGCGCGGTTTCGAGCGACATCGCGAGTGCCCACGCTTTCGCCAGACGCAAGCGCAATCGACTCGCGATCACGTCCGGCGGAAGTTTGCGAATCCAGCCCGGCAGCATGAACGGGTCGCCGCGTTGAAGCATCTCCATCGCACAGTTTTCGGCCCACTGCGCCGCCTGCCCGATGTCGCCCGCGGCCAGCGCATGTCGCACGGCTTCGGGCCACAGACGCGCACGCGCGAACCATAGGCTGGCCCGACGATGCAGCAACGGAACCTGGCGTGGCGCCTGACGCATCAGACGGCGGCGCAGCGCATCGCTCAGCAACGCGTGATAGCGATACCAGCTTTGCGCTTCATCGAGCGGCCGGATGAACACGTTATGACGCTCGAGCCAGTCGAGCTTCTCACCGCTGTCGCCTTCACCGCCCATGACGTCGTCGCACAGCGTCGCGGTAAGCCGCTCGAGAATCGACGTGTACAGCAGAAACGTCAGCATATGCGGCGGCAAATGCGCAAGCACCGTATCGTTCAGGTAGCGATCGATGCCGAATCGGGAACCGGCGAGATGACTGGCAAGCGCGGCCACGTCATCGACCCGGTTCAGTCCGAGCGAAGCCAGCTGTAAGCCGGCAACCCATCCCTCGGTCGCGCTGTTCAACAACTCGACGCTGTTGCGGTCGAGCAGCGCATTACCGGTGTGATGGAAAAACGCTTGAGCATCGTCGAGCGAAAAGCGCAGATCGTCGACGGTCACATGCGAAAGTTTGTCGGGGGAGCGCAGCGCGCTCAGCGACAACGCCGGTTCGCCGCGCGCGCCGAGCAGCACGTGCAGGTTGTCGGGCGCGTAGCGCAGCAGGCGCGACACGATCGCGAGAACGGGTTTCGCGCTCAGGCGGTCGACGTCGTCGAGCACGAGGAAAACCCCGCGGCCGTATGCGGCGATGTCATTGAGCAGCACTGAAATGACCGTTCTGACCGGCGTGTGTGCATCGTTATCGAGAAGTTGCTGCGCCCGCCACGCGATCTCCTTCGACGCCCGACAAAGCGTCGCCACCAGATAGGCGCCGAGTTGCTGCGGGTCGTCGTCTTCTCCATCGAGACTGAGCCACGCAACGGGACGCTTCTTTCTCGCTTGCGCTTCGCTCCATGCGGCAAGCAAAGTTGTTTTGCCGAAACCCGCGGGCGCGGTCACGAGCGTAATGTGACGCGGACGTCGTTCATCGAGTCGCCGGAGCAAGCCCGGTCGTTGCACGCAACCCGCGGGAAGACGCGGCGGCATCATCTTGGTCTGGATCAGCGACACGATCCATTCACGCTCGAAACTATCAGCGGGTGTATTCATGGGTGGTCCTCTCACCGGCTATCCGTGAGAGGCATGGAGGGGTCGTTGTGAATTCGTCTCGAAGATACGCCGAACCGTGTGACGACTCAATGCAGAGCTGCGCAACGAGCCGCGAGGACCGGTATCCGCTTCGGGTCGCATAGGGTCTCGGGTCGAATCGCTAGCGCAGATTGCTTTGTGCGCGCTGCGCGGGCGTGTCGATCTCCGCGACGGGATCGTCCGGCTCGGAAACCTCGGACGCCTGCACATTCGCACTGCCGGTATCGACCTCGTCGAGCCGGTAGCCGTGCGTATAGACGGTCGTCAATCGCACGCCGTTGTCCGGCCGCAGCGCCAGCTTGCGTCGAAGCCGGTAGATGTGCGTGTCGATCGTGCGCGAGGTACTGTCCAGTTCGCGGCCCCAGGCAAGCTTTGCCAGAAGCCGTTTGGAAACGACCCGTCCGACGTGCGCGAAGAAATAGGCGGCCACGTCGAATTCCTTTTCCGTCAACAGGATCGATTCGCCGTGCAGAAAAACACCGCGCTGCGTGACGTCGAAGATATACGGCCCAACGGCGATGGCGCTTTCCACTTTTATGCTGCGCCGTGTGCGACGCAACAGCGCGCCGACCCTTGCCCCCAGTTCTTTGGCCCGGAACGGCTTGACGACGTAGTCATCCGCGCCGGCGTCCAGCGCCTGCACGATCTCTACTTCCAGAAGCCGTCTGGTCACGAACAGCACCGCGGGTTCACGGCCCAGATGACGGCGTATCCAGTACAGCACCTCGAAGCCGCTCATGCCCGGTAGTTCCCAATCGAGCACCACGAGATCGACCTCGTTGGCCTGGAGAAAACTGATTGCGTCCTTGCCCCGCTCGACCTTGCTGATTCGATGTCCGGACTGTCCGATTTCCCTTTCGATCGAATCAGCTTGTGCGGGATCGTTTTCGACCAACAGGATATTCATCTATCACCTTTTTCCTTCTCGCTGCCGACTGGAAGACCGGCCCCCCACAATTGCGGGAGATAGGCGTGAGCGGCCAGTTGAGCCGGTCCCGTAGGCCTTGTTGAATTTCGAGAAGAAAGATAGAGCCAGTCGCTTTTCAAATCCCCCCCTTCGGGGAGGGGGGATGGCGTTTTCGAAGGGGGGGTTCATGTTGCGTGGACGCCCCCCTTATCGGTGATTCGATCTCACCTGCGATTTGTGGGCAAGCGAGTCGTCATTGAAGGTGTCGAAACCGCAGAACTGTTTGCGTGGGTCAAGACAATCGATCAGATCGATTGTGAGGGGTTACTTTATTTCCGCCTCGATCGCCAACGAGCAGATAGACACGCTCGTTGCGCGGCACGGGCTGCTGCATCGATCGGACAAGCCGGCGCCCCCCGGACCGCGCGCCGCGAAGCGGCGTCGCGACAGCCGGCTTAGTCTGGATAAACCTCACACCCCGCCGCCGCCCACGGTCCGCTGACTCTTCCACTGCCCCTGCTGCACTTCGAACAGCGTATAAGGCGGTTTGATCAGATCCCCATGCGGATCGAACGCGATTTTCCCTGTCACGCCCGTTACGTTCACTTTCGGGAAAGCCGCGACGATCTTCGCGCGATCGAGCGAGTCCGCGCTCTGAATTGCCTGAATCATCGCGAGCGCGGCGTCGTAGGCGAACGGCGCATACAGCTCGACATCCTGATTGAAGCGCGCCTTGTAGCGCTTGCCGAACTCCTGCGCGGACGGCAGCTTGTCGAGCGCAGGACCGGGCTCGAGATCGCGCGTCCCCTCGCCCGCGTTGCCCGCAATCTGCAGGAACGCGTTGCTCTTCAGCGCACCCGCGCCAAACAGTTGCGCGGGCATGCCGAGCGAGCGCATCTGCTTGACCAGCATCGCGCCCTGCTCGTCGAGTCCGCCGAAAAAGATCAGGTCGACGTTTTTCTGCTTCAACGAAGTCAGGATCGCGCGCAGATCGACCGCCTTGTCGTTCGTGAATTCGCGATCGACGACATTGCCGTTCGCCTGCTTTGCGCCCTTCTCGAACGCATCGGCGAGGCCCTGGCCGAACGCGGTGCGATCGTCGATGATGCCGATGCGCTTCGCCTTCAACTGCTGCACCGCGAACTCGCCCGCGATTACACCGCCCACGCCGTCGTGCCCCATCGTGCGAAACACGTTCGCGAAACCCTGCGCCGTGAGCGCCGGATTCGTCGAGCCCGGCGTGATCATCGCGACGTTCGCCGTGTGATAGACGGCCGAGGCCGGAATGCTGCAGCCCGAGTTGTAATGGCCGATCACGCCGACCACGCCGTCGTCGACGAGTTTCTGCGCGACCTGGATCGCGATGCGCGGATCGGCCTGATCGTCCTGCACGTCGAGCACATATTTGACGGGTTTGCCGCCGATCATCGGATGCTTCGCGTTCGCTTCATCCACCGCGAGCTGCGCGCCGTTCTGCAGGTCCTTGCCGACCCGCGCGACCGGTCCGGTCAGCGGTCCGACGAAGCCGATCTTGACGATTTGCGGCTCTGCGCCGTACGACGGCGCATGCGCGCACAACATCCCAAGGGCGAGTGCGACAACCAGGTTTCTGCGTTTCATGATGTCCGTCCTCTTCCGTGCAGCAGTTGCGGTGGTTAAAAACGACGCGGGCTGTAAGGCGCGAGATCGACCGGCGGCACGCGCCCCGCCACCAGATCGGCGACGACGCTGCCCGTCACGCCGCCCAGCGTGACGCCCAGATGCTGATGACCGAATGCGTAGACGACGCGCGGCGACGCGCTCGACGCTCCGACGACCGGCAGGCCGTCGGGCAGGCTCGGCCGGAAACCGAGCCAGTCGCTATCCGGTTGAGGCAATTGCGGCAGCGCGAGCCGCGCGGAGCGCGTGATCAGATCGAGCAGCGCGGCATTGCGCTGCGGTCCATAGCCGCCCAGTTCGACGGTGCCCGCGGCGCGGATGCCGCCGTCCATCGGCACCATGTAGAAGCCGCGCTCGGCCCAGCCGCACGGCCGTGAAATCAGCGACGACGTGCCGGGGAAGCGCACGTGATAGCCGCGCTCGGTATCGAGAGGTACGCGGTCGCCGCATTGGCGCGCGAAGCGGCCGGAAAATGCGCCGGCACAGACGACCGCCTGCGCGGCATCATATGCGCGACCCGCGTCGTCGACGATTCGCACGCTGTTGGCACCCGGCACGAGCGTGCGAACCGCGACGCGCTCATGCCTGAGGCCGCGAGCGAGCAGCGCCGCGTGCAACGCCTGCAAAAAGCCGCGCGGGTCGCCGAGGAACCAGCTGCCGTTGAACAACGTGCCGTGCGCAAAGATCGGCGCGAGATTCGGTTCGAGTGCGGCGATGCCGGCGCGGTCGAAGTTTTCGAAGCGCACGCCGAGCGAGCGCCGCAACGCGAGCGACGGCTGGGCCGCGTCGAACGACGCCGCATTCGAATACAGGTACAGGCATTCGCGCGGCCGCACGAAGCGCGACAGGTTATCGCTTTCGAGCATCTCGCGATAACCGTCGAACGCGCGCGACAGCAGGCTTGCGAGCGCTCGAGCGCTGTGCTCGTAGCGCCGCGGCATCGACGCGCATAGAAAACGCACAAGCCAAGGCGCGAGTTGCGGCAGATAGCGCCAGCGAATCCGCAGCGGACTCGTCGGCGAAAACAGGAAACGCGGCAGATTGCGGAACACCGCCGGGTTGTTCACCGGAATGCAGCCATAGTTGGCGAACGTGCCCGCATTGCCGTATGACGTGGCCTCGCCCGGACCGAGCGCGTCGAACAGCGTGACGTGGTGAGCGTCGCGCATCAGCCAGTAGGCGCTCGACAGGCCGATGAAGCCCGCGCCCAGCACGGCGACTTCGCTCATCGCGTGCGCCACTCGGCCGCACTGGCCGCCCGACCCGACTTTCCGCCCGATGCATCGACCGGCAGGAGCGTGCTCTGCTGCTCTATCACGACCGTCCCTCCTGTACCACGATTGCGCGTCGTCTTTCGACACGACGCCACACAAATCATGCTTTAATACTCACACAAAGTTTTTTTGTGTGCAATTAATTTGGCTTTGTGTGGACTTAGGTACTTTCCCCGAGCGAAACGGGCTGGCATCGTGCAGTGCGATGTACTTGCAGTTGCCGATCCGACGACGAACGGGTTTAGTATTGGCAGGGTCCTGCACGCTCGAACGGGTTTTTGCATGGAGATTCATGCTGGATGAAAAGCGCAATTGACCACACAAACGGTGAGGACGTGCTCCAGACAAAGGGCCGTCAGCCGACTTATCTCGAGTTGTCGCGCAGCCTCGAGGAACAAGTCCGCAGCGGCCTCTACCCGCCCGGCAGCCGTCTGCCGCCGCAGCGCGAGCTCGCGTTGGAGCTGGGCCTGAATGTCTCCACCGTGTCGCGCGCGTACAAGGAGTTGCAGGCGCGGGGGCTGATCGTCGCGAGCAAGCGGCGCGGCTCGATCGTCACCGGCGGCGCCATGCCTGCCGTGCGTGCCCGCAGCGACAGCACATCGGCAAGCGGCCACGCCGACGCGAACGCCGTGCTGGACCTGACCGTGAACCGGCCCGCCACCGGTGAATTCCTCACACAGCTCGCGCGGACGATGGCGCAGATCGCGCACGATCCCCGCTATCCGCAGACCCAGGAATATCAGCCGCCGCAGGGCCCCGAATGGGCGCGGGCCGCGGGCGCGCAATGGCTCGCCGCGCCCGGCTTCACGCCCAGCGCCGACAGCGTGGTCGTGACGAGCGGCGCGCAGCATGGCCTGTATGCGGTGCTGAGCAGCCTGATGGGGCATGAAGGCGTGATCCTGTCGGATCAGCTGACCTACTATGGCCTGAAAGCCCTCGCGCCGGTGTTTCAGTTCGAACTGGTCGGCATTCCGAGCGACGACGAAGGGCTGCTGCCCGACCGTCTCGAAGACGCGTGCCGGCATCGGCGCGTAAAGGCGATCTTCACGGTGCCGAATCTGCAGAACCCGACCGTGGTGACGATGAGCCTCGCGCGTCGCGCGGCGCTCGCCGAGATCGCGCGCCGGCATCACATCGTGATCATCGAAGACGACGTGTACGGTCCGCTGCTGCAAGCGCGCTTGCCGACGATTGCGAGCCTGTGCCCGGAGCTGACCTTCCACATCACGTCGACCTCGAAGATCCTCGCACCGGGCCTGCGCATCGGCTATCTGCACACGCCGCCGCATGGCGCGGCGCTGGCCGCGGAAGCGGTGCGCACGACCGCGTGGATGCCCGCGCCGCTGTCGACGCTGATCGCCACGCGCTGGATCGAGGACGGCACCGCGCAGACGATCCTCGACGCGCAACGCGCCGAGTTGCGCGCGCGCCAGGAGATCGCGCGCGAACTACTGCCCGCCGAGCATCTGAAGAGCGATCCCGCATGCATGTTCGTGTGGTTGCGCGTGCCGCCGCCGTGGCGCTCGGACGATTTCGCGGCCAACGCGCTCGCGCGCGGCGTCAACACGATGCCGGCCTCCGCGTTCGCGGTGGATCGCTCGACGGTCGAACACGGCGTGCGCATCAATCTCGCTTGCGCCGAGTCGCGCGAGCACCTGACGCGCGGCCTGCAAATTCTCGCGCACACGCTGCGCGACCGGCCGCGCGCGCTGTTCGGCACGATCTAGACAGCGATGGAAGCGTCGGGCGGAGCCGCTAGAATACGGCACGACCCTGTCCCTGCCGAGCCGCCTTCATCCGATGACTCCGTCCGACGATTCAAGCCCCTCCTCGCGCACGCCCGCCGCCGATGCGCTGTTCGCTTTCCTGAAGACGCTGCCGCTCGGCGACCGCTTGATCGAGGGCGGCTTCATGGCCGTGCAGGCGGTGGCGGGCGCGAGTCTCGCGTTCGGCATCGGCCGCGCGCTGCACACCGAGCAGGCGTTCTGGGCCGCGATCACCGCGATCGCGGTGAGCCAGCACAGCTATATCGACACTCGCAAGCTGTCGCGCGACCAGTTCATCGGCGCGATGGTCGGCGGCATTTGCGGGCTGATCGGCACGCTCGCGGGCGGCGGCCATTTTGCCGCGTACATGGCGACCGTCGCGGCCGCGATCCTGATCTGCTGGGTCGTCAACGTCGGCAGCGCGGCGCGCCTTGGCGGCATCACGGCGACGATCATGCTGCTGGCGCCAGGCATCGGCCCCGCGTGGGACAAGGCTTTTCTGCGGCTTGCCGAAGTGACGCTCGGGACGGTCTGCGCGCTCGTGGTCGCGCGGCTGATGGCGTCGCTCGAAAGACGTGCGTTCAGCAAGGGCGAAACGCCCAAATAGAATCACGCGCGCGCGTCGATTCTTTGGTCAGTCATCCGGAGCATCGTCCGTTTGCGTGCGACGCCGGTAACGTCCCGGCGTCACGCCGACGCTTTGCGCAAACGCCTTGCCGAACGCCGCCTCCGACTGATAGCCGACCGCCTCGCCGATGTCCGCCGCGCTGCGTTGCGTGCGCAACAGCAGGTCGCTGGCGATCGCCATGCGGATCTGCGTCAGAAAATCCATCACGGTCATGCCCGCGCGCTCGTTGAAACGGCGCGCGTAGGTCGCGCGCGACATCGCCGCGCGCTCGCCGAGTTCGGAGATCGTCCACGCGCGTTCGGGTGCATCGAGCATCGCTTGCACCGATGCGCCGAGTCGTGCGTCCGTCAGCAACGCGAGCATGCCGGCGCTGTTCGCATTGCGCTCGCCGTGCACGCGCAGTGCCATTGCGAACAGCGCGTGGCTCAAGGCCGTCACGATGGTGAGCGCGCCAGGCTGACGCCGCGCCGCTTCACCGCGCATCAAAGCGATCAGCGTTTGCAACGCATCGAGCGTCTGCGCGTCCCCCAGCGACACGTGCAGCGGATCGGGCAGCGCATCGAGCAGCAACGCCGACGAACCGGGCGCATAGGCGAAGCGGCCGCACAGCAGATCGACGCCTTCATGAGTCGCGGTGTGATTGGGCGTCTGCGCGGATGTGGCAGCTTCCTCACCGTCGTTGCGCCGCACCGGCAGCATGCCGTCGTGCCCGAGCGTCAGCGGCAGGCCGCCCGTCGAGCGCTTCACGTCGCGCACGCGATGCGCGGCGCCGCGCGGAAACAGCATGAAATCGCCGGCCTTCAATTCGAACTGCTCGCCGGCGGCGGTCTCGATCACGCAATTGCCGTCGAGCACCAGATGAAACGGCGCGACGCCCCTCTCCAGCGGCGCGTGATCGACATCGAATGCGCCTGATAACAGGCAGCGAAGATCGAGGCTCGCTTGCGGCCGGGCAAGGTCGATCAGGCGACTGAGCGTGTCCATGAGACGAGCGCGCTAAAAGTTGAGTCGAATGAGTATTCAGGATATCGCGGCGCGACGCAATACTGTTTCCACGACGCCGGCGACCGCTGGCGCGCAACGGACCAAGGAGCACTGCCATGTTGAACTGGATCGATTACCGCAAGGAACTGTTCGGCCGTATCGGCGAAATGTCGAAGCTCGCGCCGGACAGCGTGAAGGCGTATCAGGCGATGTCGAATGCCGGTCAGAAGACCGATCTGCTCGGCGCGAAAACGCGCGAACTGATTGCGCTCGCGGTCGCGGTGACCCTGCGCTGTGACGGCTGTATCACGGTCCATACGGCCGAGGCGCTGAAGCACGGCGCGACCCGCGAGGAAATCGCCGAAGCGCTCGGCGTCGCGATGGCGGTCAACGCGGGCGCGACGCTGGTGTACTCGGCGCGCACGCTGGACGCGGTCGCCGCGCATGCGCAGGGGTAAGCGAGTCGATGATGAGCCGGGGCGCTCGCCAAGTCGGCATGCGTGGTAACGCGCCGCATCGACCGATCATGTTCGGCGATGCGGCGCGCGGCCTTTGTTGAAGCGATTGATGAAGCGCGTATCAGCCTCCCGCGCGACCTTTCCTCAAAACTGGATCGTCGTGCGCAAGCCGAGAACCGCTTCGTTTCTGATGCGCTGGGACGAATCGTCCGGGTCCGGAATCCCGCCGCCCGGCCGCCAGAAGTACTGGAAGTCCGCTTGCAGCATCCACCACGGCGCGACCTGGTATTGATAAGTGGCTTCGAGCACCGTCTCCGCGCTGCGCGACGGATAGCCCGGCGTGTACAGCGCCTGCGCGCTCGCCAGATTCTGCGCGTGAGAACCGATCTTTGCATAGCCGAGCGCGAGCCCGACCACATCGTTGTCGCGGCCCTTGAACGGCGCCTTGAGCGTGACGCCCGCGTTGACGCCGAGATCGACCAGATTGCGATCGCCCGGCGCACCCATGATGCGGGCGAACACGCCGACCGACTGGGGACTGTCGGGGCCCGCGCGCCACACCATCTGGTCGGCAACCGCGTAGAAGCTGTAGTTGCCGCGATGATTCGTCGGCATGCCGTTGCTCGCCGGATTCGCCAGCGACAGGCCGCCGGTGTCGAAACCCTGATCCGCGAAGTGGTTGCTGTTGTACCAGAAGCCGAGCTTGTAGGTGCCCGGCAGGCCAGCCGGCCTCGGATCGGAAGGATTCGCCGACGGCTGGTTGATCGCGTACTGCAGTTCGCCGATCACGAGCGCGCCGTTGCCAAGATTGAAGTTCGCGCCGCTCGCGTTGAGCTTTTGCGGATCGCCGACGCCTGGCGCCGGGTTGCCGTCGAATACGCCGCCCAGCACGGTGACACCGTTCGCGAACGATGCGCGCGCCCTCACGCCGAGCGACGACAGCGGATAGGCCGGTCCGCCCGCGGGCAGATCGACGGCCGGCAGCACCGGCCAGCCAAACGTTGCATTCATGAAGGTAGCCGCGTACTGGCTGACCATGAACTCCTGATCGAGACTCTGCTGGCCGATCTTCACATCGACGTTGCCGAGCGACTGCTGATACCACAGTTCCCACAGACGGGTCGCGGCGTCGGCTTCGATGCCGCTCGCAGTTTGCAGTGTTTGCAGATTTCTGGCGGTCAGGCTCGTGCCGTGAATCTGCAGACCGGAGACGTTGAAGGTGCCCCCCGGCAATCCGAAGGCCTTTTCCGTATCGACGACGAGTCCGAACCCGGTCAAGCCTTGATAGGCACCGCCGCGATTGGTGCCGCCCGACAGGTTGCCCATGTATTCGCTGGTCTCCTGCAGATTGAACGTCACGCCATAGTTGCCGAGCCAGGGACGCAGGCCGCCCATTTCGCCGAACAGGTTCGAGCGCTCCCACAATCCGGTCGGCGCTGCGACGGTCTGATCGGCGGGCGCCGCATTGTCCTTGGCGCCGGGAACCGGTGCGGCCGGTGCAGTCGATGGCGCCGCTTGCGCCGGGGTGGCGTCGCCGGGTGTCTGCGCGAACGCGCAAGGGCCGAGGCCGAGGGAAAGGACCGCAGTCACGGCGATCGAACCGCCGGAGCCCAGTAGTCTGCGCTTGTCGATATTTTTCATCGGTTGTTGGGGATCGGAGTTATAGGGGGATCGCTCCGTCGTTATTCGCACATGCACATGGACGTGTGCGAAAGATCTGGCAAACAACGAGCGCAAATGCGAAAGCGCAATCGCCTCTGCAAGCGGGCTCGCAAACGACGGTCAAAAAAGAGCAGGCGTGCTACAGAACCGACGGCAAGGCCGGTTGGAATTGAAGCGCGCTAACCCGACTTAAGCGAGTCAGCGGCGAAGGAGTGAACCTGCGGCGACTATCTCGCGGTGGCGCTGCCGGTGCTGGCCGGCATCGGACTTCCACTTTCTGGACACGGGTCCATGGACGACTCCTTCGATACGTTGGGGCGGATTGTATTGACATGCTCGCCAAAAGCGCAAGTAAAAATCGCACAAGGACGGCCTCGGGTTCTTTCGAAGAATGTTGGCTCTGCTTAAAGAATCCGGTTGACTCCTGGTTTTTACCGCGTCTAGAATTCGCCCGTCTTCTCAAATGAGGCTGATGCCTTGGACACCTGCAGTAGTCAATCTTCGAACAGTTTCACTGCCTGACCGGCAGAACGTCCGCGCCCCTTCCCCGCGCCGCCGTTCCGCCAGCAGGCAGAACGGTGCGCGCCGCAGCAAAGCTCCTTCGTGCACCTCGATCATTAGCGCCATGTGGACGCGGCCTTCGCTCGTCCACGCTGGCACGCCCTCGCAAGCCTTCGGGTTTGCGGCCGGCGCTCGCCCATACCCGCGCCTGCTCGCGGGTTCGGACGAATCCGGTAGAGCCACGCTGCGCGTCCGCGCGCAGTTCAACCCGACGAGGAGCCGACATGCCCGACAGTGACAGTTGTTGTTTATGCCCCTTCCCTTCAGTCTTACAGAAGGAAAGCAGCTAGCACCCTGACGCCGCGCCAAGCGTGCGACGTTGGACCGTCTGCCCGCTTTCCGCTTGCCGCGTCAACACACGACGCGCGGAGAAACGTCATGAATTTCGCTCTGCTTTTGCCGCATCTGCCTTATCGCAACGAGTCGCGCGCTCACTACGAGTCGCTTCTATCGCTCGATCCGGTCCGCTCGAATCGGCTCCCCACGCTGTGGCGCCGCATCGGCTCGCTTTTCTCCTAAGTTCTGCCAAGCTCCTGTCACGAATCGACGCCATCATCGAAAGATTGTGGTGGTGCCTCGTCGTGACCGTTGCTTGCTGAATAAGCCCTTTCATCAACTTGCAATTAGTTATGTTCCAACTCAACGATCCGTCGCGAATCGATGCGCAGGCCACCGCCCTGTACGGCGGCACGACTTCGCTGCTCACCAATACTCACGGCCCCGGAGGTGACTGATGGAGTTCGGTTTCAATCTGAACCGCACCGCCAACGCATCCGCGCGGCGGCTGCTTCCAAACGGCTGGGACTTCGTTGCCTTTCCGTTGATCATCTGCCTGATCGCGATGGCGTCGATCGGCTTTCACGAGACGCTCGCGCCGATGTCGACGCTAAAGACCCAGGCGATCTCGCTCGATCCGGCCAACCTGCCCGAGTACGCGATGCGCACCACGCTGCGCATGCTCGCGGCGATGGTCGCCTCGCTGATCTTCACGCTGGTCTACGGCACGCTGGCCGCCAAGAGCCGCCGCGCCGGCCTCGTGCTGGTGCCGATTCTCGACATCCTGCAGTCGGTGCCGGTGCTCGGCTACATCTCGTTTACGGTCACCTTCTTCCTCGCGATGTTCCCGGGCCGCGTGCTCGGCGCCGAGCTCGCCGCGATCTTCGCGATCTTCACGAGCCAGGCGTGGAACATGACGTTCAGCTTCTACCAGTCGCTCCGCACGGTGCCGCGCGACCTCGATGAGGTGTCGCGCGGCTTTCACCTGACGTCGTGGCAGCGCTTCTGGAAGCTCGAAGTGCCGTTCTCGATGCCGGGACTGATCTGGAACATGATGATGTCGATGTCGGGCGGCTGGTTCTTCGTCGTGGCTTCCGAAGCGATCACGGTCGGCAACAACACGATTACGCTGCCGGGCATCGGCGCCTACCTCGCGCAGGCGATCAGCGACAAGAACCTGCACGCGATCGGCTGGGTCATCCTCGCGATGACGGTCGTGATCCTCGCCTATGACCAGCTGCTGTTCCGTCCGCTCGTCGCGTGGGCCGACAAGTTCCGCATGGAGACCACGAGTTCGGGCAACGCGCCGCAGTCCTGGCTGCTCGACATGATGCGGCGCACACGTCTGATTCATCAGTTGCTGACGCCGGCGGGCGTGCTGCTCGCGAGCACCGCGCGCATCCCTTTGCGTGTGCCTTTCGCGAACGTCCGGCGTGCCAGCCGAGCACGCAGCGACACTTCGACACGCGTCGGGGACATCGTGTGGGGCGTGCTCGTATTCGTGCTGACGGTCTATGTGATCTATCGCGTCGTCGCCTATGTGCGTACCGGCGTGACGCTCGACGAGGTCGGTCACGTGTTCCTGCTCGGGCTCATCACGCTGCTGCGCGTCGCCGTGCTGATCGCGATCTCGTCGCTAATCTGGGTGCCGATCGGCGTGCTGATCGGCCTGCGTCCGGCGCTCGCGGAAAAGGTCCAGCCGCTCGCGCAATTTCTCGCCGCGTTTCCCGCGAATCTGCTGTTCCCGGTGTTCGTGATCGTGATCGTGCGCTTTCATCTGAATCCGGATATCTGGCTGTCGCCGCTGATCGTGCTCGGCACGCAGTGGTACATCCTGTTCAACGTGATCGCGGGCGCGACCGCCTATCCGAACGACTACCGCGAGGCGGCCACCAACTTCCGCATCCGCGGCTGGCAATGGTGGCGCCAGGTGATGCTGCCGGGCGTGTTCCCTTACTACGTGACCGGCGCGATCACCGCGTCGGGCGGTGCGTGGAACGCGAGCATCGTGTCCGAGTTCGTCCAGTGGGGCGATACCAAGGTCGCCGCGCATGGCCTCGGCGCCTATATCGCCGAGACGACCGCCGCCGGCGACTTTCCGAAGATCATCCTTGGCGTCGCCGTGATGGCGCTATTCGTCACGCTGTTCAACCGCGCGCTGTGGCGTCCCCTGTATGCCTTCGCCGAATCAAGGCTCCGACTCGACTAGGAGTAAACCCATGCAAAACGTCATTCAAGCCATCCCCGCCGACCTGCTCCAGTCGTCGCCGCGCCTGGGCGGGCAGGTGCTGAACATCGAGCACGTGAGCCGCGGCTTTCATAAAAATCAGAGCGAGCTGCTGGTGCTCGACGACGTGAATCTGACGCTGCGCGAGGGCGAGATCGTCGGACTGCTCGGCCGCTCGGGCTCGGGCAAGTCGACGCTGCTGCGCATCATCGCCGGTTTGATCCGGCCGACGAGCGGCAACGTGACCTACCTGGGCAAGCCGCTCGACGGTCCAGCCGAGGGCGTCGCGATGGTGTTCCAGACCTTCGCGTTGTTTCCGTGGCTGACGGTGCTGCAGAACGTCGAAGCGGGGCTGGAGGCGCTCGGCGTCGGCATCGAGGAGCGGCGCACGCGCGCGCTCGCGGCGATCGATCTGATCGGTCTCGACGGCTTCGAAAACGCGTATCCGCGCGAGCTGTCGGGCGGCATGCGGCAGCGCGTCGGCTTCGCACGCGCGCTCGTCGTCGATCCGACCATCCTGCTGATGGACGAGCCGTTCTCCGCGCTCGACGTGCTGACCGCCGAAACGCTGCGTACCGACCTGCTCGACCTGTGGAACCAGGACCGCATGCCGATCAAGTCGGTTCTTATAGTCACGCACAACATCGAGGAAGCCGTATTCATGTGCGATCGCATCCTCGTACTGTCGTCGAACCCCGGGCGCGTGGTGGCCGAGACCGTGGTGCCGTTCGCTCATCCGCGCAACCGGCTCGACCCGGATTTTCGCGCGCTCGTCGACGAAATCTACGCGAAGATGACCGCGCGCCCCACTGGAGCCGCGGCCAAACGCGAACTCGAACCCGGCAGCTGGTTGCCGAACGTGTCGACGAACCTGATGGCTGGTCTGATCGAAACGCTTGCGGCAGCGCCCTATAACGGCCGCGCCGACATGCCCGAGATTGCGCGCACGCTGCAGTTGGAAGTCGACGAACTGTTCCCGATCGCGGAGATGCTGCAGTACCTCGGCTTTGCCGAAGTCAGCGAGGGCGATGTGTTCCTCACGCCGCCCGCGCATCGATTCGCCGAGGGCAGCACGCAGGAGCGCAAGATCATGTTCGCCGATCATCTGTTGCAGTGTGTGCCGCTCGCCGCGCGAATCAGGAAGGTCCTCAACGAACGGCCCGGACATCGCGCGCCGCGCGTGCGCTTCGAGCAGGAGCTCGAGGACCTGCTGTCCGACAGCGCGGCGCAGGAAACCCTCGATGCGGTGATCGACTGGGGCCGTTACGCGGAAATCTTCTCGTACAACGACAAGACGGAAACCTTCAGTCTCGCGGATGTCGAGACCTGAGCGGGGCCGAAACGAAATGGCCGCGGAGAACCTGACGGAGGTGCTTCGCGGCCATTTTTCAGTTCGCGCCGACCTTCACGGATTGATCTCGCCCGCACCGGGCCGGCCGCGCAGCCGCCCGGCAATGCGGCCGAACGCGTACCACTGCTGAGCGATCAGCCCATCCCCATACGAGCGCGCGGCACCATGCGGCGCGGGCAGCTGATCCCGGATGCCGGTCGGCTCGACGGCGCGCTCCCACGACGCGGTGCCGAACAGCATGTCCCACCACGGGAACAGCACGCCGAAGTTGCAGCCGTAGCGGGTGCCTTCGTGGCCATAGCCAATCGCATGATGACGCCGATGAAACGCCGGGCTCACGATCAGGCGTTCGAGCAGCCATCCATACGGGAGGCGCGCATTCACGTGCTGCACACTCTGCATGAAATTGCCGAGCGCGACGAGCACGACGAACTGGTTTGGCTGCACGCCGATGAACAGCGCAATGGCCGCAAAAAACGCCGCCTGCAAGATGTCGTCCAAAAAGTGATTGCGGTCGTCGGCCCACAGCGACATCTGCCGCTGGCTGTGATGAACCGCATGCAATTCCCACCACACGCCGAACCGATGTTGCCAGCGGTGATACCAGTAGCCGGCGAAATCGAGCACGATCAGGTAGATCAGAAACGACACGAGCGGCTGATCGGTGACGCCCGGCCACAAATCATCGACCTCGATGTTGGGCACGTCGTGGATCGCCATCAGGCTCTGCCAATGATTGAAGAACGGCTGCAGCAGAAAGAAGAATGCAAGATTGATGATGCCGAGCTTGGCGATCCACGTGTAGGCCACGTCCGCGCGCAGCGCCCTGCGGTCCGACCATGTCTCCACCGGGCGCAGCGCTTCGAGCGGGCGCAACAGCAGATACGACACGACTATCTGCATCGCGCCGACGATCACCCAGTAGAGCGCGTCGTAAGTGTCTTCGTCGTAGCCCATCAGATTGAAGCGGTAGAAGATCGGCTGGACCACGTCGACGTACAGCAGCGTCTGCAGGGCTGAGATGCCGTTGTCGAGTTGAGCGGCGAGTTCGTGAATCATGTAAAGCCTTTCGGGTTGCCTCAGTCGGGATTGGGCGCGTAGACCGGCGCGCGGTTGGCGAAATAAAGACCGTGCGGCGAGCGCCCCACCGCGATCGTATCCACCAGCCGATGCGTGCTCAGGTCGATGACGCCGACGTGCCTCGCGAAGCGGAACGTGACCCATAGATAGCGCCGGTCCGCCGATAGTTCCATGTCGTCAGGGCCCGGCATCAAACCGGTTATGTCGGCCACTTTGGTCAGCGTGTTGTAATCGAGAATGCTGATCGTGTTCTCCACGCGATTCGACACGGCAAGATGCTGGCCATCGTCGAGATTGCGGAAGTTGTGCGCGCCGCGGCCCGTGTGGATCTTCTTCACGAGTTGGCGGCTTTTCCAGTCGACCACCGCGACATTGTCTTCGCCCGTCATGCCGACGAGCAGATAACGATCGCCCGGGGTCATCCAGAGTCCGGCCGGCGTCTTGCCCACATGCAGCTTCCACGACACTGACTGCGTCGGCAGATCGATCGCCGCGACTTCGCCCGTGTCCTGAAGCGTGACGAACACGGTGCGGTTGTCGGCTGCAAAGGTCAGGTGGCTCGGGGTCTTCGCGAGCGGAATCCGCTTCGCGAGCGTCACGTTCTCGCCATCGTAGCGATAGATATCGAGGCGATCGAGCCTCAGTCCCGCGGTGACGAACCACTTATGGTCGGGCGAAAAACCAAGCTGGTACGGGTCTTCGATGCCCTCGACACGGCGTTGCACCCGGCCGCTGTGCGGGTCGACGAACATCAGGTCGTTCGAAAACGCATCCGCGACGATCAGCGAACGACCATCGGGCGTGATCATCAGATGATGAGGCTCCTTGCCGGTCGGCTCGGTGCCGATCACTTTGTGCGTGACGGGATCGATCAACGTAAGTTGCGCTTCGCCCGAGTCGAGCACGATCACGTTGTCGGCGGCGTGGGCGAGATGAGGCAATGTCAGCGAACAGCAAGCCAACGCCACGAAAGCGCCAGTTTTTGTAATCGAAGCGAATGCGAATGTCACGAACCGGATAGGACTCTGAAATACGACGCTGGGCATCGGTGCGGCCGATGCGGAAGAAGACCTGCCGTGTGAAGTCTACGCGCAATCGCGTGGCAAATGTGATGAAGATCGCGGCCGCGCGAGCATCGAACTCGCGCCGCCCAACGATAAAGATTCAGGCCTTCTTCAGCGTTCGCGAGAACGCCGTCGCGCTATCGCTGACGACGTGCCGAACCTCGGCCAGTTGTTGCCGGCGCTGTTCGCCATGCCGCTCCAGCATCCAGCCCGGATACTCGGCGGGCAGCGCGCTGACCTCGGCGAGCTTCGCGAGCTCATCGGCGGATAGCGCGACCTTGGTCGCCGCGATGTTGTCGTCGAGCTGCTCGATTTTCTTCGCGCCGACGATCACCGTGCTGACGACACGCTGATGCAGCAGCCACGCCAGCGCGATCTGTGCGACCGATACGGTCTTCGCCGCGGCCATCTCGCGCATCACGTCGATGCAGTCGTACGCGCGTTCGCGATTGACCGGCGGAAAGTCGAAAGTCGTGCGACGGCTGCCCGCTTCACCCTGCTGTTCACGTCCGTACTTGCCGCTCAGAAAACCACCCGCGAGCGGACTCCATACCATCAGACCGAGGCCTTCGCTTTGCAGCATCGGCACGAGCTCGCGTTCGAGATCGCGGCCCGCGAGCGTGTAATACGCCTGCAGCGTTTCGAAGCGCGCGGCGCCAAGCCGCTCGGCGATGCCGAGCGCCTTCGCGATTTGCCATGCGGCCCAGTTCGACACGCCGACATAGCGCACGTGGCCGTGCTGCACGAGCGTATCGAGCGCGCGCACGGTTTCTTCGATCGGCGTGGCCGGATCGAAACCGTGGATCTGATAGAGGTCGACGTGATCGAGTTGTAGACGCTTCAGGCTCGCCTTGATGCCGTCGAGGATGTGATAGCGCGACGCACCGCGCGCGTTGGCGAACTCGCCCGTCTGGCCGAACACCTTGGTCGCGATCACGACCTTGTCGCGCGGCACTTTCAGATTTTTCAGCGCGTTGCCCGTGATGAGCTCGGACAGGCCGCCCGCGTAGACGTCGGCCGTGTCGATGAAATTAATGCCCGCGTCGAGCGCCCGGCCGACCAGCCGCTCCGCGTCGCTTTGCTGCAGATCGCCGATCTGCCGCCAGATGCCTTCGCCACCGCCGAAGGTCATCGTGCCCAAACACAACTCCGATACAAACACACCGGTACGGCCCAACTGGTTATATCGCATCGTCGACGCTCCATCGTGGGGACAGGGAGAATCGTCAAGCGTACTGCAAATGGCGGAGGCTGGGAGGAGAGGCGCACGCGGCGAAACTACGAATTCCAGCAGTAACGCAACGCCCAACGCGCCGCGCACGAGCGCCGAAAACCTGCGAGACTGACCGCTATTACGAGTCAGCGTGGAATGCCCCGCAACCGCAAAAAACGGGCGACATTAGCGGGTACTGATCCAGCCGCCCCCACTGGATATCCCCCGCGCCGCCCTCATCTACACGAGCATGACTTCGGCAAAAACTGCCGCCGCACTCGACGCGGCGCCCCGCTCCCGCAAGGCCCGCTCCACCGCGAGCGCGGCGCGGCCCGTCGCACCTGCCTTACCGCCAGCCCCGCAGGCGCTCGCCGGCTTTCACCCGGCCGTTGCCAGCTGGTTTCAGAAAACCTTCGCCGCCCCGACCGATGCGCAAGCCGCCGCCTGGCCGCAAATCCGCAGCGGCCGCTCGACGCTGGTCGCCGCGCCGACCGGCTCCGGCAAGACGCTGACGGCGTTCCTGTCCGCGCTGAACGACCTGGTGTCGGAAGGCCTCGCGAACGACGGCGTGCTGCCCGACGAAACGCTGGTCGTCTACGTGTCGCCGCTGAAGGCGCTGTCGAACGACATCCGTCTGAACCTGCAACTGCCGCTCCAAGGCATCGCCGCCGAACTCGACGCCCTCGGCCTGCCGCCGCTCGACATCCGCACCGCCGTGCGCACCGGCGACACCACGCAGCAGGAACGCAACGCGCTGAAAAAACGCGCGCCGCACATTCTCGTGACGACGCCCGAGTCGCTGTACGTGCTGCTCGGCTCCGATTCGGGCCGCCGCATGCTGGCGACGGTGCGCACGGTGATCGTCGATGAAATTCACGCGCTCGCGGGCAGCAAGCGCGGCAGTCATCTCGCGCTGAGCCTCGAACGGCTCGACGCGCTCTGCGGCCGGCCCCTGCCGCGCATCGGGCTGTCGGCGACGCAAAAGCCGGTCAGCGCGGTGGCTCGGTTTCTGGTCGGCCGCGCGAGCCTCGATAGCGACGTGCCGGCCGAGTGCGCGGTGATCGACGTGGGTCACGTCCGCGCGCGCGACCTCGCGCTGGAGATCCCGCCGGTGCCGCTCGAAGCGGTGATGGCCAACGAAGTGTGGGAGCGCGTCTACGACCGGCTCGCCGAGCTGGTCGCGCAGCATCGCACGACGCTCATCTTCGTCAACACGCGCCGCATGGCCGAGCGCGCCGCCCGTCATCTGACCGAGCGGCTCGGCAAGGACGCGGTCGCCGCGCATCACGGCAGCCTCGCGAAAGAACATCGTTTCGACGCCGAACAGCGCCTGAAACGCGGCGAGCTGCGCGTGCTGATCGCGACCGCGTCGCTGGAGCTCGGCATCGATATCGGCGACGTCGATCTCGTCTGCCAGATGGGTTCGCCGCGCGCGATCGCGCCGTTCCTGCAACGCGTCGGCCGCTCGGGGCACCACGTCGGCGGCATGCCGAAGGGGCGCCTCTTTCCGGCCTCGCGCGACGATCTGCTCGAATGCGCGGCGCTGCTCGATTGCGTGCGGCGTGGCGAGCTCGATGCGCTGCGCATCCCGCGCGCGCCGCTCGACGTGCTCGCGCAACAGATCGTCGCGGAGGTATCGAGCGCCGAGTGGAGCGAGGATGCGCTGTTCGACATGCTGCGGCGTGCCGCGCCGTATGCGGATCTGCCGCGCGAGCAATACGACGCGGTGCTGCGCATGCTCGCCGAGGGCTACACGAGCCGCCACGGTCCGCGTGCTGCGTATGTGCATCGCGATGCGGTCAACGGCACGTTGCGCGGCCGGCGCGGCGGCAAGCTGGTCGCGGTGACCTCGGGCGGCACGATTCCCGAGAACGCCGATTACGCGGTCGTGCTCGAACCGCAGGCGCTCAATATCGGCACCGTCAACGAGGACTTCGCGGTCGAAAGCCTCGCCGGCGATGTGTTCCAGCTCGGCAACGCGTCATACCGGATTTTGCGCATCGAAAGCGGCCGCGTGCGGGTCGAGGACGCGCAGGGGCAACCGCCGAACATTCCGTTCTGGCTCGGCGAGGCGCCGGGGCGCAGCGACGAGCTGTCGTTCGCGGTCGCGAGATTGCGCGAGCAGGTCGAAGCGTTGCTGACGGAGGGCGACACACGTGCAACCACGGCAACCGCCGTAGCCGCAAGCGAACTCGAGCCCACCACGCCGCGTCTCGACCACGCTATCACCTGGCTCGCCGACAACCTGGCGCTCGACGAACCGGCCGCGCGCCAGATCGTCGAATACCTGGCGCGCGCCCGCGCCGCGCTCGGAGTCTTGCCGACGCAGAGCACGCTCGTGATGGAGCGCTTCTTCGACGAATCGGGCGGCACCCAGCTCGTGATCCACTCACCGTTCGGCAGCCGCGTGAATCGCGCGTGGGGGCTCGCGCTGCGCAAGCGCTTCTGCCGCAGCTTCAACTTCGAGCTGCAGGCGGCGGCCACCGAAGACGCGATCGTGCTGTCGCTGACCGGCAGCCACTCGTTCGTGCTCGACGATGTGTGGCGCTATCTGCATTCGAACAGCGCCGAGCATCTGCTGATCCAGGCGCTGCTCGATGCGCCGTTATTCGGCGTGCGCTGGCGCTGGAACGCGACGACCTCGCTCGGCCTGCCGCGCTACACGGGCGGGCGCAAGACCGCGCCGCAACTCCAGCGCATGCGTAGCGAGGATCTGCTTGCAAGCGTGTTTCCCGAACAGGCCGCGTGTCTGGAGAACGTCGTCGGCGAACGCGAGGTGCCGCGCCACCCATTAGTTGACCAAACCATCGACGACTGCCTGCACGACGCGATGGACAGCGAACGCTGGCTCGCGCTGCTACGCCAGATCGAGCACGGCGAGTTGCGGCTCGTCGCGCGTGATCTGCCGGCGCCGTCGCCGCTCGCCGCCGAAATCCTGACCGCGAAACCGTACGCGTACCTGGACGACGCGCCGATCGAGGAGCGCCGCACCCAGGCGGTGCTGAACCGCCGCTGGACCGACCCTGAAAGCGCTGACGATCTCGGCGCGCTCGACGCCGCCGCGATCGACAGCGTGCGCGACGAGGCCTGGCCGCAAGCACGCAACGCCGACGAAATGCACGAAGCGCTGACGGGCCTCGCCTGCATCACGGAAGCCGAGGCGCGCACGCATGAAGATTGGCCCACGCTGCTTGCGGCGCTGGCGAAAGCCGGCCGGGCGACGCGTTTGCCGCTGGCCGCGCAAGCAGACGCAAGCACGGGCAACGACGACGTCAGCGACGGCGCGCTGTGGCTGCCCGCCGAACGTCTGACCTGCTTCGAAGCGCTCTACCCCGGCATCGCGCGCAATCGCTACACGCCGCCGCTGAGCGCCCCGAAGGGCTACACCGAAAGCTGGAGCGCCGACGACGCGCTCGTCGACGTGCTGCGCGCGCGGCTGACCGGTTTCGGCCCGCTGACGGTCGACGCGATCGCGCGCCCGCTCGGTTTGCCGGCCGAGCGGATCGAACCGGCGCTGATCCGGCTCGAGGCCGAAGGCTACTTGTTGCGCGGCCGCTTCACGCCGCACACGAGCCACGAAGAATGGTGCGAGCGGCACCTGCTCGCACGCATCCATCGCTACACGGTGAAGCGGCTGCGGCGTGAGATCGAGCCGGTCGAGCGGCACGACTTCATGCGCTTCCTGTTCGAATGGCAGCATCTGACGCCGACCACGCGCGCCGAAGGCCGCGACGCGCTCGCCGCCGCGCTGGACCAGCTCGAAGGCTTCCAGGCCGCGGCCGGCGCATGGGAGGAGGACATCCTGCCCGCGCGGGTGCGCGCCTACACCAGCAGTTCGCTCGATGAGCTATGCCGCGCCGGCAAGATCGTCTGGACCCGCCTGACCGAGCGGGCGCGCGGCGCCGCCGGTCCGGTCCGCGGCACGCCGATCGTGCTGCTGCCGCGCGCGCAGTTGCGCGCGTGGCGCGCGCTGCTCGATCCGGCGCGCCAGGTCGAGTTGTCGGCGCTCGCGCAAAGCGTGCACGACACCCTCGCGCAACATGGCGCGATGTTCTTCGACGAACTGCTCGCCGAGGTGCGCGTGCTGCGCATGGAACTCGAAAACGCGCTCGGCGAGCTGGTCGCGGCCGGCCTCGCGAACTCGGACAGCTTCGCGGGTCTGCGCGCGTTGCTGAAGCCGGTCGCCAAACGCAACGCGTTTTCCAGCAGCCGGCGCGCGCGAGCGAGCGCGCTGATCGGCGGCATGGACGACGCCGGGCGTTGGGCGCTCGTAAGCCGCCCGTCCGCCGTCGCGCCGGAAAATCCGTCCGAGCGGCGCAGTCAGTTGCCGCCCGAGGTGCTCGAACACGTCGCAATGACGTTGTTGCGCCGCTACGGCGTGGTGTTCTGGCGCGTGCTCGAACGCGAGGCCGAATGGCTGCCGCCGTGGCGCGATCTGCTGCGCGTGCTGCAGCGGCTCGAGGCGCGTGGCGTGATCCGCGGCGGGCGTTTCGTCAACGGGCTCGCGGGCGAGCAGTTCGCGCTGCCCGAGGCGATTCCGCTACTGCGCGAGGTGCGGCGGCAAGCGAACGACGGTGCGCTTATCTGCGTCGCGGGAACCGATCCGCTGAATCTCGTCGGCACGCTGCTGGTCGGCGACAAGGTGCCAGCCGTGACCGGCAACCGCGTGCTGTATCGCGACGGCGTGCCGGCGGCCACGCTGGTGGCCGGCAAGTTCTGGTTCGACGCAGCGCTCGACGCCAATCCGATCGAGCGCGAACGCGCCCGCGCGCTGCTCACACACCGCTTCTAACGACGTCACCGTGGCCTCGTTTTGCCATGCCATCGTGCCGCCGCGCGCGGCCACCCCGGCTCGTGCTCATGGTTAGCAAAACGTTAATGATTCTTCGCTCGAACTGTCACGCTTAGATACAATGGGGCAGTTTCACTTTAGTATGAGGAAGACCGTCTGCCGCCGCCCGCCTTGATAGCGACCGCCGGCACTCTCCGGGGATTTCATGAGCGACGAGCTACACGACCAGGTGCTTCACGCGCGGTTCGGCACGAGCAGCCCTCGCTGGTGCCTGGCGGCTTCCAGCGACACGCTGGAACTCGCGCCGGCGCACGGCCACGCGGCTGCCGGCGTCGCCATTCCCCTCAACTCTTGCCAAGCCTCCCAGATCCGCGCGCTGAGCGGCGTCACCTCGCACGTAGTCGTCGACGTGCAGTTGGACGGCGCGGCGCGGCGGCTGCATCTGGTCGGCAAGAAACTCGATTGTCATCGCTGGGGCGGCACCGCCTCGACCCATGCCGACACCGAATCCGTCGCGCGCGCGCTGCTGCACGGTCTGTCGTTCGCCGAACAGGTCGTCTCCGAGGTCAATTCCGTCGTCGTCATCGTCGACCGGCACGGCCGGATACAGCGCTTCAACCGGCTCGCCGAGGAGCTGACCGGGCTCAAGGAAGAGGACATCATCGGCCGCAGCGTCTGGACGCTGTTCATGTCGTCAGACGACGGCGCGGTCTCGAACCAGGTCAGCGCGCACTTCTTCAACCGTGGCGAACCGTACGAGATCGAACGGCGCATCAAAACGGTGCATGGCGAGCGGCTGTTCCTGTTTCGCAACAAGTTCGTGAGCAGCGGCACCGGCATCGAAGACCAGTTCCTGATCTGCTCGGGCACCGACATCACTGAGCAACGGCTCGCGCAGGACCGGCTGATCGAGCAGGCCACCACCGACCCGCTCACCGGCCTCGCCAATCGCAACGCGATCCAGGAGCGCATCCAGATCGCGATCGAACAGGCCGCGCCCGGCGAAACCATCGGCGTACTGTTTCTCGATCTCGACAACTTCAAGAAGGTCAACGATCACTACGGCCACGTGTTCGGCGACCGGCTGATCTGCGATGTGTCGGACGCGATCCGCAACTGTCTGAATCCGGGCGACTCGCTCGCGCGCCTCGGGGGCGACGAATTCATCGTGCTCGCGGCGAAGGGCTCCGCGCATGGCCTGGAAAACACCGCGCAGCGCATTCTCGATCGCATGCGCATGCCGTTCGCGGTCGGGCTCGTCGAGGTCTATACCGGCTGCTCGATCGGCATCGCGCGTTGGCCCGAGCATGGCGAAACGCTCGAATCGCTGATCCGTTCGGCCGACACCGCGATGTACGTCGCGAAGGACGAAGGCAAGCGTACGCATCGCGTGTTCTCGCCGGACATGAACCGCCGCGTCGCTGAGTTCATGTGGCTCGACACGAATCTGCGCCGCGGGCTCGAGGAAGGCCAGTTCGCGCTGCACTATCAGCCGAAGCTGAACCTCGCCACGGGCGCCGTGCAAGGCGCGGAAGCGCTGGTGCGCTGGAACTCGCCGGAGCGCGGGCAGATCATGCCTGCGGAATTCATCCGTTATGCCGAGGAATCCGGCTTGATCGGCGTGCTCGGCCGCTGGGTGATGGAAACCGCCGCGAAACAGGCGGCCCGCTGGAAGGCGGCCGGCTACGACCTGCGCGTGGCGATCAACGTGTCGGCGCGACAGCTCACGGATACGGCCGTGGTCCGCCATTTCACCGAGGCGTTGCAGCATGCGAGCCTCGATCCCTGCCTGATCGATCTCGAGTTGACCGAAAGCTGTCTGATCGAAAACGAAGCGGCCGCGATCGAACTGATCAAGCAGTTTCGGCAGCTCGGCGCGCAGGTGCATCTGGACGACTTCGGCACCGGCTACTCGTCGCTGTCGCAACTCGGCCGTATTCCGCTCGACGTGATCAAGCTCGACCGCAGCTTCACGCGCTCGATCCACGCTGATATGAAGGCACAGGCGCTGGTGCGCTCGATGGTCGCGGTCGCGCAGGAACTCGATTTCCAGGTCGTCGCCGAGGGGATCGAAACTGAAGCGGAAGAAACCTTCATGAAGGGCCTGGGCGTCGATTACGTGCAGGGTTTCCTGTACGCGCGGCCGATGCCCGTCGCCGAATTCGAGCGCTGGCTGCTCGATCAGCGCAAGCTCAGGCTGATCGCCTGAGCCTTGCCGTCGCGCGCTTCAGCCGAGGCGCGCGGACCAGCCTGCCACTTCATCCTCACTCATCCCGACGGCGCGCGCCGCGGAGTTAATTTGCGCCCACGTAGCCGCGTCGATCGGAATGCCGGCGGCCTCGCGTTGCGCGCGCGTGACGCGCTCGGGCTCGCCGGGTTCGTAGATGCGCTCGGTGCCCGCCGCGAGCGGCGACGCCTTCACCCACGCGAGGAACGCATCGGCTTCGGCTTGCGCATCGGGCGCGTCGAATGCGCTCGGATCGATGATCACCGACAGCATGCAGTTGATGATCGCGTGCGTGGTACAGAGCGTGTCGGCGTGCGTCGTGAAGCCGCCCGACAGCGCGCCGCCGAAAATCTCGCACATCGCCGCGAGCCCGAAACCCTTGTGGCCACCGAACGGTGTCAGCGCGCCGAACGGCGCTTCGTGCATGACTTTCGGTTCGAGCGTCGGCATGCCTTCGTGATCGATCAGCGCGCCGGGTGGCGTGTGCTTGCCCTGGTTGTACGCGACGCGCGTCTTGCCGAACGCGATGGTACTGGTCGCGAAGTCGAGCACGAGAGGCGGCTTGCCGGGCCGCGGATAAGCCGCGCAGAACGGATTCGTGCCGATGCGGCGGTCCGCGCCGCCGAACGGCGCGACGAGCGGATCGCCCGCCACGTTGACGAAGTGGAACGACACCAGGCCGGCGCGCGCGCACTGCTCGGCCCAGTGCCCGATGCGGCCGATATGATGCGCGCCGCGCAAGCCCACCGCGCAGATGCCGAGCCGCCGCGCGCGCTCGATGCCCCGCTCCATCGCCTCGAACGCGATCACCTGACCGAAGCCCTTGCCGCCTTCGATGGTCAGCACCGCGCCCGCGTCTTTGACGACGTCGGCATGCCGATTCAGTTGCAGTTGCTGGTCGGCGAGCGATTCGACATAGCGCGGGATCATGCCGACGCCATGCGAGTCGTGTCCGGTCAGATTCGCGGCCACCAGATGATCGGCGATCAGCTCCGCTTCGCGCGGCGCACTGCCCGCTCGCTCCCAGATCGCCCTGACGTAGGCATGCAGTTGATCGGCCGGAATCCGGGGCGTGGTGGTTTGGGCAGTCTGGGAGTCGGTCATTCAGCGTGTCGGTGTGGTTCGAACGGAAGGAAGCATCAGTAAACAACGGGCCCGGGTCGCGCCCGAGCCCCATTCAAACGAGGCCACGACTCACGGCGCCGCGGCGATTACTTCGGCAACCGCGGCCGTCAGTTTCTTGCCGTACGGCACGTGCAGGAACTCGTTGGGCCCATGCGCATTCGACTTCGGCCCAAGCACGCCGCACACCATGAACTGCGACTTCGGGAAGCCCGCCTTCAGCACATTCATCAATGGGATGGTGCCGCCGAGGCCCATGTAGGCGGCGTCTGCGCCGAAGTGCTGACGCGATGCATCGCTGAGCGCGGTGGCCAGCCACGGTGCGACCTCCGGTGCGTTCCAGCCGCTCGCCGCGCCCGCATCCGGCTTGAACGTGACCTTCGCGTTGTACGGCGGATCGAATTCGAGCAGCGCCTTCAGTTCGGCGACGGCCTTTTCCGCTTCGATGGTCGGCGGCAGACGCAGCGACAGCTTGAACGCGGTGCGCGGACGCAGCACGTTGCCGGCGTCGGCGAGCGCGGGCAAGCCGGCCGCGCCCGTCACCGACAGCGAAGGACGCCACGTCGAATTGAGCAGCGCCTCCTGTGGATCGGTCGTGGTGGGCAGCACCTGACGGCCGTCCTGCCCGCATGCCCACGGCATCTTCTTCCACACGTCGTCGCCGAGAATCCTCGCCGCAGCCTCCGCTTCGCGCAGACGATCGGCCGGCACCGGGCAATGAAAACCCTTCGGCAGCAGCGTGCCGTTCGCGGAGTCTTCGAGACGGTCGAACAGTTGCCGCATGATGCGGAAGCTCGACGGCGCGATGCCGCCGTAGACCCCCGAGTGAATCCCCTCGTCGAGCACCTGCACTTCGAGATCGCCGGCGACGAGCCCGCGCAGCGACGTGGTCAGCCACAGCTGATCGTAATTGCCCGCGCCCGAATCGAGACACACGACCAGCCCGACCTTACCGAGCCGCTCGCGCAGCGCGTCGACATAGGGCAGCAGATCGTAGCTGCCCGACTCCTCGCAGGTTTCGATCAGCCCGACACAGCGCGGACGCTCGACACCTTGCGCATCGAGCGCGGCGAGCGCCGTCAGGCTCGCGTAGATCGCGTAGCCGTCGTCCGCGCCGCCGCGGCCGTACAGCTTGCCGTCCTCGAGCTTCGGCGTCCACGGACCGAGGTCGTTGCGCCAGCCATCGAACTCGGGCTGCTTGTCGAGGTGGCCGTACAGCACGATGGTTTCGGTGCTGCCCGAGCGCGTCGCGGCGGTCTCGAAGAAGATCACCGGCGTGCGTCCCGGCAGGCGGATCACTTCGAGCTTCAGGCCGCGCACCGGTTGCTGCTCGGCCCATTTCGCGGCGTCGGTGATCACGCGCTCGAGGTAACCATGCTTCGCCCAGTCGGGATCGAAGGCCGGGCTCTTGGCCGGCACCGCGATGTAGTCCGTCAGCGCGGGCACGATCTCGTCGTTCCACTTGCGCTCGACGAATGCTCGTAGCGTGTCCGGGTTGAGGTGGGCCTGCTGGGTCGTGTCGGTGATCATGATCGGGTCCGTGAAGTACTGTTCGGTCGAAACGATCATCATAGTCCCGATGCGTGCCGGGCTGAACCCCTTGCGGTGATTGGGTGGGGACTGGAACGCGCAGGGTGCGCGGCGGGCGGCGGCCATTCGCGCGACAATCACTACATGCATCGCGCATCGGGAGCTTTTATGAGTGGCAACGTGGCCGTTCAGGCCATCGGCGCGGCGTTCGCGCTAGCGCTGTATTTTCTGCCGGCGATCATCGCGGACCGGCGCAAGCGTCGTGACGTGCTGACGCTCGCGCTATTTAACGCCTGCCTCGGCTGGACCGTGCTTGGTTGGGTGCTCGCGCTGTATTGGGCGCTACAGCCGATTCCGGCGGAGAGCCTGGCGAGCGACGTCGCCGAGACTCGCAAGATGTCGACTTTGCGCGCGTTTTCATCGGCACTGACACTGCGCGTGCGGCGACGCGAGGCCGCGCGCGACCGGCCCGAGCGCTGAAACGATTCTGGCGGCTCGCGCAATACGAGCAATAAACAAATAACAGGAAACGGCTTGATTGAAGCGCACGTGCGTCACTCAGGCCGCGCGCCCGATGCGACTCCACTGTACCGAGGCCGCCGGAATCGAGCGCGGTTCCGCACGCACGGCTTGCGCGGCAAAGGTTTCATGACGCAGTTCGCCGTGTTCGTCGAACCACTCGCAGATCAGCCAGTCGCCCGGATTGCGCGCGACCGGACCTGCATACGTCACGGTCATGCGCGGGCCCCCTTCTTTTAACTTGACGACGTCGCCCACGTTGAACGCGGCGGATGTTGTCTGGAATGCGTCAATGGTAGCGGTCAGCATCTTTGGTCCCCCTATCTTGAGCGTTTTTAAGTTGAGCCCGGCTTTAACGACTTCGACCTGTTGAATGGGTACTCTAAAGTTTAGACAGATTAACAATCGAATTTAAACGCGGCAAGCGCTTTTTATTGATACCGTTTTCAGTGAACCGACGTTGATGCCAAACGGTTAAAGTTCCCGGCATTTCCAAAACATTCTCCGCGAAAACATTGCGGCTAACCCTATGTGCGCTACCGCACAATTGCAACAGTTACTGCCGGCGGTTCGCAGGCCGGTAGAAAATACGGCGCCCGTTTCCTCTGATTAGAAAATCTGACGCAATAGCGTTGAGCCGTTAATCAGAAAGCCCCATTTGATCTAAATCAGAATTACCTGTGAACGAGCAGATCGCCGGTAAATGCCACGTAGTTCGTTATACCGCTTCGTTCAAATTGAACGATTTTTCTGAGCAAGCCAACTAATGAAAACGATTACCAACGGCTTAATTTCAAACCGCCGGAGCGACTGAGCGCCGTACGCTTTGCTGATGACGCACCAGCAGCACGCTCAGGCCGATACACACGAACATCAGCGCGGCATTGATAGCAAGGCTCAACTGAAACGCGTGTGCATAAGACGCGGGTGCCGTGCTGCCACCGAGCGCCCCGAAGAACGCGCCGCTCACCGCGGCGGTGCCGAACGCGGAGCCGATCTGCAACGTCGACGACACCACACCCGATGCAAGCCCCGCCTTCTCGGGCACCACCTCCTGCAGCACGATGCGCATGATCGACGGCAACAGCAGACCATGTCCGACACCCGCGCACACCAGCCCGCAGTAGAACAGCAGATCGGGCGTCGCGGATTGGGTCGCGGACCAGCCGGTCACGGTGAAGCCCAGCGTCATCATCGAGAAACCGAGCGTCAGCACATGCGCGCCGATGCGCTTGACCACGGCCGGCGACGTCAGCGGCCCGATCACGAAGCCGAGCGCGAACGGCATGATCGCGATGCCCGACGCGAGCGGCGTCCAGTGCAGGCCGGTCTGCAGGAAGATGCCGTAGGTCAGGAAGAACGCGCTGTTGCAGTAGAACAGGAACGCGAGCACCAGACCGAGCGCGAACGCGCGATTGCGGAACAGTTGCAGATCGACGAGCGGATGGCCACCGCCGCGCTCGACGCGCCGTTCGGTCGCGACGAACAGCGCGAACACCGGCACCGCGAGCGCGAACATCGCGAATGTCCACGCGGGCCAGCCGGCTTCGCGGCCGTGCGTCATCGGATAGATGACCAGCAGCAGCACCGCCGACAGCAGCGCAACGCCCTTCAGATCGACGCCGGTATGCGTGGCCGGCTGGTTCTCCGGCACGAACTTCCATGTGCCGATGAACGCCGCAATGCCGATCGGGATGTTGATCAGAAAGATCACGCGCCAGTCGAGCCCGAACGGGTGATACGTGATCAGCGCGCCGCCGCCGAGCTGCCCGACGATCGACGACAAGCCGAACACGAAGCCATACAGACTCATCACGCGCGTCTGCTGATGCAACGGTACGACCGCGCGAATCGTCGCGAGCACTTGCGGCGCCATCACCGCGGCCGCGATGCCTTGCACAATGCGCGAGATCACCAGCATATGGCCGCTCGTCGCGAAGCCGCACAACGCCGACGCGATCACGAATGCCGCCATGCCCGTCATGAACATGCGACGGCGGCCGAACAGATCGCCGAGGCGGCCGCCCGTGATCAGCAGCACCGCGTAGGCCGACGCATAGGCCGATACGACGAGTTGCAGCTGTGCGTCGCTCGCGTTCAGGCCCGCGTGAATCGACGGCAGCGCCAGGTTGACGATGAAGTAATCGAGCGGCGCGAGAAAGGCGCCGACGAACAGCACCGCGAGCGCGAGCGCCTGGCGCGGGAAGCCGGGCGCCGCCGCTTTGGCGGCGACAGCCAGGCCTGCCATCGCTGGTCCAGGGCCGGTCACGGCCCCAGCTGCGCTCCCCGCGCCGCAAGCGGATCCACCGAATGCCGCCGGAGCGGACTTGATTGCTTCGCTTTTCATGACCGACCGTTCAAAAAATAGTTAAAAAACTTGCGGCTGTGTTCGCGAACGAGTTGCTAAACCAGCGCGCGCATCGCCACATCGACGATAGCGATCAGCGCATCCTGCTCATGCGCGACCCGTCCCATGACCCGCAAGCCTTGCATCACGCATAACAGGAAATCGCCGACGGCTTTTTCGTCGAGTGTCGAATCGAATGCGCCGCTCGCCTGCCCGCGGATCACCGCTGCCGCGAGCAAGGTCGCCATGCGGCGCTGAATCGCTGCGACGCGCGCGCGCAGCGCTTCGTCATCGGGCTGCATTTCGAGCGTCGCATTCGTGATGAAACAACTGCGCCGGCCGCTCAACGCGCATGACACCCGCGCGTAGTGCAGCAGCGCGTCGCGCAGCGCCTGCTCTGGATCAGCCGTCGCGCTCAGCCGCTGCGCTAGCCGCGCGACCGCGCCTTCCGAGTAATGCTCGAGCGCGGCGAGCATGATGCCGTGCTTGTCGCCGAACACGCCGTACAGGCTGCCGCGCAGCAGACCGGTGGCCTTGCACAGATCGTCGATCGACGTCGCGTGGTAGCCGTGATCCCAGAACACCTGGCTTGCGTTCGCCAGCACGGTGTCCGTGTCGAACTCGCGCGGACGGCCCCGCTGGGATGTTTCGCCGGCTTTTTTCGCGGCTTGCCTGGAATGACTCAATTGCGATGACCTCGTTGCAATGTTCGCGTCGGTCTGTGGATATTATGACTGGATGTTCAATAAATTAAGGACGGCCTTCCGTAGGCCTATTGGCGTCGGGGTCATCCGTTCATTCCGACTACCGCGATGAAAAAGCCGGCGGCGGGCATCGCCCTTCGCCGGCTTCGTTGCGCTGAAAGTGACAGCAAAAGCTTAGGTCTCCAGCTTCGCATCCATCGTAATCGTTGCATTCAGTACCTTCGACACCGGGCAACCGGCCTTCGCGTCCGCCGTGGCCTTGTCGAACGCGGCTTTGTCTGCGCCCGGAATCTTTACGGTGACGTCGAGATGCACCGCGGTGATCGTGAAGCCGCCGCCGTCCTTGTCGAGCGTGACGGTGGCCGTGGTGCCGATCCGCTCCGGCGTGATGTTGGCCTTGCCCAGCTCCGCCGACAACGCCATCGAGAAACACCCTGCATGCGCAGCCGCGATCAGCTCTTCCGGATTCGTGCCGATGCCGTCCGCGAAGCGCGTCGCGAACGAGTACTGGGTGTCCTTCAGGACGCCGCTGTCGGTGGAAATCGAGCCCTTGCCGTTCTGCAGGCCGCCTTGCCAGACTGCCGATGCCTTGCGCTTCATTGCTCTCTCCTGTTGATGCCTTGCCGCGCACGCTGCTCGACCGAAGATGATGCCCGCCGCGGCGGTCCGCCCGGATGTGTCCGCGCCTGGGCATCGGTCGCAGGTGCCGCGCGGCTTGCAGGCGCGGGCGTGGACCGGATTTCATGATAGGCGCTTCCGTGTTTCGGCGCGGAAAAGCGCCCTTCTTACTATCTCAAAACCCGCAACAATATTTCGCCAGAAAGCCGCTTTTTTGCCGGCCTCGTAAGAAATAGACTGCGTTCAACGGATCCGGAAATGCAATTCAAACCGGTCCACCACACAATCAATTTGGAGGTCGTCATGAAATCGCTTCTTTCCGCAGTTGTCGTCGCATCCGCTCTTATCGTTCCGGCAGTGTCGTTCGCCCAGCAGGCAAACGGTCCGATCACGCGCGCTCAGGTGCGCGCCGAACTCGTAGCCGCGCAGAAAGCGGGCCTTCTGAACCAGAACGACACCACGTATCCGAAGTCCTTGCCGCAGGACTCGACGATCGTCACCGCTTCGGCGGAGGGTACGCAGGATGTCGGCGGCGCGAAGGCCAGTTCGTCGGAAGCAGGTGCGCCGGCGACGGTGCAGCAACGCCTGTTTTCGACGTATCGCGGTAACTAAAAGGTGGTAACCGAGCGTCTTAACTAAGCGTGCTAACTGAGCACGCTGGCAGTTAAGGCAACACGCAGTAAAAAGCCCCGGTCGCAAAGTTCGGCAACCGGGGCTTTTTTGCTTGGCGCGTGCGGCGCTGCTGTGCGGCCGCCCGACGGTAAACGCGCTATTCGGGAAACGGCAGGCTTTGCTGACCCACTGCGCGCATGTCGAACACATTCAGCGTCATCGCGACCAGCGCGTAGTAGCCGAGCAGGCCGACCAGGTTGATCACGACCTGATGCCCGAACCGACGGACCGCCTGCGCATACGTCGCGTCCGATACGCGCCTGGTCTCATACAGTTCGCTTGCGAAGTCGTAGATCAGTGCGTCGTCGGCATCGGCGAACTCGGGGCGGCGCCCCTGGCGAATCGTCTCGGCCTCCGCTGCGGCCACGCCCGCCTGCAGCGCGATCGGATAGTGGATGTGCCACTCCGCCTGGGCCTGCCAGCGCGAAGCGGTGACCAGAATCGCGAGTTCCGACAGCCGCAGCGGCAGCCCGGTCTGGTAGCGGCAAAACGCGCCGAGGCGTTGCGCGTGCTGCGCAAGTTCGGGGCTATGGATCCAGCCGAGGAACGGCCCGTTCAGGTTGCCGCGCGGGCCGGACAGGATTTCGTCGAGCACCGCCTTCTGCTCGGGCGTGGCGGTGGATATCTCGAAGTGAGGCAAGCGCTCGGTCATCATGGTTCTCGCTAAGGGCAATGGTTCGGAACAGCTTAGACGGCGGCGAGCGACGCGCCGATCCCATCGTCGAGGCGGCTGACGATTTCGTCGATGTCGCGCGCCGTACAGATGAACGGCGGCGCGAGCAGCACGTGGTCGCCGCTCTTGCCGTCGACGGTGCCGCCCATCGGATACACCATCAGGCCGCGCGCGAACGCTTCGCGTTTGATCGTTGCGTGCAGTTTCAGTTTGGCGTCAAACGGCTCTTTGGTACCGCGATCCTTCACGAGTTCGACGCCGACGAACAAGCCGCGCCCGCGCACGTCGCCGATATGCGCATGCTGCGCATAAAGCTCGCGCAGCCGGCCGCGCAACTGCTCGCCACGCGCCTGCACGTTCGCCAGCAGATTGTCTTCCGCGATCACGCGCTGCACTTCGAGCGAGGCCGCGCACGCGGTCGCATGGCCGATATAGGTATGGCCGTGCTGAAAGAAGCCGGAGCCGCCGACGATCGTCTGATAGATGCGGTCGCTGACCAGGGTCGCGCCGATCGGCTGATAACCCGCGCCAAGGCCCTTGGCGATGGTCAGCATGTCCGGCGCCACGCCGTCTTCGTCGCACGCGAACAGATAACCGGTGCGGCCCATGCCCGACATGATCTCGTCGAGAATCAGCAGCACGCCGTAGCGGTCGCACACCGCGCGGATCTTGCGGAAGTATTCGCGCACCGGCGGCACCGCGCCCGCCGTGGCGCCGACCACCGTTTCCGCGACGAATGCGGCGACCGTGTCCGCGCCGAGTTCGAGAATCTTCTGCTCGAGTTCATCGGCCAGACGCTGCGCGAACGCTTCTTCGGTTTCGTCCGGGCGCTGTTCGCGATACGCGTAGCACGGGCTCACGTGATGCGCTTCGATCAGGATCGGCAGGAACGGCTCGCGGCGCCACGCATTGCCGCCAATCGCGAGCGCGCCGAGCGTGTTGCCGTGATAGCTCTGCCGACGCGCGATGAAATGACGCCGCTGTGTCTCGCCCTTCTCGACGAAATACTGACGCGCGAGCTTCAGCGCCGCCTCGATCGCCTCCGAGCCGCCCGACACGAAGTACACGTGCTCGAGTCCGGCCGGCGCGCTCGCCACGAGCCGGTCGGCCAGTTCCTCGGCCGGCTCCGTCGTGAAGAACGACGTGTGCGCGTACGGCAGCTGTTGCGCCTGCCGCTTGATCGCGTCGATCACGCGCTGGTTGCTGTGGCCGAGGCACGACACGGCGGCGCCGCCCGACGCGTCGATATAGCGCTTGCCCGTGGAGTCGATGATTTCGATGCCGTCGCCCGCGACGGCCACCGGCAAGGACTGCTTCGGAGAACGATGAAAAACGTTGGTCATGATGTTCAGCTCCTGCTGATGGAGGTGCGGACTGAGACGCAGGCCGGCTCGGGCGTCGCGCACGCGATGAAAGTGTCGAACACGCATTGCCGCTGGCGATACGCCTCATCGACACGCCCGCACTGCCGATGCCGAACAGCACGGTCGCTAAGGTGTTTTCGTCGTCGGAATGGTGCGGATCGTCGCTGCATCGACGCCACGGGCCGCACCGATATTCAACAATCGGTACGTATTTATACGCCTATACAACATTTGTTGTCAAACGTTGTTGGACGGCACCAGTTGGAGCGCGGCGTGCCCTCACGCAATCGTTCAAGGCACGTACGCGCCCTTCGCATGCAGCGATTGTTCGGCGAGCGCGAGCTGTTCGAGCGCATCCGCGCCTTCGAGCGCGAGCAGATGCGCGACCAGCGCTTCGGTGATCGCGGTGGCGGCCACCAGCGACGGAAAGAACGACGGGCTTTCGTGCGAGAAAATCAGCACCTTGTCGGCGTTCAGCGCGATCGGCGACACCGCGCTGTCGGTGATGGCGATCAGCTTGCTGCCTTTTTCGAGCGCGGCCTCGGCGACGCGCGCGGCTTCGACCGAATACGGCGCGAAGCTGATGACGATGGTCGCGCTGTCTCGCTCGATCGTGCGCAGCTGCATTTCGAGCGTGCCGGCCTCGCCGTTGAGCAGCGATACCGACGGCCGAAACAGCCGGTAGCCATAGACGAGGCCGAACGCCACCGGATAACACGAGCGGAAGCCCGCCACGTGAACGTGCGGCGCGCGCCGCAATACCCGCGCGGCCTCGACGATCACGCGACCGTTATGCGCGGCGGTCGTTTCGAGATTGTGCTGTTGCGCGACGAGCAGGTCGTTCGCGAGCGCATCTTTCGATTTGACCATCGAGCGCGCCCGGCTCGTCAACGGCTCGGGCCGCGTGCGCACGCGCGCGACGAACAGATCGCGCAATTCGTTCCAACCGGGAAAACCCAGTTGCTGCGACAGCCGCACCAGCGACGCCGGCTGCACCTGCGCGCGCTCGGCCACCTTGCGCATCGACGACACCGCGACCTCGTCCGGGTGATCGAGCAGGAAGCCCGCCCCCATCTGGAACTGCGGACTCAGTTCGGGGAAGCGCGCCCGGATCAGGGCGACGAGCTGATCGAAGCTGTCTGGCATGTTGAGGTGGCGCGGCGCCGCGGTAAGAGATGACAACAAATGTTACCACCGGGTAGCAGTGTTTCAACGGCGCGAAGACGCTCTGGCGCCCTTAAGTGACTCCAGATTGCGCGGCCGAGGTCGGCGGGATCGCGCAAGTCCGCAGACAGCGCAAGCGCGGCGCTGCCGAGTTCCGTGGCAGCGGCTTCCAGCCGCGACGAGTTTGTTCCGATCACCCGTCAGTTCACTCCACCAGCGCCTCCCGATGCGCGTCGACGAAGTCAGCCATGCTGTTGAAGCGGAAGTCGAGGTTCGGCTGCGAGCCCGGGTCCATCGTCGCGCCGAAGCCCGGCTGCGAATGGCGACGGTAAATCCAGCACGACGCCAGCCCGAACTCGTTTGCGGGCTTGTGGTCATGAAAAAGGCTTTCTGCGGTGTGGAGGATTTTTCCCTTCCTGATGCCCCGCTGATCGAGCTTCTGAAGCATGTACTCGAAGTTGCGCGGCGACGGCTTGTAGGAGCCGACGTCCTCCGCCGTGATGATCGCGTCGAACTCAACCTGCAGCCTGGCGTTGCTGTAGGTGAAACTTTCGTTGTCGATGTTCGACAGGATGACCAGCTTGTAGTGCTGCTTCAGATATTGCAGCGCGGCCGCCGAATCGGGGAATGCTGGCCAGTTTCTGATCGAGCGACCGTACGCCACGCATTCTTCGTGGGTGTAGGGCAGGCCCCATTCCTCTGCCATGCGCTTATACACGATGGACAGCAGTTCCTGATAGCGCTTCGCGGGCGTGAATATCTGCTGCGACGACTCATGGCGAGCGTGGGCTTCCAGAACCTGGTCGCGTGTGAGCGGCGTCCTGGCTCGCTCCAGCAGAGGCTGCAGGGCTTCAAAGATGCCACTCTCCCAGTCGATCAAGGTGCCGTAGCAGTCAAAAGTCAGTGCCTCGAAATCGGTCAGTTTCACGACTCTCTCCTGTCAGATGTCCATGATGAAAATCACAATGGATTGAGCAACTGCCGGAACCAGAACTTTAATGCAGCAGCGAATCGACAGCGTCATTTCTCTTCGCAAACCCTGGCGTTTTCCCGAATGCGATCCCACGCCGAAGCGGAGCTAATCTGATCAACCCGGTCCAACACCTGGAGACTTTATGCGCCCCCTCGTCATAACAATGGCTGTCCTAACAGCCGCCGGCATCTCCGCATCCGTCAACGCTCAATCGGTGGTCACGCTCGGTCACTCGGCTCCCCTCACTGGCCCGCAGGCGCCGAACGGAAAGGACAACGAGAACGGCGCCCGCCTCGCTATCGACGAACTCAACAAGAGCGGTGTCACGGTTGCTGGCCAGAAGGTAACGTTCAAACTGGACTCCGAAGACGATCAGGCAGACCCGAAGATCGGCGTTCAAGTCGCGCAGAAACTCGTCGACAGCGGCGTGATCGCCGTGCTGGGCCCGTACAACTCGGGCGTGGCGATTCCGGCATCGCGCGTCTATAACACGGGTGGCGTACCGATGCTGCCGGTTGCGTCCAATCCGGCGCTGACGAAGCAAGGCTTCAAGAACATCTTCCGTATCGGCGCGAGCGACGAGCAGCTAGGCGGGACGATGGGCCAATTTGCGGCCAAGACATTGAAGGCCAAGACCGCCGCGGTGATCGACGACCGCACGGCCTATGGGCAAGGCGTGGCCGAGCAGTTCATCAAAGAGGCCAAGGCAAACGGAATTCAGATCGTGGACCAGCAGTTCACGAACTCGTCGGCGACTGACTTCCTCGGCATTCTGACCAGCATCAAGGCCAAGAATCCGGATGTCGTCTTTTTCGGCGGATACGCTGCTCAGGGCGCGCCGATGGCCAAGCAGATGCGCGCACGCGGACTGCGTGCCAAGCTGCTTGGCGGCGACGGCATTTGCTCGGCCGATATGGGTAAGGTCGCCGGTGACGCGGCCTCCATCGTGTATTGCGCCCAAGGCGGCATTGCGCTCGACAAGACCCCAGCCGGCCGTGAGTTTCTGCAGAAGTACAAGACCGCCTTCAATACCGATACGCAGGTCTATGCAGTCAGCTACTACGACGGCGTAAAACTGCTGGCTGATGCGATGGTCAAAGCGGGCACCACGACCGACAAGGCAAAGCTGACCGCCCAGTTGGCAAAGACCGACTACAAGGGCGTCGCAGGCACCTACTCGTTCGATGAAAACGGCAATCTGAAGGGCGCACCCACGACCGTCTATGTGATCAGAAACGGTCTTCCGGTGCCGTACGGCCAGTGACGTTCAATAGAGTAACCCCAAAGCACCCATGAAAATCACCCGCACTATTTCAACAGTCGAGGTTCATACCGGCGGCGAAGCGTTCCGTATCGTGACGAGCGGGCTGCCTCGCCTTCCCGGCGACACCATCGTCAAGCGTCGCGCGTGGCTGAAAGAGAACGCCGACGAGATACGAACCGCACTGATGTTCGAACCGCGTGGTCATGCGGACATGTACGGCGGATACCTGACCGAACCCGTGAGCCCCACGGCAGACTTCGGGATCATCTTCGTCCACAACGAGGGTTATAGCGACCACTGCGGGCACGGCGTGATCGCGCTGTCCACCGCGGCGGTCGAGTTGGGCTGGGTTCAGCGCCAGATTCCCGAGACCCGCATTGGCATCGACGCTCCTTGTGGTTTCATCGAGGCCTTCGTGCAATGGGATGGTGAACACGCCGGCAACGTACGTTTCGTGAACGTTCCATCGTTCATCTGGAAACCGGATGTCACGGTTCAGACGCCGTCGTTTGGCACGGTCAGGGGTGACATCGCGTTCGGTGGTGCCTTCTACTTCTATACGGACGGTGCGCCGCACGGCCTCGCAGTCCGCGAGTCTTCAGTCGAGGAACTCATCAGGTTTGGCGCCGAGGTAAAACAAGCCGCAAATCACGCTTACCCGGTTGAGCATCCGGACATCCCGGAAATCAACCACATCTACGGCACCATCATTGCCAATGCGCCGCGGCACGAAGGCTCCACGCAAGCCAATTGTTGCGTGTTCGCCGACCGTGAGGTGGACCGTTCGCCCACCGGCTCAGGGACGGGCGGGCGCGTCGCGCAGCTCTATCTGCGTGGCGAACTTGCCATGAACGAGACGCTCGTCAACGAGTCCATCATCGGCACGGTCTTCAAAGGGCGCGTACTCAGCGAGACGACCGTCGGCGACTTCAAGGCGGTCATCCCCGAGGTCGAGGGCAGCGCCTATGTTTGCGGCTTCGCAACCTGGATCGTGGACGAGCGTGACCCGCTAGCTTACGGTTTCCTCGTCCGATAAACGGCTCAAGCTCTCCTCCGGTTCCGAAGCGCGAAGTACATACCGGCCCCGAACGCAACGAGCAGGACCACGATCAGGCCGCTCCCCATGCCGGGCAGATCTGTCATGCTGCTGGTCGCACTGGGCGCCGCAGAGGCAGCCACCGGCGCTGAAGCCACCGGCGCGACCGGTTGCGGAAGCGCCACACCGGCGGCACTACCTTGACGTACCAGAGAAGCCTCCGATGTCGGCGAGGCCGGGGACGCCTGCGGCACTTCAGGCGCGGACGCGTCAGCAGGCGCTTGCGGATTGGGTCCGACAGGCGCCATCGTGGTTTGCGAAGGCACCACGACAGATGCGGCCGCCTGAGGACCGGCTTCGAGCGCCCGCGCCATCGTCTTCCACTTGTCGAATACGCCATCCACGCAGTGCACGTCGATACACGCGTTGCGCGCGTGCCGCCACTGCGCCAGCTGCGCGGACGACAGTTTGCCGCTGCCGAGCAGTGCCTGTTGCTGCGCGAAGATGTCGTCGTACTCGTTGTTCAGGATCGCGTGATCGCAAATGACGCGCTCAGCGGGTTGCTGTGTGGTTGCACACTGAATGTCGTTCGCCGACGCCGCGGTCGAACCCAACGCCGCCAGGGATAGCAGCAATACTCCAATAGGTCGTGCCAGGTGCACCCGTCCTCCGAGAATGTGAGCGTCAAAGTCCAGGCACCACGATGAATCCGCCCGACTCGTCACCGTATGTATCGACTCTGCCTTCCAGCAGACAACGTGCCGCCAACGCGCATAGGGCCGCGTCGACATGGTCGATCGATGTCAGCGGTGCAGTCGCGATGCCTTCCCGTTCGAGAATAGCCCGGCGCTGCGGGCCCTTTTGCTTCGCGGATGCGACGTCCGTCCCGAGAAAAGCGCACGTGATCGCGTGAGGAAACGTTTCGAAGCAGACGCGACCCGTGATTTCTTTGCCGCCCCTGAAAAGCGCAAAGTGCGCGGCGAATGCGTCGTAGACGCGCTCGCCGTTGAACATCCATGCATAGAAGCCGCTTTTGCTGGCCATCGCATGTTCGCGAGCCGGAGTCGCGAACGAAAAGATGCGCTGCCGCGCGAGTGCCTTCTCGGCAAGCCTTCCCGCGGCACCCGTTCGCCAACGACACGGCGCATCGATGCCCACCGCCGCCACCTCGTGCGCGCGACACCGCTCGAGCATCTGTTCGGCGGTCGCGTTGCCGAGTTTGCACAGTATCCGAGTGCCGCGCAGGATGACCAGATGGTTGCCCTTCCGGTCCCCGCCGACATCGATGCCCGCGACGGTCGGCGACGTCAAAGCAGCGCCACCACCCTCACATCGCCCTGCTCCGCCGACGCCACCACCTTCTCGCCGATCCGGCGGAACGTGATCGACACCGACGAATCCCCGACCCGCAGATCGCTGACCTCGAGCCAGTCGATACCTTCGGGAAGCATCGGCTGTTCGATCAGCACTTCGCGGCGCTCGGCGTCGATCGTGATGCCCAGACACGCCTCGAGCATCATGAACGGCGAACCGGCCGCCCATGCCTGCGGCAAGCACGCGACCGGATAGGCCGTGGGCGGCTCGCCGCGGCGTCGCGGGAAGCCGCAGAACAGTTCCGGCAAGCGCATGTCGAAATTGACCGCGGCCTCGAACAGCGCCTGCAGCAGTTTCACGGCCGACCCCTTGGCGCCATAGCGCGACAGCCCGCGCGCGCATAGCGCGTTGTCATGCGGCCAAACCGAGCCGTTGTGATACGCCATCGGATTGAAGCGCGCCTGGCTCGCCGCCAGCGTGCGCACGCCCCAGCCGGTATGAAACAGCGTCGAGTCGAGCGCGCGCACCAACGCTTCGCCGCGCTCGCGCGTGGGCAGGCCGAACGCCAGCAGATGCCCCGCGTTCGATGCCATCACGCGACACAGCTCGCCATGACCGTCGAGCGCGATGCCGTAAAAGCCGACCTCGTCCATCCAGTACTTTTCTTCGACGCAGCGACGGATCTTCTTCGCGCGCTCCGCATACTGCGCGGCCGCGTCGCGCAGACCGCGCAGCTTCGCGAAGCGCGCCATCGTGTCGAACGCGGCGCTCGCATAGGCCTGCACTTCGACGAGCGCGATCGGGCCGTCGGGGAAGCGCCCGTCCGCATGAAACACCGAGTCGTGACTATCTTTCCAGCCCTGATTCGCGAGGCCGCCATCCGATTCGCGCTGGTAATCGAGCAGTCCGTGCCGGTTCTTGTCGCATACGCCCGCGACCCACTGCGCCGCGCGTTCGAGCGCGGGCCACAATTCATCGATCAACGCGACGTCGCCGGTGCGGGCCGCGTAGGCGCCGGCCAGCACGATGAACAGCGGCGTGGTGTCGACACCGCCGTAGTACAGCGCGAACGGCACTTCGCCGGCCGCGGCCATTTCACCCTTGCGCATCTCATGCATGATCTTGCCCGGCGCGGCGTCGCGAAACGGCGAGTTCTCGCGCGCCTGATGCTCGGCGAGAAAGCGCAGCACGCCGGCCGCGAGATGCGGCTGCAGCCACAGCGTTTGCAGCGACGTGATCACCGCGTCGCGGCCGAACGGGGTCGAAAACCATGGGATGCCCGCGTACGGGTACGGGCCGGTCGCGAGATCCGTCGTCAGCAGTTCGAGGTCGGCGAACGAACGGTCGATCCATGCGTTGAACAGCGGGTTGCTCGTGCGCACGCGCGCGCTCGCGCGGCGTCGCTCGCGCATCACCAGGTGGGCATCCACCAGCGCCGCGCGCACCGCCGCACGGCCGACGCGCGGGCGTTCCGCGTCGATCTGCGACAGATGCGCTTCGCTCAGCGCGTGCACGGGTTGCGACACGTCGGCGCCGGGCCTGCTGCTCATCGGCACGACGTGCACGGCCACCGACAGATAGATCGACACGCATGCCTGCGCGGGCAGCTTGACGGTGTAGTCGGCGCGGTCGGCGAACAGCTTGTCCGGCTGCGGCGAGAACGCGATCTGCACGTTGCGCGCGACGTCGTCGAGACCGACATAGCCGAGCAGCACCTGCTGATTCTCGACCCGCGCGGGCTGCACGCGACCCTGTTTGTCGCGCTTCAGGCCGCGCACTTCGAACATGTCGCGGAAGTCGCTGGAAAATGAAATGGAGAGCGGCACGGTCGCATCGCGCGTGCCGTAGTTCGTGAGCTCGATCGCCTCGTTGAGCACGGTGCCCGACAGCACGCGCACACGCTCGACGTGGATCACGCCTTCAGGCGTGCTGTCGCCGCCGAGCGGCGGCAGCGGGCGGTTGGTCAGATGCGCGGTGAACGTGGTGTTGTCGCTGCTGACACTGCCCGACAGCAGCGACGGCGCACGCCCGCCGAAGGTCAGGCGCAGTTGCGACATCACGCGCGTGTCGTTGACGAACAGGCCGTCGTCATGACCGGTGATATCGCCGAGCGGATCGTTGACGATGAAGGTGTCGCCCGACTTGAGCACGTGCTGCGTGGCGCTCGCGACGTTGAGGTTTTCCGTCGGGATGAAGACGCCGTCCTGCTCGGGATCGCGATGATCGACGCCGCCCGAGTGGGTCAGCCCGCCGAGGGCTTCTGGCTGCTGTTTCAAGGTCGCTCCTATGAATTCGCTGCTGCTTTCAGTTGCACTTCGGGTCTCGCCTCGGATTCGCCGCCGTGTTGGCCAGCCCATCCGATTGTAGAGGCTCTGAGGGCGTCAGACGAAGTTATCGCGTAGGAGTTTCGGCTTTTTGCGCCATTTTTTTGACGCCGTTTTCGGTGGCACAGGACGTGCAGGCGGCGGGATGCGCGGAATGTAAAAAAACCCACGGCCTCTTGAGCCGTGGGTTCGGGACCGTCGTTAAACGCGTTGTTGGACGTCTATCCGACCTGTTACCGCTTTGCAATGGGTTTCGCCTCGCGCAGCGTCTCGCCGACGAACAGCTGACGCGGACGACCAATCTTCTGCTCGGGATCGGCGATCATTTCGTTCCACTGCGCGATCCAGCCGACCGTGCGTGCCATCGCGAAGATGCACGTGAACATCGACGTCGGAATGCCCAGCGCGCGCTGCACGATACCCGAGTAGAAGTCGACGTTCGGGTACAGCTTGCGCGACACGAAGTATTCGTCTTCGAGTGCGATCTTTTCGAGTTCCATTGCAAGCTTGAACAGCGGGTCGTCGTGCAGGCCCAGCTCTTCGAGCACTTCGTGGCAGGTTTCGCGCATCAGCTTCGCGCGCGGGTCGTAGTTCTTGTACACGCGGTGGCCGAAGCCCATCAGCTTCACGCCCGAGTTCTTGTCCTTCACCTGCTTGATGAACTCGGGAATGTTGTCGACCGAGCCGATTTCTTCCAGCATGTTCAGTGCGGCTTCGTTCGCGCCGCCGTGCGCCGGGCCCCACAGACACGCGATACCCGCCGCGATACACGCGAACGGATTCGCACCCGACGAACCGGCGAGACGCACGGTCGACGTCGACGCGTTCTGCTCGTGGTCCGCGTGCAGGATCAGGATACGGTCGAGCGCGCGCACCAGCACGTCGTTGACCACGTACTCCTCGGCCGGATTCGCGAACATCATGCGCATGAAGTTTGCGCTGTACGACAGGTCGTTCTTCGGATACACGAATGGCTGATCGATGCTGTACTTGTAAGCCATCGCTACCAGCGTGGGCAGCTTCGCGATCATGCGGATCGCCGATAGGTCGCGATGCTGCTGGCTCGTGATGTCGAGCGAGTCGTGGTAGAACGCCGACAGCGCGCCGACCGCGGCAACCAGAATCGCCATCGGGTGCGCGTCGCGACGGAAGCCGCGGAAGAAGAACTGCATCTGCTCGTGCACCATCGTGTGCTGCTTGACGGTGTTCTCGAACTCGGCTTTCTGCTGCGCGTTCGGCAGTTCGCCCTTCAGCAGCAGGTAGCAGGTTTCGAGGAAGTCGGCGTTCTGCGCGAGGTTGTCGATCGAATAGCCGCGGTACAGCAGCTCGCCCTTGTCGCCGTCGATATACGTGATTTCGGAGTTGCACGCCGCCGTGGACATGAAGCCCGGGTCGTACGTGAATTTGCCGGTCTGGCCGTACAGCTTGCGGATGTCGATGACGTCGGGGCCGAGCGAGCCCTGATAGATCGGCAGATCGATGGTCTGGTCGCTGTCGGAAAAGCTCAGCGTTGCGTGTGACTTCGAGTTCATCTACGTGTTCCTTTTGCTTGATACCGCAGTCGTTCCGGCATGCATCGCGGTCGTACGGCGAGGCGCGACCTCGGCGCTCTCGAACCAGTACAGGCATGCTCAGGTTCCGCTGCGCATTCTACGGGCCGGCGTGTCGTTGATTGCGTCGATTGCTCGCAACAGACCATCTCCGCGTGCGCAACATTCGTTGTTGGCATGGGGCGCTGGCATCGCGCTGCCGATGAAAGTTGTTCGAAAGTCGGAACACCAGCTGCAACAATGTTTTGCTGCCAGCAGACTGCGTCGGGCTGGGTCCGTCTGCGATACTCGGTGTGTGCATTGATGCTTGCGGCCCGCGATTCGAAGCGGGCTTTTTTGGTCACACAGAAACGCAGGACGAATACAAATGAATGCCTCTCTCGAAACGCTGTTTCCGGACCACGTCCATACCGAAGGCCACACGGTCACCGCGCTGAATCATCAGGACATCGTCGTCGCGTTGTCGGCGGCGCTGAAGACGCAGAACGTCGCGGTGCTGCATATGCTCTATCCGCGCACCGACGCGCGCACGCATCGCAGTCTCGACACGCTCGTCGACGTGCTGCATGGACACGGCCTGCATGAAGTCGCGGATCTGATCGCGCGGGAAGCGCACTATCTGCTGTTCACAGACCCGGTGAGGGCGTGGAAGGTGTTCCACGAAATCCGCAACGATTCGCTCGCGATCGGCGTGCATCTGTACTATCACGGGCTCGTCGGCGAAGCGGCCGAACGCGCGCTCGACAAGGACGCGCATCGCAAGGCTTGATGCAGTCAACGGGCGATCGGCGGCGACGCGCGCCGACCGATCGCCGTTGATCCTCGCTTCACTTCCTCAGCGCGCGCTCACCGCCTGAATGAATTCATCCACGTAACGATTGAACGCGGACGGATGCGCGAGGTTCATGCCGTGCGACGCACCGCGTACCGTTTCGCGGCGCGCATCGGGCAACCATCCCTGCAGCGCCGTCACCGTGCGGTGGAACATGTCGGGACTCTTCTCGCCGTCGATCAGCAGCACCGGGCAGCGCAGGTCGGCCGCGTCCTCGGGCACGTAGGCGGGTAGCGGATCGCGGAATTGCCGCGCGAGCGTGTGCGCGTTGTCGGTCGCCATGCGGCGAAAACCCGGCGTGCTCATCGCCCAAAAGCCGGGGCGGCTCACCGAATCGACGAACAGTTGCAACCCTGCTTCGACCTCGCCGCTTTCTATCAGTTGAGCCGCTTTCGCGCGCAATGCGTTGACCGGCTCCGGCAGGCTCGCTGGCGGACGTCCGGCGATCTGCAGCGGTCCGCCCGGATCGGCGAGCGTCAGCGTACGCACGTGTTCGGGATGGCGTCGCGCGCAATGATAGGCGACGCAACCGCCGCGCGAATGCCCGACCACATGCGCGGGCCCCGCGCCGAAACCAGCGATGAACTCCGCGACTTCATCGGCGTGGCTGCTCCAGCTGAACGGCAGGTCCGACGCGCTATCGGTGACTGGCCAGTAATGCGTGAGACTGACCGCGATGCAGCGATAGCGCTTCGACAGACCGGACAGTTGCGGCTGCCAGTAGCGGTAGTCGCACAACGAGCCGTGCACGAACAGCAGCGGTTCGCCGTCGCCGGCCTCGATGTAAGGCATGCGCAAGCCGCTACGTAGTTCGATGAACGATGGTGAGGACGACAGAGACGAAGTGAAGACGGATTGATTCACGGGTGATGTAAAGGCGGCGCGGCTGCGGGGCGCGGATGCGTGCTGGGCGGGCAACGGGCATTGGGAAACGAGCGTATCGGCGGCTCCGAAAATGGGACGCGATGCGTATTGTCACATAAGCGTCGGCGACACGGCGGGCAGGCGTCTGCAAGGTGCCCCCTTCCAAGCGCTTATAGAGCGCCCTCGGAAGAAAGACGCACCATGCGAAAAAACGAATGCGCTACATCGCTTGCTCTGGACGAGGCCGCTGTGTTCAGCTCTTCCGCTAGCATCGCCGCGCGAGCAAGCGCGGGACGGCATCAATCCATCCACGCGTGGCGACAAAGTCGGACCACTCACCTGGAGCGCGCTTCATCAGTCGGCCGTTTCCTAAAGATCCACATAACCAGCGCGCCCCATAAAACATCGTATGTTGGATTTCCCGATACTTCTTAGATACTTGACGGCCTCTTTAAACAGGGAATCATCTTTGTCCCGCTCCGTGATTGTTCGCCAATCGTGATCGCCGTCTCCTTTCATCTTTAGGAAATGTGCGTCGCCTGGTTCGTCCACATAGGCTCTTGCCATATAACTAACATTCCCCTTGCCAAATTCATAAATATCGTACTAGTAATAATATTCATACATTCCATTTTCATCGCGCTCGCTGCAATCGATATGGTGACTTACAATTACTTCCATTAATTTCTCCCGTGGCACAAAGTTTGGCATCAGAGCTCAAGATACGCCGTGAGAATGTAGTACGGCATGCCGTTATGGGATTCGCGCTTTATAAACATCTTTACCTTGCTCAACGGCACAAGTTTCCCTGTTGATCGAGTCACTCCATAGCCTACAGGTGATCCTACGTCATGAATCAGGCATAGACGTATGTCATTTCTGGCTGCCCATACCTTCACCCTCGAAGAGTTGAGTTGCATAACCTTTGAAATTGCACTTTCAGCGGCGTGTACCGCCCTAATCGAACCGGCAAAGCTGAACGGCACGACGATATCAACCGACAAGCCGATATTGTTCGCTATATCAGGACTGGCTTTCATCGCCTCGGCAAGCTTCGTCGTCCCTTGCTGGGTCAGCGTGGCAGTGTCCGGCCCGTCCAGATCTGACGCAGACCGGCCGCCGCCGTATCAGATCCATGCACGCCGAACACAACACATCCGGCCTTGCTCGCCATCGTCGGTTCTGGAAGCACACACAGAGCCCCCGCACCGACCATTTCCAGCACTCCGCCGACAACCTGCAAACCGCCCCATAGACGGTTGGAAAGCATCTCCGTGGGGCTGATCGACTGGCGGGAGAGCACCGCCGCCAGTTGCGGCGCACTGAGCACCACGCGCACGCCGTCCGAATCCCGTTGATACGACGTTCCGAACTCCAGTAGCTATTGGGACTGCCAAGCTAGCAGGCGACCACAGCGGCACGGAATGGGCGATGGATGATTTTAATGTCTCGTTGCGATCAACGAAATCGTAAATAGTTGTCAAAACGGACTTATCCCGAATTAATGTGATTGACCGTGGTCCGCTTCGATGGTTAATTCGCGAGGTATCACCTGAAAACTCTTGAGGAGTGCAATGGAGCTACTGAAACAGCAAAGCAGTGGGACGGATTGGACAGTCGAGGAAGAGTGCGACCTTTGCCGTATCACCTATTCGATCTACTCAAAGTTCCCGCCGATGCCGCACGCACAGGCCCTGAACGCCGAAACCGGCGAGTTCTTTCCGTTTGACAGGGTTCGTAAGATGAAATCCGGCTACGCCATGGCCGAAGCGCTGGGTTACGCATGGGCGTGCAATTGTCGCGAACGCTCACAGAAGCATTTCGACCAGCAGTTCACGCTGCGCGACAGCGCTGGCCGTTCGCTGCCACAGACGCCCTATACGGTCCGTTTCCCGTCGGGCGAACTGAAACATGGCGTTACCGATCACGCAGGGCGTACAGCCCGCCATAGAACAAGCGACGGGCAGCAACCAGCGGTGTACCTTGGACACAGGGAGGCTTGATGTCGGCTATCTACCGCAGATTCACAGGAACGCACCGGGCGCTACAGTACAGACGGGACCCGATCGGTTCAGATTTCATTGGTCACGGGGGGCGTAATGCCTGATGCAATCGGAAGCGCTCTAACAGACACAAACCCGAATTCGTGCGTTGACCTGCGTTGCGACAGGCATGGCAAGCCGTGGACCGTCACCGAAAGTCTTATTCAGTTCACCGCGCAGTGGGAAGCATTTCGTGCACACCTTTACGATAATGATGGCGGCGGCCGGGGCGGAAATACCACGATCGGATACGGCCATTTGGTACATATGGGGCCGATCAATGGCTCCGCATCGGAGACTCCGTGGTTAGCGGGTGTCACGGTGCCTCAAGCCTTCGCGCTAATTCGTGAGGATATCAAGGTTGCAGAGCGCATAATAAATCAAAGGATTCTCCTTCCGCTTTATCAATACGAATATGACTCACTCGTCGATTTTGTCTATAACGTTCGGGGGCATACCAAGGAAAGTCTGCTGAAACTGGTAAACACTGGTCACTATGACAGAGTGCCCGCAAAGTTATTGGAATATACCAGTGCGAGTGGGGCTCGCCCAGGCGGGTTACTGAAACGCCGACACGCTGAGGCAAAAATGTTCAGAGACGGAATCTACGATGCGAGTCACTAACGTCTTAGCCGCAACTCTCATTAGTTGCGTTTCGATTTCCGCATTTGCTGACGCTGCCTGCGACGCTAAGGCAAAGACGCGCGACGACTTTCTGGCTTGCACCAGCATCGATACGGATCGGGCATTGTCTGGAGCGATGCGTTTGTATCAGGCAATCAGGCCATTGACAAAAGGTGAAAAGCAAGTCGCGCTAGATCGTAATTTCAATATTTGGCAAAGTCGCCTCAAATCAGATTGCGATGTTTTAGGAAAAGCATTCAATGATTGGGGTGACGACTATTCGCCGGATACGGACTTTCAAATTGCAGAATGCCGTTTAAAGATATCAGCACAAGAACTAGAGTTTTATAGTTGGCTCGCCTGTCCTGATGATATCGAGACTTCAGACAAGCCGAAATGTGCAGCGCTCAAGGAAGCCTTGGGGCAACATAAATAGCAGATGCCCCGCTTCGGCGGGGCTTTTACGTTGGGCGCTTCGGCGCTGTAGATCGCGCGTCGTGTCATGCAACGAACCGGTACGATGCGGCCTTCGCGGCTACGCCATGGCCGGAGCGCTGGGTCACGCATGGGCGTGCAACTGCCGCGGCCCCGCCCCCAAACGGTCCAATGAGCAAGCTCAATGAGCACACTCTCGCACATTTGCTTCGTGAACTTCATAGATACGCATGCGCCGATGCTTGCATCATCGGGCCGCGCGAGTGTTGTCGTCTGGGTCAATATCACGTGGCCGCGCTTTCGCACAAACGCGGGACTGTCGCGCTAGTGCACCTGCGATGCAACTAGGTGAAATGCAATTCGGCAGACAACCCAGCCCCGCCCACCGCTCACGCGCCCCCAGCCTCGTCCACCCACCCCGCCGCTGCCGCCGCCCCCGCGCCGCGCACCGCGCAGGTCAGCGGTTCGTCGGCGACGTGCACGTCGAGGCCGGTTTCCTCACTCAAGCGCCGCCCCAGATTGCGGAGCAGCGCGCCGCCCCCGGTCAGCACGATGCCCTTGTACGCGATGTCCGTGATGAGTTCGGCGGGGGCCGATTCGAGCCCGCGCTTCACCGCGCCGATCACCTGACTCAGCGGCGCTTCGATCGCCTCCGAAATATCGCGGTTGCTAAGCTGCACCGTGCGCGGTAGCCCGTCGTCGACGCTGCGGCCGGTTGCGTTGATCTGCTCGAGCGGCACGTCGTGCACGGCCGAGGCGATTGCTCTCTTCACGTGCTCGGCGGTCTGCTCGCCGAGCAGCACACCGTACAAATTGCGCACGTAGCTGATGATCGCCGCATCGAAATTGTCGCCGCCGACGCGTACCGAGCCGCTATACGCGGTGCCGCCCAGCGCGATCACGCCGACCTCGGTGGTGCCGCCGCCGATGTCGACCACCATCGAGCCGGTCGCATCGCGCACCGGCAGGCCCGCGCCGAGCGCGGCCGCCAGCGATTCGCCGATCAGGCTGACCTTCCACGCGCCGGCCGCCTCGGCCGCTTCGCGGATCGCGCGGCGCTCGACATGGGTCGCCGCGGCCGGCACGCACAGCGTGAATGCCGCGCGCCGGCTGAACAGCGAGCGCGGCCGCGCCATGTCGACGAATTGCTTGATCATGTGTTCGGCGGCGGTGAAGTTGGCGATGACGCCGTGGCGCATCGGCCGCACCGTTTCGAGATTGCGCGGCGCGCGGCCGAGCAGTTGGTGCGCCTCGGCGCCGATCGCCGCGACCCGTTTCGCCCCGCTCGAGGGCTGCGTCTCGAAGCACACGACGGACGGCTGGTTCAGCACGACGCCGCCGTCGTCGGTATAGATAAGGGTGTTGGCCGTGCCGAGATCCACCGCCACGGAGTAGCGGAACAGTCGCTCAAAGAGCGGGTAATGCGGCGTCGGTCTGGCCATATGCAGGCTCTGATGTGTCGTTATCCGCCTTCTTGGGCGGTCTGGAAATGCGCCCCCGGGTCCCCGAAGCCGCGCGACACGCCCGCTGGGCGTTGCGCTTCCCGCGCGGCGGGGTGATTTTCAAGCTATTGCCCGTATGACGGCAAGCTCATCAGAATCTTTAGGCCCGCTTTCTATCAGAGTTGTGTCAATCGCGCGACAGCTTGCCCAGCGCGCGTTCCAGCGCGTCACGGCCGAGCGCGACACCGTCGGCGGTGATCGTGTGGCCGACGCCGGGCAGCATGTAGGCGTCGACCGGATAGCCGGCGGCGCTGAAAGCGTCGGCCGCGAATTCGAGTTCGCGCACCGGGATCACCTCGTCGTCCTCGCCGTGGACCAGCGTGAGCGGCGTCGCGCGGTTCGACGAAACGATCGGCGAGGCGAGCCGCCCCGAATACGCGACGACGCCCGCCGCGCCCTCCGCGCTCGACGCGACGTGATGCAGCGCCATGATCGAACCTTGCGAGAAGCCGACCAGCGCAAGCCGATCGAAAGACAACTGCCAATGCGCGAGCTCGGCATCGAGCACGCGGCGCAGCGCCGGATAGGCGGCGACAACGCGCGCCTCGCGGTTCGCCCCGTCGACGTCGCGCAGGCTGAACCACTGGCGGCCGCCGAAGCCGCCGTCGAACGGGTCGGTGCCGTCGAGCGACACGAACGCCGTGCCGGGCAGCTCCTCGCTCCAGATATCGGCGAGCGGCATCAGATCGCGCGCGTTGCTGCCGACGCCGTGCATCAGCACGACGACGCTCGTCGCGGGCGCGTTCCGCGGTGCCGTGTGCGGCGCGCGCCGCCAGCCGTGTTCGAATTGCTGCCAACTCATGGTGGTGTCCTTTTTTCCGTGGTTTAGTGGTTCTGGCCTTGGTGGCTCAGCCTTAGCCGGGAGCATACGCCGCGTGCCGCGTTCGCGTCGCCGGGAGCCGCATCGGCCGCTGCCGTGGCCGACGCCGGCGGGCGAATGCGGGTATGCTTTTGCGCATCGACGGAGCCGCCGCCGTGGCGCGCGGCCCGAGGCAAAACAATCCGGAGAACACCGTTTGAGCCAGCCCAACGCCGCGCCTGATGCCGCGTCGCCGCCGCCTCAGCCCCCCGCGCCACCGCCGCCGCCCGCGCCTCTCGAAGGCGGCCGGCTGGTTCTCGCGACGATCGCGGTGGCGCTCGCCACCTTCATGAACGTGCTGGATACGTCGATCGCCAACGTCGCGATTCCGACCATTTCAGGCAACCTCGGCGTCTCGGTCGACGAAGGCACATGGGTGATCACCGTGTTCGCGGCCTCCAACGCAGTGGCGATTCCGCTGACCGGCTGGCTCACGCAGCGCATCGGCCAGGTCAAGCTGTTCGTCGGCGCGATCCTGTCGTTCACGCTTGCGTCCTGGCTGTGCGGCGTCGCGCCGACGCTGCCGATCCTGCTGCTCGCGCGGGTATTCCAGGGCGCCGTGGCCGGCCCGCTGATTCCGTTGTCGCAGGCGATCCTGCTCGGCTCGTATCCGAAAGAGAAATCGTCGACCGCGCTCGCGCTGTGGGCGATGACCGCCACCGTCGGTCCGATCGCGGGTCCGGCGCTCGGCGGCTGGATCACCGATAGTTACAGCTGGTCGTGGATCTTCTACATCAACATCCCGGTCGGCCTGTTCGCGGCCGGCGTCACGTGGATGATCTACCGCAATCGCGAATCGCCGACCCGCAGACCGCCGATCGACGTGGTCGGTCTCGGCCTGCTGATCACGTGGGTCGCGTCGCTGCAGATCATGCTCGACAAAGGCAAGGACCTCGACTGGTTCTCGTCGCCGGTGATCTCGATTCTCGGCCTCGTCGCGCTGATCAGCTTTGCGTTTTTCCTCGTCTGGGAGCTGACCGAGGAGCATCCGATCGTCGATCTGCGACTCTTTCAGCAGCGCAATTTCCTCGGCGGCACGATCGCGATTTCGGTTGCATACGGGGTGTTTTTCGGCAATCTGGTGCTGCTGCCGCAATGGATGCAGGAGTATCTGAACTACCGCTCGATCGACGCCGGTCTCGTCACCGCACCGCTCGGCATCTTCGCGATCATTCTCGCGCCGATACTCGGCCGCGTGCTGCCGCATTCGGACGCACGCGTAATCTCGACGGTCGCGTTCGTCGGCTTCGCGATCGTGTTCTACATGCGCTCGAAGTACGTGATCGAGGTCGACACGTGGCACCTCGTGCTGCCGACGCTGCTGCAAGGCATTCCGATGGCGCTGTTCTTCGTGCCGCTGACGGCGATCATCCTGTCCGGCCAGCCGCAGAGCCGGATCCCGGCGGCGGCGGGTCTGTCGAATTTCGTGCGCGTGTTCTGCGGCGCGGTGGGCACGTCGATCGCGGGTACCGCATGGAACAACCGCACGATCCTGCATCACGTGCGGCTCACCGAACAGGCGTCGGTCGACAACCCGTTGTTCGCGCAGCAGATCGACAACACGGAATCGGTGCTGCATCTGAGTCCGCAATCGGCGCATGCGCTGTTCGATTTCACCGTGAACACCCAGGCCGCGATGATGGGCCTGAACGACATCTTTTTTGTGTCGGCGATCATCTTCGTGCTGATCATTCCGCTGATCTGGATCACACGGCCAGCCAAGGGCGGCGGCGGCCCGGATGCGGCCGGCGCGCATTGACGCAGCTTCGGTTTCGCGCGACGGCGACGCTCGCGCGGTGGCTGCGCAGTGGCGGCGAGCTTGCGTCAGCGGAAATAGCGCGCCGGCGTGTCGCCGAACGCATCGCGAAACACCGCGATAAACGACGACACGTCGTTATAGCCGACTTCGAGCGCCACCTGTGTGACGCTCTCACCGGCGCCGAGATGTTCGAGCGCGGCTAGCAGACGCAACTGCTGGCGCCATTGACCGAAGGTCTGCCCCGTTTCCTTCGCGAACAGACGCGCGGCCGTGCGCGCGGTGACGCCAGCGGCCGCGGCGAGTTCCTCGAGCACCAGCGATTGCGCGGGATTCGCGCTGAGCGCCTCGGCGATGCGCTGCGCGCGCGGATCGCTCGGCCAGTTCAGGCCGAGCGGCGCGGCGGGCAAGCCGGCGACGCGATCCAGCAGCACCTGCAGCAGACGGCGGGCGGGTTCGTCGGGAGAGTGATCGTGCGGCAGATCGGCCGCGGCGGCGAGCAGCGCCTGCACCAGCGCGTCGGGGATGAGCGCGCCGGTTTGCGTGGGTAGCGGCGCGGGGTCGGCGGCGGGGTCGGCGGTGTCGTCCATCGCGGAATCGGTCGCGACGTAGAGCGAATACAACTGCACGGGCCGCCTCGCGTGCAGGCAGTGCAGCGTATTCGCGGCGATCCACAGCGCGCGGGAGGGCGGCACGACCCAGCGGCCGGACTTCGTGCGCACCGTCAGCACGCCTTCGCTGACGTGAATCAGATGCGCGCGCCGATACCCGCGCCACGGCTCGTCCAGCGTCGCATGGCGCTCGCCGACCACGAAGACCGCTTGCTCGATGCCGTCCGGATCGAAGGCTTCCGTCATGGTGTCTGCTCTGACGCGGGACGTCCGCGACGGGAGCAAGATTAGCACGCGCGCGGGGCCCGGTTGCGGGGCGGCTTCTGCACGGTTCGGCAACCGTGAACGCGGCCCCGCCCAAGGCACGGCTTACCCGGCCCGCCTCACCAACTCCTCCAGCACCGTCCGATACGAGGTCGTCCCGACTACCCTCTCGTTCACGCCATCCTCGAAATCGATCCACCCCGAGTTGAAGCCGTCGAGCATCTCGATCCGCGGTGCGGGCCACTCGGTGCCTTGGGCCTGAAACTGCGCTTGCCATTGCTCGCGCGGCACCGTCCGCGCTTGGACCGGGCGTTCGAGCAGGTCGCCGAGCATCTCGGCGATCTCGCGCTGCGTATAGCGCCGCGGTCCCTCGATCTCGATCACGCGCCGCCCCTGCCACGACTGCGTGAGCGTCCGCGCAACGACGTAGCCGATATCCGCGGTCGCGACCATTGGAAACGCACGTTCGAGCGGCTGCAGAAAGCTCGGCATCAGGCCGGATGTGCGCGCCGGGGCGATGTCCCACAGCGAGTTCTCCATGAACCAGGCCGGCCGCAGGATCGCGGTTGGGATCGACAGATCGGCGAGCGCCTGCTCGAGAATATGCACCTGCGTGATCAGGCCGAGCCCCGTTTCGCGCTGCCCGCCCACCGACGACAACGCCGCCACCCTCCCCGGCCGCGCCTTCGACAGCGCCTCCTTCAGCACCGCGGCCGCCGCATGCGCGTTCGGATAGCCGGGCAGCGGCGCGAAGTTCGGCGCGATCATGACGAACACGCCGGCCGTGCCGCGAAACGCGGCGGTGAGCGCGTCGGCGTCGTCGAACGACGCCACCGCGATTTCGGCGCCTCGCTCTCGCCACGGTGCCGCTTTGCTTTCGTCGCGCAGCACGGCACGCACCGCGTGCCCCGCGTCGAGTAACGCGCGTGCCGCCGCGCCGCCCACCTGTCCTGTCACACCGGTAATTGCAAACATGCTCTTCTCCTCGATGACGGCGGATGCCGTGATGGGAAGAATTCTCGGTGTGGCGCGGCGATTTCGCGAGAACATGGATGTCATTTGTTTAGTGACTTGATGTCATCAAGTCTCCTGTCGGCGCATCTTATATATCGCTGGATCAGTCTCCTCCGTTCATGTATGGCCAGGAAATGCACGAAACATCGGACCGGTGTTTTTGCGCGCGGCGATCAACGACTACACAATGTCCAGGCCAAAGGAGAAGAAAGTAACGAAGCCGTCCTCGGTCGGCGTTCAGGGAGGAAAGCGAGGTGTCATGTGCAGCTGCGAAGTGTCGCAAAATCGGACGCTCACAGAGGATCGACGTTGGCGAGATGTCTGAAAATGGGACGCATCGAGTGGGAAGGCTCGATTGCATGTGGGATGGAGTCGTCGCACAGAGAGCGAAGTGCGCGATGTCAGCTAGAAAGAAACTGACACCTGGATAGATCCAGGGTTTGAGGGAACGTGATGGCAGGGGAAGAAGGATTCGAACCTTCGAATGCCGGAATCAAAATCCGGTGCCTTAGGCCAGCTTGGCGACTCCCCTACGTAGGGGCGAGATCCTACCAGAGGATTCGCAGAGAGCAAAGGGTCTCGCAGCTCTGGTGAGATGGGTTCGCTCAATGGTGATCCACCGGTCGCGGCCTGAGCGGTTCGCCTCCACGACATTCGAGCGCCGCCCGGTCCCAGCCGCCGAGATCCGCGGCGGCTTGATAGGTGCTCTCGAGAAAAGCGAGCAGCGCTCGCTCTGGGTCGTTCGACGTGCGGACCCGTTCGTACGGCAGGATGAATTCGCCGAGCTTGTCGTCGAAATAGGCGCCGGCCGGCAGGGGTGTTGCCTTGGCAAAGCCGTCAGGCGACGGGTAAGCGTAAGAGTAAAACGCCGCGAAAGGTGTCGCCGGCCCCCCCGGCCAGAATCCGGCCGACGATACTTCGTGGCTGTAGGCTTCGCGCGTCACTTCATCGGGTAGCGCCGGAACGCCGCCGGGGTGGAGAGGCGCGCGGCGTCCAGAAAAACGCGTCACGGCGAGATCGAAGCTACCCCAGAAAAGATGGACCGGGCTAACCTTGCCGATATAACCGGTACGAAACCGCTCCAGCACACAGCAGACAGTGACGAGCGCTTGAAAGAATCGGCTCACGGCATCCGCGTCGTAGGGGCGGGCTGCATGGTCGTCCTGGAACGGCACGGCGTTCGGGATCTCGTTGGGTCGGCCGTGAAACACGGGTTTGCCACCGAGTTGCGCAACCAGATCCAAAAAGTTGGCGTGGAATTGTGCAACCGACATCGGTACGAGCGCGAAGTGCGCCTTGCGTCCATCGGCAGCGCTGCCGACCACGCGATGCTCGAGAAAGTCGAACTCGATCTCCACGCCGCTCGCATCGGGAATAAGCGACGTCGTCAGGCCACGCGCGCTAACGTACAACGTAGCGTGCCACGAATGGTTCAGCCATGGAGTTCGGGCGAGCTTGTACTTGCCGGCGATTTGCGTGTAGAGGTGCAACGCGGCGCATGTGCCGCGCCAGGCATCGTACGGAATATCAGTCCAGGTCGCGCTCATAGAGGCTCCATCACATATTCGTCTGTGTCATCGCCAAATGACGCGCGCCCCAGTCCTTCAAGGTGCGCTGGTCGCTGAATGACCTTACGCCAGACGCAAAGTCTTGTCACCTATCGCGCAATCCGATGGTTACCGGTTGCGCAGGCCGGCTCCCGCACTACTCGATCCAAGCCGAGCGCGTTCCGTGAGCGCACGGACAAAAATAGTTTGACAGACTATCTTAAGATATATATCTTACGATGCATCTTACGACATTCATGGGAGACTCCCAGATGCGTCATCCTCATCGTTTTTCCGGCCCGCTCGGCGCGCAGAACCGTTGTCACGCGGGTTTCGGCTATCCGTCGCTGCATGCGGGCGGCTCTGTAGGCCGCGACGCCGCTGACACCGCCACTTCCCCCGACCCTCGTCAACGCTTCCTGTTCCACGTTTTGCTTCACGGCTTCGGCCGTCATCACGCGCACCGCTTCGGCGGCCGTGGCTCGCGCTTCGGCGGTCATGGCGGCCCCGGCGGGATGGGCGGCATGGGCGGATATGGTGGTTTCGGCGGCGACGGCGATGGCTTCCCGCGTGGCCGCAAATTCAGCTCTGACGATCTGCAACTGCTGCTGCTATCGCTGATCGACACGCAGCCGAGTCACGGCTACGAACTGATCAAGGCGCTCGAAACACGCTCGAACGGTTTCTATAGCCCGAGCCCCGGCATGGTCTACCCGGCATTGACCTATCTCGAAGAGCTCGGCTACGTCACCGTGCAGCTCGAAGGCAACCGCAAGCGCTATGAGCTGGCGGATGCGGGCCGCGAATATCTGGCCGCGAACCGCGAGCGCGTCGAACTGATGTTCGCGCGGCTCTCGCATATCGCCCGCAAGATGGATTCGGTGCGCCGCGCGTTGGCCGGCGAAGAGCCGGCAGACGTCAGCGAAGGCGGCTGGGTGCCGGAGCTGAACGAAGCGCGCCGCACGCTGAAGAACGCGCTGCTGCGCCGCGACAACGCGCCGGCCGACGAGCAGCGCCGCATCGCCGCCATCCTGATGCGCGCGGCCAACGAAATCGAAGGCGGCAGCAACGGCGGTAACGCTAAGACCGGCAACGACAGCGAGCCGACCATCTGACAACTCTCGCTCGTCCGCAAGACAACCCGCCGTCCTCCCAAACCGAGCAGGAATTCCTCATGCAAGAACAACTCACTCGCCCTGACCTCGCCGTGCATCGCGTGCGGCATCCGCTGAAGTTTCGTCTGCTGCAGGTCAAGCAGGTGCGCGCGCTGACACCCCACCTGATTCGCGTGACCTTCACCGGCGACGATCTGCACGACTTCGTGTCAGCGTCGTTCGACGACCACATCAAGGTGTTCTTCCCCGAACCGGGCGCCGACAAACCGACGCTGCCGCAAGCCGGCCCCGACGGCCCGGTGTTCCCCGAAGGCAAGCGGCCGACCGCGCGCGATTTCACGCCACGCCGTTTCGATCGCGACGCCCGCGAACTCGACATCGAGTTCGCGATGCACGACGCGGGGCCCGCGGCGACATGGGCCGCGCAGGCGCAGGTGGGCCAGTATCTGGGCGTCGGCGGCCCGCGCGGCTCAATGGTGATTCCGACCGGCTTCGACTGGCATCTGCTGATCGGCGACGACACCGCGCTGCCCGCGATCGCACGACGTCTCGAAGAGTTGCCGGCGGGCACGCGCGTCGCCGCGGTAATCGAGGTCGCCGATCCGTCGGCGCGCATCGAGTTCACGACGCAGGCCGAGCTGCACCTCGTCTGGTGCTATCGCAGCGAAGCCGACACGCAGACTGGCGCGCGCGGCGAAGCGCTGTTGCACGCGGTGCGCGACACCTGGCTTCCGGAGAACGGCGAAGGCTACGTGTGGGCCGCCGGCGAGGCGGCGACGATCCGCGCGGTGCGCCAGCATCTGTGCGGCGAGCGCGGCGTCGACAAAGCACGGATTCGCGCGGCCAGCTACTGGAAACAGGGCGCCGTCGCGGTCCACGAAACGATCGACGACTGAGCTCCTGCTCGCGTGGCGCGCGGCATCAGCGGCGTACTTCGAACAACAACAAAAGGAAATCAACCGATGTACTCAATCACTGCACGGCACGAACGCCATCTGCTGTGGGTGCTCGCGCTCACGCAGTTCACCATCATCATGGACTTCATGGTGATGATGCCGCTCGGTCCGCAGATCATGAGCGCGTTCCAGATCGCGCCGGCCGCGTTCGCGACGGCGGTGTCCGCCTATTCGTGGTGCTCTGGCCTGTCGGGCCTGTTCGCGGCGACCTATATCGACCGCTTCGATCGGCGCCGTCTGCTGCTCGCCATCTACGCGCTGTTCGTGCTGTCGAACCTCGCATGCGCGCTCGCGTCGAGCTTCGCGCTGCTGCTCGCCGCGCGCGCATTCGCCGGCATCTCGGGCGGCGTGCTCGGCTCCGTGATCATGGCGATCGTCGGCGACGTGATCCCGCTGCAACGGCGCGGCGCCGCGACCGGCACCATCATGACCGCATTCTCGCTCGCGGCGATCGCCGGCGTGCCGGCCGGCGTGATGCTCGGCGCGCAGTTCGGCTGGGCGGCGCCGTTCTTCCTGCTGGTCGCGTTGTCGCTGCTGGTGTGGTTCGCGGCCTCGCGACAGGTGCCGTCGCTGGCCGCGCATCTGAGCCGCAGGCAGCCGCCGCTCGCGGAAGTGCTGCCCGAGCTGTGGAGACTGCTGAGCAACCCGCGGCATCTGAATGCGTTCGCGCTGACGTTCGTGATGATGATCGCGCACATGCTGGTGATTCCGTTCATCTCGCCGATGCTGGTCGCCAATCACGGCGTCGCGCCGCGTCAGCTGTCGTGGCTGTATATGGGCGGCGGTGCGGCGACCTTCTTCACGTCGCGCCTCGTCGGCAGGCTCGCCGACCGCTTCGGCTCGCAGCGCGTGTTCCGCTGCGCGGCGCTGCTGTCGTTCGTGCCGGTGCTGTTCGTCACGCATCTGCCGGACCTGCCGTTCTACGCGCTCGTGCTGTTCTTCCCGTGCTTCCTCGTCTTGATGAACGGCCGCATGGTGCCGATGCAGGCGCTGCCGACCACGGTCCCCGAGCCCAGCCGACGCGGTGCGTTCCTGAGCGCGAACAGCGCGCTGCAGGCGCTTGGCACGGGCACCGGCGCGTGGCTCGGCGGGCTGATGCTGAGCACGTCGGCTGATGGCCGCATCGCCGGGTATGGAACCGTCGGCTGGACGGCGGTGGCGGTGGCGGTCGCGTGCGCGGCGGTGCTGTGGGTCTCGCGTGTGAAGGCTGCGCCGCGCGAAGCGGCGCCGGCCAGCGACGCTGGCGCGACGATGCCTCGCACTGCTGGCATCGAAGCCCACATCGCCGGAGAAGGATAACGATGCAAGGTCGCGCGCTACGCCTCGTCGTCGGTGCTGCCGGTCAGCGCGCGCCGCGCGGCTTCGCCCTGTTCGTGCGACGCCGCGTAAAACACCCGCGCCCGGCCAATCACGATTTTTAGCGTCGCGATCACGGGCACCGCGAGAAAGATCCCCGCGACGCCGCCGAGCTGGTCGCCCGCGAGCAGTCCGACGATCACCAGAAACGGACTGACCTCCACGCCTTCGCTCATCAGATACGGATTGAGCACGTAGTCCTGAAACAGCCGGTACAGGCCGATGAAAACCACCAGCCACAACAGGTGCGGATAGCCGCTGAAGACCGCGACCACCAGCGCGATCGCGACCGCGGCCAGCGGCCCCGCGAACGGCACGAATTCGAGCAGCCCCGCGCTGACCGCGAGCAGAAATGCGTACGGTACGCCAAGCAGCGAGAACGCGACGCCGTAGCAAAACAGCGTGGCGAGCGACAGGAACAGCAGCGCGCGCACGTACTTCGACAGCAGCACGTTCACATCGTCGATGATCTCGTTCCACAGCACGCGATGCCGCCGGTTCAGCAACGCGAGAAAGGCGTCGCGCATCCGTTCGCCGTCCTTGATCAGCAGGAAGCTCAGGATCGGTATCAGCACCAGATAGATCAGGTTGCTCGCCGCATGCACGACGCCGAGCCCGAGGCTGCGCGCGAACGGCACGGCCTTGTCGGAGCCGCTCTCGATCTGGCTGCGCAGGAAATCGACGATCCGCTCGCGCAGCGGTTCGAGAAAATGCGGCAACGGCAAACGGTTCGGCACGTCGGTGCGTAGCAGCCCGGGCAATTGCGAAAAGAGGCGCGTCGCCTGAGCCTGCAATTCCACTCCGAACACCGAGCCGACTACCGCGAGCAGCGCAACGACGACGACGAACACGACCGCGATCGACATGACGCGCGGCACGCGGCGCGGCCTCACGCGTTCGACCAGCGCGACCATCGGGTAGATCAGATAGCTGAAGAACACCGCGAACACGATGACGAGCACCGTCGTCGACGCGACATAGATGACGAAAAACAGCAGCGCGAGCAGAGACGCGGTCCAGACTTTCCTGGCCGCGCCGACGTCGAATCCCAACATGACGCGTCCTCGAATGGGCGATGCGGTACCGACGAAAACAGTGCGCCGGCTGACTTTGGACCGTAACAGAAATTTACACGATACGCGTATCGAACACCGCGCCGCGAGGGCGCGACGCGACGAGCACCGACGGCGTGCGAGGCGCTACGCACGTGGTGCGTCAGTGCACGGCTCGCGTGCCTGACTTTGCTGCGCCCGAAACCGGGCTGTCCGGATAGATAACGCTGGGATGCACGAAACCGCGACGAAACCGCGACGCGCTAGCTCTTCACGCGCTCACGTTCCTCTTCGGCTTCTTCGGCGATTCTCGCCTGGATCCTGCCGGCGATTTTCTCGGCCGCTCCTTCGGCCTGCTTCGCGCGATTGCCGGTGACCTTGCCAATCGCTTCCTTGACCGAGCCCTTGAGCTCCTTCGCTGTGCCTTCTACACGATTCCTGTCCATGGTGCCTTCCTGCTAAGTTTGACTGTGGAGTTGCCTGCTGGCGTTGCAACGAAACAGCCAACGTACGGCGCGACGCGCCTCGTGATGGCGCGGATCACTTCTGACGAAACGATCCGCGTCGGAGCAACCTGAAAATTCCTAGCATGCGCCGTTCCCGATACTACTGCGCCGCGCTTCGTCACTTGACCGTGACGGCGCCCTTCGCGGCGTCGCTGGCGTCATCCTTGCCGTGAGCCGGTTCAGGATGATCACCTTTCGAGCCGTGAAAGATATGCTGGAAAAGTTCCTTGTTCTTTGTGCCATTCAAAAGGTTCCGCAGCGCGGCATCGTCATCCGCGGGCTTGAACGAAAGCACTCGCTTACGGTAGCGCTCCCTGCGTTCGTCGAGCATGTAGCTCGCCGGCAGCGGCAGTTCCCGGCTGCCCCCGTCGAGATCGATGCCCTCGAACGTCAGCAGCCCCGCATCGTGATTGATGAAGCATGCGGGAGGCTTGGTCCGGTCGATCACATAGACGCACTGCTTCTGCAGATTGCCGGCGTCCGGCAGCTTGCCGCGGAAGATCTTGTCCCGCAGGAAAGTGCACATTTCTTCCCAGCACTGCTCGGCGGATTTTCCCTTCGCGCAAGACCGCAAGATTTCGGCCTTCAGAATGTCCTCTGGCACGGCATAGTAAATCGGATAACCGGCCCTCAGGTAAAGTTGTAGTTGCAACACTTCGTAACAGCGCCCCAACGCATGGATCGACGGTACGAGCAAAGACCTTTCATCCGACTCGTCACCTTCGCTGGGTCCGGTCGCCGTCTGGCTGCGAATCGAAGGATGCTCCGGCAGCCCCGAATTCTGCGGTTCCGGTTGTCCGCCGCCCCACAGGATCAGATCGCGAAACAGGATCATCGGCAGGAACGAATGGACGATCAGATCCGTCGAGGCCCGGCGTTTGGCGCGTTCGTTCGCATCGGCTTGCGCCGGCAACGTGGGATGCCACTTGCGCGACGAGCGCACGATATCGCCGATCGCCTTCGCCACGCAGATGCCGTTCGGCAGTCCGCCGCCCTCTTCGTCGGCCCAGGTCTGCACCAGATCCCACGGCTCGCCGATCGGCACGCCGAGGAAGTAGAGACCCAGCGACACCGCGGTCAGCAATTCGACATAGAACTGATTCGCCTGATAAGGCGCTGCGGGAATGCCCCGCATCAACTGCGAGTCGGCGAGCAGCTTCTTGCCCGATCCGACCTTGCACAGTGCACTGGCGCAGGCCTTGAGCCGGTCGACGAGACCGCGCACGTCGCGATCGGCAAGCGGCGACTGCCCGCCGACCAGATGATGCCTGACCATCAACGAAATCGGCGTCGTGAAATTCGAGCGGTCCGTGGTTTTCGTCGGCACCACGATGGACATCACCAGGTCGCTGATGATCTCCAGGTCGGCCAGCATCGCATCGATGGAAGGACTCATCATTCGACCTCCGCTGCTATCTCTTTGATCGACGGATCGTGCTGGCCGTCGATCGTCGCCGTCTGCCCCGGCTTGGACGCGGCGATGATCGCCACGGCATCCCGGATCAAGCCCTTGCAGCGTGCCGCCAGCACTCTCTTGCGAATGCCCGACGGCGCGTCGCCTTCGTTCGCCCATTCCTTGAATCCGAGTCTTTCGAGTATGTGATCCTCGTTCTGTCCGAAGGTGGCCGCGCCGTCCGCGGGTATGGCCTGATGGGCATCGGTCAGGCAGGTGCAGATGTACTCCTCGGCGGTCGGGCCACGCGCCGCCAGCGTTTGAATTTCGCGCTTGGCCCAGCGTGCGAGCGATACCGAGATCTCATCCATGTCGTGCGTCAGGTTGCGCACCTTGACATCCTTGCCGCGATCGTCGCCGAGAATCTGATAGACCGTCCGATCGACCACATGCAGCCACAGCGAGGTCTGCGCAATGCGGATCTTGTGCTCGCACACGAGCTCTTTCGAGTCGCCCTCGAGCGCGCGCCGTACGTGCCACAACACCACGTAATGCCATACGAGGCCAATGAACTTGCCGAAGAAGAGTGCCTTGTCCTGCATCGATTCGCCGTCGAACTCGGGATATTCGAGCGGTGTCACCAGCGTCATCTTCGTGCGCGCGCCTTCCTTCAAGGTCCGATAGAGCGTCGCCGCGGAGCTGTTGCGATACTCGTCCCACGTCTCTCGGGTCCACCATTGCTTGTCGATATCGAAGAAACGATAGATCGAGAAAATGCCTTTTTCCGACTCGTGAAGGTTCGCCGCGCCGCCCTGAGGCGGGTGTGCCGAGCCCGGCTGCAAACGCTTTCTCTCGTCCGCGCGGGACTGGTCCCGATTCGGGTCGCGATAGGCGTCGTAAATCACGCGAAGACCGTAGCGGGTTCCCATCGCGTTATCGATGCTGGCCACCTTGTCGCTGAGTTCCTTGCGGATGGTCTCGAGCACCGCCTCCTGCTCATCGACGAGCTTGCGCTGCTGCTCGAGCGCGGAATAGTGTTCGGCGGCCACGTAGATCGCGGCGAGCGCCAACGCGAGTACGACCGCATCGGTATAGCCCTCCCATATTTCTCCGCCGAACAGCAATACCGCGGGGAAATAGCAGAACACGGGAATCCACCAGCGCGACACGAACCACTTTCGCAGCTTGCCGATTCCCCCCTTCGAACGGGAGATGCTTGCGGGCGCGGGTTCCCCTGCCTCTTCCGCGATGCGTTTGCGCTCTTCGAATTCACGCTCCGCGATTGTCCGCGCCCGCTCTTCCTCGCCACGGCAAATGTGCACGTAGAAAACCAGGAACGTGAAGGCCGTAACCAGCGACGCAAGCAGCCAGCTCTCCCACATGCTGGTGGCGCGCTCCGCGTCGCTGACTTCCTTCATCACCGCGACGACCTTGTTAAGGCACTCGATGCCGAAATGCAAGCAATTCGCATCCGGCACGCGATGCGAAAACGTGAGTACCCAGTAGACGATGCTGCCCGCCACCACCACCATGCCGCCTAGCGCAGTGAGGACGAGCTTTGTTGCACTGGGGCCCTGCTCGACGCGGGAATCGGCTTTGTCGCCGAAGGGTTTGGAGCGGCGATTCTCATCTGACGGCTTTTCCATACGCATTGCCTCCTGACGGGTCAAGAGCACGAGAATGCGGAAACGGTGACGTGTGAACGCACCGTAGGTCGGAAGAGCGCCCGTGATGAGGGCTGAGAGCAGGCTATGCCAGTCGGGACGGGGCTGAACTCTCTATCTAAGATTGCGCCCGGGTGGATGTCAATTGGCGCGCGTGGTCTGTGTGCGCCACACCACAATCGGCACTGGGCGGCTGATGGGTGGGACGTTAAGAGCCGTGATGCCAGGTAGAGCTAAGGGCGCCCGCACTCCGCACAAGTCAGTCGCCATGCCCCGCGCCCAGCGCCGCCAGCGGATGCGCGCCGCCTTGCCACGGCGAGCTCAGGAAATGCCGCACGCGCTCGGGTTGCACATCGGCGAGCGTCGCCGGCGACCAGCGCGGCCGGCGGTCCTTGTCGATCAATTGCGCACGCACACCCTCGCGGAAATCGCCTTCGTCGATCGAGCGCTTCACGATGCCGAGCTCCATCCGGAAGCAGTCGGCGAGCGTCATCTGCCGGCCGCGCAGCAGCGCTTCGCGCGTCACGTGCAGCATCGTCGGCGAATGGGCGCTCAGTGCGTCGTAGGTCGCTTGCAGCCATTGCCGCACCTCGCGCGGCGGCTCGCGTTCGAGATCCTGACGCAGCGTCGCGACGATGCGCTCGACGCCCGAGCGCCGGTCGAAGTGGCGCAGTATCAGTTGCGTCAGCGCGCCGAGCGGCGCGTGCGGCACGATGTTGCACGGCGGCTCGAACACGGCGCGCAGCGCGTCGATGCGCGCGGCGTCCAATGCGTCGTGCGGCATGCGCTGCAAACGTTCCTCGAAGCTCGCGAGCCAGTCGGCCGGCACGCACAGGTCGGCCAGTTGCAGGCGCATCGCATCGGCGCCCGCTAGCGTCGCGCCGGTCAGCCCGACATACAGCGCAAGCTCGGCCGGCATCACGTTCAGAAAGCGGCTCGCGCCGACATCGGGCACGAAGCCGATGCGCGTCTCCGGCATCGCGATGCGGCTGCGCTCGGTCACGATGCGCAGCCGCGCCGCCTGGCCGAGGCCCATGCCGCCGCCCATCGCGATACCGTCGAGCAGCGCGACCACCGGCTTCGGAAACGTGTGCAACGCGTAGTCGAGCCGGTATTCGTCGACGAAGAACGCGAGCCAGCGCGGGTCGCCCTGCGTTGCGAGCCGATGTACCTCGCGCACGTCGCCGCCCGCGCAAAAGCCTTTGTCGCCGGCGCCTTTCAGCACCAGCGCGACGATTCCGGGATCAGTGCGGCATTGCTCGACCAGCACGGCGAGCTCGCGCACCATTGCGTGCGACAGCGCGTTGAGCGCAGCAGGGCGGTTCAGCGTGATGATCGCCACACGGTTGACGACGCGAAACAGCACGTCCGCTTCGGCTTGCGCATTCGGCGCATTGCGCGCTTCGAGCGCAACGCTTTGCAAAGTGCTCATCGCTGCGTCTCCCTTGGTGCATGGCTCGTCTGCCAGCGCGGCGGGCGTTTTTCGAGGAATGCGTTGACGCCCTCGCGCTGATCGGCGCCATCGAACAGATCGACGAAACGCTCGCGTTCGAGCGCGAGCGCGGCGGCGCGCGGCACGCCATGCCGCGCCTGATGGATCAGCTCCTTGCTGAAGCTGACCGCCTGCGGGCTCGAACCGGTGACCCGCTGCGCCATCTTCAGCGCGGCTTCACGCGCGGCGCCGCGCTCCGCCACTTCTTCGACGAGGCCGATGCGCAGCGCGCTCGCCGCATCGACGCGCTCGCCGGTCAGGATCATCCGCTTGGCCCAGCCTTCGCCGACCAGCCACGGCAGCGTCTGCGTGCCGCAGCCGCAAGGCAGCAGGCCGACCGCGGTCTCTGGCAGCGCCAGCACCGCATGCTGCTCGGCGATGCGGATATCGCATGCGAGCGCGCATTCGAGACCGCCGCCCATCGCATAGCCGTTGAGCGCCGCGATCACGACCGGCCGCGCGTTTTGCAGCGTTTCGAACGCCGCGCCGAAACGCGCCGCCGCGGCGCGCGCGACTTCGCGATCGCCGTCGGCGAAGGTGTTCAGATCGGCACCCGCGCTGAAGAACTTCGGGCCGTCGCCGGTGATCACCAGCGCGCGCACGCGCGCATCGGCGTTCAATTGCTCGACGGTGCGCTGCAATTGCAGCAGACCGTCGGGCGTGAAAGCGTTCGCGGGCGGCCGTTTCAACGTGATCAACGCAACGGCGCCGTCGTGCGCGTAATCGAGCTCGATCATTGGGTGCCTCCCTGGCCGTCACCGCCGCGCTCTCGCGAGCGATACAGCTTGATCACCGCCGAAAAGTCCAGACGTCCCGCGCCGTTCGTGCTCATCGTTTGATAAAGCTGCTGCGCGAGCGCGCCGAGATAGACCGGCTGACGCACGCCGCGCGCGGCATCGGTGGCGAGGCCGAGGTCCTTCAGCATCAGGTCGGTGCCGAAGCCGCCGGTATAGCCGCGCGACGAAGGCGCGGTCTCGATCACGCCCGGCATCGGGTTATACGTGTCCGAACTCCAGCAACGCCCGGTCGACGTATTGATGATGCTGCCGAGCACCTTCGTGTCGATGCCGAGCGTCTCGCCGAGCGACATCGCCTCCGCGACGCCCGCCATCGAGATGCCGAGCACCAGGTTGTTGCAGATCTTCGCGACCTGGCCGGTGCCGGTATCGCCGCAATGGACGATGTTTTTTCCCATCGCCAGCAGAACGGGCTTGACCTGCTCGTACGCGCTCGCGCTGCCGCCGACCATGAAGGTCAGCGTGCCCGCCGCCGCGCCGCCCGTGCCGCCCGACACCGGCGCATCGACGAAGCTGTTGCCATGCGCCGCGGCGAGTTCGGCAAACGCCTTCGCGCTGGCGGGATCGATCGTGCTCGAATCGATGATCGGCACGCCCCGCGCGATGCCGGCGAGAATGCCGTCGTCCGCGACGAGCACGCTGCGCACGTGAGCCGCGGCGGGCAGCATCGTGATCACGCATTCGACGTCGCTCGCGGCGGCCTTCGGCGAGCCGGCCGCTTGCGCGCCCGCATCGACGAGCGTGCGCACGGCCTGTGCGCTGAGATCGAACACGTTGAGCGCGTGGCCGGCCTTCAGCAGGTTCAGCGCCATCGGCGCGCCCATGTTGCCGAGTCCGATAAAGCCTATTTTCATGATGTCGTCTCCGTGTGTGCGTGCAATGCGTTCAACGCAGGCGGATCGTCGTGTTGACGCCGTCGCTGACGGTGTCGTCGTCGAACCAGCGCGCGGTGACCGTCTTCGTCTGCGTGTAGAACTGCACGGCCTGCTTGCCGTACGGACCGAGATCGCCGAGTTTCGAGCCGCGCGAGCCGGTGAAGCTGAAAAACGGCACCGGCACCGGAATCGGAATGTTGATGCCGACCTGGCCGATATCGATCTCACTCTGGAACTTGCGCGCCGCCGCGCCGCTTTGCGTAAACAGGCCCACGCCGTTGCCGAACGGGTTCGCGTTCACGAGCGCGATCGCGTCGTCGAGCGTCGCGACGTTGACCACCGCGAGCACCGGTCCGAAGATTTCGGTGCGATAGATTTCCATGTCGGTCGTGACGTCGTTGAATACCGTCGGGCCGATGAAGTTACCCTGCTCATAGCCCCGCACGCTCACATCCCGGCCGTCGAGCGCTAGTGTCGCGCCCTCCTTCACGCCCGCGTCGATCAGACCGAGAATGCGTTGCTTCGCCGCGCGCGACACGACCGGCCCGACATCGGTGCCCGGCTCATGCCCCGCGTTGACCTTCAGCGTCTTCGCCTTAGCGACGAGCTCGGGCAGCCACTCGCGCGCGGCGCCCACCAGCACCGCGACCGAAGTCGCCATGCAGCGCTGACCGGCCGCGCCGAACGCGGCGCCCGCGAGCGCGTTGAGCGTCTGTTCGCGGTTCGCGTCGGGCAGCACCACCGCGTGGTTCTTCGCGCCCATCATCGCTTGCACGCGTTTGCCGTGTTCGCTGCCGAGGCGATACACGTGCGTGCCGACCGCCGTCGAGCCGACGAACGAAATCGCCTTTACCAGTTCATGCGTGCAGAGCGCATCGACCACGTACTTGCCGCCGTGCACGACGTTCAGCACGCCCTTCGGCACGCCGGCTTCGAGCGCAAGTTCGACGAGCTGCATCGTCGACAGCGGGTCTTGCTCGGATGGCTTCAGCACGAAGGTATTGCCGCACACGAGCGCCATCGGGAACATCCACAGCGGGATCATCGCGGGGAAATTGAACGGCGTGATGCCGACACAGACGCCGAGCGGCTGACGCAGCGTGTAGGTGTCCACGCCACCAGCGACGTTCTCGGCGAATTCACCCTGCTGCAACGTGCCGATAGAACACGCGTGCTCGACGACTTCCAGACCGCGGAAGATGTCGCCCTCCGCATCGGGAATCGTCTTGCCCTGCTCCGCTGACAGCGTCTTCGCGATGCGCGGCATATGCTCACGAATCAGCGCCTGGTACTTCAGCATGATGCGCATGCGCGCGCCGATCGGCGTGTGCTTCCACGTTTTGAACGCGGCGTGCGCGCTGCGCACCGCCGCGTCGACTTCCGCGACGGTCGCGAACGGCACGCGCGCGAGCGCCGCCTGGGTGGCCGGGTTCACGATGTCGCGCCACTCGGTCGTCTTCGATTCTACGAACTCGCCGTTAATCAGCAGTTTGACGGTGGCCACGGCGCCGGCGACGTCGCGGCTGGTCTCGTTCGAAGCAAGGGTGCTCATGCTGAAACTCCTGTGCGATGGCCGCGCGGCGGCCGGACAGCGATAGGGAAGGAAAAAACAGTGCCCCGACGCATTGAATCCGAAGCTCGAATTCGACGCGTGCGATTCAGACCGGGGCGGCAAAACCAGCAATGGCGAGGAATGAAGACAGTCAACGCAAGTCGGGGAAATCCTCTTCCCAGTACTCGTCGGGCAGACGCGCGGGTTCGGCCGCACGCTCCATTTCGCGGCGCCGTAACTCGACGCGGCGGATCTTGCCGGAGATCGTCTTCGGCAGTTCGCTGAATTGCAGACGACGAATCCGCTTGTATGGCGCGAGTTTTTCGCGCGAGAACGCGAACACCGCGCGCGCAAGTTCGGGACCGGCCTCATAGCCCTGACGCACGGTGACGAACGCCTTCGGCACCGACAGACGCAACGCGTCCGCGCTCGGCACGACGGCCGCCTCGCCGATCGCTTCGTGTTCGATCAGCACGCTTTCGAGTTCGAACGGACTCAGCCGATAGTCGGACGACTTGAACACATCGTCCGAGCGGCCGACGTACACGTAGTAGCCGTCGTCGCGGCGCAGCGCGACATCCGACGTGCGATAGAAGCCGTTGCGCATCGCCTGAGCGGTCGCGTTCGCATTGTTCGCATAGCCGGTCATCAGGCCGAGCGGCCGTTCGGCGAGCGGCAGCGCGATTTCGCCTTCGGTCACGGGTTGATCGTCGGCATCGAGCAGTTCGACGCGGTAGCCCGGCAGCGGACGCCCCATTGAGCCGGCCACGACCGGCTGGCCCGGCGAATTGCCGATCTGGCAGGTCGTCTCAGTCTGGCCGTAGCCATCGCGGATCGTGATGTCCCACGCGTGCTTGACGCGCTCGATGACCTCCGGATTCAGCGGCTCGCCCGCGCCGACGATCTCGCGCAGCTTCACCGGATAGTCGCCGAGCGGCTCCTGCACGAGCATGCGCCAGACGGTCGGCGGCGCGCACAGCGTGGTCACGTTGAAGCGCACCAGCGCGGCGAGTGTGTCTTTCGGCACGAAGCGCGGGACGTTGAACACGAACACGCAGGCCTGCGCGTTCCACGGCGCGAAGAAGCAGCTCCACGCGTGCTTGGCCCAGCCCGGCGAGCTGATGTTCCAATGGATGTCGCCGGGTTGCAGGCCGATCCAGTACATCGTCGACAGATGCCCGACCGGATAGCTCTGATGCGTATGCTCGACGAGCTTCGGCTTCGACGTGGTGCCGGACGTGAAGTACAGCAGCATCGGATCGCTGGCGTGGGTGATGCCGTCCGGTGTGAAGTCCGGCGACGCCTCGTACGCGCCGGCAACATCGATCCAGCCGTCGCGCGGCGCGCCGACCGAGAAGCGCGTGAGCGGCACATAGAGCGCATCGAATTTGCCCAGCTCCGCGCTGTCGACCACAGCGAACTTCGCGCCGCCGATCTGCACGCGGTCGCGCACGTCGTCGGCGGATAGCTGCGTGGTGGCGGGCAGCACGATCGCGCCGAGCTTCATCGCGGCGAGCATCACGTCCCATAGCTCGACGCGGTTCGGCAGCATCAGCAGCACACGGTCGCCTCGACCGACGCCCGCGCCGCGCAGAAAGTTCGCCATCCGCGACGAGCGCTCCGACATCTGCGCGTACGACAGGCGCAGGCCGTCGCTGGAAGGATCGTCGACGATCCACAGCGCGGGGTTGTCGTTGTCGCGCGCAATCGCGTCGAAGTAGTCGAGCGCCCAATTGAACTCGCCGAGCGCCGGCCACGTGAATTCGCGGTACGCGCGCTCGTAGTCGGTGCGATGGCGCACTAGCAGATCGCGCGCTTCGAGAAAGGCTTTCGCTGCTGTCATCGTCGTCTCCAGGTGGCGCTCTGGGCGCTCAGTTTTTTTGCCGCTGGTTTTTGCCGCTCTTCCGCTCAACGAAGCATCACGGCCAGGCTATTGTGCGCTCAAACGCCGCCCTCAAACATAGCGCGCGATCACCATCCGCTGCACCTCGCTCGTCCCTTCGTAAATCTGCGTGATGCGCGCATCGCGATAGTGGCGCTCCACCGCATAGTCCTCCAGATAGCCGTAGCCGCCATGAATCTGGATCGCGTTCGAGCAGATCTCCTCGGCCAGCTCCGACGCGAACAGCTTCGCCTGCGACGCCTCCGACAGACACGGCCGCCCCGCCGAGCGCAGCCGCGCCGCGTGATGCACGAGCAGGCGCGCGGCGTTCAGGCGCGTCGCCATGTCGGCGAGCATGTTGGCGATGGTCTGATGATCCTTCAGCGGCTTGCCGAACTGTTCGCGCTCGCTCGCGTAGCGGCGCGCGGCATCGAACGCGGCGCGCGCGATCCCGACCGCCTGCGCGGCGATGCCGATGCGCCCCCCTTCGAGATTCGACAGCGCGATGCGCAGACCCTCGCCCGGTTCGCCGAGCAGGTTGGCCTCGGGCACCGCGCAGTGATCGAGCGAGATCGGACAGGTGTCGGACGCGCGAATGCCGAGCTTGTGCTCCGGCCGGCCGACGTTGAAGCCCGGCGTCGTGGTCGGCACGATGAAGGCCGACAGGCCGCGCTTGCCGCGCTCGGGATCGGTGACCGCGAACACGATTGCAAGCCCGGCGCGCGCGCCATTGGTCACGAACTGCTTGCTGCCGTTCAGAATCCACTGCCCGTCGCGCAACTGCGCGCGGGTGCGCAGATTGTTCGCCTCGGAGCCCGCCTGCGGCTCGGTCAGGCAGAACGCGCCGATCGTGCGGCCAGTGGCAAGGTCGCGCAAATAGCGGTCCTTCTGCGCAGCGCTGCCGAAGTTCAGGATCGGCGCGCAGCCGACCGAGTTGTGCACGCTCATCAGCGTCGCGCAGGCCGCGCAGCCGGCTGCGATCTCTTCGAGCGCGAGCGCGTAGGCAACGTAGTCGGTGTAGGAGCCGCCCCACTCGGCCGGCACCATCATGCCCAGAAAACCGAGTTCGCCCATCTGCGCGACGACCTCGGCCGGCAGTTGCGCGTCGCGATCCCATTGCGCCGCATGCGGCGCGAGACAGTCGGTCGCGAAGTCGCGCGCGGCGTCGCGGATCATCCGTTGTTCGTCGGTGTAGAAGCTGTCCATGACTGCGTCCTCGTGGGTGCTGACGGCGGTGCTGGCGATCTCGGTGATGCGGCAAGTGTAGGCAAGCGGCTCCCGCCACTCGATGCTCGCTCCGCTCACATTTGCTGAGCGCTTTTGCCATACTGCTACCATGCGTGTGCATGCGGCCTCGTCATTCAGGGGCTTCACGAACCACGAGCCAACCGATGCTGAGCGCTTTTGCCAGAGAAGCCGAATTCCGATGAAAAACGACAAAGGCACGATCTCCGTCAGTCTCGTCGAGGAAACGCTCGCGCTCGCAACGGCGCGCGGGCTCGATGCGCGAGCGTTCGCCGAGGCGGCCGGCATTGCCGCGCCGATGCTCGCGTCGCCGAAAAGCCGCGTGTCGTCGGCGCAATACGGCGCGCTGTGGGCCGGCATCTCGCGCGCGCTCGACGACGAGTTCTTCGGCCAGGACTCGCATCCGATGAAAAGCGGCAGCTTCATCGCGATGACGCAGATGGCGCTCGGCGCGCGCAACGGCGCGCAAGCGCTCGCGCGCGCGGTCGGTTTCATGCGGCTGGTGCTCGACGATCTCGGCGCGACGATCGACACCGAGGCCGAGCGCGTGCGCCTGAAGTTCGTCGAACGCGCGGGCGCGCGCAAGCCGGCGATGTTCGCTTACGCGACTTATTTCATCCTCGTGTACGGACTCGTCTGCTGGCTCGTCGGCCGGCGCATTCCGTTGCTCGAAGCGCGCTTTCGCTGCGCCGCGCCGCCGGCCGCGCACCAATACCGGCTGATGTTCTGCGAAGACATGCATTTCGACGAGCCCGAGTCGTACGTCGATCTCGACCCCGCGTTTCTTGAACTGCCGGTGATCCAGACTTCGCGCTCGGCGCGCCCGTTTCTGCGCGATGCGCCGGGCAGCTTCATCGTCAAGTACCGCAATCCCGGTTCGCTCGCCGCGCGCGTGCGCAAGACGCTGCGCGCACTGCCGATGTCCGGCTGGCCCGCGGCCGATCAGATGGCCGCGCGGCTGCACGTCGCCGAGGCGACGATGCGGCGGCATCTGAAGCAGGAGGGCCACACGTATCAGTCGATCAAGGACGCGCTGCGGCGCGACATCGCGATTGCCGAACTGCAGCGCACACAGCGCACGATCGCCGATATCGCGAACGCCGTCGGCTTCGCCGAGCCGAGCGCGTTTCATCGCGCGTTCCGCAAATGGACCGGCATGCGCCCGACCGACTATCGGCCGGCCCGGGTCACGGGGCTCGATCTCACGCTTCGCGCCGAATCGGACTAATCTTTAAGCGGCAACCGGCCAGCCTTGATCGAGGTATGGGCCCGCGCCGCCGGTTCGCACCGGCTGGCGCGACGGCCGTCAGCGATGAACACGACTCCGCGTCTCCCGCTCCGGCAGTCCGGTCCGCGCACGCCGCTTATCCGCGGCGGCATCGCGGGCCGTTTGATACGCGGCATCGCCGTGCTCGGCGTGCTGTGCGCGCTCGGCTTCGCGACGTGCGGAGAGCTCGCGCCGCTGCAAGCGGCCAATGCGGCGACACCGGCCAACGTCGGCGCCGTGACCTCGAACAGCGTCGAGGTGATTCCGGTGAACGGCGCGATCGGGCCGGCCACCGCCGATTTCATCGTGCGGGGTTTACAGCGCGCGGAGAGCCAGCACGCGCAGCTCGCGGTGCTGCAACTCGATACGCCCGGCGGACTCGACACGTCGATGCGGCAGATCATCAAGGCGATCCTCGCCTCCCCGGTACCGGTCGCGACCTTCATCGCGCCGAGCGGCGCGCGCGCCGCCAGCGCCGGCACCTACATCGTCTACGCGAGCCATATCGCGGCGATGGCGCCGGGCACCAACCTCGGCGCCGCGACGCCGATCCAGATTGGCATCGGCGGCAACGAGCCGCCCGGTGGCGGCGGCCCGCCGGGAATGCCGGGCACACCTGGAACACCGGGAACGCAGGGCACTCCAGGCACGCCGGGACTGCCGGACATGCGCACGCTGCCCGGCGGCGCTTCCGGGTCCGCGTCCGCGCCTGCGGCACCCGGCGCATCATCCGAAGCCGCCAGCGCGCTGCCGCTCGACACCCAATCGACCGAACTGCGCAAGCAGGTCCACGATGCCGCCGCCTACATCCGCGGCCTCGCGCAGATGCGCGGGCGCAACGCCGACTGGGCCGAGCGCGCGGTCCGCGAAGCGGTCAGCCTGTCCGATGAAGAAGCGCTCGCGCAGCACGTCGTCGATATCGTCGCGCGCGACGTGCCCGACCTGCTGCGCCAGCTGAACGGCCGCACAGTCGTCACGAGCGCCGGACGCGTCACGCTGCAGACCGCGCATGCGCCGCTGATCACGCTCGAACCCGACTGGCGCAGCCGCTTCCTCGCCGTGATCACCGATCCGAGCGTCGCGCTGATTCTGCTGATGCTCGGCATGTACGGCCTGTTCTTCGAATTCGCCAATCCGGGCTTCGTGCTGCCCGGCGTGGTCGGCGCGATCAGCCTGCTGCTCGGCCTGTTCGCGATGCAGATGCTGCCCGTCAGCTATGTCGGCCTCGGGCTGATCTTTCTCGGCATCGCCTTTCTGATCGGCGAAGCGTTCCTGCCGACCTTCGGGTCGCTCGGTTTCGGCGGCGTGGTCGCGTTCGTGGTCGGCGCAATGATGCTGATGGATACCGATGTGCCCGGCTACGGCATCCCGCTGCCGCTGATCGCCGCGGTCGTCGTGTTCAGCGTCGCGTTCGTGCTCGGCGTGTCGCGGCTCGCGCTGCGCGCGCGGCGCCGGCCGGTCGTGACGGGCTCGGAGGCGCTGATCGGCTGCGTCGGCGTGGTGCTGGACGGCGGCTTGCTGCCCGAACCCGAACACTCGGCCAGCGGCCCGCTGGGCGGCTGGGCGCGCGTGCACGGCGAGCGCTGGCGCGTGTCGAGCACGACGCCGGCCGCGCCGGGCCAGAGCGTACGCGTCACGGCGCGCAACGGCCTCACGCTGACCGTGGTGCCCGTCAAGCCGGCCGCCCCAATACAAGGACAAGGAGAACCCTCATGATCGGCTTCACATTCGGATTCGGCAGCATCCTGATCCTGCTCGTGGCCGTGCTGATCGCGTCGTCGGTGCGGATTTTTCGCGAGTACGAGCGCGGCGTCGTGTTCATGCTCGGCCGCTTCTGGAAGGTCAAGGGGCCCGGACTGGTGCTGATCATTCCGATAGTGCAGCAGGCGGTGCGGATGGATTTGCGCACCGTCGTGTTCGACGTGCCGACGCAGGACGTAATCACCCGCGACAACGTGTCGGTGAAGGTGAACGCGGTCGTGTATTTCCGCGTCGTCGATCCGGAGAAGGCGGTGATCCAGGTCGCGCGCTACTTCGAGGCGACCAGCCAGCTGGCGCAAACGACGCTGCGCGCGGTGCTCGGCAAGCACGACCTCGACCAGCTGCTGTCCGAGCGCGAGCAGCTGAACACCGACATCCAGAAGGTGCTCGACGCGCAAACCGATGCGTGGGGCATCAAGGTGTCGATCGTCGAGATCAAGCACGTCGATATCAACGAAACGATGATCCGCGCGATCGCGCGTCAGGCTGAGGCCGAGCGCGAACGGCGCGCCAAGGTGATTCACGCGGAAGGCGAGTTGCAGGCGTCGAGGCAGCTGCTCGAAGCAGCGCAGACGCTGGCGCGCCAGCCGCAGGCGATGCAGCTGCGCTATCTGCAGACGCTGACGACGATCGCCGCCGACAAGAACTCGACGATCGTGTTTCCGCTGCCGGTCGACCTGGTGAGCGCGGTGATGGAACGGTTCAACAAGCCTTCGACGTGATAGGACGAGATTTTGTCAGGACGCCCATTTGGCATCGACTAGCGCCGAAATTTTGAAGTTTTAGCCAAACCCGCCCGCTTCCGCGTTGCTTGCGCTCCGTGGGGAACCCGGCTCGCGGCGGGTTCGATCCGCCGGCAGAAATGGTGCGCTGCTTTTTTCCGCCTCACCCGGCGCGCACCGAAAAACGACCAGGCCCGGCTGTTTTTCCGCTCCGCAGGAGCCCGCCATGAATCTGTTCTCCCGCATTGGACTCGGCGCGCTGGTGGCCGCCGTGAGTATCAGCACCGTCTACGCACAAGCGGTGATGCAGCCCAACGACCCGTCGGCGCCGAAAACGCGCGCCCAGGTCCGCGCCGAACTCATCGAATGGCTTGCCGCCGGCTACGATCCGAACGACTGGGTCAACTATCCGGAGAACGCGCAGGAAGCCGGCCGGATCGTCGCGCAACGCCGCGCAGAGCGGCAAGGCCTCGAACCGACGACAGTGCAGTAAAAGCAGTCGCTGCCGCACCCGCAGCCTGAATGCCGCCCGCCGCGGGCGGCAGGGACACCCTTTGCGTCGCGGCAAGGTATCATCCCGTCCCTCCAACCTCCACGCAGCAAACCAGCCGCACCTAGCCGGAATCCGCACCATGCCAATCTGGGTCGATGCCGACGCCTGCCCGGCCGTCGTCAAGGACATGCTTTATCGGGCGGCGCGCCGCACCGGCATGCCGCTGACGCTGGTCGCCAACGCGTTCCTGCGCGTGCCGCCGTCGCCGCTGATCCGCGCGATCCAGGTGCCGGCCGGCTTCGACGCCGCCGATCAGCTGATCGTCGAGCGCGTCGTCGCGGGCGACCTCGTGATCACCGGCGACATCCCGCTCGCCGCCGCCGTGCTGGCAAAAAATGCCCACGCGCTCGATCCGCGCGGCAACTGGTTCACGCCCGGCACGATCGAAGAACGGCTGCGCATGCGCTCGATGCTCGACCAGTTGCGCGCGAGCGGCGTCGACACGGGCGGTCCGTCCGCCTTCAGCGCGCGGGATGGCAAGACGTTTGCTGGCGAACTCGATCGCTGGCTCGCGCGTCATGCGCCGCGCGGTGATGTGCCGGCGCCACAGTCGCCCGGCAAACCGCCCGCCTGACGGGTCCGAGAGGGCTGCCGGCGCAGCCGCAAGCGACGAGGCGCCGCCGTTGGTGTTTACAATTCCGCCGTAACATCGCCGCGCGGCCCGTTTTGCCGGGCTGCGCGGCGACTGCCTCAATCACAAAAACACTTTCCGAACGACGAAAGAGAAAACCCGCCCCATGGACTCGATCAAACGCTACTTCGGCTTCGACGCCGTCGACACCAACCTGCGCACCGAGGTGCTAGCCGGCGTGACCACCTTCCTGACGATGGCCTACATCATCTTCGTGAACCCGGCGATTCTCGGCGACGCCGGCATGCCGAAGAGCGCGGTGTTCGTCGCGACCTGCATCGTGTCCGCGCTCGCGTCGCTGATCATGGGTCTGTACGCGAACTACCCGATCGCGCTCGCGCCCGGCATGGGCCTGAACGCGTACTTCGCGTACACGGTCGTCAAGGGCCTGGGCTACACGTGGGAAGCCGCGCTCGGCGCGGTGTTCATCTCCGGCTGCCTGTTCCTGATCGTTACGCTGTTCCGCGTGCGCGAGGTGATCGTCAAGGGCATCCCGCATTCGATCCGGATCGCGATCACCGGCGGTATCGGCCTCTTTCTCGCGATCATTTCGCTGAAGTCGGCCGGCGTCGTGGTCGGCAATCCGGCCACGCTCGTCACGCTCGGCAATCTGCACGACGCGCACGTCGTGCTCGCGGCGATCGGCTTCTTCGGCATCGTCACGCTCGATCATCTGCGCGTGCGCGGGGCGATCCTGATCGGTATCGTCGGCGTGACGATCCTGAGCTTTTTCTTTGGCGGCAACCAGTTTCACGGCGTCTTGTCGATGCCGCCGTCGATCGCGCCGACGCTGTTCCAGCTCGATATCCGCACCGCGCTGTCGAGCGGCATTCTGAACGTGGTACTGGTGTTCTTCCTCGTCGAGCTGTTCGATGCGACCGGCACGCTGATGGGCGTCGCGAACCGCGCGGGGCTGCTCGTCGAAGGCAAGATGCATCGGCTGAATCGCGCGCTGCTCGCCGACAGCACCGCGATTCTCGCCGGCTCGATGCTCGGCACGTCGTCGACGACCGCGTATATCGAAAGCGCGTCGGGCGTGCAGGCCGGCGGCCGTACCGGCGCGACCGCGATCACGGTCGCCTTGTTGTTCGTCGCGGCGCTGTTTTTCGCGCCGCTCGCCGAAGTGGTGCCGCCGTATGCGACCGCGCCCGCGCTGCTGTACGTGTCGTGCCTGATGCTGCGCGAACTGGTCGACCTGCCGTGGGACGACGCGACCGAAGTCGTGCCGGCCGCGCTGACCGCGCTGCTGATGCCGTTCACCTACTCGATCGCGAACGGCGTCGCGTTCGGCTTCATCTCGTACGCGGCGCTCAAGCTGCTGACGGGCCAGGCGCGCCGGGTGAAGGTGGTCGTGTGGATCATCGCGGCGATTTTCCTGTTCCGGTATTTCTATCTCGGCAGCGAGTGAGGACGTCGCGCGGTTCGGTTGCGTGGTCGAAAGTGTCGTCGGGTTCGGCGAACGTATATCATCCGATGTTTCGAACGACGATCGATCGGGTCGCGATAGATCGGGTCGCCCCAGGAGCCGCCATGTCCTCATATAACCGCACGACGGACCGCTACACGAGGCCCGCGATTTTCTTCCACTGGATGATTTTTCTGCTGGTCGCGCTGGCCTATCTGGCCATCGAAATCCGCGGACCGCGCGGCTCCGACGGCCGCGAGTTCTGGACCGGAGTGCATTTCTGGGCGGGCACGCTGGTGCTCGTGCTGGCCGTGCTGCGCCTGCTTTGGAGACTGTGGGCCGGCGCGCCCGAGGAACTCGAAAACAGCCGGCTGCTCGCTTTTGTCGCGCGCTCCGCGCACCTCGCGCTCTATGTGTTCATCTTCGCGCAGCCGCTGCTCGGTATCCTGACGGTCAACGCGGGCGGGCGGCCCGTGTCGCTCGCGTGGACGGACATCAGCTTCACGCTGGTGCGTGCGGATTCGATCGCGCGGCCGCTGTTGAAGGACGCACACGAGTGGCTTGGCAACGTGTTCTATTGGGTGATCGGACTGCATGCGCTCGCGGCCATCGCGCACCATGTGGTGTTCAAGGATCGGGCGCTGCGGCGGATCATTTGAAAGCGCTGGAGTTGGCTGCGTGCAGTCAGTTACGCCAGTTCGCCTCATAAAAACGCACGTAGCCGCTTCTGAGCACGAGACACTGCGCGCGCGTTTCCGACAACAGCCGTCGCGTGGCGGCCTCGATGCGCGGCCGGTGCGTGTCGAACGCAACGATCATGTCCTCCTGCCGGGGGGACGCGGCGCCGAAGTGATCCTCGAGCGCTTCCGCGGTGATCATGCACTCCACCCTCTGCCCATCGACCATTGCCGGAAACGCCAAGGTAAGTTCGCGACCTGAATATTCAGGGGCTTCGTTCGGAAATTGGATCTGCATGGGAGTCACCTGGAAGAGTGCGCGTACGATGCGCTCGGGTAATGCACGCGCTGATTGCTCGCTATCGCGCCAGCCGCTCGTTCCTCCTTGTCCAATGCAGTCGACGCGGGCCGTCATCTCAGCGCGGCATAGTCAGTTCGCGCCACGCGGAGGTGAATTGATTCACTTTAGACGAGTTCGGGCCAGGTGCAAGATTTCCCCGATTTTTTCTTGACAACACGACTGATTTGCCTATGTTGCAGCGCAATATCAAGCGGCGTCCGATCCCGTGTAAAGTGTCGCGCACAAAGTAACCAACCTGACGATGTCCGCCCCCACCCGCCCGCCTGTAGTTCGCGTCGAACCGCTCGGCCAGAGCTTCGAAGCGCCCGATTCGCTGACGATTCTCGAAGCCGCCGCTTTCGCGAATCTGCGTTTGCCGCGTTCGTGCCGCAACGGCACCTGCCGCACATGCTTGTGCCGGATGACGTCCGGGCGGGTGCGCTATTCGATTGAATGGCCCGGTGTGAGCCGTGAGGAAAAGGCGGACGGTTATATCCTGCCGTGCGTGGCGATCGCGGAGACCGACGTGGTGATCGAAGTGCCGGATGCGGTCGTGATACCGGTGGGGTGAATGATGGCGCGAGCGTGAGCGCGACGCGCCCACACTCGCCGACGCTTCAGACGCCGCGTGTTACCGCCCATTGCCCATTGCGCGGGCGATTTTCTTGTCCGTGTTGTACTGGCTCAGCGCATACACCGACCAGATGGCCGCCGGCACCCAGCCGATCACCGTGATTTGCAGAATTAGGCAGATGATGCCCGCAAACGGACGGCCGATCGTGAAAAACTGCAACCACGGCAGAATGATGGCAAGCAAAAGACGCATTCGGTTTTCCTGTTCCTGTCGTTAAGGCAGCATGCGTTAGTCCGAGCGGGACGCATCTGCTTCGTTGTTGAACTCATCGAGCGGCGCGAAGCGCGGCACCTTGACGCCGTCCTGCTCGACCAGCTCGAAAAACACCGTCGCTGGACGGGTCCAGATCGTACCATTGACCGCCTTGTAGACGATCATCGTGACCGTCGGATCCGATTCGAGCGTGGCCTCGCAGACCAGTTCGTAAAGGCCGCCTTTGTAGTGTCGGTAGCGCATCGCGTATGTCCTTATTTTGGGCGTCATCGAAGCATTTTCAAGCACCGCGCGCCTGAGCTCAGCCGCCCTCTTTCATCTGCTTCAGGATCTTGTAGACGGTCGCGCGACCCATCGTCAGCACCGCGGCCACGTAGTTCGCCGAGCTGCGGCCACGAAACGCGCCCTGCGCGTGCAGCGCTTCGACGATTTCACGCTTGTGCTCGCGCGTCAGCGCATTGATGCCGATCTGCCGGTCGCGCAACCACGTGTGCAGATATGTGTTGATGCGGTCCTGCCAGTCGTCGCGGAACAGATCGTCGCCTGGCGCGTTCGTCATCGTGCCGCCCTTGATGAACAGATCGAGCGTCGAGCGCACGTCTTCGAACACCGCGATGTTGAAGTTCACGCACAGGATGCCGGCGGGCTTGCCATCGTCGTCGAGCAGGATGTTGCTCACGCAGCGCATGCGGCGCCCGTCCCAGTTCAGTTTCTCGTAGGGACCGATGGTCTGGCCGCGCGCCGCGAAGTGCGCGTCGTCGAGCACCGACGGCGCGCCCACCTCGAGCCGCGACAGATTATTCGCCAGATACGCGATGGTCTGATCGCGCAGATCGTGAATCACCACTTCGGCGCACGGATAGAGCAGCGCGGCGATGCCGTCGGCAATCGGCGCGTAGCGCTTTAACAGCAGGTCTTTGACAGGAGACACGTTCGGGTTGCGCAAGGAAAAAACGCGAGGTTCGAAGGAGGCGGCGCGCGATCGCGAATGCCGACGATGCCAGATGCCAGCAGCAGGCTTCGGCGCGCACGCTCGGTCCGCCATTCAGGAAGCCGCCATTGTAGCGGCCTCGCGCTGGCGCCGCGAATCGCCCCCGGACGGCAATTTTGTCGACCTCGCGAGCGCATTTTTTTCGTGCGATAAACGCTGAACCACCGACATCCAACCGAACCGAACGGAGCCGACCGATGGCCACACTCGAAGCGCTTCGCGCCGTGCTCGACGACACGCGTACGCCAGAGATCATTCGCAATCACGTCATCGACTCGCTGCAGTACGCACTGCGCAACTATGGTCAGGTCTTCACGGCGAAGGAAGTCGAATGGCTGGCCGGTTGGGACGATGCGCGCTTGCCGCTGGCGGCCGCGCGCGAATTGCAGAAGCGCGTCGCCGAGACGTCGCGCTGACCCCCGCAAAGCCCCGCCAGGCGGGCGTTGCGGGCGTGCACTGAAGTTTGCACTATCCAATCAGCCCTATTTCAGGCATCATATTGCAATAGTTGCACCTCGCACCCATATAGCACTGGCAGCACCAGGCAGTCTCAACCCGGCATCTCCGCACCACCCCCGACAGTTCGACCGCCCCTTATCGGCGATCCCGTCACTCCGGCAATGCGCCGTCCGCATTCGCCGCCGCGAGAAGTACACCGAGCGGTCGTTCAGCATCATGCGTCCGGCGCACGAATTGGCGCGCCGCTTCAGCGTTTTCGGTCGAATCCGCGTTTTCGCGCGACCGCTCGAGCCATTGTCATTGAGCCCGCCGGGTCTAGCAGGCCTGTGCCAACCATTTTCATCGCGGCGCGCCCATCGGGTGCTGCGCCGCCGGTCCGCGTCGCGACGCCTCGAGCAGACGTTGCCGGAAGCAGCGCCCCGCACGCGGCGCGCGGACCACGCAATACAGGACACGTTTTCATGAATTCAGCAGTCAAGACCTACAAGGGTTACGAAATTCACCCGCTCGTTTATCCGCGCCGCCCGCCGGGCGCGCAAGCGGCGCGCAATCCTGGCGCCGGTTACGACGCATCGGTGCGCATCTGCCGCGTCGGCGCCAATCCGGCGGCCGACGGCCGGGTGTTCCGTCTGCAGTATCTGTTTCCGTTCGACGGCATGGGCAAGGCGCGCATCGCGTGCATGGCGCATGCGGAACGGCTGATCGACGGCCAGGTGAGCGGTCAATCGGTCACCGATCTTTGAGCGGCGTCATCGGCGCGTCACTCATGTCGCGCAGCGTGCGTTTGGGCGCCGCTGCTTTTCCAATGAATCCACAGTCGCGCCGCTCGCAATGCCCGCGGCCGATTTCCCCTTTATCCCATCGACCAGGAGTGATGCATGGCGAAAGAAGAACTGATTGAACTTGACGGTATCGTCGACGAAGTGCTTCCGGATAGCCGCTACCGCGTGACGCTCGACAACGGCGTCGTGGTGGGCGCTTATGCGTCCGGACGGATGCGCAAGAACCATATCCGTATTCTCGCGGGCGATCGCGTGACGCTCGAAATGTCGGTCTACGACCTGACCAAGGGGCGGATCAATTTCCGCCACAAGGACGAACGCCCGAGCGGTGGCGGTGCGCCACGACCGGCGTCGCAGGGTGCCCGGCGTAGATAAGCGGTAGTGACGGCGCCGCCCTGCGGACCTGCGATGCCATGCAGGTGACGCGGGCAGCCCGCCCGAACCTCGAGAGTCAGCGCGAGGCCCTGCAGACTCGCGCCCCACCTTCGGCTCCGCGTTCTGCTCGAACGAACGCGCGGCGTCTTGACCGGAATCTGGCGGCGCGCCGCTTCGGCGACCCACGCACGTCGCAGCGTCTCGCTAAACTCCGAACACCGCCCCCAGATCCTCCCCATCCGCGCTTTTGCGCACCTGCTCGACCACCCGCTCCTCCAGCTCCGACAGATGCTCGCGCATTGCCGTCAACGCGGCTTGCAGGTCGCCGGCATCGAGTGCGTCGATGATCCGCGCATGCTCATCGGCGGAACAACTCGAACCCTTCGACGGATCGAACAGCGCCTTGTACAGCTCGGTCTTCGCGACCAGTTGCCCGACCAGTCCAAGCAACTCGGTGCCGCCCGCCAGCTCCGTCAGCAGCACGTGAAACTGGCCGGCGAGGCGCACGGATTCATTGATGGCGCCCGCGCGCAGCGCCTTTTCCTCGCTGCGCACATGCGCGCGCAAGCGCCGTTTATGCGCGGCGCTCAGCGCACCGCAAAGCGATGCGACGATGCCCGCCTCGACTATCTGCCGCGCCCGATACACCTGGCGAATGTCCTCCTCCGACGGCGACGGCACGAACGCGCCGCGATTCGCCTCGAGCACGAGCTTGCCCTCGAAGCCTAGCCGCGCGAGCACCTTGCGCAGCGCGCCGCGGGTGCAGCCGAACGCGGCCGCGAGATCGCGCTCGACCAGTTGCGCACCGGGCCGCAAACGCCCCTGCAGCAGGGCCGAGGTAATCGACGCATAAATGCGCTCTTCGACGCTCGGCGAGGCGTCGCCGCTCGCGGATGAAGCGGATGAAGCGGATTCGGCGGAGGAAGAACGCGGGGAACGCGCAGCCATGATTTCAGTAACCGTGGATGGTGGAAAACAAAGAACGGAACAACGCCGCAGCGTTCTAGCGATGCCCCGCGCACGACGCCAATCTGCCTGGCTACGCCGCCGCTTATACCGGACATTCACGCAAATGGTTAACCATATTCGGTTACTATGGTTGACCAAAACGGAGACTGCAACGTTTTCCGCAGTCCGGCTCCCAGGCTCGCCATGAATTTGCCCACCTGCGCTACTCCCCACAGTACCTCCGCAAACCGCGCCCGCGCCGCGCTCACATGGCACGACCTCGCGTGGCTCGGCGCGATCGTCGTGATCGGCATCAATCTGCGGCCATTGCTGACCTCGATCAGCCCGTTGATGACGACGATTCGCGACGCGACCGGCCTGAGCTTCTACGGCGCGTCATTGCTGACCAGCCTGCCGGTCGTCGCGATGGGCGTCGGCGCATTCGGCGCGGCGGCGTTGACGCGCGGCGTCGGCGAAACGCGCGGAGTCGCGCTCGGCCTCGTCGCGATCGCGCTTGCATGCGCGGCGCGCTGGCTGGCGTCGAGCGGCTTCACGCTGCTCTCGACGGCGCTGCTCGCGGGCGCTGGCGTCGCCGCGATTCAGGCGCTGCTGCCCGCCGTCATCAAGCAGCGTTTCCACGCCCGCGTGCCACTCGCGATGGGCGTGTTCTCCGCGTCGATCATGGGCGGCGGCGGCCTCGGCGCGAGTCTGAGTCCGTGGGTCAGCCGCGCGATGCATTCCTGGCATGCGGGGCTCGCGGTGTGGGCGCTGCCGGCCTGCGTCGCGCTCACGGGCTGGTGGCTGTTGACGCGGCGGCATGCCGTGGTCCACATCGCCGTGCGCACCTCTGCCGTGCCCGCGCCGGCCTTCTCGCCGTGGACCACTCAGCGCGCGTGGACGCTCGGCCTCTACTTCGGCATCGTCAACGGCGGTTATACGAGTCTGGTCGCGTGGCTGCCGGCGTTCTATCAGCAGCGCGGCATGAGCGTTTCAGCGAGCGGCTCGCTGCTCGCCGCGATGACGGTCTTCCAGGCCACGTCGGCGTTGCTGCTGCCGCTGGCCGCCGCGTCGTTCCGCGATCGCCGACCGTGGTTGCTGCTCGGGCTATCGGCGCAACTGGCTGGCGTTCTAGGCCTGATCGCACTGCCCGACGCCGCGCCGCTGCTATGGGTCGGCATCGCGGGCGCGGGGCTCGGCGGCGTGTTTTCGCTGACGCTCGTGACCGCGATGGATCATTCGAGCGATCATCGCGTGGCCGGCCCGCTGGTCGCGTTCACGCAGGGCGTCGGCTTTATCGTCGCGGCCGTCACGCCGCTCGTCGCCGGCATCGTACGCGGCTGGAGCGGCGGGTTCGCCGCCGCGTGGATCATGCTCGGCGGCTGCATCGCCGCGATGATGGCGGTGACCTTGCAGTTTTCTCCACGCAGTTATTCGCGCTGGCTTTGAGGCTTTGAGCCTTTGAGCCTTCGACCGTTTCGTACGCGATGCGCCGCTTCGGTGCATCGGGCGTCCGCTGTCCCGCGTGCCCCGTGCCGGTGCAGCGCGACCGACGTGGCCGCACATCTCGTTCGCGGATGATTCGCAGCCCTCGCCCGCAAGAAAATCCCAATCGGCCCGCGCCATTTACGCGCAACGCTGTTCACACACGTCGCCAATCCCCGTCGCGCGGTGATTGGCATATCCATTGCTTTACCGGTAGTCAGATGTCCCTTCCCCTGACTCCATGCTGCGCGTTCTCCTTGTCACCGACACCGACAAACCCATCGGCGATCTGCGCGACGCGCTCGCCTGTCTCGGCTGCGAAATGCTGGCCGGCACCGCGACGCCGCAGGCGCTGCATCGCGCGGTGCAGGACGAGCGGCCCGACGTGATCATCATCGATACGGAGTCGCCGTCGCGCGATACGCTCGAACAGCTCGCCGTGATGCACGCGACCGCGCCGCGCCCCGTGCTGATGTTCAGCCACGACGCGAACCAGCAACTGATCCGCGAAGCGGTCAACGCGGGCGTCACCGCGTATCTGGTCGAAGGCCTCGCGACCGAGCGGCTCGCGCCGATCCTCGAAGTCGCGCTAGCGCGTTTCGCGCAGGAGTCGCAATTGCGCGAGCGGCTCGCGCAGGCCGAAAACGAACTGGCCGAGCGCAAGCTGATCGATCGCGCGAAACGCCTGCTGATGGATCAGCAGAAACTCACCGAACCGGCCGCCTACGCGAGTCTGCGCAAACGCGCGATGAACCAGGGCGTCAAACTCGCCGAGATCGCGCGCGAGGTCGTCGCGTCGGCCGGCTCGCTCAAATGATGCGCTCATGAATCCAGCCACATCCGTCACCGCGGCGGCCTCTGCCGAGCCGCCTGAAAAGACCCATCTGCGGCTGGGCTTCGTCGCGTTGTCCGACGCGGCGCCGCTGATCGCCGCGAAGCTGCTCGAGTTCGGCCATGCGCACGGACTCACGCTCGAACTGTGCCGCCAGCCGTCGTGGGCCGCCGTGCGCGACAAGCTGCTGTCGGGCGATCTCGACGCCGCACACGCGCTTTACGGGCTTGTGTATGGCGTGCAGCTCGGCCTCGGCGGACCGCGCACCGACATGGCCGTGCTGATGGTGCTGAACCGCAACGGCCAGGCGATCACGCTGTCGAATCGGCTCGCCGAGGCGCTCGCGAAGCACGGGACTTTGCGCGACGCGCTCGCGACGCTCGGCCGCAAGCCGGTGTTCGCGCACACCTTCCCGACCGGCACGCACGCGATGTGGCTGTACTACTGGCTCGCGGCGCAAGGCGTCGATCCGTTGCGCGACATCGACAGCGTCGCGATTCCGCCGCCGCAGATGGTCGCGGCGCTCGCCGAAGACCGGCTCGACGGTCTGTGCGTCGGCGAGCCGTGGAATGCGATGGCCGAGGCGCACGGCGTCGGCAGAACCATCGCTTATACCAGCGAGGTGTGGCCCGAGCATCCGGAGAAAGTGCTCGCCTGCCGACGCGATTTCGTCGACGCCCATCCGCGCACGACGCGCGCGCTCGTGCAGACCGTGCTCGAAGCGTGCCGCTGGCTCGACGGCGCCGGGCATCGCGACGAGATCGCGCGCTGGCTTGCGCGGTCCGACTACATCGGTATCGACGAATCGCTGATCGCAACGCGCCTTGGTGACGACGTCGACACGGCGCACCCGCGCCGCCTGCCGATGCGTTTCTTCGACGACGGCGCGGTCAACTATCCGCATCCAATCGAAGGCGCGTGGTTCCTTACGCAGTTCGAGCGCTGGGGCATCATCGATGCGCGCGACGATTACGAAGCGATCGCCGAGCGCATCAACCAGACGCAGCTGTATCGCGAGGCCGCCGCGCGCGTGAACGTGCGGGTGCCCGGCGAGGAAGTGACGCGGGAATTGATCGATGGCGAGGTGTGGGGAAGCGGATCATCGCCCGCCGCGTATGGCCAGCGTTTCGCGATCCGCCGCTGAGCAGACCGCACGAGAACGCCCGTACTGATGCGCTAACTGCCCACGCGCCGCCAACGGCGATCAAGTGGACAGTCGGCGTCGCCGAAGCTCAAAAGTTGTACTTGTCGATATTGCTCGCATCGAAGGTGGTCGGCGGTCCGAGAATGATTTCGCCTTGCGCGCCGATCGTGCGCTTGCCGAGTTTCCCGGCGTCGAACGATTCGCCCTCCTTACCCGAAATCTTGCCCGACGCGAGCGACGCCGCCGCGTACGCGGCCAGATAGCCGAGCTCGCTCGGGTCCCACAGCTGGAATGCGGTCACGGTGCCGTTCTTCACGAACGCGCGCATCTGGTTCGGCGTGCCGAGGCCCGTCACCGCAACCTTGCCCTTGCTCGACGACGACGAGATATAGCGCGCCGCCGCCGCGATGCCGACCGTCGTCGGCGCGACGATCGCCTTCAGGTTCGGATACGCCTGCAGCAGGCCCTGGGTTTCGACGAAGGACTTCTGATCGTCGTCGTTGCCGTACGCGATCTTGACGAGCTTGATCTTCGAGTACTCCGGTTTCTTCAGTTCCTCCTGCATCCACTTGATCCACGTGTTCTGGTTGGTCGCGTTCGGCGTCGCCGACAGGATCGCGAACTCGCCCTCGCCGCCCATCAGCTTCGCGACCAGCTGCACCTGACCCCGTCCGATGCCCTCCGCGTTCGCCTGATTGACGAACAACTGGCGGCCTTCGGGCGCGGTATCGGAGTCGAACGTGACGACCTTGATGCCCTGCCCCATCGCTTTCTTCAGATACGGCACGACCGCGTTCGCATCGTTCGCGGCAATCACGATCGCGTCCTGGTGCTGCGTGATCAGCGTATTGATGTACGACACCTGCGACGATGCTCCCGCATCCGACGGCCCCACCGCCTTGCCCACGCCGCCAAACTCCTTGATCGCGGAGAGGCCGCCGTCGTCGGCGATCACTTCGTACGGGTTGTTGATCTGCTTCGGCACGAACGCGATCTTCAGCCCGCTTTTCAGGTCCGCGGCGAACGCGCCGCCGCAGCTGATCGCGAGCAACGCGGCGCATAGCGCGGCCATGCCGGTGTGACGTAGAGGTTTGAACATGAAGTGTCTCCTGCGTTGTTGTTGGACAGAGAGGGGTCCGGGTTATCGGTCCTTGGGAGCTTCGTACGAACGGTGACCACTAGGATGAAGAAGACGCTGCTGCGGACTTCGCGATGAAACGCCGGTCGCGCGCCGCACGCCAGCGCGCGACGAGGTTCGGAATCAGCACCGACGCGAGCAGCAGCACGCCGGTCACGATGGTCAGCGTTTCGCTCGATACGTCGTCGAGCGTCAACGCGTTTTTCAGCACGCCGATGATCAGCAGCGACAACAGCACGCCGACCATCGAGCCGCGTCCGCCGAAGATGCTGACGCCACCGAACAGCACCGCCGCGATCACCGATAGCTCGAAGCCCTCGCCGTTATCGCCGCGCGCACTGGTGAAGCGCAGCGTATAGACGATGCCCGCGAGCGCGCTGACGAGACCCGACATCACGAACAGACGCAAGCGGATCTTCGCGACCTCGATGCCGGAGAACGCGGCGGCGGTCGGATTCGCGCCGATCGCATAGAGGCTGCGGCCGAACGCGGTGGCTTGCAAAAGCACGGTGAACAGCACGGCCGCGACGATCACGATCACGAACGGCAAAGGAATGAACGTGGGCCCAAGCGTGTTCATGCCGAACGCCGTATACGCGGCCGGAAAATCCGCGACTGCCTGATCGCCGAGCAGCACATATGCGAGACCGCGAAACAGCGCGAGCGTACCGATCGTGACCGCGAGCGACGGCAGGTTCAGCTTGACGATCACGAGGCCGTTCAGCAGACCCGCCAACGCGCCGGCGATCAGAACCAGCACGATCACGACCGGCATCGGCAGACCCATGTGCCACAGCACGCCCATCAACGCGCTCGATGCGCCCAGCACCGACGCGACCGACAGATCGATTTCGGCCGCGACGATGATCAGCGTCATCGGCAGCGCCATCAGCGCGATCTCGGTCAGATCGGCGAACACGTTGCTCAGGTTCGCGCCGGTCAGAAACACCGGCGACAGCCAGCGCCCCAACACCAGCGACACGATCAGCACGATCACCAGCAATACTTCCCATTGCAGCGGCGTTTCGCGCTTGCGCGTCAGCAGCGCGGAATCGGGTTTAGCCATGATCGCGTTTCCTCATCATGCGTTTTGCGACGGAGCGGGCCAGCAGCGTATCGGCGGCGATCGCGGCGACGATCAGCGCGCCCTGGATCGCCTGCTCCCAGAACGGCGACACGTGCAGCACGACCAGCGCGATGCTGATCACGCCGAGCACGAGCGCACCGAGCGTCGCGCCGAGGATCGTGCCGACGCCGCCCGTGATCGCGACGCTGCCGACCACCGCCGCCGCGACGACCTGCAATTCGATGCCCTTCGCGGTGCTCGCATCGACGGTGCCGAAGCGCGCGAGCCACAACGCGCCCGCAAAGCCCGCAATCGCGCCGGACAACAAAAAGCCCGACATCACGCGACGCTCGACGTTGACGCCCGCGAGCCGCGCGGCCTCCGGATTCGAGCCGATCGCGTAGTGCTCGCGACCGCCGCGGAACTGCTTCAGATACACCGACAGACCGGCAAGCACGACGACCGCGATCAGCGCGAGCGTCGGAATACCGATCAGCGTGCCGGTCGCGAGCCGCGAGTACGCGTCGGGCAGACTGGTCGCGTTGATCTGGCCGCCGTGCACCCATGCGTAATCGGCGCCGCGAAAGATGTACAGCGTCGACAGCGTCGCGACGAGCGAAGGCACACGCCCCACCGCGACCAGCAGCGCGTTGATGCCGCCCGCGACGAGACCGATCGCGAGTCCCGCGGCCAGTGCGACGAGCACCGGCATATGCGGGAACGCAACATACAAACTCCCTACCGCATACGCGCTGACACCCACCGTCGAGCCGACCGACAGATCGATATGCCGCATCAGGATCACGACGGTCATGCCAGCCGTCAGCAGCCCGATGATCGACACGTTCAGCAGCACGTCGCGCAGATTCTGCATGTTCAGGAACTGCGGCTTCGCCAGCCCGGTCCCCGCGATCAGCAGGATCAGCACGACGAACAACGTGGTTTCGCGGCTCTTCGCGATGCTCGCGACGAGACCGCCCGACGAAGCGGCCGAACGTTTCGGCAGCGATTGCTGGACCGGCGCGGGATGGGTCGAATGGCGCATCATGCTGCACGTCCCAAGGGTGAGAGTCCCTGACCGAGCGCGGCGCCCATGATCCGCTCCTCGTTGGCGTCGGCGCGCGCGATCTCCGCGCTAATGCGGCCTTCGTGCATCACGAGCACGCGATCGGCCATGCCGAGCACCTCGGGCAACTCGCTCGAAATCATCAGCACGGCCATGCCGTCGCGTACGAGTTCGGCCAGCGCGCTGTAGACCTCGGCTTTTGCGCCGACGTCGATGCCGCGTGTCGGTTCGTCGATGATCAGCACTTTCGGGCCGGTTGCGAGCCATTTGCCGAGCACGACCTTCTGCTGGTTGCCGCCAGACAGCGTGCCGACCGGCGCATTCGGGTCGCCGGCTTTCAGGCGCAGCCGCGTGCCCCACTTGTTCGCGAGCTGCGTTTCGCTGCGCGTCGAAATGAGACCATGCCGCACGAGCCGGCCGAGCACCGTCATCGACGCATTGCGCGCGATGCTCAGTTCCAGCGCCAAGCCTTGCTGGCGACGATCCTCCGGCACCAGCGCGAGCCCGGCACGCACCGCGGCCGCGGGCTTGCCGGCGTCGAGCCGTTTGCCGGACAGCCACACTTCGCCCGCATCGAGCGGATCGATACCGAAGATCGCGCGCGCGACCTCGCTGCGCCCCGCGCCGACCAGACCCGCAAGCGCGACGATCTCGCCCGCGCGCACGTCGAACGAGACGTCCTTGAACACGCCGATGCGCGTCAAGCCGCGCACCGACAGACGCACTTCACCTGGCGTGCAATCGGCCTTCGGATAGAACGTTTCCAGATCGCGGCCGACCATCTTTGCGACGATCGCATCGGTGCTCAGATCGGCGGTCAGTGCGTCGAACACTTTCGCGCCGTCGCGCATGATCGTTACGCGCTGCGTCAGCGCGAACACTTCGTCGAGCCGGTGCGTGATGAACAGAATCGCGACGTCCCGTTCGCGCAGCTTGCGCACGATCGCGAAGAGCCGCTCGACTTCGGGCAGCGACAACGCGGCCGTCGGCTCGTCCATGATCAGCACGCTCGCGTTCAGCGACAACGCCTTGGCGATTTCGATCACCTGCTGATCCGCGATCGACAGACCCCGCACCAGTTGATCCGCGCGCAGTTCGACGCCGAGCGACGCAAGCAGTCCGTCCACTTCGCGATGCATCGCGTCGTACTGGATGCGGCCGAAGCGATCGACCGGCTGCCGGCCCATGAAGATGTTCTCCGCGATCGACAGATCGAAGAACAACGTCGGCTCCTGATAGATGACCGCGAGTCCGGCGTCACGGGCTTCGGCGGGCGTCGCGAAGCGGCGCGGCTCGCCGTTCACCAGCAATTCGCCGGCATCGGGCTGATGCACGCCGGCGAGAATTTTCACGACTGTCGATTTGCCCGCGCCGTTCTCGCCGAGCAGCGCATGCACCTCGCCCGGCCACAGCACGAGGTCGCCGTCGGACAGCGCGCGCACCCGGCCGAAGGATTTGCTCGCGTGCCGCAATTCGAGTCGCGGCACCGCGGATGGGGATGGCTGCACTGCGTGTCTCCTTTTTTTTCGGCTGTGTTCTGCTCGACGCGGCGGCGCGTCAAATCCGGTAATACCGTTCCGCGTTACGCCGAAACAGCGCATCTTTCTCAGCCTCGCTCGCATCAGCCACGATCGACGCATACGCGTGCCACAAATCCGTATACGAACCGAACAGCCGGTCGACCGGAAAGTTCGACGCGAACATCGCGCGTTCGACGCCGAACGTATCGATCGTTTCGAGCACATACGGGCGCAGGCTTTGGACGGTCCAGTGATGATCGAACATCGCGAGTCCGCTGATCTTCACCGCGATGTTCGGACAGGCCGCCAGCAAGCGCATGCCATCGCGCCACGCGCGATAACCGGCCACGCTATTGCGATCGACGAACATGCCCGCATGATTGACGATCAACAGCGTGTCCGCATGCGCACGCGCGAGCGCGGCCGCCTCTTCCATCTGCGACGGATAGATTTGCAGGTCGAACGACAGATCGAACCGGCGCAGCAATGCGAAATGCTCGCGCCACTGCGGCTCGCGCATATAGTGACGGCCGACGTAATCGAACAGCTTGTTGTCGTGCACGTTGAGAATCTGCCGGATGCCGCGCGTATTCGCGAACGACGCATGCGCTTCGAGCAACGCCGGTGCGTTCGGCGCGGACAGATCGACAGCGGCGACGATCGCATTCGGCATGCCGCGCGACGCGTCGCAATCCGCGATCGACTGCAACCAGCGCGTTTCTTCGACGGGATCGGCCGGATCGTGATTCGCTTCGACGTGCACGAGCTTCAGCACGTCGATGTCGCCCGCTTCACCGAGCAGATGCTCGAGCAGATAGTCATGCTTAAGCTCCCGCGCATCACCGACGAACGACACACCCGGGTTCTCCAGCCACGGATAGCGATGCGTTTTCAGATCCCACAGATGGATATGCGAATCGACAACCTGCATGCGACACCTCAATGACTGAGATGAAAGACCGGTTCGAGCGTCTGCGACAGCGGCGTGTGATCGGGCGCGGTCTGCATGATGTCGGCCATGTAATCCCACCATTTGCGCATCACGTCGAGTTGCGGCAACTGATCCATCGTGTGATCGCTGGTGCGCGAAAGCACCGCGAAAAGATGATGCGTGTCGGGGTCGAAGAAGATGCGGTAGTCGCGCACGCCGGCGTTGTGCAATGCGTCAACGAGCTCGGGCCAGATCTCCGTATGACGCCGTTCGTATTCTTCGCGCATGCCGGGGTTCAGCACCATCCGGAAAGCGATCGTCTCCATTGCGGCCTGTCTCCTGTCGACTTCTTCGAACGACTATAATTCCTGCATCGATAGCCTCTCAATCCGTTGTTGGGATTGGGCGATCCATAAACCGAATCGCACGGGCACCTCTACTGGCACCATGAGCCAACATTCAGCCGCCGTCGCACTCGTCAATCGTCTCAAGTTCAAGCATCTCGCCCTGCTCGTCGCGCTCGACGACACCCGCAACCTGCATCAGGCCGCCGAGGCCGTCAACGTCGCGCAACCGAGCGCGAGCCGCATGCTCGGGGATATCGAGGAAGCGTTCGGCTTTCTGCTGTTCGAGCGCAACGCCCGCGGCATGACGCCGACGCCGCTCGGCGTCGTCACGCTCGCTTACGCGCGCCGCGCGCTTGCCGAACTCACACGCTTCGCCGAAGACCTCGATGTCAAACGCCGCGGCGGTCACGGGCAATTGACCGTCGGCGCGATCATGGGCGCCGCGCCCGATCTGCTGGCGATGTCGGTCGCCGTGCTGAAGACCGAAAGCCCGCTGCTCAACGTGCGCATCCTCGGCGAAACGAGCGACCAGGTCGTGCAATTGCTGCATCGCCGCGAGGTCGATCTCGCGCTGGGGCGCCTGACCAATCCTTTGCAGCACAACGACTTCAGTTTCGAGCCGCTCGCGCGCGAAACGCTGCTGCTCGTCGTGCGCGCCGTGCATCCGCTCGCGCGGCGTTCGCGCATCACGTTGCGCGAACTGGTCGCGTGGCCGTGGGTGGCGCAGCCGATCACGAGTCCGGCACGCGTGCTGTTCGAGGAAGAACTCGCGCGCGCGGGGCTCGCCACGCCAGTCAATCTGACCGAATGCGCATCGATCTTCGCGACGCTGCAATTGCTCGAAAACTACGATGCGGTCGCGATGCTGCCGGAATCGGTCGTGCGCGATCATGTGCGCGGCGGGCTGCTCGTCGCGCTGCCGCTGGAAATTGGCAAGAGCCTCGCGGGTTTCGGCATTCTGACGCGCAAGGAAGAGCCGCTCGCCGAGCCCGCGCTGCGCTTGATCGATCTGCTGCGCGGCTTCTCGCGCAACCTCGCGCGCGACAATCCCGCCATCGCACCCGGCACGCTGACTGCGCCCGCCACGGTCAATTGACGCCCGCATCGCGCGTCGCTTATTGCAGGTTCACGAACAGGCCGCCGTCGACAAGCAGCGCAGCGCCCGTCACATAGCGCGCGCGGTCCGACGCGAGAAACACGACGCAATCGGCGACGTCGTCGGGATGCCCGAGGCGGCCGAGCGGAATGCGTTTCTCGAAGTAGGCCTTCTTTGCTTCGTCGGCGAGATCTTCGGCGTTCAGATCGGTCGCGATCGTGCCCGGCATCACCGAGTTGCAGCGGATGCCGTACGGCCCCAACGCAATCGCGCACGACTGCATCAGCGAATGCACGCCGGCCTTGGTCGGTGTGTAATGCGTCTGCATGCCGCCGCCCACCAACGCGCTGATCGAACTCGTCGCGACGATCGCGCCACCAGTGCCCTGCTTTTTCATCTGCTGCGCGGCCGCTTGCGTGACGAAGAACGCGCCGTTCAGATTGACCGCGACCGTCGATTCGAGCACATCGGCCGGCATGTCGAGAAACGCGTGGAACGGACAGATGCCAGCATTGCTCGCGAGCACGTCGACCTTGCCGAACGCGTCGACCGTACGGCGCACCAGCTCCTGACCGGTATCGCGCGCCGCGACGTTGCCTTCCACCGCGATCACGCGCCGCCCCAAAGCCTCGATTTCGCCGACCACTTCCTCGACCGCCGAGCGGCGGCCATACGATGCGTCGTTGTCACCCCAGTAGTTGATCGCCACGTCCGCGCCTTCGCGGGCGCAGGCCACCGCGATTGCGCGTCCGATGCCGCGCGAGCCGCCGGTGACGATCACGACCTTGTCCTTGAGCAGCACCTTAGTCTCCTTTGCCGGGGTTCGCCGTTCGGCATGCGTTCAAAGCATTCAACTCGTTCAATGCTGATAAGGCCGCACCAGCGCGCATTCCGGATTGAGCCGCACGCCAAAGCCCGGCGTATCGGGCACCTTCATGCGCCCGTTCACCGGCAACGGCTCGTCGAGCAGCAGCGGGTTGAACATCGGCACGACTTCGTCGGCTTTCGGCGCCATCATCAGAAACTCCGAGAACGGCGAGTTATGGCGCGTGACGACGAAGTGATAGCTGTACACCGACGAACCGTGCGGCACCACCATCACGTTGTGCGCATCGGCGAGCGCGGAAATCTTGATTAGCTCAGTGATGCCGCCGCACCAGCCGACGTCAGGCTGGATCAGATCGCAGCACTGCATCTCCAACAGCATCCGGAAGCCCCAGCGCGTCGCCTCGTGCTCGCCGGTCGACACCATCATGCCGCGTGGCACGTTGCGGCGCAGTTCGGCGTAACCCCAGTAATCGTCGGGAGGAAGACATTCCTCGAGCCATTTGAGGCCGTATTCGTGCGCGCGTTGCGCGAGCCGCGTCGCGTAGCGCACGTCGAGGCTCATCCAGCAGTCGTACATCAGCCAGAAGTCGTCGCCGACGCGCGAACGCATGTCGGCGAGCTTCTCGAGGTTCTGCCGGAGTCCGTCTTCGCCTTCCGCGGGACCGTGCTGCAACGGCAGCTTGCCGCCGATGAAGCCCATCTCCTTCGCGAGATCGGGCCGCGCGCCGGTCGCATAGAAAACCAGCTCGTCGCGCACCGGGCCGCCCAACAGTTGATACACAGGCTCCTTGCGAACCTTCGCGAGCAGATCCCACAGCGCGAGATCGACGCCGGAAATCGTATTGAGCACGACGCCCTTGCGCCCGTAGTACAACGTCGCGAAGTACATCTGATCCCACATCTTCTCGATGTCGGTGACGAGCTGCCCTTCGAGAAAACGCGCGAGATGCTTCTCGACGATGAACGCGCCGATCTCGCCGCCAGTGGTCACCGCGAAGCCCACGGTGCCGTCGCTCGCCTCGATCTCGACGACCAGCGTGCCAAGTACGTTGATGCCGAATGACTGGCGGCTCTGACGGTACTCGGGATAACGCGCCATCGGCGTCGCGATGTGATCGTCGATCCAGTGCCCGCCGGCCTGGTCGTGATAGTCCGCGCCGCCGCCGCGAACGATGAAGGCACGCACGTGCCGGATGGTAGGCATGGCCATGAAAGGGCTCCGTGAGAGGGGCGTCGAAGCGGCTCGACAACGCGCGTTCGACGCTTGTGCAATGCTCGAGCAGCGCGATTAATAAGTGGCGCGGCCGCCGGACAGATCGAACACCGCGCCGGTGCTGAACGCGCAGTCTTCGGAAGACAGCCACAGGATCAGCGACGCCGCTTCTTCCGGCAGCAGGAAACGGTTCATCGGAATCTTCGACAGCATGTAGTCGATGTGCTGCTGCGACATCGAATCGAAGATTTCGGTCTTGGCCGCGGCCGGCGTGACCGCATTGACGAGGATGTTCTTGGTCGCGAGTTCCTTGCCGAGCGACTTGGTGAGCCCGATCAAGCCCGCTTTCGACGCGCTGTAGTGCGAAGCATTCGGATTGCCCTCTTTGCCCGCCACCGACGCGATATTGACGACGCGGCCATAGCCCTGCTTCAGCATCTGCGGCACGACCGCGCGGCAGGTCAGGTACGGGCCGATCAGATTCACGTCGATCACGCGGCGCCACAGGTCCGGCTCGAGCTCCCACGTCGTGCCATTGCCGCCGGTGATGCCCGCGCAGTTGATCAGCACGTCGATCGAGCGGTGCTCGGCGACCGTTTGCGCGGTGGCTCGCTGGACCGCGGCTTCGTCGGTCAGCTCGACCGTGACCGCGCTCACCTTGCCGAGTTCGCTCAGCTCGCGCTGGCTGCGCGCGAGGCGTTCGCTATCGACGTCCCACAACGCCACCGACGCGCCCGACTGCAACGCCCGCTGCGCGACCGCGTAGCCGATGCCGCGCGCGCCGCCGGTGATGACGACCGCGCGCCCCTCCAGATCGATCCGATTCATTGCTGTGCTCCTGTGGGCCGCCGTGCGGCGCGCCGTCGAGTTGTTGTATATCGCTGCAGTCAATATACGGGCGGTGCGATGCACGAACAATTCGACTATCGGAGGGGCCGATAGCAAAAGCGAATCGGCAGCGGGATCGAGCGCTAATGGGAAGCGAAGATGCTAGTCATCGGCAGCGACGAAAAGCATCGACACATACAGAATGGTCGACACGACGATGATGCCGACACCGATCAGCACCTTGGTCCGGTCGAAGTTGATGCCGCCGATGATCGCTACGCCGATCCCGAACACCGACGACAACGTGCCGAGCGCCGCGAGGCCCACGTGGATCTTGCTGCGGACGAGCCTTTTGCGCTCCGATTCGGCAGTGGTTTCCGTTTCGCTCTGTTCCATTCCCCGCTCCTTCGCGCGCGACGCGATGACCCTGCTGAAACCTGAGCCGCGATGGCCGGCGGGCGACAACGAAGCCCCGGTTGCGGTTCGACGCCGCGCGCCTCGATACGCTTCAGCGTAGTTTATTTAAGCCTTCCCGAGCGCCGTTATTTGACGTCCGAGCCATTGCGCGACACCGACGCCGCGATGGCCGACACGAACACCGCGCGCACCGAATCGCCGACCTTCAGTTTATCGAGCGGAATGTCCGGCGCCACGTCGAGCGTTTCGGTGCGCGACGGCCCGCGCAGCGTGATCGTGCGCTGCTTGCGATCAATCTTGCGCACCGTCGCCACGACTTCGACGCGCCGCGCCGATGCAACCACACCGTTGGCCGCGGGCTGCGTGACTTCGGTATCGATGCGCTGGCGAATTCCGCTCGGCGCGAGTCTGTCGACGCCGACCAGTAGCGCCTTTTTGTACGCAATCGTCACCATGTCGCCGATATGCAGCTTGCTGACGTCGGCGGCTTGCGGATTCACGTCGAAGGTTTCGTCGCCGCCGTGGGGGCCGCGCAGCGTCACGCTGTTCGTCGCGGGATCGATCGCGACGACGCGCGCCTGAACGTGCAGCAGCGCGGCGGCGCCGATTGCCCGCTGTTCCGGCGCGGACGCCGCGTTGTCCTGCGCGAACGCCGAACCCGCCGCCGCAACCAAAACCGCTAACGCAACCGTGATCGCCTTCGCCCGCATGAGCCCGGAGCCCGTTGTATTGGAAGCCATGAAATGCTCCTTTTGCTTGCGTCGTTTTTACGGCAAATGGTTTGTCGCAGATCGCGTACTACGCGCAGCAGCGGCAACTGCGGTCGCTTCGAATAAAAAGGAAAACGGACTATTAATCGCTTTTATCAGACGGGGTACGCATTTTTGAAACCAATAACGGTTCGTTTTCTGATACGCCGATTTGTCTCGCAGAACTTGATCGTGAAAAGTGCGTGGTAGCGTGTAAGCGCGCGCAAGGAGCGGCGGGGCTTTGCGCACGCGTTCCCGGAGCGGCAGCAGAGGGGTTGAGAGCTAGCCATAACATGTGCCTCGCAAGGAGATGGACTACCGGGTGACCCAAGTTAACCGGGTCCAGAAATTGCCGCACGTTATGACTATTTCAAACTGTCTCGGGGATGCTAGCAAACGCGTAAAGGAATGGCAAGATAAGGGATCGCGCATCGCAATTCCGGATTAATCGGGCTTGCTGCGTCAAATCTTTTATGACGAGTGGCGATTCGTTTGCCATAAAAATATGATGATCGTTGTGTCGACTGTGGACGAATTGGCAATCGGCGAACGACTCAGCATAAACCCTTAATGGATGACACTGACGCTATTGCGCATCACTTCGCGACGAATACAAGAAATTGTCGTCAATCATTGGAATACTGCGCAACACGGCCGGATCGATCGAGCGAATTTTGCCGTCGAGGTCACAGTCATGTGGCATCCCAGGCACAGCGTTTGCTCCAGCTCGCGTCGGCGTTTAACGCACAAACATTGGAATATCGAAAGGACACCACGCACATGGTCACGACTCGCCCCTGCACCGCCGCCTGCGTCATCGACGGCCGTCTCGTCACGCTCACTTTCTATCCGGACAACGGCGTATTGCGTATTGCCGATCCGACCGGCGTCTGTCTACGCGAAACGCGCTGGCATGGGTCATGGCGCGCTCTGCTGGAAGTGTTCCGCAGTTACTACGATCCGGCGGAAAACCGCGACACGGCACGCGGCGTCGACGATATCGTCGCGCGCCTCGGCGAGCGCAGCGCTGATGTTCCGCGGGAATTGGCATTCTCGTGAAATGGTATGCGCTTGCGGTCAAGCGCATACACGGCCGCCGCGGCGCGTGGCGCCGGTTCGCTGCCTGGAAACCCCGCGCCACTGCGGGTGCGCCTCATACGGCGCGCACTGCTGCCGCTCGCAGACCGGTCATTGACCGAAATAGGTTTTGCACTCAGTGCTGAACGAGCAGGACTGGCTGCGCCGGCCACCCGCTTGCGACTCGCCCGCCGCAACACCGCCATACGACGCGTTGCGCACGCCCTGCTCGCGCGGGTCCCAGCTCCGACCGTAGGACATGTCGGTTGTCGCCTGCGCCGATTCGTTCGCATTGAACTGCATCATCGCGCGACCTGACATGCCAGGGTCCGCCTGGCCGCTCACTTCCTCCGCGGTGGCTGTTCTCGGTACCAGAAACAGGACGGCGGTCGCGGCAATCATCAATATACGTGCTCTCATTTCCGGACTCCTCGATCCGGCGCAGCAGGGTTCGTCCTCCACAAGAATTGATCCGCGAACAGCCAGCCTGCCCAATGGGGCTGAGGAACGGGTCGATGCCAATGCGCTGCTGCTGCGACGGGTCACCGAACTAAACCAGAATTACCGCGCTGGCAACCGATGCTCGACGCGTTCCCGGAGCGTCGGCGGAATCGGTGCGCATAAGGCGGTTGTAAGTCTGCGTTGCGCAGCTTTTCGTCTTTCTTTTATAGGTCGCGCCCCCCGGAATTCAATCCAGGAGCTTCCAGCAGAGCGACCGATCGTCCGCACCGTTCGATAAACCGCATTCACTGACAAATTCAATGTGAACTAAGCGTGCTTTGCTCGCGCATTGCGTTATGATGTTGCTACAAAGCACAAAAAGCGAACCCGCACATCGACGAAAGTCCGGTGAAAGACGGACAGCGTGGAATGACTCCATCCATTCGCAATCATTGCATCGAGACTCAGAGTTTTTCATAGCGAACGTCAGGCTTACCGGACTCGTTCGCCGCACTGCGACATGCTGAAATATTTGCTGATCCAGACTCTCAGTTCGAGGGTCGGTTGTTCCAGCGGCCGTCTTTGTCCGAGGCCGTATTGCAATTCGGGGAGCAACGTTTTTTAACCCGGCACATGGCATTTCCGTCAATCGACAACCCCACCGCGGGGCGGCCCCATCCAGTCGGGCTCGACGCTTCGCAGCTTTTTCCTCGCAATCTGTCTTCGACAGTACGCTGCACGTTTTAGAAGGACAAATATCCTATGGACGAAAGGAAGCGAGATAGCATGATTGCGTATCTCCGCCATCGCATGGAAGAGTTTGGTATCAGGCCAGAAGACCTCGCCGCGGCGCTGGCAACCGAGTCATTGGCCAAAAAAGCTGAGCGCTATCGCAATGCGACCGGAGACAGCTGGGATGGCAATGGCGAAATGCCGCAATGGTTGAAGCAAGCCATTAGTGCCGGCCAGAGCATTGAGCATTTCGAATTGGCCGCAAAGCCGGCGCCCGCACCCCAACCGAAAACCCAACCGAAAAAACAGGTGGACTGGTCGAATGACCCGTTCGCCGGCACGCGGCTCGCGCGCCCGAATAACCGCTAGGTGCAGGCCGCCGCGCTTGTAGGCGCGGACACCATGGCTGCGGATTCGAAACGAACCGCCGTGCCACGCACCGGTTTTGCGCCACCGCTTGGCATATTCACGGTATTCGCTGCATTCACCGTATTCCCCGCATTGATGGCATTCGCCGGATCGGCGATATTCGCGTGATTCGCGTGATTCGACGCAGACTGCGCATATTGCGGCAACTCGATAAACGCGCTGACTTGCCGCACGATCTGCCAGAAGGTCTTGTCGAAAAGACGGGCCTGCTCGTCAGCGGACCCGTGGCCGCCCGAGAGCGGATCGGCAATGGTCCAATAGACGAACGCCGGCGCGCCGGGAAATACCGGCGCATGCAGTCCGCCGACGGATTCGTCGAGCGCGATCACGATATCCATGCGCGGCGCCCATTCACCAGTGAATTCGAGCCAGCTTTTCGGGCTCAGCACTGCGCGCCCCGAGATGCCGGGCTGCAATTGCGCGACCGCGAGTGGATGAAGGCGCGCGGCCGGTTCAGGGCCCGCGCTGAACGCCTCGAACCGGTGCCCCGCCAGTTCGCGAAGTAAAGCTTCTGCAATGATGCTGCGGATCGAATTATCGCGGCAGAGAAACAACACCTTATATTTTCTGGACACGCTTACCCCGTACCGATGTTTTTTTATTTAGCCTCTGGGCGGAATTGTGCCGCTCCAGTCTTGCGCCCCCGTGACACTACGGCGTCTTTTTTATTTGCGCCACGGGATTCGCGCCAGCTATCTCGAGTCCGGGGCACAGAGCACAACTTTGCGAACGATGGGCAGTGTACCAGTGTCCTGCCCCCCAGTTTCAGCACCCTTTTCAATATTTGTCAGATCGAGCGATGCTGCCGCCGTACCGGCGATTCGGCGCGCTCGGCTTGTCCGGTCGCAGTCGCCAGCGCGCGGACCTGGGCGTAGGGGTATACGCGGCAGGCGTCGCCTCGAACGAGATTGCCGCGGGCGACCCGGGTCGTCGCGACACGTCAGAATTTCAGGCTGTTGAGGAACTGGAACCACAGATTGCCGAGCGCGCCCGCCGGATGGATGTCGCTCGCGGTCTCGTCGCGCTTCGCGTGATTCGCGCGTTTGACATGCGGCGTGTCGTGAGAAGCGGTTTCTGAAGCCGTGCCGGTATCGTGCGCGGTTTTCGCCAGTTCGGGCTCGGCCGCCTCAGCTTGCGCCGCTGCCGCGCCCTTCGCCGCCTTCCCTGCGCGTTGGGCATTTTGCGAGGCGTCCGCCTCGTCACGGCGTGCCGCCTGCAACGCCGCGACGCTGTCGGCGATCTGCGCGGCGCGCTGGGGTTCGCATTGCCGTCCGAGCAGCACGCCGAACAGCACGTCGCGATTGTGGCCTTGGTCGGCGAAGCGGATCGCGATCGACACCATCTCCGCGTACGCGGCTTCGTCGGCTGCGCGCGCCGCCGCCTCACGCTTCGCCTGCGCGCGTTGCCGACGCGTGTGCTGCGCCTCCCACTCGCGCATTTGCTCAGCGTAGACAGTGTCGTAGACCTTGCGCTGCTCGGCATCCGACAGGATCGCGTACGCGTCCTTGATTTCCTGGAACGCCGCGCGTGCCACGTCCTCGGCACCGTGATTACGATCCGGATGCCACTTCATCGCGGCCTTCCGGTAAGCCCGCTTGATTTCGTCGTCGGTGGCGTGCGCGGGCACGCCGAGCGTGTCATACAGGGTTGCCATGCTGGGCTCGATCTCGCGGAAAATCACTGCGGGCATCGTAGCATGCAAAAAGCGGCGTCATCGTGAAGCGGCCACCACGCACGCGCATGCAATCGGCATTGCCGCAATGGCACATCGTCCGCCAGCGACCCACGAAAAAAAGGCCCCACCACTTGCGTAGCGAGGCCGAGTCCCATGTCTAAGGAGACTTATGGAGGAGACGAGTCCATCTTAGGGTCTTGCCCGCACGCGCCCAACCAACGATTCGCCACATGCTTATCGGCCGCGTGCTCACGTGCATTGCAGAACGACTCGGCGAGCTGCGGCCGCATGGTTATATCGTTAGAACAAAAAGTCGCTTAGCCGCGCGGCGCTCGCTCATTAAGATGACACTTCAAAGTCCGGTTCGCACCGGCCGGTCCGTTCACGGCCGTGCACGTGCGTTGCTGACGCTGCATGAATCCCGCATCAACCGCGCCGTCAACCGCAGCGTGAACCGCAATCGAAGGAGCATTTCGTTGAGCAGATCCGATCATTCCCGCCCGCCGCTCATCGTCGGTATTGGCGGTACGACGCGCGCGGCCTCGTCGACCGAGCGCGCGCTGGCCTTCGCGTTGCGCGGCGCCGAAGCCGCCGGCGCGCAAACCCGCCTGTTCGGCGGCAGTTTCCTGCATAGCCTGCCGCACTACGCGCCGGAACAGCCGGCCCGCACCGACGAACAGCTCGAGCTGATCGACGCTGTGCGTCGCGCGGACGCGGTGATCATCGGGACACCCGGCTATCACGGCGGCGTATCCGGGCTCGTGAAAAACGCGCTCGACACGCTCGAGGAATTGCGCACCGACGAGCGCCCGTATCTGGATGGCCGCGCGGTGGGCTGCATCGTCACCGCCTACGGCTGGCAGGCGGCGGGCTCCGTGCTGACGTCGCTGCGCTCGATCGTGCATGCGCTGCGTGGCTGGCCTACGCCGTTCGGTGCCGGCATCAATACGCTGGAGACGCGCTTCGATAGCGTCGACAGCTGCTCCGATCCGAAAGTGATAGAACAACTCGCGACCGTCGGCCAGCAAGCCGCGCAGTTCGCGCTCGCGTTCAATGCACAGCGTGCGCACGGCGCACCCACCGCGTCCAGCCATTCGGCCGCGAGCCGGGCATCCGCACAAGGCACCACCACCCCGATCGCCGCGGACAGCCGTTCCGCGCGCGTCCTGCACGCGGTCTGAAATACTCTCCCGGGCACCTTGACGCCGCCGCCATCGCGCACGGCGCCACGCTTTGCGCCGAGCGACCGTGCGCCACATAACAGACATCGCGACCCCGCGCGAATAGAGTCACCGAACACAGCGACTTTGATCCGATCCGGGCTTCTGCTTACCACTCCCGCCCCGCGCTGATTTGCTTCCGACGAAAGATTGGTTCACCCGCTGCGCAGCGCGCCCTACGCTTGACCCTGCCCGCCGCTTCACACACCTTCGGCAACGACAGGGCCGCGCCGCACGCATTGGTATTCCGCACGACACGCGCGGACACACAGACAAGTCAAGATCATGAACTCACACATCCGCTACAAGGGCTACGAGGTCGAAGCGGCAACGCAATTGCTCCCCAACGGATTATTCGCCGCCAATCTGACGATCGAGCAGCGCGACGAGAATACGCGCAAAGCTTATTCGTTCGACGCGCTAGACTACTTCTTCGACGAAGAGCATGCGCTCGCCTATGCGTCCGACTGGGGGCGCATGTGGATCGACAATCACCGGTAAGCGCATCGATATCGATGGCAGCGAGCGCGACGCGGGTTGTGCATCGCCCGGCATCGGCTCTCAGGCGGATGTGCCAGAATAGCTGAACCCTTGCGTTCGCTGTCTGCCCGCGTGACCTGTCCGCTTCTTCGACGGATGCAGTCGAACCTCGCGCCGCCCGCGACGCATCCATCGATACGGAGACGCCGGTAATGACATGGACCGTCGATGCGCAACTCGCGCTCAGCGCGGCACAAGCGGTCGAGGCGCTGCAATCCGGCCGGCTCAAAGCCGCCGACTACGTCGCCACCCTGCTCGCGCGCGCCGCCGCGCTCACTCAGCTGAACGCGCTCACCACGCTCGACTTCCACGGCGCGCTCGCCGCCGCGCAGCGCATCGACGCATTGACGCCGGCGGAGCGGGCGCGATTGCCGCTTTGCGGCCTCGCCATAGTCGTCAAGGACAACATCAACACCGCGGGCCTGCCGACGACGGCCGGCACGCCCGCGCTCGCCGGCTTCGTGCCGAACACCAACGCGCCATCGGTGCAACGCCTCGTCGACGCAGGTGCGATCATGCTCGGCAAGGCCAATATGCACGAGCTCGCGTTCGGCATCACGAGCACCAATCTGTCCGCGCACGCGGGGCCGGTGCGCAACCCGTACGATCCGTCGCTGATGCCGGGCGGCTCGTCGGGCGGCACCGCGGTGGCGATCGCCGCGCGCATCGCGCCCGCCGGACTCGGCACCGACACCGGCGGCTCGACCCGCATCCCGGCCGCGCTGACCGGCACCGCGGGCTTTCGTCCATCGGTCGGCAACGGCGGCGCAGAGCGGCGCTATCACGACCCGAACGCGGTCGTGCCGATCAGCCATACGCGCGACACCGTGGGCCCGATGGCGCGCAGCGTTGCCGATCTGGCGCTGCTCGACGGCGTGATCACCGGCGACGGCGCGTTGCCTACGATTGCGCTCGAAGGCTTGCGCATCGGCTTGCCCGCGCCGCTGTGGGACGCTCTCGAGCGACAGGTCGAAGACGTCGCGCGCGCAGCGCTGCAAAAGCTCGAAGCCGCGGGCGTCGCGTTCGTGCCGGTCGCGATGACCGAGTTGGAGCATCTGAACGGCATGGTCGGCGGTCCGCTCGCTATTCACGAAGCGCGCGACGACGTGCTCGCGTGGCTCGTCGCGAATCAGGCGCCGGTGCAGACCGTCGCCGATCTGGCCGTGCGCATCGCGAGCCCGGACGTGCGCGCGATCTACGACGACGTGCTCGCCGACGTGCTCGGCTCGCACTATTCGGCGGCGCTCAATTACTGGCGGCCGCGGCTGCAGAACTACGTCGCGGCGACGTTCGCGAATGCCGGTCTCGATGCGTTGCTGTTTCCGACGACGCGGCTCGTCGCGGTGCCGATCGACGATCTGAACGGCTCGTCGACGGTCACGATCGACGGCGGTCCGCCGATCGATACGATGGAGGCGTTCCTGCGTAATACCGACCCGGCCAGCACATCCGGCATTCCGGGTCTGTCGCTGCCGGCGGGCATCAGCGCGAGCGGGCTGCCGGTCGGCCTCGAACTCGATGGACCGCTCGGTTCGGACAGGCGGCTGCTGGCGATCGGTGTCGCGATCGAACAGGTACTGGGAGCGTTGCCGGCGCCGGTGCTGTGAAGCCCGTGTTTTCACGTCGGCGCCATGTGGTTTGTGCTTTAATGCCTGCGCATTACAGCCCGCATTCCAACGCTTTCCCCGCCCGAACCCCACCTAAGCGACGATGACGAACCTCGCCACCGCCCTCTCATCTCGCGGCCTCGCGCGCCGCATCGTTCATTCGACCGCCGTGCTCGCGGTCGCTCTTGCCGCCAGCGCCTGCGCGCGCCTCGCGACGGTCGATTCCGACGCGCTGTGGAAGATCGTCGACATCCGCTGTGTGCCGTCGCAGCAGGCCACCGGCACGCCGGGGCAATGCACGCTCGTCGATCTCGACAAACGCTATGTCGTCCTGAAGGACATTGTGGGCCGCTCACAGTTTCTGCTGATGCCGACCGATCGCATCACCGGCATCGAAAGTCCGCTGATCCTCGCGCCCGATGCGAAGAACTACTGGAGCGACGCGTGGGATTCGCGCCATTTCGTGCAGCAAGCGGTCAAACGCGAATTGCCCGACGATCAGCTCGGCCTCGAAATCAACTCCGAATACCGTCGCTCGCAAAACCAGCTGCATATCCACATCGATTGCATGCGGCGTGAAGTCAGCGCCGCGCTCGCCGGTCACGCTCACGACGCGCCCGGCGAATGGCGCTGGGCAACGCTCGATGGCGAGCGCTACAGGATCATGCGCGTGAGTTCGCTGGGCGGCGCAAACGACCCGTTCAGGATCGTCGCGCGCGACAATCCCGATCCAGCGACGATGGCCACGCAAACCATCCTCGTGACCGGCGCGGGACCGTCCGCGGCTCGGGATGGCTGGCTGATCGTCAACAGCGGTATCGACATCGATGGCGGCAGCGGCACGGCCGAAGGGCTGCTCGATCACGCGTGCCGCGTCGCTGACGATCATTGAACGCTTGCCGGATACACGCTATCCACGCCCGCTTTTCCACGATTGCGCAGATGCATTGCTCAATAAAATGGTTCGGGCGCACAGCGTCGCCCCGTACGATCGGTCTGGACCTGCGAATTTCAACCGCGGGTTCGAATATGCACTCGGACCGATTCAACGATGGCGATCTATCTCGACGACACCCAGCGCAACGATATCGACCGTCTGGCCGCAAGCCGGACCTGGCGCACGCAATGGCCGACATGGGCGCTGATCGTCGCGATCTACGGTGGCTGGTTCGGTGTCGTCGCACACGCGCGTCTGCTGGGTCTGCCACTGACGGCCGCGCTGCTGGCCATTTTCGGCGCGTGGTTCATGTCGTTGCAGCACGAGCTGCTGCACGGTCATCCGACGCGCTCGCGATTCGTCAACGCGCTGCTCGGTTTTGCGCCGCTCGCGGTGTGGTTCCCATATCACGTATATCGCGAGTCGCATCTGCGCCATCACGACGATGCGCGCTTGACCGAGCCCGGCAGCGATCCGGAAAGCTATTTCGTTAGCGCAGCGGAGTGGCAACGTGCGGGCATCGCGATGCGTGCGTTGCTGGTTTTCCGCAATACGTTGACGGGTCGCTTGCTGGTCGGGCCGGCGTTTGCGATTGCCGCGACCGGTGCGCAGGCACTCGACAAGATTCGCGACGGCGATTGGCGCGACCTGCCCGCATGGCTCGCGCATCTCGCGGCGCTGGTTGCACTCACAGTGTGGTTGCAGCAGATGTGCGGGATACCGGCGTGGGTGTTTATCGTCGGTGCTGGGTATGGCTCGCTCGCGCTTGCATCGGTGCGTTCGTTTCATGAGCATCGAATTGCGCAGGAGCCCGCGCATCGCACGGTGATCAATGAAGCGGGATGGCTGTGGCGGTTGCTGTTTCTGAACAATAACTATCATCTGGTTCATCATGACTTGCCGCAGGTCCCGTGGTTTGCGCTTCGGACGGTCTATCAAACGTCCCGCCAGCAGTACATAGAACGCTCCGGAGCATTTCTGGTCAAGGGTTACAGCGAATGGGTCAGACGCTATGGATTCGCTGCGGTGGCGCATCCAGTGGGTGAAATCCCGTCCGGTCAATTCCGCGGAAATCCGCCTGCTTCCGTCAGTTTTGCAGGCAAATAGCAGGCAAATCAGAGGTAGAATTCATGGTAGTTGTCCGCCGTGGGGCGCGCCATGAAGCTCACCTATTCGCTCCTGTTGAACGCGAAACCGCAAGCTAAGCGTTATAAGCTCAGCGACCGCGACTCGCTGTATTTGCTCGTGTCGGTTACGGGTACGAAAACGGGGAGGTTCGACTACCGACTCGATGGCAAAGCCTGTACATATACTTTGGGGCGCTTCCCCGACCTGTCGCTTCTTGACGCACGAAAGGCACGAGCATTGCGGCCGAGCTGGTAGCGGCCGGCATCCATCCCAAGGCTCATGAAAAGCAGCGCCAACATGAGACCATCGCCCATCACAAGAACACGCTGTGGCCCGTCTGTGAGGAATGGCTGAACGACAACTGTGCAAACTGGACCGACTACTACCACGGCCAAGCCACGCGTTTTCTTACACGTTACGTGAAGGGTTCATCACTTGGGACCATGCCGGTCCGTGATATCAAGGTGGCGCACGTCTATGATCTTCTGCAATCGATTGCCGAGCGCAAAACTCTTGCGGGCGATGAACGCAAGCCCACCGCGCTCGGCATATCGCAATACGTCTGCGCCAACACCTAGACGCGATATTTAGACGGGCAATCATTAGCGGAAGGGCGGATACGAATCCCGTTGCAGCGCTCAAGCCATCCGACGTTGTGACGCTCCCCCCTACCCGCCACAACCGAGCGCTGAAGGCTGATGAACTTAGACACTTGCTGGTTGCGGCGGCGGTCACAGGAACTCCGCTCACACGCTTAGCGATGCTTCTGCTGTTGCTTACCTCAGTGCGTACTGCCGAGTTGCGAGGCTCGACGTGGAAGGAGATTGACCTCGAATCAGCAATATGGACAATTCCTGGCGAGCGGATGAAAATGCGACATCCGCATGTTGTCCCACTCAGCACGCAAGCAATCGAGATTTTGAAAGAAGTTCGCGAGATTACCCGAGCTAAGAGCGTCGACGACTACTTGTTTCCGAACGTCAGAGACAGCTCGCGTCCCATGGCGTCTACGACAATCAATGCGGTGCTGATCCGTGCTGGATTCAATCACGAGCGACTGTTCAGGGCACACGGCGCCCGGGGTACATTCAGCACGTGGGCGTACGAACAGGGGTTCACTCCATTGGCAGTCGAACGCCAACTCGCCCATGTCGAGACGAACCGGGTGAGTCGAGCGTATAACAAAGCCGAGTTTTTGCCTGAGAGGCAGAGAATGATGCAGGACTGGGGTGACTATCTTCAAGACATTGGCAGTTGATTTTTCAAATCCTTGCTAGTCTAGATGTCCCGAGGGACTCCTTAACGCCTCTTGTCGAATCCCACTCAATTGACAACAACCCGCCGCAAACCCAATGCTGGGCCTAATTCGGGTCCCATAGCGGCCGCCGATACCGTCAGCGATACCGGCATTCCCGCCCGGCACTCAACGGCCTTGACAAATTACTGCTCATAGAAGGTGGGCCGCATCGGAAAATCAGCTCCGCCTGCTTAACAAAGATCGTCTAAACCATGCATTTCCAGATCACTTCGGAAGTTGATCCGTCTGCGATACCGTCAGGTCACAGCTGCCTAACTGAGCCGACCGGCGGCTGATCGGTGCGGATTCAACCGGTCGACGCAACACAATCGACGTTGCGTAAGCAGCGGGAGTGTTGCAGATGAAGTACAGAACCCGGACCTTTTATAGCGAAAGCGAGAAAGCGTTAATGTGGGAGCTCTGGCAGAAAGGCGAGTCGCTTCAGCATATTGCGCAACTGTTCGATCGGAATCACTCGTCGGTGCAGGGAATCCTGGCGCAGACAGGTGGAATACGGCCGGCACTACGACGTCGTTCCAGACTGGCGTTGACGTTGGCCGAGCGCGAGGAGATTTCACGCTCACTGGTAGCCGGGGACTCGATCCGTTCGGTGGCCAGCAGGCTTGGACGGGCACCGTCAACCATCAGCAGGGAAATCCGGCGAAATAGCGGATCTCCAGGCTATCGGGCAAACCACGCCGATGCGCTTGCCTGGGATCGTGCCCGTCGCCCGAAGGAATGCAAGCTCGTCAGGAATCGGGAGCTCGCCCGCGTCGTGGCGGATAAACTCCAGTTGCAGTGGTCGCCCGAACAGATTGCCGGCTGGCTCAAGCACTCTTACGCGGTCAACAAGGACTATCAGGTGTCGCACGAGACGATCTACCGGAGCCTTTATATACAGGCCCGCGGTGCGCTAAAAAAGGAATTGCTGGAGCATTTGCGACGAACGCGAGCAATGCGTCGTTCACGTCATCACACCATGAAGACGGACGACCACGGCAGAATCTGCGACACCGTATCGATCAGCGAACGCCCCGCGACAGCTGAAGACCGTGGCCTGGGAGTCGTCTCCGACACCCAGGCCGGACATCCGTGCTTATTGCATATGCTGGCCGCCATTAATGGGGATGTTCGCGCCAGTCACGAAGCCCGCGTCGTCCGAGCACATGAACAGGATCAGCGCGGCAACTTCGTCCGGATTGCCAAGACGGCCGATCGGGATCTGCGGCAGGATCTTCGTGTCAAGAATCTCCTGCGGAATGGCGGTGACCATCTTCGTCGCGAGATAGCCCGGCGAAATCGTGTTCACCGTCACGCCCTTGCGAGCGACTTCCAGTGCGAGCGACTTCGTGAAACCGTGCAGGCCGGCCTTCGCCGCCGCATAGTTGGTCTGGCCCACGGCGCCCTTGGAGCCGTTCACCGACGAAATATTGATGATGCGGCCCCAGCCATGCTCGACCATCCCCTCGCACAGCGGCTTCGAGATATTGAAGACCGAATCCAAATTGGTGCGCAGGACCGCATCCCGATTGACCTTGTCCATCTTCTTGAAGGTCATGTCCCGCGTAATGCCGGCATTGTTGACCAGAATGTCGACGGGACCGACTTCGTTCTTGATCTTCTGCGCACCGCGCTGGCACGAATCGTAGTCGGCCACGTCGATGGAATAGGCGTGGAAAGCGCGTCCCGTCTCCCTCATTCTGGCCAGCCAGTCCTCTGCGCCTGCGTTATCCGGCGAGTGTGTGACGACGACCGTATGGCCTGCGTCGTACAGCCGTACGCTGATGGCCTCACCGAGACCGCCCATTCCGCCCGTTACCAATGCAATTCGCTTAGTCATCCTTTATACCTGCGAGTAAACCGCATATAAAAAAAATCGGCGCGACCAGCCAACGAGAGCAGTCGCATCCGTCACCGCCACGCTTCAATGCCTCTGGTTGATCCGGAAACCTTGCACACGTCGGCCAAACCCGGCACCTTCCTGCTGGCGCCTGAAAACGTATGCCTGACTCGCGGCTCGCGAATCATCGCAAACGTCTGCAGCTCCGGGCAAGGCGCGCTTCGATCACGTTAGGTTCGCGCGAGCGCGAGCGCCACACCCTTGCCGCCGCCGATGCACAGCGAAGCCACGCTGCTCTCTGCATCGATCCAGTGTCTCTGGATCACGCAATTTTCTTTCGGGGTTGGCGCAAACGGTTCACCCGAATCCCGGGAACCGCTCTCGCATCTTCTTCACGCCCAAGGCACGACGATATCTCGCGTACTACATGCGCCAACCGTCTCTCCGTGGGAACTATCACGCGCCTGTCGCGCTTTGCCTATGATCGAAACAGACAGAAAATCTGTCCGGGAACGTTGCGGTGCCCACGCATTCAATCGAGGTAACGTACACGCCCCGGGGGATGTGGTTCATATAGCGACCTACGAATCGGTGAGAGTGGCGGGCTGACCAATTCGGGGGCCCGATCTCGTCGAGATGATGGTTGAGCGAGGGTTGTCGCTCGCTCACACGACGATCCTGCGTTGAGTTCGGCGCAATCCGCTCGAGTTCGCGACGGCCTGTTGAAGGGAGCTGAATACGCCACGCAATACAACCTTGGGCACGAGTGCCATGTACCATGTATTCCGACAGCCTCGCGACACAGCGTTTGATTTCGTCCGCATCGAGAGGCGATACGCGGCCAATCTGGGTATTGCTCTACAACCACTACGTAGCGCTTAAGAAGCTCAAGGCACGGAGCGTTGCCGCATATGCGCAGCGTGTGCGCCCGGAAGGCGGCGGCGGCGATTGTGGTTCGGCCAGCGGTGGCTTCGACCAACTTGGGTATGGCACGTTGACGTACACCCTCAAGTAACTGATCCGCTTGGTTTCCAGACCAGATCTAGCGCCGGATTTCCGGCGTTTGCCCCGCTTGGTTCCTTGCCTTCACTCAATAGACCATTTATACGGGACTTCCACATAAGCACGCGAATTTTCTCAACGCTTGAGCGAGGGCTGCGTCGCAATAAGCCACTGCGGTAAAATCGGTGTCTCGACACCGATGACGAACACGATGGGCGATACAAGGAAAACGCCACGCAAGGCGCTCCCTGACGGCGTGGGCAAGGTACTGAAGCGGTTGCACTACCCACTGGACGTGATCCTGCTTTGCGTGCGCTGGTATGTGGCGTACTCGTTGAGCTTGCGCAACCTCGAGGAAATGATGGCCGAGCGGGGTTTCGATGTCGATCATTCGAGCGTGCACCGCTGGCTCATCAAGCTCGTGCCGTTGTTCGAAAAGGCGTTCCGACGACACAAGCGACCAGTGGGCAGAAGCTGGAGGATGGACGAGACCTACGTCAAGGTCAAAGGCCACTGGAAACACCTGTACCGCGCCGTCGACAAGCAAGGAAACACAGTCGATTTCCTGCTGCGCGCCCATCGTGACAAGGCTGCCGCGCGCCGCTACTTCGAGAAGGCGATCGACCAGAATGGTGAGCCCAAAACTATTACCGTGGACAAGAGCGGTGCCAATCTGGCCGCGCTCGAAACGCTTAACGCCACACGGCCGACGCCGATTAAGATCCGCCAGAACAAGTACCTGAACAACGTCGTCGCGCAGGATCACCGTGCGATCAAGCGCATCATCAAGCCGATGATGGTTTTAAGAATTTCAGGTGCGCTCGCATCATCCTCGCCGGCATCGAAATCATGCACATGATCCACAAGGGGCAGTTGGAAGAAAAAGATATCTCCCGACGCGCCGCAGAGCAGTTCTATTCGCTGATCATATAAGCAGTACTATTCATTGCGAAACTCTTGCCGCCTCGCTCCTCTTATCGCGACACAACCGCCGCGCGAGTACCGCTAGCCCTTCGGAATATTCCGTCGCGCCGACAGTATCCTGTCCGAGATGTAACCTTTCGCCAGAACGGCGTCCGGCCATGCGCGCTCCGTTTCCTTTTTCCCAGCGGTGAAGTAATCCCATAAATGCGCGCCGCAAGCGCATTGCGGCATCGCGACGAAATGGGAGCAGGTAACGAAGCCCTTCTTGGCAAGGGCGCGCCCCCGGAGCGCCCTTGCGCTGTTCGCGCTGTCCGGCTGCTACTGAGTCGGCTACCCGTACGGATACTATCCGGCCGTTCCTACTGGCGCTACTCAACGCGACGTCCCTGCCCAAGGTTACGGTTACCCCAACGGCGCAGACGCACAGAACATCCCGCCAGGGTCGCCCGGCGAACCACCACACGTATTCCCCGCGCCCCGGTACGTCGCGCCCGCATACTACCCAGCTTACTATCCCGCGTACCCGTGGTACGGTTGGGCCGACTGGTGGTGGCCGTCAGTGTCGTTCAGCTTCGGGGATTGGAGCGGTGGGCATGATCATTAAGCCGCCGGGGCTATGGTCGGTACCGGAACTGCGCGACCTTGCAGTCGTACTAGCCGAAGACCAGCTTACGCAGCAATCCGTGCGATGCGGTAATGCAACCGATTAGCCGACGGGCGATGTCGGCGAAATCCCGCAGCGGCTGGAATAAGCCCACAGCGCTGCACCGTCATGCGGCGATTTCGCCATAAATTCCAGCAACGGCCGAACGGTGAATCCCGAAGGTCCCGCCGCGCGTGACCTGCGACTCCTGATGGCCACTTCGAAGTGCATTACAACCTTGAGCGCGCGGGCGACGAGGCGCGTCAATGCCGCTGAAACTAGCGCTCTTATTTGCGGTCGCGTGTGCCCTGCGTGGCGGTGCAGCTAAACTTCAATCTGCCCACCGTGGAACTGGACAGGGTGCGACGCTCGGCTCGCGTATTGCTGACGCAATTGCAGTGGACCGTTTCTGATTTGATGACGCTGGCGTGCTATCGCTCTGATATGGAAGGCGACCGGAACGAACCGCTCACGCTCAATTGGTCTGCGCACGTCGACCAGGTAAGAAGTCAACTTCCAAGCCAGGGGTTGGCGAGGGTTCCGCTGACGGGGGGGCTGCCGCAACAATGCCCGCCCAAACAGCGGAGACAGTGCGCAGAGGAAGCACCTTTAGCGTGAAGCTCATGAGCCAGACGCTCGCTACTGGCACGACATGCCTGGCGAAAAGCGGGTTTTGCACTAGATCCGTCGGCTCACCGTGGAGCGTTAGATTGCGAAGTGCATGGACCCGCCACGCGTACAGCGGACGCCGCCCTCTGGACGAAAACGCAGCGGTCCGTCCCGATTTAAGCGGAAGAGTATGTCTTTTAACGAGTAGCTTTTGTATTGGATGTCAGTTACTTTGAAATGAACTTGTTGCACTGCCGGTGAATCGAGGTGATTTCGGACTGTGTGTGCGGATTCAGAAGGACTGCCTTCAAGTCGGACTCCGCTCGTCCGCTTCCGAACAAATCAATTTGGTACCCTGCCTCTACTGCATCGCCAAAATCAACCACATCACCCTCCGCCCTTGTAAAGACTATGGTTTTCATTACACCGTCGGTCTGGGGGTTTGCCGTGTTCGTGCCGGGGCAAAGTCTTCGACTAAACTGACCACCTAGCAATTCCCCCAACATGGTGTACCGAGTACGTCCATTTGGCTTGAGGGTATCGCGGTCGCAACCACAAAAAGTACCCTGCGAATCAAAAAAAGCGTATTCGAGAGTGAGCGTTAATGGCGTGGGATTAAGGAAAACGAACTCTGTGTTATCAGTCACTATCGGAGGTGGCGGGCTATTGAAGTCCGTAAAGCTGTCATTGAGCTTCCAATGCCCTACCAGATAAGGGCCGGAGTCTGCTGCTGTTGCCAATCCTCCATAAACTAATGTCATCACCAGTCCAATTACGACTGACAGCTTTTTCATTTCAACCTCCGCGTCTCCGAAGTACGCAACGAGACCGTTGTCTTTTAACAAGACAAAGGCTTTCCGGGTTTGATGGAGCCATTACAGAAATTCATAAAGACTTGGTCGCGTCGAATTACACCGAGGCCGGTTACGCGCCTGAACTCCTGCACTGTCCTTGGCCAAAAAACTGTTTGAGCCGGTTTTGCAGGCGCGCGACTTTCGCGAAGGTTCACTTTAGCCCTTATCTTAGGCAACCACGAGACGCTTTTCAAGGTTACAGGCCGGTCCGCTTTCTGCAGAGTCTCTTAGCCCGGAGGCGTTTCGTCACCGTGTCGGCCACCGCCGCCCACTAGCGCTTCCGACGACGCCAACTTCAATAAGCAAATGACGACCAACTCCTATGACTTGTCATGTGAACGTTTGATGTCAAATGCCCCGAAGCTGAAAGACTAGCCGAATGTCGGGCATTGGCGACCCTTGCCAGTTGCGTTTGCATGGTCGACGCAATCTCTGCCACCTTACGCTCGTGCGTCCAGACCTTCTCCGCCGAGGGCAGTGCCAGTGCGTTTTGAAGGTCAGTCACGTCCTGTCCATCCTTTTTCGTCAGCCCGTCTTGCGTGCCTGGTACCAATCGGCAAACGTCGTTAAAATCAATCCGGTCTCGCGGATGCAACACAAACTCTTCTGTGTCGGACTGCGCCACTCCCGCGCGCAGCGAACCATCAGGCTTCGGCCTGTCGACTCGTGGAGGCAAGACATGGCGCAACATGTGTGTGATCTCTGCGGAGTGCGTCCCGCCAGCGTTCTCGTCGCCGTTATCCAGGACGGTCGACGCAGGCAGATCACCGGGTCCGGGATCGAACGACGGCATGGCCTTCGCCTTCGACGCGCCATCCGGGCCGAGATCGCTTTCGTAGACCTGCCCCGCGTGACTGACCATGAAGCTCTTAACGTTTGCGACTATCAATACTCGCAACTGAGTCGCCATCAGCGGCAGTTATCGGTGCGCCATTCGTGACCTCTTTTGCCGTCTTCGCACGCTCAACCCGGAGGATTGCCGGTAGCGACACGCTATTCTTCGCGGCCGTCACTTCAGCAAGAATCGATATCGCGATTTCGGGAGGCGTGCGACTGCCGATATAGATCCCGGCCGGACCACGTAACCGTGCAAGCTGTGCGTCGCTCAGATCGAACTCTTTGAGCCGCTCTCGCCGCGCAGCATTATTGCGCCGCGAGCCAAGCGCGCCCACGTAAAACGCGGGTGTCTTCAGCGCTTCCATCAGCGCAAGATCATCGAGCTTTGGATCGTGCGTGAGTGTAATCACTGCACTCCGTTCGTCGAGTTTCATATCCAGGACCGTATCGTCGGGCATCGTGCGCACGAGCCGCGTGCCGGGCACATCCCATGTGTGCACATACTCCTCGCGCGGGTCGCACACCACCACCTGATAATCGAGTCCTATAGCGACCTGGCATAAGTAGCGCGATAGCTGTCCCGCGCCAATAACGAGCATACGGTAGCGGGGCCCGTGAATCGTCGTCAGATGCGTCTCGTTGAAGTCCACACCGGCTGTCGTGCTCGCTGGCCCAAGTGTGACTGCGCCCGTTGTCATGTCCAGCGTGCGCGCCACCAGTTCGCCTCGACTGAGCGCTTCGTGCAGGGCCTGAATACCGCTTTGCCGCGTAATCGGCTCAAGCACGAGTTGCATCGTGCCTCCGCAAGGCAACCCGAAACGATGCGCCTCCTCCGCGCTGATGCCATATTCGACCACTTCCGGTGTCCTTTGCGAGACGCCGAACCGACGCACCTGGTCGATGAGGTCATCTTCGATGCAGCCACCCGAAATGGAGCCCACCACTTGACCGTCATCGCGCAGGACAAGCATCGCCCCCTCAGGGCGCGGCGACGACCCCCATGTCTTCACCACCGTCACGAGCAGCATGCGGTGGCCTGCATCGAGCCAGCGCATCGTCGCTTCCAGAACCTCGAAATCGACACTGTTCATGCTCGTGTGCCTACTGACCGTCGAACGGCTTTTTGACCGTCAGTTTGTTGGTCACGGACGTCACGCCAGAAACGCCTTGTGCGATCTCCGTCGCCTCGCCGATTTGGGAGGCATCCGTCACCGTCCCGTCGAGCGTCACCGCGCCACGCTTCACGACCACGCTGATGTTGCCGGCGTTGATCTCCTTGTGCCGCGCGATCGCCGCGTAGACCTTACGGCGCAGCGCAAAATTATCCTTCCAGTTGCTCTTCGCGGTCATGCCGCCGGAAGCTTCGGTCGCGGTGCCTTTCGATACGCTGCGCGCTTCGCTCTCGCTGGCCTGCGCCCAGACGTGAATGGATGCTGATCCGATCAGTAACCCGACAGCGATCCTTAGTGCCCTGCTTGTTTTCATTGAATGCTCCAGTTCGGCCGTGGTGGGATCAGAAGTTGTGGCGGATACCGATCATCGCCGCGGTGCTCGAGTTGCCCTCGGGAACCGGCGCGCCATAGGTGATCGTCTGGCTCATCTTGCCCCGGTTATTAACATGGCCGACCTGCACGTAGGCGAGGGTTGTCTTGGACAAGCTGTATTCGGCACCCACCGCGTACAAATCCGATTGATTGGATGAAACGTTGCGATCCTTCAGGTAATAGAAGCCCGAGGTGACCTTGAGAAAAGGAGTGAACTGGTAGCCGAGCCCCCCGGAAATCATCTCGAAGTCGTCTTGACCACTGTTCGCCGGATTCCTGGCAATGCTGTATGACGTCGACACTGACAGGTCGTGGAACGTGTACATCGCGCCGAAATAGTAGAAGCGGTTGTTATTGAGTCCCGTGGATGGCGCCGTGATGATCGCGCCGGTGGGCGTCGTCGTGAACGGATTGGTGTCGTGGCCGTTATAGTAGACAGCCGAGAGGTTCAGACCGTAGTTCGAATACTGGAGCACCGCCGATTCGCGCGTGCCGCCCTGGAATTGGCCCGGGACGCCCCCCGGCGCATACTCGAGCCCAAGCGATACGCCGTAGAACTTCGGCGACTGATAGACAATCGCGTTGGAGTCGTACAACGCACCGAACGGCCCGTTCGTGCTGGTGCCCTGCCACCCCGCAGCCTGGCCCAGGCCGAGCCACGCGGTGAAGATACTGCCAAAGTATTCGAAGTTTCGTACGTCGGTATCCGCCATCGCGTAGATCATCGGCGTGATCTGGCGACCCGCGTTGATCGAGCCGAAAGGACCGGAGACGCCCAACGTCGCCTGCTGGTTGAAAATGGTGGTGGAGCCGGGCGTGTCGCCCAGCGCGAACTTCCCATTGGTGCTGGTGAATGCCCCCTGGAGCCTGAAGTTGACCTTGTAGCCGCCCCCGATGTCTTCAGTGCCCTTCATACCCCAGAAGCTCGGGAAGACGCCCGCGTCCTTGAGTTCGTAGACGTGGCCGAGATTCAATTTCGACTGCAAGTTGGGCGCATTCTTGCTTTGATACAGTAGTCCAGTATCGATGGCGCCATACAGCGTCACCGACGATTGCGCGTGTGCCACGGGCGCCCATGCAACGAACGTGGATGCGACGATCACCTTCAATTTCATTTTGTCTCCGATGTCGTATTTTTCTGCCGCAGGGGTCCGGCATAGTCACCGCAGGGGTTGCGGTGCGAGCAGATCGTCGATCGACGATCATGCACATTCGCGAATCGGCGGCCGCGAGATCTGTTCAGAAGCGAGTTACGGAGGCCCGCGTCGTCTTTTCAGCCTGTTTCGGGTCCAAAGAAAATGGCGACCAGTCCGATTCCAAATGCCGTGGCGATAGCGATACCGACGGTCCGAAAGCCCAACGTTGCGGACGCAGACGACACGAACAACGGACCGAGTGCGGTGAATAGACGTGCCACGTTCCATGTGAATCCTTGCCCCGTGGCGCGAACATGGAGCGGAAACAGTTCCGTCAGGTACAGCGCGACGATCCCGAATCCTCCAAGCGCGAAGAAGCCGAATCCAAACATGGCGAAACGAAATGTCGCGAGTGTTTTCGCTGCACTGAAGAGTGCAATCATTGAAATCCAGGCGCCTGCGCAAAACGCCGCATAGACTGCCCGCCTGGAAATGCGCGGCACCAGACTGACCAAAACCAACGTCGACATAAAACCGAGTACCGCCCCAGCGTTATTCGCCATGAAGGCAATACCCGTCTGTCGCGTGAATTCCGCATTGCCGGCGGACGGAAAGAAATCCCTCAGCAACGTGGGAAAGAGTATGGATGCCCCCCAACTGCCGATCATCATTGCCGCGGCAACGAGAGAGCCCGCTACTGTGCGACCACGTAACGGAGCGCCGAATATCTCCGATATCGAACCGAATTTCGGACCTGTGCGACGGATCGCGTCCGCATGCGAGTGCTTCCAGCGCGCCGATTCCGGCGTAACCAGTCGCAGTCCAAGGCTCGCAACTGCCGGCACCGCACCCACGCCAAGCACCCAGCGCCAGCCAGCCCAGGACAGAACGATCGCGAGCGCTGAGGCAACGATCAGTCCGACTACATTGGCAGCCTGCATGACCAGGACAGCCTTTGCCCGATGCCTTTCCGGCCAGGTCTCGACGACCAGCGCCGCTCCGGCGGCCCATTCCCCCCCGATCCCGAAACCCGCCAGCATCTGGAGCAAAAGCAACTGATGCCAATCCTGCGCGAACGCGCTCGCCGCCGTGAATACCGAGTAGATCAGCATCGTGCAGAACATCACGCGAGTTCGACCAATCCGATCGGCCAGAACACCGAACAGAATGCCGCCGACGCCCCAGCAAAGCAGTTTCGCGCCGACGATCAGGCTCCCGATCTGCACGGCATTACCTTGCGACGACCCCAGCAGGTCGCTAAGGGCCGGCACCATGACCATCGTGAACAGGTAGAGATCCATCGCATCGAACATCCACCCCACGAAGGCCGAACCCAGCACGACCCAGGCTGCCCTGCCCACCACCGACCTACCGGCTTCCCTCGCGCCGTCTGACGACTCCAACAGAGTCGAGTTCGTTCCCATCGGTTTATCTCCTCCTACGTACAACTAATAGATACTGATTCTTGATATCCTGACCAACCTGAAATAATCAGCAAATACGAAGATGGCTATAATGATTGCGGCCTGCCAAACCACTGCTTGCACTTCGCGACCATCGTTCTCCACAGCAACGCAAGCACCGAAATCTCATTCGTTGAACCAGCAGCGTTGTCGAAGCGGCATCTCGCCGGGCCGGACTCACTGACTCCGGCCGGCGAAGAAGCAGACCCTTCTGTGTCGACCGGCCGTGCCTCCGTCATAGCCGAACGATCCGTAAGTTCCTTCTGCAACCTTGCAGCGAATTGACGCACCATCTGTTCCGAAACGGCATTGATGATTCCGACCCCGCGCCCATACTGAGCAACCTGACCGGCCATCTGTACGTCGGTGCGAACGTCGACCTGGGTGCCTGCCGCGTCGCCAAGCGGAGAAAGAGAAAACGTCGTCGCCGTAGTGGCCGATCCCCGGTTTCTGGTCTCCTGCCATGTGGCTGCGACAGTCGCTGTATAGGTGTCTGCCGAAGGTGCGCTCAACGTGACCGTGCCGGCGAATTCCATCGCGATCGGACCCAGCTTGACGCGAATGATTCCGTTATACGAATCTTTTCCGAGCGTGCCCGTCAGCGTCGCACCTGGGAAGCAGGACACGACGAGCGGCACGTCGAGTAGTGCCTTCCAGGCGCTCTCGATAGCCGAGTCGACCGAAAAGCGATTTACGATTTCCATACCGCCTCATCCTCATCCGTGTATTTTTCAAACAGAACCAACAGCGCCTCAGCGTAGGCGTCGGGAGTATCGACGCATGCGAGGTGCCCGGCGGCGGGCAACGTTTGTTCCTCCGCCCCCTGGATGCCTTGCGTCAACTTCGCGGATATGGCTGTGGGTACGCTTGCGTCGAGTGCGGCGTTCAGCACAAGCGTCGGAACTTCGATATCGTGCAAAAAAACTGATATGTCATCCGTGCAAACGGCGCGCGAGATTTCCAGGTAGTCCGTTTGAGACATCGATGCGATCTGCTGGGCAAGCCTTTCTCGCTTCGCGTACGCCGTGTTCCGGTGCAGGGTCTGCTCCGCGTACATGCGAGCAAAGAGGTGCATAGGGAGCTTCTTCAACATCCCTTCCGCTGCGGCCAGTCGCTTTTCCACCGCTGGTCCGGAAACGCCTGCGTAAGCGCTCGACAAGACCATGACGGCAACGCGTTGACGCAACTTCGCGGCAACACGTACCGCGGTGAGTCCCCCCATCGAGATGGCCACCAAGCCGAAGCGGTTGAGACCAACGGCATCCGCCACGGCGACAACGTCGTTCGCGACGTCGTCTGCATTCCACGCGCTGTGCTTCGTCGAGTCACCATGACCTCTGGCGTCGATTGCGACGACTCGATGTTTCGCCGCCAATGCAGGCAGAATGTCGTCCCACAGCGCGCTCGATGTGCCGAGACTGTGCAGCAGAACGACAGCGGGTCCCGTGCCGACGTCGATATAGGCAATCCGTTCTCCGGCAACGGTCAGAAACCGCTTCTCATGTGCCGGCACGAATGGCGCCGGCGCCTCGAGGCGCGCCGCGATCGAATCCGCCAACACATCGGCGGCCAGTGCGGCACGCTTTGACGCAGGCACCTCGCCCGACTCGCGCAGGAACGTCTTGATTCCGTGTAATGCCTGAGGAGCCCGGCTGTTCATGAAGGCGATGAAATCGCCCAACGCTTTGTCCAATTCCGACGGCGCGACAATTTCACCGATGAGCCCGAATTGCAGGGCGGTCGTCGCATCGATTGGACGCCCGGTAAGAACCAGACGCGAAATCGCCTTGACATGGATGCGCTCGAAGAGCGCCGACATCAGCAGCGCCGGAGCGAACTGCTTGTCCAGTTCATCGGCCTCGAACTGGCTCCGCGCGTCGGCGACTGCGTAGTCGCTCGCCGCGACGAGCGCGCAACCCAGACCCGAAGCGAGACCCCTGACAAAGCAGGCGACCGGTACCGCAGTCGAACGAATTGCCTCGTAAAGAGCGAGAATCGGTGCCGCGCCGCGTGCCTTGATGGCCGGGCGCGGGTCTTCTGTTGGAGGGAGCGCCGGCGGCGGTGACGCAGCCCGCCCCGCGCAGAAATTCTCGCCCACTCCGGATAAAACGATGGCGACGGTGCCTTCCGGAGGATCGCCGATCACGCGCGTTAGCTCTCGCATCATCGCGTCATCCACCTCGTTCATGCCGTCGGCGCTGTTGAGGGCGATATACAAAACATTGCCCTTCATCTTCAGCAGAAGATTTTCGTCCATTTCAACTCCCGATTTATCGCGACTTCACGCCGGGTGACGGCATGCCTGGTACGAACTGCTGGACGACCCCCTGGTTCTGAAGGGTCCTCAGTTCGTCAGGATCAAGGCCAAGGTACTGACCGAGCACGACGTTGGTGTGCTCGCCCAGATGAGGCGGGTAACCAGGATCGGCATGCCCTGGGATATCGAACTTGATCGGATTCCCGGGCACGCGGACCTGAGATCCCGCTTGACTGCGAAGCTCGACGAGCATGTCTCGATGCGCAACCTGAGGCGCATTCAGCGCTTTATCGAGCGTCTTGACCAAGGCGGCTGGAATGGAAGCGGAATTCAGGCACTCGAGCCAACTCTGCGCCGGTTCGGCACGGAAGCGCGCCTCCAGTATTTCCCATAGCGCGGCCTTGTTCGCGAGCCGTTCAGCGGGACCCTTGAATCGCGGGTCGTTGACGATCTGCGGCAAGCCGACGGCCTTGCACAGGTCCATCCACATACGTTCCGTGTTGGCGGTCACGACCAATGAGACGCCGTCGCCGCATTCGAACGCACGGTAGGTCGGTATCGAATCGTGGCCTCGCCCCTGCGGCTCCGGCACTTCGCCCGACATCAGATAGTAGGCACCCTGATAGCAAAGCATGGCGACCTGCGCGTCGAGCATCGCCACATCGACGAACCGCCCTTGCCCGGAAGTCTGGCGCTCGACCAGCGCGGCCAGAATGCCCATCACGCCATACATGCCGGCCGCCAGGTCCCCGATCGGAATGCCGGCGCGAACGGGCGCCCTGCCGGGCTCCCCGGTCAGGCTCATGCCGCCCGACATTGCCTGCACGATCATGTCGTAAGCGGGCAGATCCCGGTCCGGTCCGGTCTGTCCGAAACCGCTGATGCTGCAGTAGATGAGCCGCGGATTGCACGCGCGAAGCTCGGCCTCACCGAGTCCGAGCCGTGTCATCACACCCGGACGATTGTTTTCGACAAGTACATCCGTATGTGCCACCAACTCCCGAACGAGTTCGGCTCCCCTTTCGGTCTTGAGGTCGATGACGACGCTCTTCTTGTTGCGGTTGACCGCGAGATAGTAGGCGCTGTCTCCCTCGACGAAATAGGGGGGCACGCCGCGCGCGAGCTCGCCGCCCGGCGGCTCGATTTTGATGATCTCAGCGCCGAGGTCGCCGAGAATCTGCGTTCCGAAGGGGCCCGACAGGAACTGAGTGAGGTCCAAAACTCTCACACCGCTCAGCGGACCAGTTTTTACGGAGTCCATATCGTTATCCATCAAGTTCTCTATTTCAGGTGTATCGGGCGTCTGCGTTGCTGTATGCGGCGGCGGCATCCAGACGCTCAAAGATCATTTCAGGCAACACGGGGGTTTCGTCAAAACGAATCGACCATCGGCTCAGCGCATCCTCAATGGCACTGACGATCGCCGCGGACGCGGGGATGGTCCCGCTCTCCCCTGCGCCTTTGACGCCAAGCGGGTTATTCGGCGAAGGGGAAACAAGATGCGCCATCTCGATGCGGGATGGCGTGTCGAGTGCCGTAGGCAACAGGAACTCGGCGAAATTCGTCGCAAGCGGCTGTGCATTTTCGTCATAGCCGTGCCGCTCGAGCAGCGTATTTCCGATTCCATGGGAGATGGCGCCAATCACTTGCCCCTCGACGAGCATCGGATTGATCACCGTCCCGCAATCGTGCGCAACGCCATAGCGCAAGACCTTCACGTAGCCTGTGCCGATATCCACCTCGACTTCCGCGAACGCTGTTCCGTTGGCGTAGACGCTGGCTTTCGGGGAGAAATAATGCGTGACGGTCATGCCCGCATCCAGTCCGTCAGGCAGCGTGAACCCAGGTATCCCATACGACATTCGAGCGATTTGCCCGAGCGGCAACGCCTTTTCTGGCTGGCCTCGCACGCGTGCGGCGCCACGCACGATCTCGATCTGATCCAGAGGGACACGAAGGGCGTGTGCGGCGAGCCCCCTGATTTTTCCGGCGAGCTTGCCGCATGCGATGTGAATGGCATTGCCGGCGTTGACGGTGATCCGGCTCGCAAATGTCCCGATGCCCATGGCGAGCCTGCGCGTATCGCCGACGACTACCGTAATGGCATCCATCTCGACACCGAGCTGATCGGCAGCGATCTGGGCAAAGATCGTTTTCATTCCTTGCCCTTGCGCGCCGGCACCACCGACGTCCAGGTGTATGCGTCCGTCGTTTTGCAACGTGACTTCGGCCCCTTCATAAGGGCCGAGGCCGCAACCCTCGACATAGTTGGCAAAGCCAATCCCGAGGTACCGTTGCTGCGCGTGCGCCTCCTCCTGATGAGCGCGAAACGCGTCCAGACCGGCAAGCTCGACTGCCTTTTCCTGAGTCTGCGGATAGTCGCCGGAGTCATACACCATCGGCGAACCGTCGCGGAATATCAGTCCAGTTTTGTACGGCAGCTGCTCCGGCTGTACGAAATTGCGGCGTCGAATTTCCAGACGGGCGACGCCGAGATGGTCGGCTGCCGCATCGAGCATCCGCTCCATCGCGAATACCGCTTTTGGTCGCCCCGCGCCGCGCACCGGCGTGGTGGGTACCATGTTCGTGCACGCCACTTTCAGCTTCACGTCGAATGCCGGGACGACGTACGGACCCAGCGACGAGGTCACCGCGATGATCGGCACGACAATGCCCCAAGGCACGTACGCACCGTTATCGTGGACTACGGAGCCGCGCACGCCGAGGATCTTTCCGTCGTGGTCGAGCGCCATCTCGAGATTCCACAATTGATCGCGCTCCTGGGTAATGCACAGGAAGTGCTCACGCCGATCTTCGGTCCACTTGACCGGCACACCCAGCTTGAGTGCCGCCGAGGCCACGACCAACTCTTCCGGATAGGCGATGCCCTTGGGACCGAAAGCCCCCCCGACATCCGGCATGATCACCCGGATTTTCGCTTCGTCGTAGCCGAGCGCTTGCGCGAGAAGACGTCTCTCGAGGTGCGGTGCCTGGCCCGAATTCCAGACGGTCAACTCGCCGGTACTGCCATCTAGCCGCACGAGGGTTACGCGGCACTCCATCGGGTGCGCAGTCCCGCGATGATGGAATATCTCGCGCTTGACCACGTGCGCGGCGCGCGCGAAGGCCGAGTCGACATCGCCGAAAGCAAACGGCATGTCGAGGAGGAGGTTGGTCGGAACGTCGCTGTGAGCCCGTGGCGCATTCGGATCGAATATCTTCCTGATGTCGCTGGCGACCGGCAGTACCTCGTAGTCGATCTGCACCAGGTTGGCGGCGTCTTCGGCGATGTACCGGCTTTCTGCAAGGACAACGGCAATCGCCTCGCCGACGTAGCACACCTCGTCCGAGGCCAGCGGCGACCACATGCGCGGCTCCGTCAGCATGTGAGTCGGTGCCAGGACCGGCAATGGCTGCCGATGTGCTTCATCCAGATCAGCGAATGTCCAGACATGCCGTACGCCCGGTACGGCCTTTGCTGCTTGCGTATCGACGTGCTTGATGCGGGCGTGCGCGTGAGACGATCGCACGAAACAGCAATGCAATGTTCCGGGAAGGTGGATATCGTCGACGAATTGCCCCTCGCCTTTGAGTAGCGCGGGGTCTTCGGTGCGTTTGACGGGTTTGCCGACATAGCGCGCACCCACGGTCGAATCCGAGGGGGAATCGCTTTCTTCCGAGTGTGCGGTAACCAGTCCGAAAACGGGATCGGGCTCACCGCGCATTCGGGCGGCCGCGAGCAGCGCCGCTTCGACTATGGCCTGGTAGCCCGTGCAGCGGCAGATGTTCCCACTGATTGCATCGCGAACTTCGGCACCGGACGGGTCGGGGCTGGCTCGCAGAAACTCCGTTAGCGTGGTCAACATGCCTGGGGTGCAGTATCCGCACTGCAATGCATGGCGATCCTGAAACGCCTGCTGCAGGACACCGAGCGAGCCGTCGCCATTCGCGAGTCCCTCGATGGTTGTGATTTTCCTCCCGTCGATCTGGCCGCAAAGCTGAAGGCAGGAGCGCATGGAACGTCCGTCCACCAGTACCGTGCACGCTCCGCAAACGCCATGCTCGCAGCCGTAGTGCGTGCCTGTCTTGCCAAGCTGGTGACGAAGAAAATCGCCGAGCGTCACTCTGGGGTCGATGTCGCAGGTCATTGCCTGTCCGTTCAGTTCGAAGGCAATCTTTTTTTGCTCAACGAGTTCGATTCTCTGATCCATGATCCCCTCAGCTTGCGTTCAATGCACGAGCGAACGCGCGCCCAAGCGCACGCTCGGTCACGGTCCACGCGAGACGTTTCCGATATGCGGCACTGGCGCTCGTGTCACTAAGAGCGTCAATCCAGCTTGCTCTGCTGGCTGCTGCTTTCGCCAGACGGGCGCTGGGCTGCTGTCCCCGGAGGACGTCGTCAAGCTGCAGACGGCAAGGTTTGCTGCCCATCCCGCACAGGACCGCATCAGCGCGCCTGATCGCGTGATTTACGTCGACCGACACCATGGCCGCCGCGCCGACGATTGCAAAGTCCCCATGTCTGCGCGCGAATTCCTCGAACGCATATCCGTGCGGCTCGTTCCAGATGCGAAGGCGAATCTGCGTCACCATTTCGTCCGGCTCGATTGAAGTAGTCATGAAACCGCACGCGAATTCATTAAATGGAATGCGCCGCTCTCCACGAGGTCCTACGGCGACGATCGTCCCATTGAAGATTTCGGCAAGTGTGGGCTGCTCCGAGGCCGGATCGAGATTGCAAACGCTTCCGACAAAAGTGCCCCGATTGCGCGTCTGAATATGGCCGACCAATCGATAGGCCTCCACCATCAGTGGTGCGTATTGCTGAATCAAAGGAGATTGCTCGATATCCCGCTGGCGAACCAATGCGCCGATGCAGACCTCATCGCCTTCCAACGTTATCCCGTCGAGGCCAGGTATCGCGTTCACGTCGACCAGGTGGTCCACATACGCGTAGCGCATGGCCAGCATCGGCATCAGCGTCTGTCCGCCAGCGACGATGCGTGCGTTGCCCAGCGTGGAAAGTAACTCAACGGCACGCGCCACGCTTTCCGGTCGGTGCCAGGTAAAGGGTGCTGACTTCATTTCTCACCTTCCAAGAATGTGTATCGCGCACGCACCGTGATCGAAGCCGTAAGTGCCTCCACCGGTGATGTGCGCCAGTCCGACTCGTGGACCGCGCGGCCTGTCTTGCCCGACCTGCCGTGCGCCGCAGCGTCCTTGCAACTGGCGTGTTATTTCGACAATCTGCGCGATCCCTGACGCTCCGAGCGGATGGCCCCTGCAGAGCAGGCCGCCGGACGGGTTGAACGGAATCCGTCCGCTTAGCGCCGTTTGACCACCTCTGATCAAACCCACCCCCTCTCCGTGGGCGGCAAAACCCAGTGCTTCGTAGTACAGCAGTTCAGCGATGGTGAAGGCATCGTGACACTCGACGAGATCGATGTCGGAAGGGCCGATGCCGCAGGATTCATAGGTTTCGGTCGCGCAACGCACCGTGACTTCGGGCGTCGTCATGTCCCGCGCCCCCTGCATATAACGGCCCGAAGTGAGATGAGAGGCGAGAATCCTTACGGCGCCTTGCTGTTTCGCTTCGGCGAGGTTGGAGCCGGCAAGCACTACTGCCGCTGCGCCGTCGCCGAGCGGGCAGCACTGATGCGAAGTCAGCGGCGAGGCCACCGGTCGGCTGCCGAGCACTTCCTCCACCGAGACGGTGCTGCGGATCTGTGCGTAGGGGTTGAGCGCGCCATTCGCCCTGGCCTTGACGGCGATCTGCGCGAGATCGCCGGGTGATAAATTGAATTCATGCATGTATCGCTGTGCGCGCATGGCGTACAGCGCCGGCATCGTCAATCCGTTCGCCGACTCGACATCCTCATCGCCGAGGTCAAGTGGCCCGCCGCCGAGACGAGTCAGCTGCTCCGCGCCAACGACGACTGCACAATCCACCGCACCCGCGGCAATCGCGAGGTAGGCTTGCCGGAATGCGCTCGCCGACGACGAGCAGGCGTTTTCGAAATTCGCCGCTTCGATGCCGGTCAGCCCCGTCTCCCGTCCGATACGTTGGGCAGCCAACGTACCACCGGATACCGTACCGCAATAAATAGCGCCGACGCGTCGTCGATCGATTCCGGCTTCATCAAGTGCTTCGATGACCGCCGGCGCGGCGAGTTGGGAGAGGCTCACTTCCGGGAAACGCCCAAAACGGATCATGCCCGTGCCAACGACGCTCACGCCCCTCGAACCGTTCGTCAAGCTCATGAATCCACCTGCTGGGAAACTTCGCCGGGTGCGGTAAAGAAATAGATGAATTGGCTCGCTTGCCTGTTTGCCGGTTGCACTCGCAATTCGAGCTGCTGCCCCGTCTGTACCGCGCCAACCGGCATTTCGATGCGCCCGAAGACCCGCAGACCATCGCTCAGGTCCACATACCCGACGGTGTAGGGCGTGTCGACGCCTCTTGGTCCCATATGCACCACGCTGTGGCCGTAGAGGGTGCCGATCGCCGGCAACGGCGACGCAACGAAGTCACGACCGCCGCATTGTGGGCACACGGTGAGTACCGGATAGATCGGCGTTTCGCAATCGGAGCACTTCGCCCCGAGTAATGACCAGCCCTTCCTGCCTCTTACAACTGAGGCTGTCCCTAATCGTCTGAAGCCATTCACGCTGACTCTCATTCCTGATCGCCTCCATGGTGTAGTGTGTAATACACTATACTCATAAACTGCAGCCAGAAAGGTAGGGAAAACCCGGTGCCCGCGGTTGCCTTCAGAGAGAATCGAGGTGCCGCCTGCTGGTCGGGAACGCCGTCGCTATATGCTCTTACCGTTGCATCGGCACCCGGTCAGTGCTGAGCGTGAGCCGCAAAGTCCGCTCAACCGCCTGATTCCGAGAACTCCTCGGAGGTCTCGCTTGCTGGCGAGTTTCGCCAACGGCGGGCAGAATGCCTTGCTGACCGATAGTTTTGGAGCTTATAAGTGGCAATAGCGAAGGCAGGAAAGAAGACGCCCCACTCTCGGGCAGAGAATCACGCGCCGGAGGGCGTACAGGGGTATCAGCAGCGCGTTAGCAGAGAAAAGCGTGCACTGATACTCGAGGTCGCAATTGCAAGTTTTCTGGAAAACGGATACGACGCGGCCACGATGGATTCCATCGGCGATCGCGCAGCGGTGTCATACGCGACGCTGTACAAACATTTTCCCGGTAAGGATATCCTCTTCACCGAGGCGATGGACCATCTCTTCCATCAGTTGTTCGCACGCTGGAAGGATCACGCCGTGCCGCCGGAAGTCGAGTCGGGCTTGCGTGAGATTGCACGCGCTTACAACGAGCTTGTTTCCGAGCCCAACATGATTGGCGCAATGCGACTGGTCATTGCTCAAGTGCGAAGCTTTCCCGACATGGGACTGCGCTTACAGCGCGCGAAAGATCTCTTCAGCGACGTAACGGATGCCTGGTTGGCAAAGCGGGTGGAAGAAGGCTGCCTGAAGATTGCCGACGTGCGGCTCGCACGCGCCGAGTTCATCGGCATGTTGGGAGAAACGCTTTACTTTCCCCGTCTAATGCAGATCGATCATGCGATCTCCGACGAAGACGTTGAAAGGATCATCGGCAGCGCAGTCTCCACGTTCCTGATGCGCTATCGCGCGCATTGAATAACGCGTCGCCACACGTACCCCATGGTGGACAAGGTCAGAAAACGTGGCGCAGGCCCATGTTGATGCCCACCGTGCTGCCGGCCGGAGCGGACAGTTCACCGGTAACCGAAAAGCCGGTGGTTTCTGCGCCGTGATTGTTCACGATCGCGGCCTGTGCATAGACCAACGTACGCTTCGACAGGTCGTACTGTGCCCCGATCGAAGCCAGTAGGGAATGGTTGTTCCTGTTGTCGGGATCAGTGATGTAATTGATAGCGGAATTCAATGTCAGTGCCGGTGTCGCACGATACTCGATGCCACCGCCATAAACGTTGTTGTTGAGCGAACTCTTTACCTTGTAGTTGGTGAGCGACGCTTTCAATATCACCGAGCCGAAGTTGTACGATGCGCCGATCACCCGTCCCTCAAAGGCAACCGTCGAAGGTATTGGCGTTACGGTCGCGCTGCCGGGATTGGAGTCATAGATCGCCGCAGTAATCAACAGAAAGCCGAGAGAGTATTCCAGGCTACCTGAGTATGCGCGTCCGGCCTGGAACGAGCCCGCGACGTTGCCGAGTGACAGCATGGCGCGTCCGCGCAGCCCCGCAAAGTCCGGGCTCGAATAGGTGATCGCATTCGGCGTGAAGATACCCGTGGCGGCAACGTTGTGCGCATAGATCGCCGCGCTGCCGCCGAAGAACGAGAATTCGCGCGGATCGAGCGCAACCACAGCAATGAGGAATGGCGAGAACTGAAGACCGGTCTTGATTTCGCCGTATCGACTGTCTAGTGCGATCCATGCCTGACGACCGAAGAAATTGCCGTTCGAGTCATTGAAACCGCCGGTGGGAACGTTGATGCCGCTTTCAAGCTTAAAGGATGCTTTAAAGCCGTCACCGAGGTCTTCGCTGCCCGTCAAGCCAAAGCGCGATGGCTGCCAGCCGCCATTCAACAGCGAAACCTGACTGCCGCCATTCTTCATGGTCGCCGGATTCAAAGTCTTGTTCGTATAGAGGATATCCTGATCGAGCGCCCCATAGAGCGTGACGCTGCTCTGGGCATGCGCCCCATTGGCAAAAACGACGCCTGCTGCTACGGAGAGGGTGCGAAATCCGCGGTTATGACGGACGGGTGTCATATATAGCCTCCAATTTATATGTAGTAGTACCTAGTATTTTATAAATGAAACGATTCATAAAAGGAGCTTGCTCACATCTTCGGATGATCCGACGCGTTCTGACTTATGAATCTGCCCCCTGCCCGTCTTTGGCAAGAGCCCGTTTCCGGCCCAAACCTGATGGCGACAAGCCCGATCCAGAATGCTGCCGCAATTAAAACGCCGACGACGTATATTCCACATTTCGCCAATGCCAGTGAGACCGCCAATGGACCTGCTGCTGTGAATATACGAGCGACGTTCCAGGTAAATCCCTGACCCGTTCCACGAACATGCAATGGAAAGAGTTCCGTTAGATATAGCGCGAGGATTCCGAATCCTCCGATCGCGAATAATCCGAACGCAAACATTGCCAGATGGAACATCGTCAGTGTTTTGGCGACCGTGACGAGCGCGATCGTCGCAACCCAGGCACCTGCACAGAAGAGCGCATAAACTACCCGTCTGGATATGCGTGGATTCCATGCGACTAAAATCAGCGTCAATCCAAACCCAAGAACTGCCCCGACGTTGGCCCACGTAAATGAGATGGAGGTTTGCCTCATAAATTCGGCATCGCCCGCCGATTGAATAAATTTTCTTAGTAGCGCGGGGATAAGCACAGTTGTCCCCCAGCTACCAATCATCATTGCTGCAGCGACGAGCGAGCCGACGATCGTACGACGCCTTAATGGCGTTCGGAATATCACCGACAAGGAACCCATTTTGGGTCCGGCGTGTTGGATTTCAGCAATCCGCGATTCTTTCCAACGCTTTGATTCCGGGGTCACGAACCGAAGACCGAGACTGACGACCGCGGGAACGGCGCCGACAGCGAGCACCCAGCGCCATCCAAGTCCGGCCAAAAGAATTCCGAGCGCTGACGCAATAATCAGTCCGACGACATTTGCAAACTGCATGACCTGGACCGCTTTTGCCCGATGTTTTTCCGGCCAGGTTTCTACGACAAGCGAGGCGCCAGCGGCCCACTCGCCACCGATGCCAAAGCCCGCCAACATCTGGAGCAACAGGAGTTGATGCCAGCTTTGCGCGAGCGCACTGGCTGCGGTGAAACCTGAGTAGATCAGCATCGTGCCAAGCATCACGCGTGCGCGACCGAATTTGTCCGCCAACACGCCGAACGTAATGCCGCCAATGCCCCAGCAAAGCAGCTTCGCACCAACGATCATCCCCTGGATCTGTGAAGCATCAGCGTGCGACGCGCCGAGAAGATCGTGGAGGGCCGGCATGATGACGACCACGATCAGGTACACGTCCATGGCATCGAACATCCAGCCCAAAAAGGCCGAGCCCAAAACTATCCACGCTGCCCTGCCTACTCCAGGTTTGCCGGAATCCACGCTTGCAGCAGCCGTCTCCAGCGAAGTCGAGTTGACTCGCATGTGTTCGCCTCCAAATGTTTTCGATATTTTTCTATGTGCTTGTTTAAGCTCGGGAGAACATCCCTCGCAACCATTGCGTCAGAGCGCGCAACGCAAGTCCCAAGCCGCCCACTGGTGCGCGCTCGACCATGGCAGGTGGATTGGCCGCGGCGGGTGTAAGGTCCGCCACAGCCAAGGGAGCCGCCGGCTCCGGCGCCAGCTTCGCCTCGAGGTTTTTGGCGAAATCGCCGATCAATGTCTCCGCCACCGCCTGGATAACGCTTTTCGCGCGACCGAATTGCGCGACAGTGCCGCTCAGTTCGGTTTTGGCTTCAACCGTGGTCACGCTGCCCATCCCTTCCGGCAGGACTTTCAAGAGGATCTTCGACTCGGCGCGTCCGCGGCCGCGCCGGTCCTGGCCCTGGGCATCGGCCGCCGCGCACCAGTTTGCCTCGTCCAATTCGGTGTATAGAAATTGCCCGGCAAATTCCAGTTGCATGGGGCCAAGGCGGACCTGAACCACGCCCTTGCAGGCATGTTCATCTAGCGCCTCGACACTCATTACCCCGGGGAAGCAATGGGCAACCCCCTCGACGTCCTTCAGAGCATCCCATACCTGTTGAGGCGGGAGCGAGAGCTTAAACTGACATATGACATGCGAAGCCATCAGGAATCCTTTATGTTCGAGGCCAAAAATTCAAGGACGCCGGCAATAAATCGCTCAGGCTGATCAAGGCAAGAGAAGTGCCCTGCTCCTTCCAGTTCCAGTGTCCGGCAAGTGGGAAGCAGTGCGCCCAGTGCACGCATGCGCTCGGGCGTAGTGCTGATGTCGGCCGTACCGCTCACGAGCAAAGCGGGCACATGCAATCCCGGGAGTTCAGCGGTCAGGTCCTGCGTCAGAATCGAGCACAACGTGGCGACATAGCGTTGTGATCCCAGTGCCAGGGCGTCACCCAAGTAGTCGGCGTACGCGGACGAGGCGGACCCATCTGCAAGTCGGCTGGCAACATACTCGGAGGCGAAACGCTCATAGCCGATCTCGTCGATGCGAGCTTTAGTCTGGGCAAGGCGCTCCTTTGCGTCGGGAAGAGCACCCGCGGAGGTGTTCGCCAGCACCAGGGCCGCGACCCGGTGCGGAGCCGCCAGCGCCAGGTGCATCGCCGCCTGGCCGCCCATGGATATTCCCAAGACAGCGCAGCGCGTGATGCCCAGGGCGTCGAGAAGGGCCAGTGCGTCGTGTGCCATCCCTTCGACCGTATAGGACATGGCGTCGGTACTGGCACCATGCCCGCGTGCATCGCAGCGAAGCACGCGATAGTGGCGAACAAGTTCCGCCGCCGCGCCATCCCACATACGCAGGCTACCCGCAAGGCTATGCAGACACAGAACGGGATAGCCGCGGCCTTCGTCAACGAAAGCGATGCTGTGCGTGCCGAGGTCCAATTGCTGCGTTGGCGTGCCGTGTTTCATCTTGCGGCCGTATGCGATCGATTGACTGTCATCAGCAAACCCGCCAAGCGGCTTGCCAGCACCCGCTCAGTGCCGGGCCCAAGTGTGACGAATTCCTTGACCGTAGCATTGACGATGCGTTGCTGATTCGCCATCCCTGCGAGCAGCGAGTCCGCTTCCTGAGGGAGCCGGCTGTCCGGCACCACATGGCTAACCAAACCAAACTCCCGCGCCGTACGAGCGTCAACCGCCAGCGCGCTGTGTATCAGGTAGGCTATCGCCTTGGGGGGGACACGGCCGCGTAACGCCGACATGGCGAGCGTGGGCGGAATGCCGCGCAGGATCTCCGGCAGTGCGAACTGCGCCGACTCCCCGGCAAGCGTGATATCGCATGCGGCCGCGAGCGCACAACCGAAGCCGAATGCACGCCCCTGCACCACTGACACTACAGGCAACTCGCAACGGTCAATCGCCGCATACAGGTCAAGGATCGGCATCAAGAACTGCTGGTGAATCGCGTAGGCCGACAGTCCTTCACGACTTTCGCCCTCGCCGTTACGTCCAAGGCAGAAGTCCTCGCCCTGCGCCTCGAGCAAGATCACGCGCACCTCGGGGTCGGCTTCCAGCTCGGCAAGTGCCGACTGCAATCCGCGAATAATGGCCAACGAGACTGTATTGCCATCGTCTGGACGGGCGAGGCACAGGCGGCCGATGCCTGAACCTGCGCTCCACTCGAAACCCGCTTCCAGGCTCATGCGACCTCCTTGCTAGCGGGCATCCATTCGCGCACGATATCGGCGGCCAGCAGGCGTTGAATCTCGGCCTCGCTCTTGCCGAGCAACTCGGCCAGCACCTCGCGCGTACCTTCGCCAAGTGGTGGCGGGTACCTATGTGTCTGATCAGGGTGCGAAGCCACCTTGATCGGATTGCCGGCCACCTGAAGCTGTTCGGCCGCCGGGCCCTGCAGATCCAGCACCATGCCGCGGTGACGCACCTGAGGGTCAGTCATGACCCTGTCCAGCGAGTTGACCACGCTCACGGGCACCTCGTGGGCCACCAGGATCTGCACCCATTCGTCGGCATTACGCGATACGAATGCGCTCTCCAACGCATCCCAGATGCGCCGTCTCTGGTCGTAGCGCCCTTTACGGCCGCTCAATTCGGGGTCATCGCGCAAGTCTGTGCGGCCAATCGCCTCGCATAGCGACTGCCACATGCGGTCGGTATTTGCAGTAACCACGACTTCCATGCCGTCGCGCGCAGTGAAGGCGCGGTAGGACGGTATGGATTCATGCTCGCGCCCCTGGGTTCCAGGCACCTTGCCCGATGCCAGGTAGTAGGCCGCTTGATACGACAGCATCGCCACCTGGCAGTCCAGCATCGCGATATCGAGATATTCGCCCAGCCCGGTTTCCTCGCGCCGCAGCAGTGCGGCCAGGATGCCGATGACCGCGTACAGGCCAGCGGAAATATCGGCTAGCGGAATGCCCGCCCGGACTGGCTTGCCATCCCGTTCGCCGGTCAGGCTCATACCGCCGGACATGGCCTGCACCACCATATCGTAGGCCGGCCGTTCCGCATACGGGCCATCTTGCCCGAAGCCACTGATGGAGCAGTAGACGAGCCGCGGATTGATCTCCTTCAGCCGCTCGTAGGTGATACCGGAGCGAGCCATCGCGCCGGGCTTCAGATTCTCGATAAAGACGTCGCTTCTGGCCACCAGTTCCTCCAGCAGCTTGACTCCTTCTGGCGTTCTGTAGTCCAAAGCAATACTGCGCTTATTGCGATTGCAACTGTGGTAATAGGCGCTGTCTTCGCCGATAAAGTTGGGCGGCAATACCCGGGTGTTGTCGCCGGTAAGCGGTTCAATCTTGAGCACCTCCGCACCCAGATCACCGAGGACCTGGGTGGCATAGGGACCGGACAGGAACAGGGTCATGTCGATCACTCGCAGCCCCCGAACCAGAGCGACGCCTTTGAGTTGTTCATGCCACATGGTGCTGACTCCGTGAAAGTGCGTTGGCATCCGCGGGAGCGCCGAGGCTGCGCGAAAGATGGAGGGCGGCGTCCTGTAGCGCCGACAGCAGGGTTCGCTCCGTTGCGGGCGGCACGCGCATTTCCGGCGCGACAAAGGTCAACGCTCCCACTACCCCGATCACGTCGAAAACCGGGACTGCAATGCCGAACGCCCAGTCGGTGTAGTGGCCACGCGAGGTCGCGTACCCCTGTTGCCGGATCTCACGCGCCTCCCTTGCCCACGTCGCCCAGGCCGGCACCTTGCGCCCGGTACGTGATACGGGTGCGCGAGCCAGCACGTCGCGCTGCTCGGGCTCCGGCATCCAGGCCAGAATAGCGCGCGCGGCGGCGCCCCACATCAGCGAGCGCGGCTCGTGCAGATGGAAGCTATAGCGAAGCGGCTGCGAACTGACGGCCTGCTCGGCGAAAATCATTTGCCCCGTGTTCGGGATGCGCACGGAGAACAGTGCTGTCTCGTCGCAACGCGAGACCAGCTGTTGCACCAAAGGGCGCGCCAATTCCACCAGCTTGACCCTGCTCGCGGCCAACGAGCCCAGCCGATAGAACTCGAAGCCAACCCGGTATTGATGGTTAGTCGTACGCTCCACCCAGCGCACCGTTACCAGTTGATCCAGTAGGCGGTGCACACTGCTCGGCGCCATGCCCAATGCACGTGAAATGGCGCTGATCGGCATCGCGACTTCGCTTTCGCACAGCACCCGCATAATCGCGGCGCCGCGAGCAAGCACGCCATCGGAAACAGAGATCATTGAGATATTCATCGCGTTCCGGCTGCCTTCAGTTTTTCGACCAACCTCATGGGTGTGATCGGAACCTGCGTAATGGTCACGTCGAAATGTTTCAGCGCGTCCTCGATGGCAGAGGCAATCGCTGCCGTCACAGGCAGCGTGCCGCCCTCGCCTGCGCCTTTGACGCCTAGTGGATTGAGTGGCGAGGGTGTCTCCGTGTGCAGCACTTCGATTTCGGGGATATCGCTTGCCAGCGGCAGCAGATACTCGCCGAAATTGCACGAAAGCAACTGCCCCGACTCGTCATAAACCAGTTCTTCGAGCAACGCATTGCCGATGCCGTGCACGACACCCCCGACGACCTGCCCGTGGACCACCATCGGATTGATCTGCCGGCCGCAATCATCTACGACTACATAGCGCAACAGCTTGACGGCGCCGATCTCCGGGTCCACTTCGACTTCGACGACATGGCAGCCATTGGAAAAGGTGGACTGAGCCGGCGAGAAATAGCTGGTGTGCTCGAGACCGGGTGTCATGCCTTCGTCGAGCGAGTAACCAGGCATACCGACGCCTACTACGGCCAGCCGGGCCAGGCTGATGCTGCGCTCCGGCGCACCGTCGACCGACACCATGCCGCCGGCCAGAACAATTTGTCCTGGCTTCGCTTCAAGCACTTTTGCCGCCAGTGCCTGAATCTTCCGCCTCACTTCATCGCAAGCCAGGTGCACGGCGTTTCCTGCGTTAACCGCGCTACGCGCGGCAAAGGTACCAATACCGAGGGAGATGCCCTGGGTGTCGCCGGTCACAATCTTCACTGCTGCTGGCTCCACACCCAACTGGTCGGCGGCAATCTGCGCCAGTGTCGTATGGTGCGACTGGCCCTGCGGCGCAGCGCCGGTGTAAACCACGATACTCCCGTTAGTGCCGATCTTCACCGTTGCGCCTTCGTAAGGTCCAAGGCCGGTGGCCTCCACAAAGTTCGCGAGGCCGATACCCAAATAGCGCCCTTTCGCCCTGGCGGCCGCCTGACGGGCAGGAAAGCCGGCCCAATCTCCGTTCTGGAGCGCCAGTGCCTGAGTACCGGGATAGTCGCCGCTGTCATAAAGCACGGGGCTGCCATCGCGTCCGATCACGCGGCAGTTAAAGGGCATCTGCTCGGGACGGATAAAGTTGCGCCGGCGGACCTCGCTTCGGTCCAATCCGAGTTCTTGCGCCACCCTGTCCATGAGCCGCTCCATCGCGAAGACCGCCTGTGGCCGACCCGCGCCGCGTACCGGGGTAGTGGGCACCTTATTCGTAAAGAAGGATTTGAGCGTCAGCGCGAAGGTTGGAACGACGTAAGGCCCCTGGAGCGTCGTCATGGAGATCCAGGGAAGGACAAGACCCCAGGGCACGTAGGCGCCGGTGTCATGGGCCAGTTGGCCACGAAGCCCCAAAATACGCCCTTCCTGGTCGACAGCCAGCTCCAGGTCCCATTTCTGGTCACGCTCCTGGTGCGTGGCGACAAAATTCTCGCGCCGGTCCTCGATCCACTTCACGGGACGCCCCAGCAGTTGCACGCAGTGCGTAATCAACGCGTACTCCGGGTAGAACGAGCCTTTGGGACCGAAGCCTCCGCCCACGTCGGACGGCGCCACGACACGCACCTGGTCGTCGGCCAGACCGAAGAACTCCTGCAAGATGCGTTTGATCCGGTGCGGTGCCTGCATCGCGCCGTAAAGCGTAAAACTCTTGCCCAGGGACGATGGCACCGCGACACAGCCGCGCGTTTCCATAAAGAAGGCGCCCCCGCGGTGTTGATCGAAGCTCGCCTTGATCACCTTATGCGCACGGGCAAAAGCGGCGTTGCAGTCGCCATCGGCGAACAACGCTTCGCCTGCGAGGTTCGATTCGATCTCCAGGTGCGCCGTGGGCGCGCCGGCCTCGCTTGCCTGGTCCAGGGACGCCACCGCCGGCAAGGTTTCGTATTCGATATCCACGAGATCGGCCGCATCCTCGGCCAGGGCGCGTGCGAGCGCCACGACGACCGCCACGGGCTCGCCAACATATCGCACCTCCTTATCGGCCAACGCATACTGCGTGATCGGGTGCCGGATCGCCGGATTTGGCACCACCAACGGCATCGGCTTGATCTTCAGGCAGTCCGGCAATTCATCGAACGCAAAGGCAACCACGACGCCAGGCGCGGATTGGGCACGCGTCAAGTCGATGGCTCGAATGCGGCCGTGCGGTATCGGGCTGCGCAGAATAAAGGCGTGCAGCAGGCCGGGTATCTGAATATCGTCGACAAAGCATCCGGTGCCAGTCACCAGCGCCGCGTCCTCCTTGCGGGCAACGGGAGCACCGAAGTGGATGCCGGTCATGTTGTCGCGCTTCATGCCGAGACTCCATCCGCGCGTTCTCGCGTCAGTTCGCGCACTGCCTCGACGATGTTCTGGTAGCCGGTACAGCGGCACACGTTGCCCGAGAGCATGTCGCGGATCTCTTCGTCGTTTGGCAGGTAGCCGGGCGGTAGCTGGTCCAGCCAGGCATCGATCGTCATCAGGAAACCGGGCGTGCAGAAACCGCATTGCAGTGCGTGATGTTTGCTGAATGCGCGTTGCAGCGGCGACAGCGCATCTGGCTTGCCCAGCGATTCGACGGTCGCGACCTGCTTGCCGTTGATTTGCACTGCCAGCATCAGGCAGGCGCGCACAGCGGCACCTTCCACTTGCACGGTGCATGCGCCACAGGCGCCGTGCTCGCAACCCACATGGGTGCCGGTAAGGCAAAGGTCGTAGCGCAGAAAGTCAACCAGCGAGGTCCGCACGGCGACGGTACGTTCGACCTTTACGCCATTGACGGTCGCGGTAATGTCCGCTTCGTTCATGCGATGCCTCCGCGTGTCATGCGCGCATGCGCGGTAAGCAGCCCGCGTCGCACAAGCACCTGCGCGAGGTGCCGTCTGTACTCCGCGCTGACGTACGCATCCGAGCCAGCTTCGAGATCGACCGCACTGCCTGCCGCGTGGCGGAACAGATCTTCGCAACCGACTCGACCTTCCAGCAGGGCCTCGGCTGCATGCAGTCGGATCGGGGCGTCACCGCACCCGCCCAGTACGATCGATGCGCGCGCGATCCTGCCGCCCGCGCCTGGCGCCAGCAGCACAGCCACGCTTACGATGGCGAAGTCGCCGTGCCGGCGCGCGAACTCGGTGAAAGCCCAACCGTGACCACGCGGCCATGCGCGCAGACGAATCGCGGTCAGCATCTCGTGCGGCTCAAGACTGGTCACCAGGTAGCCCAGTGTCCAATCAGCCATCGCGATCTCGCGCGTTCCATCGCTGCTCTCTACGGTGAGTCTGGCGTCGAGCGCTGTGCACACGGTGGGCAGTTCCGCCGCCGGGTCGGCATGACAAAGCGAGCCGCCTATCGTGCCCCGGTTGCGGGTCTGCAAGTGGCCGACATGGCCCAATGCCTCGACCATCAGAGGCATGGCCTCGCGCAGTTGCTCCGAGCGCAGCAAGTCGCGTTGACGCGTCATTGCACCAATCGCGAATTCGGCGCCGTCGGCGCGGATGGCGGCAAGGTCCGCGAGACCGTTGATGTCGATCAGGTGGCTGGGCTGCGCAATGCGAAAATTCATCATCGGCATCAGCGACTGCCCACCTGCAAGCACCTTGGCATTGGGTTGCTCCGCGAGCAACGCCAGCGCCTCTGATCGGCTACGCGGCGCGTGGTACTCGAATGCGATGGCTTTCATCGTCGACTCACAGCGTAAAGATACTGATGGCGCAGGCGCCGTGGTCCAAGCCCGAGATGCCCCCGCCTGTGCAGTGCGCCAGTCCCACCTTTGCACCTTCTACTTGCCGGCCCTTGGCCTCGCCGCGCAATTGCCAGACGATCTCGGTGATTTGAGCAATGCCGGTGGCGCCCACTGGATGGCCCTTGGACAGCAGGCCACCGCTTGGATTGACCGGGATGCGCCCTCCCACAGAGGTAGCGCCGCTTTTCAGCAGCTGAATCGCTTCGCCTTGCTGGCAGAAGCCAAAAGCCTCGCAGTACAGCAGCTCGGCGATCGTAAAGGCGTCATGTACCTCGGCGACCGAGATATCGTCCGGGCCGATGCCTGCCTCCTCATACGCATCCTTGGCGCCGCGCACCGTGATCTCGGGCGTGGTCATGTCGCGGAAGCCAGTCATGTACTTGCCGGAAGTGAGATGCGACGTGGCGACCCACACCGGCTTGCGGCCGGAGGCTGGGACGCATTCCGCGGCACACAGCACCACAGCAGAAGCGCCGTCGCCAGTCGGGCAGCAGTGCATCAGCGTGAACGGCTCCGCGATAGGACGGGCGTTGAGCACCTGCTCCAGCGACACTTCGTTGCGCAACTGCGCCCAAGGGTTGAGTGCCCCGTGCTTGTGTGCCTTCACTGCCACCTGCGCCAAGTCTGCGTCCGAGATGCCGTGCTCATGCATGTAGCGACGCGCGCGCATCGCATACATCACCGGCATGCTCATGCCGACCGACACCTCGTGATCCTCCGGCTGTCCTGGCAGAACACCGCCACCCAACGATGTGAGCTTGTCGATGCCCAGCACCAGGGCGACATCGCAGAGGCCGTTGGCGATCGCCAGCCACGCTTCCCGAAAGGCAGTGGCGCCGCTTGAACAAGCGTTCTCGCAGTTCACCACCGGGATGCCCAGCAAGCCCAGCGGGCGCAACACACGCTGGCCAACCAGACGACCGCCATACGCGGAACCGCAATAAACGGCCTCGATTTGCTTGCGATCGAAACCGCTGTCTGCGATCGCCTGCTTGACAACCGGCCAACCAAGGTCTTGCAAAGTGGTGTCAGGACGCTTGCCGAATTGGCTCATGGCGACACCGGCAACAGCGACGCGACGGAAATTGTTACGACTCATCGCGCTTACTCCGGAAGGAAGCAGTGGGCGTAAACCGGCTCGCCGTTGGCGTCGTTACACACGATGCCGATACCAACGCGGACAGTGGAATCGAGTTCGGGCCTCCAACCCTCCGGGCTCTGGACGATCCCGGCCACACGTACGTTGCGCTCCTTGAAGTCGACGAATGCCAGCACATAGGGGGTCTTCCAGCCAGCGCGGCCGGAATGCACCACTGAGTAGGTATAGACGGTGCCGGTTGATGGCACCTCGATCTTGTCGATCGTCTCCTCCCAGCATGCGGGGCAAACCTTGGGCGGCGGAAATACCGATTGGCCGCAATGACGGCAGACACCGGCCATCACTCGCGGCGAGCCGTCGGGGGCATATGCAATGCTGCCCGGAATGGCCCAGACCGGGCGCTCAATGCTGTCGGGGATAACGTGGCTCATAAGTCAAACTCACTGGTGGAATTGGACGGGTTCGCTAACGGCGAGCAGGATCTTGCCGGCATGCCCGCCGCTTTCCATGCGCTCATGCGCGCGGGCGGCCTCAGCCAGTGGATACTCGGAATCGATGTGCAAACGGATCGCGGACAGATCCAGCCAGTGCGCGCCGGTCAGCGCTGCAGCAAGCCGGGCTTTATGTTCGCGCGGCAGTTGCCGCAAGCGCGAGGCGGTAATCCACACCTGGCGTGTCATCAACGCTGCACCATTGAGCGGCACTGGCTCGCCGGAGGATGAAGAGAGGTAAATGATGCGACCACCATCAGCCGCGAGCTTCGGATTGGAATTGAAGTAGCACAAGCCCGAGAGATCCAGGATCACGTCCATCCCATTGCCTACCGCTTCTTGCAGGGCGGGAAGAAAGTCAGGCGCACGATAGTTGAAGGTACGGGCCGCACCGAAACTGGCACTCAGTGCACGCTTCTCCTCGTTGCCGCAGGTTGACCATACTTCTGCTCCACCCATGACGGCGAGCTGCGTGGCAATCAAACCGACCCCACTCGTGCCACCATGGATCAGCAGCCGCTCGCCGGGCCGCAGCCTGGCCAGTTCGATAAGGTTGTACCAGGCGGTAAATAGGCCCTCGGGCAACGCGGCTCCGGTACGCAGTTCATCGGTCGGCCAGGGCAGGGTCAGCGCTGCGTCGGCCAAACACATCTCGGCATAGCCACCGCCATCGACCAACGCGCAGACGGAGTCGCCGGGCCGGAAGTTCTCTACGCCAGGCCCGCAGGCCATCACCTCGCCCGCCACTTCGAGACCTGGGATATTCGCTGGCAGCGTGATATTGGGATGGCGCGCCGACGCCCGCTGGTTGCAGTCATGCCGGTTCACGCCAGCGTAGGAAACACGAAGCAGGAGCTCACCTGGTCCCGCTTGTGGCTGCGGGCAGATGATCCCCTGCAGTACCTCCGGGCCGCCCGCGCGGGAAATATGGATCGTTTGCACAGCCAGTCCGCTCCTGTCGCTCGTCTGGCTAAAAAGATACGGCAGGCATTCCGCTGTATCAAAACTTATATTCCGGTCAGCGGAATCGCCGTTCCGATCATCAGCGCTCACCAAGCGAACTACTTACTGGCATAAGGGAGGCGCAACGAATGGCGGATTGATTATTGGATTCCGTCTAGCGGAATGTGGTGCCATCCGGCGTGCGAGAATTTTGCGCGCTGCCCGATCCACCACGGCCGTCAGGTACACGAAACCAGACGCTATCGAAATGCAGCAGGTGATTTGCCCGCTTCAGCTGCCAGTCGACGAGCACGAGCTGTGGTCTGACCGCTGAATCGATATTGCAGAGGGCGTCCGCAACCCTTTGCGGACTACATTTGGGTGGAAAACGGTAGCAGCCTGATCGTTCAATTGTTCAATTCGCAAGTCCTGGTGAAAAGCCGATATTTATACAGGGCCACAAGGAAGACCCGCGCCAGGCTTAGGTGTGCCGAACCGGAAATTTGCACGAAAATCAAGGGCACCCCTGATTTCACGTCTATTCATCGCTATTCCCTTGAAGTGCTGCACTGATGCGCCTCGGTCGGAGGCGCGTGAGGTGTCGGTAGTTGCAACTCGAGGCGGGGTCAAGCGGCTAATGGAGAAAACGTCCGCTCAGCGAGAAAGACCATGTCGATAAAAGCACCATTTCAAAGCGGTCAATAATCGCTGCGACGAACAGGATCAGTGGTCGACCGCCTCCATGGGCAAGATACCCGTCTGGCCATAAAACTCCTGCATGGCGAAGGCTTCGCGCTCGCGCTGCGCACCCGCGCCGCGATCCAGCATCGAGAAAGTCCAGATGCCCGCGAACGCAAGCGGCATCGAAATAAACGCGGGATTGTCGAGCGGCACGACCGCATGCGCCTGATGCAGCACGTCGACCCATACCGATCTGGAGAGGAGCGTCAGCAACACCGAGGACACGAGTCCGAGGCCGCCGCCCACGACAGCGCCGCGAGTCGTCATGCCGCGCCAGAAAATCGACGCTACGAGCACCGGAAAATTCGCGCTGGCCGCGACCGCCGCAACCAGGCCTACGAGAAACGCCACGTTCACATGCTCGAAGAAAATGCCGAAGCCGATCGCGACGACGCTCAGCATCAGGGTTGCCGCGCGCGATATACGCATTTCGCGTGCTTCATCGCCCTTGCCGCGCGCGAGCCAGCACGCGTAGAGGTCGTGCGAAACCGTGGTCGCACCAGACAGCGTCAGCCCGGCGACTACCGCGAGAATCGTCGCAAAGGTCACGGCCGCGATGAAGCCGTAGAACAGATTGCCGCCCAACGCGCGCGCGAGATTGACCGCGACCATGTTCGAGCCGCCAAGCAGATCGCGCGTGAGATCGAAATGGCCATCGGCGGCCGTTTTGAAGAACTCGGGATGTTGAGCGAGCAATGCGATCGCCGAGAAGCCGATGATGAAGGTCAGCAGATAGAAGTACCCGATAAATCCGGTCGCGATGAATACCGACTTACGCGCTTCCTTCGCATCGGGAACGGTGAAGAAGCGCATCAGGATATGCGGGAAACCGGCGGTGCCGAACATCAGCGCGATGCCGAGGGAAAGCGCATTGAACGGGTCCTTCAGCAGTTTGCCGGGCGCCATGATGCTGAGCGCCGCGGGATGAACGTCGACCGCGCGCCGGAACATCTGATCGGGACTGAAGCCGAATTGCGCGAGCGCGGTTATGGCCATGAACGTCGCGCCGCACAGCAGCAGCACGGCCTTGATGATCTGCACCCACGTCGTCGCCGTCATGCCGCCGAAGAACACGTAGACGACCATCAGCACGCCGACGATCACCTCGGCCATCCAGTACGGCAAGCCGAACAGCAACTGGATCAGCTTTCCCGCGCCGACCATCTGCACGACGAGATAAAAGATCACGACGACGAGCGACGTGCTCGCAGTCAGCAGACGAATCGGCGCCTGTCTGAAACGATAGGCGACCACATCGACGAACGTGAACTTGCCGAGATTGCGCAAGGGCTCGGCGAGCAGGAACATGACGAACGGCCAGCCGACCAGAAAGCCGATCGAATAGATCAGACCGTCGAAGCCGAACATGAAGACCATGCCGGAGAGGCCGAGAAACGATGCCGCGGACATGTAGTCGCCCGCGATGGCAAGCCCGTTCTGAAAGCCGCTGAGCCCGCCGCCGGCGCTATAGAACTCTTTGGTGGTGCGCGTTCTGCGCGCCGCCCAGCGCGTGATGCCGAGCGTGACGAGCACGAACAGCAGGAACGTGGCGATCGCGATGGGGTTCAGCTCGACATGGTCCCGCACCGGACCTTCGATGGCAGACGCACGCGCGAGCACGGACAGCGACGCGAGGCTCGCGGCGAGGATGAGGCGAATGGCTTGCATCGCTCAGTCTCCTTGCCGGATGTCGGCGAGCAGCGCGCTCATCGACGGATCGAAGCTGCAGTTGACGCGCAGCACGTAGCAGCCGGTCATCGCGATGGCAATCACGATGATGCCGACGCCCACAACGATGCCTATGCTCGTCGTCGCGCCCGCATAGAGCGGACGCGCGAGCAGGTGCGGCGCGAGCGCGACGAACAGAATGAAACCGTAGTACGTGACGATCATCAGTGCGGTCAGCGTGAAGCTGAACCGGCGCCGCTGTGCGACGAGCCGGCGATACGCGGGGCTCGCCGCCGTTCGATCGATATGGGCTTGCTGCATGGGTCTGTCTCCTTCATGTTTTCGAATGACGTCGCTTTGACGTTGACGGCTCAGCTCAACTCTTTCGTCAACTCCGGAACGACCGCGAACAGATCGCCGACGAGACCGTAGTCGGCAACGCTGAAGATCGGTGCTTCTTCGTCCTTGTTGATCGCGACGATGACTTTTGAGTCCTTCATGCCCGCGAGATGCTGGATCGCGCCCGAAATGCCTACCGCGACATACAGTTGCGGCGCGACGATCTTGCCGGTCTGGCCGACCTGATAGTCGTTTGGCACGAAGCCCGCGTCGACCGCCGCGCGCGATGCGCCCAGTGCCGCGCCGAGCTTGTCGGCCAGCGGTTCCAGCACCTTCGTGTAGTTCTCGCCATTGCCCAGACCCCGGCCGCCCGACACGATGATCTTCGCGCTCGTCAGTTCCGGACGATCGAGCTTCGTCACTTCGCGGCTCACGAATTGCGAGATGCCTGCGTCGGCTGCGGCTTCGATCTTTTCGACCGCTGCGCTGCCGCCTTCGGCTGCGACGGCGTCGAAACCGGTCGAGCGCACGGTGATGACCTTGATCGGGTCTTGAGATTGAACCGTTGCGATCGCGTTGCCCGCGTAGATCGGACGCTCGAACGTGTCGGCGCTGTCCACCGCGGTGATGTCGCTGATCTGCGCGACGTCGAGCTTTGCGGCGATACGCGGCGCGATGTTCTTGCCGTAAGCGGTAGCCGGCGCGAGGATGTGCGTGTAGTTCTTCGCCGCACCCTGCACAAGCGTCAGCACCGTCGCTTCGACGTTTTCCGCGAGACCCGCTTCGAGTTGCGGCGCGTCGGCCAGCAGTACCTTGGCGACGCCGGCGATCTTCGCTGCGGCATCGGCCGCGGCTTGCGCGTTGCGACCCGCGACCAGCACGTGAATCTCACCGCCGACCTTCTGTGCCGCGGCGATCGTATTCAGCGTCGCGGCCTTGATCGACGCGTTATCGTGTTCTGCTACTACCAGGTTAACCAGATTCGTCATTTCTTGCGTCTCCTCACAGCACCTTGGCTTCGGTCTTCAGCTTCTCGACCAGCGTCTTCACGTCCGGCACCTTCACACCGGCGGAGCGCTTCGGAGGCTCGGCGACCTTCAGCGTCTTCAGACGCGGCGTGACATCGACGCCGAGGTCTTCGGGCTTCACCGTTTCCAGTGGCTTTTTCTTGGCCTTCATGATGTTCGGCAGCGTCACGTAGCGCGGCTCGTTCAGGCGCAGATCGGTCGTGACCACGGCCGGCAGCGTCAGCGACAGCGTTTCCGCGCCGCCATCCACTTCACGCGATACCGTCGCCTTGCCATCCGCCACGACCACTTTCGACGCGAACGTCGCCTGCGGCAGGTTCGCCAGCGCGGCGAGCATCTGGCCGGTCTGGTTCGAATCGTCGTCGATCGCCTGCTTGCCCAGAATGACGAGCGAAGGCTGCTCCTTGTCGACCAGCGCCTTGAGCAGCTTCGCGACTGCGAGCGGCTGCAGGTCTTCGTTCGATTCGATCAAGATCGCGCGGTCCGCGCCGATCGCAAGCGCGGTGCGCAGCGTTTCCTGCGACTGCGTCACACCGGCCGACACGGCGATCACTTCGGTCGCGACGCCCGCTTCCTTCAGACGCACGGCTTCTTCAACCGCGATTTCATCGAACGGGTTCATCGACATCTTCACGTTCGCGATATCGACACCCGTGTTATCCGACTTCACCCGGACCTTCACGTTGTAGTCGATGACTCTCTTCACCGGCACCAGAATCTTCACTCCACTCTCCTTGCATTGATCACTTGATCGCCACACGCGCCATCGCTTGACGCATGTCGCGCTCGAAGCGCTGCACGATATCGGCGAGCGGCTCGATGCGATCCACGAACGCCAGCGACTGGCCCGCCGACAGCAGCCCTTTTCTCCAGTCTCCGGTGAGATAGGCATCGCGACCGAGCTTGCCGGACACCATCGGCATGAGGTCCTGAATGGTCACGTTCGCGTTGCACGCCTCGAGCTCCTTCACGGCCATCGTCGTCTCGTTGCGCAGCGTGCGCACGGTATTGCGCACGGAGGTCATGCACAGGTCGGTGTCGGTCGGTCCGGCGTCCACCAGTCGTTGCTTGTAGTCGTCGTGCGCCCAGATCTCCTCGGCCACGACGAAGCGCGTGCCGACGACCACGCCGGACGCGCCCATCGAGAGCGCGGCGGCAAGCTGCGAGCCACGCCCGATGCCGCCGCCGATCAGATAGGGAATCTCCAGATGACTTTCGGCCCACGCTGCATTGACGAACGAGCCGACCATATCCATCCCCGGATGTCCGCCACATTCGGCGCCCACGATCGCGACCGCATCCACACCGACCGATGCCGCCTTGACCGCGAAACGCACCGACGGCACCTTGTGCAGCACCTTCACGCCGGCGTCCTTCAAGAGCGGCATGAATTCCTCGGGATTTCGCCCCGACGTTTCGACGACCCTCACACCTTCGTCGATGATCAACTCGAACACTTCGCGCGTCTTCTCGCCGGGCACGAGCTTCGGCAGCATCGACACGTTGACGCCGAACGGCCCGCCCTCGCACAACTCGCGACAGCGTCTGATCTCAGCACGCAGCGCTTGCGGCTCCGGAAAACTCGCCGCCGTGATGAAGCCGATGATGCCGGCACGCGATGCGGCGGCGACATAGTCCGCGTCGGCGAGCCACATCAGACCACCGGCGACGATCGGCAAGCGTGTGCCGAACAGCTCGGTGACGGCATTGGAAAAAGCAACCTGACTCATGAGGTGACCTCCTCGGCTTTCAGTTGTGAGATCTGCCCGGCGGACAAACCGAGCAGCGACTGCAAAACGTCGTACGTAGCCTCGCCGAGTCGCGGCGGCCCGCTTCGCACAGGCAGACGCGCACCGTCGAAGCGATAAGGCGGCGCGAGCACATGCGTGCTGCCGGCCTCGGAATGCGGGCACGTCGTCACGAGCCCCCCCTCCTCCGCGCGCTTCGACGTGAGCGCTTCGTGAAGGCCGAGCACCTCGCCGCATGGAATGCCCGCGCCCGCGAGACGCTCGAGCAGCACCTCGCGCCTGTGCAAGCCGATTGCGCGCGTCAGTTCGGGTACCAGCGTTTCGCGATTGGCCGCGCGCACGATGTTCGTGCGATAGCGCTCGTCATCGATGAGATCGGGACGTTCGATCACTTCGCGGCAGAAACGCTCGTACTGCCGGTTGTTGCCGACCGCGATGACGAGCGGACCATCGGCGGCATCGAACACGCCGTAAGGGACGATCGACGGATGCGCGTTGCCGAAGCGCGGCGGATCCTCACCGCGCATCAGCGAGTCGAGCCCGCAGTACGAGGTGATCATCAGGCCGCAATCGAACAGCGCCATTTCGACGTGGCGTCCCTTGCCGGTCCGCTGGCGCTCGAACAGCGCGGCCAGCACCGCCTGCGCCGAATACATGCCGGTGAACAGATCGACGGCGGCGACGCCGAACTTCAGCGGCGGCTGATCGGCGTCGCCGTTCATCGCCATCAGGCCCGCCTCGCCCTGCACCACGATGTCGTATCCGGGGCGCGCCGCTTCCGGGCCACGGCGGTCATAGCCCGAGATCGAGCAATAGATCAGCTCGTCGCGGCCTTCGGCGAGTTGCGCGTAGCCCAGACCGAGCTTTTCCGCCCCGCCGTATTTGAAGTTCTGGATCACGACATCGCATTGCTGCGCGAGCTCACGCGCGATGCGCTGCCCTTCGGCGCTTTGCAGATCGAGACACACCGAGCGCTTGTTGCGGTTGACGCTGTTGAAGTAGGTCGTCTCGGTCGTGCCGACGCGCATGCCCCAGTCGCGTGTGTCGTCGCCGCGCACGGGATGCTCGACCTTGATGACTTCGGCGCCGAGATCACCGAGCACCATCGCGCACCACGGTCCCGCGAGCACGCGGGACAAATCGAGAACGCGAACACCGGCGAGCGGCAGTGAGGAAATCGGGTTTGACATGTTGAGTCCGGTATCGAGAGTGATGTCGAGGCATCTATTGCGACTGCACGGCCGTGCCGCGACGCAACCCCACATAGTCGGCGCGACGCTTGCCGAAGAACGCGGCGATGCCTTCGGCGGATTCATCGTCACCGAGCGATTCCGTCATGTATTGCGCTTCGAGATCGAGTTGCGCATCGAGCGTGTGCTCGCCTGCGCGACGGCACAGGCTCTTGATTCGCGCGCTCGCCCGTTCGGGACCGGCCGCGAGCGTCTGCGCGAGAGCGATCGCCTCCACGAGTGCGCCCTGCGTTTCGGTCAGCCGATTGGAGACGCCAAGCGCATGCATGCGTTCGCCCGTGACCGGCTTGCCGGTCAGGCACAGCTCCGTCAGCAGTTGACGCGACACGCAGCCGGACAGAAACGCGGTCGCGCCGGCATCGGGCGAAAGGCCCACTTTCACGTAGGCCACCGAGAACGACGCATCGCGCGCCGCGACGAGCAGGTCGCACGCGAGCGCGATCGACAGGCCCGCGCCCGCCGCTGCGCCTTCGACCGCCGCGATCACCGGCTTGCTGCAATCGCGGATGGCGCGAATCAGGCCGTGCAGCACTTCGATGCCCGCGCGCCGGTCGGCCGGCGTCATCGCGCGACGTTGCGCGAGCCGGTTCAGATCGCCGCCCGCGCAGAAGGCGCTGCCGACGCCGGTCAGCACGATCGCGCCGATATCGGCGTCGCGCTGCGCCTCTGCGAGCGCTTCGGGAAGCGCGTTATACATTTCCGTCGTGAGCGCATTGCGCGCAGCCGGGTTGTTCAGCGACAGCACCAGCACCGCGCCATCGCGGCGCGAAAGGATTGGTTCGTTCATGAGCTCAGCTCCTGTTCAATGCGATATAGCGTTCGAGATGGTGATCTTCATCCCCGAACTGATGGTCGATCATCACCAGGCGCTTGGCGTAGTGCGCGAGCGGCAATTCCCAGGTCATGCCGATACCGCCATGCATCTGGATGCACTCTTCGGCCACGCGCGCGCCGATGCGTCCGATCGTGTGCTTCGCCGCCGACAGCGCGCGCTCGCGCTCGATGCGTCCCGCGCCGAGCGCGGCCGCCGCGTTGATGACCGCCGAGCGCGCCTGCTCGATTTCCAGCAGCATGTCGGCCATGCGATGCTGCAGCGCCTGAAAGCTGCCGATGGCCACGCCGAACTGCTTGCGCGTGCGCAGGTAGTCGAGCGTGTATTCCTTCGCGACATCCATCGCGCCGAGCGCTTCCGCGCACAACGCGAGCACGCCCGCGCCGATGGCGCTCTCGAGCGTCGCGAAGCCGGCATGAGGTTCCCCGAGCAATGCGTGCTGCGAGATGCGGACTTCATTCAGACGCAGTTCAGCGGCGCGTCCGCCGTCGATCTTCGGATAGCCGCGCAACTCGACGCCAGCCGTGTCACGCTCGACGATGAACAGCGAAATGCCGACTTGCGCGTCGGGTGCGCCGCTCGTGCGCGCCGAGACGAGGAAGAAGTCGGCGTGCTCGCCCTGCTGCACGACTGCCTTCGCGCCCGTCAGCACCCAGCCGTTCGAAGTGCGCGCGGCGCGCGTCGTCACGTTCGCCAGTTCGTAGTGCGAGCCGGGTTCTTCGTGCGCGAGCGCGGCGGCGACACGTCCTTCGATGAGGCTCGCGATCAGCGCCTTCTGAGCACCATTGCCGGCTTGCGCGAGCGCATGTCCGACCACGAGCGCACCGAGAAACGGTTCGAGGACGAGCCCGCGTCCGAGGCTCTCGAATACGACGGCGATATCGAAGCCATCGCCGCCGTATCCGCCATCGGCTTCGTTGAACAGCGCACCGACGACGCCGAGGTCGGCAAAGCGCTGCCACATTTCAAGGCTGAAACCCATATCGCTGCGCGCGAGCGTGTCGCGCGTCGCGAAGCCGTACTGTTCGGCAACAAAGCGGTTCAGCGTATCCGCCAGCATGCGGCGGTCTTCGGTGTGCTGGAAATTCATCGCTTCTCGCCTCACAGTCCCAGGATCATCTTCGAGATGATGTTCTTCTGGATTTCGTTGGAGCCGCCGAAGATCGACAGCTTGCGGTTGTTGAAGTACTGCGTCGCGGCGCTCGCGGCTTCTTCCGGGCCGACGCGTGGTTCGCCGTAGCCCTCGACGAGCGCTTCCTCGATGAAGGGCTGTGCGTAGGGACCCATCGCGCGGCGCATCAGCGAAGAGATTTCCTGGCGGATCTCGGTTCCGCGAATCTTGAGCATCGAACTCTCGGCACCGGGCACGCCGCCACCGGCCACCGCGGCGATCACGCGCAGGTTGGTCGTCTTCATGTTTTCCAGATCGATCTCGACGCGAGCCATGCGTGCCGCGAACGCGGGATCCCCGGCGAGCGGCCGGCCATTGCGCAGCTGCTTGGCGGCGAACTTGCGCAGGCGGTTGAATGCGGCGACAGAAAAGCCCACGCCCGCGATGTTCGTGCGCTCGTACGTCAGCAGATATTTCGCGTAAGTCCAACCCTTGTTCTCTTCGCCGACGAGATTGGCGGCAGGCACGCGCACGTCCGTGAAAAACACTTCGTTGATTTCGTGCTCGCCGTCGAGCGTGATGATCGGCCGCACTTCGACGCCCGGCGCGTTCATATCGACGAGCAGAAAGCTGATGCCTTCCTGCTTGCGCACGTCGGTGGCCGTGCGCACGAGGCAGAAGATCATGTTCGCGTGCTGTCCGAGCGTGGTCCACGTCTTCTGGCCATTGACGATGTAATGCTCGCCCTGATCGTCGATACCGCGCACGGCTGTCGTCTTCACCGACGCGAGATCGGAGCCCGCGCCCGGCTCCGAATAGCCCTGGCACCACCAGTCGGCGCCATCGAGAATGCGCGGCAGCCAGTAGCGCTTTTGCGCCTCACTGCCGTACTTGATCAGCACGGGGCCGAGCATGTTCACGCCGAACGGCACGATGCGCGGCGCGCCGGCCAGTGCGCATTCGTTCTCGAAGATGAACTTCTGCGCGGTGTTCCAGCCAGGGCCGCCGTATTCCTTCGGCCAATGGTTCGCGAGCCAGCCCTGCGCATTCAGGATCGCGTGCCATTCGGCCATGTCGTCGCGCGTGAGGCGCAGACCGTTGCGAACCTTGGTCGACAGCCGCGCCGGTAGTTTCTCGTCGAGAAAGCGCACGACGCTCGCGCGAAACGCTTCTTCCTCAGGGGTGAAATTCAGATTCATGACTGCGCTACTCTCAATAGATTTCGAAGAGCCCGGCGGCGCCCATGCCCCCGGCCATGCACATCGTGACGACGGCGTACTTCACGCCGCGCCGCCGTCCTTCGATGAGGACGTGCCCGACCAGACGCGAGCCCGTCATCCCGAACGGATGGCCGATCGAGATCGCGCCACCGTTCACGTTCAGACGCTCCGACGGAAGCTCTAGTCGCTTCTGGCAGTACAACGCCTGCGATGCGAATGCTTCGTTGAGCTCCCACAGGCCGATGTCGTCGACCGTGAGGCCATGACGCGCGAGCAGCTTCGGCACCGCGAGTACCGGACCGATCCCCATTTCGTCCGGCTCGCAGCCCGCGAGCGCAAGACCGCGAAACGCGCCGAGCGGCGCGAGGTTCGCGCGCTCGGCGGCCGTCGCTTCCATCAGCACGCAGGCGGAGGCGCCATCGGCGTTCTGCGAGGCGTTGCCTGCCGTGATGAACTTGTCCGGACCCTTGACCGGTGCGAGCTTTGCGAGTGCTTCGTAAGTCGTGCCGGGGCGATTGCAGTTGTCGGCGGACACGGTCACTTCGCGATAACTCACGGCGCGCGTTTCCTTGTCCGTGACGGACATCGTCGTCGTGACGGGGATGATTTCGCCGGCGTAGCGACCGGCGCGTTGCGCTTCGGCCGTGCGACGCTGGCTCTCCACCGAAAACTGGTCCTGCGCCTCGCGGCTGATGCCGTAGCGCTTCGCGACGATGTCGGCGGTGTCGATCATCGCCATGTAGAGTGACGGCTTGTGCTCGACGATCCACGCATCGACGCCGCTCACGCCGTCTTCACGCGTCTGGATACCGGAGATGCTTTCGACACCACCGGCGATCATCGCGGGCGCGCCGTCGACGACGATGCGCCCCGCCGCCATCGCGATCGCCTGCAGGCCGGACGCGCAGAAGCGGTTGACGGTCGTGCCCGCGATGGACAGCGGCAAGCCAGCGCGAATCGCGCTCTGGCGCGCGACGTTGCGGCCGGTCGTGCCTTCGGGATAACCGCAGCCGAGAATCGCGTCCTCGATGGTCTCGGGATCGACGCCCGAGCGCTCGACCGCGGCACGCACCGCGAACGACGCGAGCGTCGGGCCCGGCGTGATATTGAATTCGCCGCGATGCGCCTTGACGAGCGGCGTGCGAGCAGTGGAAACAATGACAGCTTCGCGCATGTATCTATCTCCAATCTGTCGGGTTCAAGCGGATTGATTGAGGCTCGCGAGCGTGGCGCCGCGTTCGACCAGATCGACGATGAGCGGCGACGGCTGCCAGAACACCGGATCTTCTTTCGCGAACTCGCGGATGTCGGCAAGCACGTTGGCAAGCCCGACGCTATCGGCATATTTCATCGGGCCGCCGCGATGACGCGGAAAGCCATAGCCGTAAAGAAACGTGACGTCCACGTCTAGCGGCCGCAACGCGATGCCTTCATGCACGACGTTCGCACCTTCGTTGATCATCGCCGCCATGTAGCGGCGTATGATCTCCTCGTCGGTGAAGGTGCGCGGCGTGATGTTGGCGCGCTCGCGTTCGGCGTCGATGATCGCTTCGACCTCGGGATCGGGTTTGCCGGCGCGCGCGCCATCGGCATACAGGTAGTAGCCGCGCCCGCTCTTCTGGCCGAACCAGCCGCGCTCGCAGATGCGATCGGCGATCTGCACGTAGCGCAACTTCGGATCGCACGTGGCGGCGCGGCGCTTGCGCGTGGCCCAGCCGATGTCGCCGCCCGCGAGGTCCGCGACCTGAAACGGTCCCATCGGAAAGCCGAATTCGCGTACCGCGCGGTCGATCTGATACGGCGATGCGCCGTCTTCCATCATGTGATCTGCGGCCGCGCGATAGATCGCCAGCACGCGATTGCCGATGAAGCCATCGCACACGCCCGCGCGCACCGGCACCTTGCGCAGCTTCTTCGCGAGATCGAACGCCGTGGCGACGACATCGGCGCCGACCTGCACGGGCACCACGACTTCCAGCAGCTTCATCAGGTTCGCCGGAGAGAAGAAGTGAAGGCCGATGACATCGGCGGGACGCGAGATGCTCGCGGCGATCGCGTCGATGTCGAGATACGACGTATTGGTCGCGAGCACGGCGCCCGGTTTGCAGACGCGATCGAGTTCGGCGAACACGGCCTTCTTTACGGCCATGTCCTCGAAGACCGCTTCGATGACGAGATCGACCGTGCGCAGCGCTTCGTAGGACGTGCTGCCAGCGAAGCGCGCGAGCAGCGCCGCCTTGGCCTGCGGCATCATGCGGCCTTTGGCGATGAGCGCGTCGTACACCTTCTCGACGTTCGCGCGGCCATGTGCCAGCGCTGCATCGTCACGTTCGATCATCGTCACGGAGAGTCCCGCATCGAGCAGCGCCACCGCGATGCCCGCGCCCATCGTGCCGCCGCCGATCACGCCGACGCTCGCGATCGCGCGCGGCTTTGCCTTGCGCGTTTCCGGCGCCTTCAGTACCGCGCGCTCCGCGAAGAATGCATGGATCAAGCCCGCGCGCTGCGGACTGTCGAGGCACTGCAGAAACAGTTGGCGTTCGTGGCGCAGGCCATCGGCGAAGGACATTTCGAGCGCGGCCTGCACCGCATCGACGATCTTCAGTGGGGAGAAAAGATGTCGCGAACGCTTCGATACTTCGACGCGTGCCGCTTCGATCGCCGCGCGGCTTGCCGCACGATCGGCGAGTCCTCGTGCATCGCAAGTGCGACGCACCGGAGCACGAGAGTCGAGCAATGCACGGACATAGGCGAGACCTTCTGCCAACACGTCAATGCCGGCGCCGATTCGATCGACCAGACCGAGTGCGTGCGCAAGGTTCGCGCCGACGTGACGGCCGCTCAGCATCAGATCGAGCGCGACTTGTGCACCGAGCAGACGCGGCGCGCGTTGCGTGCCGCCCGCGCCCGGCAACAAGCCCAGCGTCACTTCGGGAAAGCCGAGTTTCGCATCGGGCAATGCGATCCGATAATGCGCCGCCAGCGCGACTTCGAGGCCACCGCCAAGCGCCACGCCGTGAATCGCGGCGACGACGAGCTTCGTGCAGGCTTCGACCCGGTTGCATACTTCCGGCAGCGACGGTTGCACGGGCGGCATGCCGAACTCGCGGATGTCTGCGCCGCCGATGAAGTTGCGGCCCGCGCCGATCAGCAACACGGCCACGACGTCGGGATCGTTCTGGGCGGCTTCGATGGCGGCGCGCAGTTCGCCGCGCACATTCGCGCCGAGCGCGTTGACCGGCGGATTGTCGACGGTCACGACGAGAATGCCGTCGCGCAGTTCGTGCCTCACGGCAGGCGTGGAAGCTCCTGGCATCGCCCTTGTCTCCATGTAATGGGTGTAGGGCGATTGTGGTAGGCAGCTATTGCCTTGACAATCCTACTGCCAGTTGACAAACCGTTAACTGAAAATTGACGCCGCGCGCCCGCTTCAATCCCACTTTTGCGCGAGCGCGACGATCTCGGCGCGCAGGTAATCGATCAGCGCCTGCGTCGCCGCCGACGGATAACGATTCGGCAGCGTCACGATATACAGCGTGTTTTGCGGCCCCGCGATGCGATATTGCGGCAGGATGCGCATGAGTCCGCGGCTTTCGGGCGCGTATTCGATGTAGGCCGGCAGCAGCCCAATACCGAGCCCTTGACACACCGCTTCGGTGAGCAACGGGTAGTCGGACGATTGCAGCGCAGGCTGGATCGTGATGTCGTGCCAATCGGTCTCGTTCTGCTTGTGCGTGAGCGTCATGGTCACGCGCCGGTCTGGATGCGGCGAGGCGACGAACGTCTGTCGCTGCAGATCGGTGGGACCTTCGATCGGACCATGAGCTTGCACATACTGCTCTGAAGCGTACAGATGCCAGTCGATCGGGCAGATATTGCGCGCCACGCAATCGAGCGGCGGCGTGCGCGTGATTCTCAAGGCGACATCTACCTCGGCGGCGATCAGGTCTTCGACGCGATTATTGAAAGTGACATCGAGCTTGATGCCCGCATGCGCGCGCGCGAACTCGAGCAGCTTCGAGCCGATGAACATGCGGCCGAAGCCTGTCGGCACGCTGATGCGCACGCGGCCGCTCAACGTTTGCCCGAGACTGTCGATCGACGCGCGCGCCGCACCGAGGTCTTCCAGCATGCGCTTGCCGCTCTCGTACAGCATGTGTCCGGCTTGCGTCAGTTCGAAGCTGCGCGTCGAGCGGCGCAGCAATTGCGCGCCCGTTTCGCGCTCCAGCAGCTTGAGCCGCTGGCTGATGTTCGCGCGCGTCATGCCGAGTTTGCGCGCGGCGCCGCTCAAACTGCGAGATTCGACGATCTCGACGAAGAGGCCGATGAGGTTCAGGTCCATGATGCTAGCGATCGCTCAACTGTGCGACTAGGGCCTTTATGGCCGCCGTCAATACTTCCCCGCGCTTTGTCCCGACACAAATCTGCCGGTGAGTCCAGGGCTCGTCGAGCGGCACCGTCGCCACTTTATCGAAGTCCTCTTTGGACAGCATGCTCTCCGACTGACTCGTCACGCCAAGCTCCGCCTTGCCCAAGGCCTGGTGCCCGCGTGGCGCGACGACAACGAGGCGGTCGGTGCAATAGGCGAGGATGTCGCGCCTGGCGAAGTCGGCGATTTCCCGAGCGAGAAAATGGACGATGATGGCGCTCGGAACTTACACTGATATGGCCGCGCACGCCCTTGGTGAATTCGCTGACCTCGCGGCGCATCACATCGAGATTCGCGAACAGCAGGCGCAGGTGGCGCGCCAGCACTTCGCCCGCGGCGCTCGTGACCATGCCGCCCGGCAAACGGTCCAACAGGCCAATACCTGTCATGTCCACCAGATCCTGAATCCGCCTCGTCGTCGCGGACGGTGTAACGTTCTCCGTCAACGCGGCGCGCCGGATCTGCTGCTCCTCCACCACGGTCAGAAACAACCTCAACGTGAACAGGTCGATCCGTCTCGTCAGGGAATGGATGTTTAATCCGGACATTGCGCCTCCTTGTAGCGTCATTTCGATCGCATGAATGCGCAATTGCCAAAAGATCAACGTCGGATTCAGAAAAGCGCAATCGCGATTTTGAAAGCTGCTTCCTACTATAGTGAATCATCAGCCGCGTCCGCACTGCCATGAAAGACTCATCACGCTTCGGTTCAGTCGGGCCGCTACAACTCTCTTGCGTCGGTCCCACGACCGGCCTTCCAAAGTAGCAACCAGCGCAGTGCGGACATTCGGGTCGGCGCTTCAGTGACGTTGGACCCTGACAGGACCTTGAGCCCCGCATCACCTCTACGGCTGCTATCAGGTGTTCCACGGCCATCTGGGGTCGTTTCCGCAGACATGGCGTTTCTGTTGTTTGGTTCGGTTCACTGCTCTTCCGCACCCTCGCGCAAGCGCCTTGCTTCGCGGCCCGTGTGGTGCGGGCCGCGAAACATAATTCAACGATCGAATACGAGCAAGGTAGAGGTTGCGGACGCATAGAGCTTGCCCTGCGGATCCGTGATGCTGGCCTCCGTGAAAGCGGCGCGCCGCCCGATGCTGAGCACGCGCCCTTCGGCACGCACGAGGCCGGTATCGGCGGTCATGGGCCGGTGGTAGGCGACTTTCAGTTCGAGCGTGGTGTATCCCTGATTTGGGCCGAGGCGCGAATGCGCGGCGCACCCGCAAGCGGAATCTAGCAGCGTCGCGGCATAGCCGCCGTGCACGGTGCCAATCGGGTTGTACACGTGCAGGCCGGGCGTGCCGGCGAACACGACACGGCCCTCTTCCGCTTCGACGAGTTCGAAACCGAGCGTCATGCCAATAGACGGGCCGCGGCCCCCTTGCATCATGCGCTGCAGCTGTTCGAGGCCGGTCAGGCCGGCGGGCAGTTCTGTAATGAGGTTCATCGAAGCAATCTCCGTCGAAGGTCGCGCGTCTGGGCGCGCACGCTGATCAAGCGGCGGAGTGGCCCGCCGATTCGCCATCGTACTATTTTTCGAACGATCGTGCTAATTCATCGCATTGCTTGGACGTGGGCATCGCTTCATTGCTTCCTATTGTTTCAATACCCGCTTGCCTCTAATGCGCTTCCTCGAGTCCGTCCGACCGACTACCTGGCGCCACGGCGAGATTGCCGCAAGCGAGCCGCACGAGACGGCAAGCAGTCCTCTTGCGGACGTGGGATGACTGGCGCCCAAGCGATCTGAATGACACGAAACGTCGATGGCCGCCCAACCGATGCAAAGCAGCGACAGCTTGTGGCCGGCTAGCGACCGACGACGGACTCTTCAGTTCGCGGTCGTGAAAATCGGAGTCCAGCCGAACTCGGCCAGGTTCGCGCGGGTGGGCACACTTACAGCTGCCCCAAAGCGGCGACAGTCGTCGAGCGTATTCATCGTCTCTAGAAAAATCCCGTCCGCGCCCGCTTCGACGTAGGCGACAGCCCGCTCTATGGCGGCATCAATTCCTACGGCCGCGGCTGCGTCAGCAGCGCTCAGCGTATCCATGACAATTATTTGATTGTCCTCCTTGAGTGGCCTTACGCTATCCCCTTGGCGTAGCGGAAAATTTCGTCGACCTCGACCAGGTCGGGCACTTCCTGGCATTTCCCGGGCTGCATGGATATCAAGTAGGAGTATGAATGAAATTGTCTGACAATTCTATTTCGCCGCCGCGATGGATGATTACGAGGCCGCCGGCATGGCATAGAAAATGGAGGGGATCATGGACGACTTCCTGATTGCCTTCGGCGCTCTCTGGGTTGTGATTTGCTCGTACGCGATACTTGCGTACCACATCAAGGGATGGGCGTCCGACGCAATATCACCGTGCGGGCCGTTTCCATGGATCCGCAGGGAAACCCCTGTGCCTACATACCCATTGTCCTGCCGACGCGGGAGATGCTTGCGCACATCACGCAGGTCCAGGAAGCGATCGATGCCTTTCTTAACAGGTGCTCGCGAGGGACGTGATTGTCGAGGTTGAACGTCGCGCCAGCACAATCCAGCGCATGGCGGTCGACATGCAATATCTCGCTCTCCTGCCCAAAAAGCGTGTGCGGAGCGAAAACCAGGGAAGCTTGTCTGGAATCGGCTGTTGCCCGGTTCGATGGATCGGCTGTAGCGAGCGCGGCATCTGAGTAAGCGCACCTGTTTTCCTCCGTGTCCGTATCGATTGCTAGTCTCTGTTACAACGTCTTCCGTCGCGAGACGACGGGTTAATTGCTTTTTTGGATCCTCATGCAGATCGAGATCGTTGGCCGCAAGTCTGCCGAAGCATTATTGGAGGGTGGCAAGCGCCTGCTCGAGATGGTTGCTTTGGGACTGCCATTGCGCGGGGTATTGAATGATATTCGGAAGCTCGCCGAGGAGCTCGCGGGCGGGTGTCGGTGTGGCATATCGATGATCGATGCCGATAGCCTGAAATCGCTGCGGGCGGGTGCGCCGAGTTTTACGCAGGCCGATGCTACGGCGAATGTAGATATCGTCTGTAACGAATCTGGACCGTGTGATCTGGCAATATCCTCCAAGGCTCCGATCATCGTGTCGGATATAGCCTCGGAGACCCGATGGTCGCCAGCGTGGCGAGAGCGGAATCTCGCAGACGGGAGGCGGGCTTGCTGGGCGGTGCCGATCCTGTCACGTGCCCACGAAGCGTTGGGAAGTTTCACTCTCTATTCGCCGGCATCCGGAGATCCCACCCCGTTCCAACGTGATCTGATGGCGGAGTTCGCGCACATCGTGAGCGTGGCGACGGAACGGGCAAAGATCGACCTGGCGCTGAGAAGAAGCGAGGAAAGCTTTCGGGCGATCGTGGAAACGACACCCGAATGCGTGAAGGTCATCACACGCAACGGTACGCTGCTGCGTGTCAATTCTGCAGGAAGCGACCTGGCTGGTGCATCGGGTCCGGACGCACTCGTCGGGAAATGCTTTTACGATTTCGTCGCGCTCGAACATCGCGATGAGTACGTCGACTTCAATCAGCAGATCTGCTCGGGCAAAACGGGTTTTCTGGAATTCGACATCATCACGTTGCTCGGTGAGCGCCGTCATATGGAAACGCACGCAGCGCCATTGCATAGCAGCGACGGATCGATCGTGCAATTGGGAGTGACGCGCGACATCACAGCACGCAAACAGGCGGCCGAGCAATTACAGAAAAGTGCTGCGCTGATGGCCAAAGTCGAACAGATCAGTTTGAGCGGAAGTTTCTGCTGGCGTCCGTCGAGTGGCGGAATCAGTTGTTCGGAACAACTCTACCGAATCTACGGAGTCGAGCCTGGAGCACGGATAACGATGGATATCGTCAGGGCGCGGGTTCACCCAGGCGATCGTCATATCGTCGATAACGCGCTGGATCTGGCCCGTGATGGTAAGGATCTGGAGTGCGATTACCGTCTGCTCCTGCCCGATGGCATGCTCAAGTATGTGCGCATGCAGGCGCATGCGACGTTTAGTTCGCAAGGCCAACTGGACTTCATTGGCGCGGTGCAGGATGTGACTGAGCGCAGGCAGTCCGAGGAAGCGCTCTATGGCTTGCGAGCAGAACTGGCGCATGTAAGCCGCGTCAACGGTCTGGGTGCGCTGTCTGCTTCCATCGCACATGAGATTAATCAGCCGCTCGCTGGCGTCATGACTAATGCCCGGATCCTGGCGCGATTGCTGAGTGCGGAGCCGCCCAATGTCGAAGGTGCGCTTGAGACGGCGCAACGCACCATCCGAGACGGGCAACGCGCTTCGGAGGTGGTGACCCGCCTGCGGGCGATGTTCAGAAAAGAAATTGTCGTGACCGATAGCGTGGACCTGGGCGATGCCGCACACGAGGTCATCGAGTTGTTACGTAGCGAAATCCGCCGGAAACGGATTGTGCTGCATTTGAAAATGGCGGACCACCTTCCTCACGTCACAGGCGACAAAGTCCAACTTCAGCAGGTAATACTGAACCTGCTGCTCAACGCCGTCGAGGCGATGCAGGGCGTCGGCGACCGTCCGAGGCGGATACTGGTCAGGATCGACCCGGACTACGGTGACCGGCTACGCGTCGCCGTGACCGACACCGGGACAGGGTTTAAGCCAGAGGACGCGGCAAGACTTTTTGACGCGTTCTACACGACCAGACGAGAAGGGATGGGTATGGGCCTGTCCGTGAGCCGCCATATCATCGAGCGCCACGGAGGCCGGCTGTGGGCGACCTCGAACGAACAGTTCGGCGCCACGTTTGTATTCTCCGTCCCCTGCGGTGCAGGTTCCATGTCGCAGACCGATGCTTCTGGCGGCAGGCTCCAGCATGCGCACGCCGCGATGTGTGACGCGACGAGGCACCCGTGATGACGGAACAACCGCTTATCGCTGCAGTCGATGACGACGAGTCGGTGCGTGAATCGCTGCACGAACTGCTGCGTGAATTCGATTTTTCTGTCAGGGCGTTTGTATCGGCGGAAGCGTTTCTGGCCTCCGGCTGTATAGACGATGCACAGTGTCTCGTGCTCGATATCGACATGCCAGGTATGTCCGGCTTCGACCTGCAGCAGGAGCTGCGGCGGCGTGGAAAAAACGTTCCCATTGTTTTCATCAGTGCCCATGCGGACGACATTCTCCGTTCTCAGGTGCTCGAACAGGGTGCAGTCGCATGCCTGTGCAAACCATTCAGCGACATCGAGTTGCTGGAGGCGATTCGCGCAGGGCTGGACGGTGCCGTGACAGGAGGAGGTCGCAGTGATGCTGGCCAGTGAAGTCGAACGTGGACCGGAAGAGGCATTGGCCACGCACGCCGCGCCCGTCGTGTTTATCGTCGATGACGACGTCTCGGTGCGTGAATCGCTGCAAGCGCTCATTCGCTACGCTGGTTTAAGGGCCGAAGCGTATGCATCTGCGCGCGACTTCCTCGGACGTCCGCGCGCTACGGTTCCGAATTGCCTCGTGTTAGATGTCCGGTTGCCGGATATTGACGGCCTTGAGTTGCAGAGCCACGTCGCGTCCCAGCACAAGGAAATGCCAATTATTTTCATCACCGGCTATGGCGACGTACCGATGACGGTGCAAGCCATGAAGGCCGGCGCGGTTGAATTTCTCACCAAACCATTCGATGACGAAATCCTGCTCGATGCGATCCGGTTGGCCATCGAGCGGAGCCGCGCCGTATTGAGCGAAGCGGCGAGGATAAAGGCGGTCGAGGATCGCTACGCTTTGCTCAGTCGACGCGAACGCGAGGTCATGGTGCTGGTCGTGACAGGGCTATTGAACAAACAGGTGGGCGTTGAGTTGGGCATCAGCGAAATCACCGTGAAGGCGCATCGCGCGCAGGTCATGCGAAAGATGAACGCGCTCTCGCTCGCGGGTCTGATCAACATGGCGCAGAAACTTCAACTGAACTGCCCACCGGGTGCAGCGCTCGAAAGAGCTGCATGAGGGACGCAATGGTTCGTACGTCCTGATCGCTGTCCCAATTAAAATCTCCTAAACTCATTCTGGCTCCGAAGGCCACACTAACGCAGCGACGCGATGGTCTTCCGCGTGCTGCGCTAACGCACGCATTCGTGCCGGTCAGTCGCGGGAACGCGCCAATACCTTTGAACAATAGAACGCACCTGGGCTTTAGCGTAACGTTGTTCCGGGATAGCCAACCCTTCAGGTGTCGGTCATGCGGATATTTGCGCATTGCGTTTCAAAAAATGCCACCGACGCGGCGACTGGATGGGAGCGCTCTTCCAAGCCACTCGTCCTTGTTGTCTGTGGGTGGTCATTGGTTGAGGCACCGTTTGAGCTCGGTGTTTCGGTCTATTCCGGGCCGTTGCTCGTTGTGGCGGTGCCGAAGCTGATGCTGCTCCTGATTGGCATGGCGGCCATAGCTGACCTGCGCTTTGCCCGTCAGACGTTTACGTTTATCTGCGCGGCGAGCGTATTGGCAATAGCACCCGCGTTGCCCATTGAATTCGGGCGATGCGTCCCAGTTGCACTGTTCTCGACGATCGAGTGCATTGGCAAGGGCATGTGCGCCACAGTGCTCGCATTCCTGTCCCTATGCAAGAGAAAGTCAAATTCACAAGAGGAGCTTGTATGCCAGACGATTTCGATCTTCAGCACTTCACACGCCCACGCTTTATCGGTATGGCAGCGGCGGCGACCATGGCTACCGCCTCGCTCAGTAGTATTGAGTTCGCGCCAGCTTCCAGTTGCTGCGATGAATACTATACGGGCAGGCGGCTACGGGAACCAGGGCGCACAGCGATGGTAACGATGCCGTTCAGTCCGGTTAGCAAAGGTTAGCGTCCAGCGGTAAAGAACTGCGCTACGCAAAGAGGGGCAAGCTCTGCATCCCATTTTCGTGGCTCTGTTCAATGACGTTCTGTGGGCCATGCCGCTTACGGTTGATCGATCGTGAAATAAGGTGACCGCTATGACTTTCCAAGTCGAGGATGATATTGTCCGACGTGCATTGATTGCATTACTGATACCTGAAGCGCGTCGGTTACAGTGTAAAAAAAATAATTACGGCCACAAAGCAATCTATCGACGAAATGGGCGCGTGGCGACGCCTGCTCGCGTTTTTATTGTCGAACAGCCTACTGCACAAACGCTGACTGTATGCTGGAGCGATCCCCAATCCGGTCACTACACTGGTCAATTGTGGAGGAAAGGCGTAGCGCGCAGATCGTCATTTTGCGTATTGACAGGGATGCGAATCCGTCCTGGCGATGCCGTGTTCCGGCCGCGTGCTGGCGAGACCTACGCACCTGCAAATCGTGACTACATGCTCCTCGCAGCAGCAGTGCATGAGGGAGCAAGCCTGGCAACCTGAGCATGGCGACGCGTTGGTGCCGTGATGCGGTCGAAGCATCTCGGCCGTCACGACTGCGCAGGCTCGGCTTGGCTAGGCAATGTGTGGAAAGGAATTGAACCTCGAGAGGAGAGTAGTGGTGGAAGATCAAATGGACACACGTCGCCGGCACTTCCTCGCCGTAGCTGCCGTGAGCGTAGGAGCAATGGAACTCGGCCTGGGAGGGCCCGCATTGGCCGCATCCAGCGATGGTGCCGGGTTGGATCCGTACACTCGCCGGCTGGCTTCGCAGCTATCGTTCGACAGGATCAGGCAGGTCGATGCGGGCGCTCTGAATGTCGGATATGCGGAAGTCGGTCCGGGCGACGGCCCCGCCGTGATCCTGCTTCACGGCTGGCCCTACGATATTCACAGTTTCGCCGATGTTGCGCCGCGCGTTGCACAGGCGGGTTATCGCGTGATCGTTCCGCACCTGCGGGGTCATGGAACGACGCAGTTTCTATCAAGCGATACGGTGCGCAATGGACAGCAGTCGGTACTGGCCGTGGACGTCATCGCATTGATGGATGCATTGAAAATCCAGAGGGCGATCATTGGTGGTTTCGATTGGGGCGCGCGTACGGCCAATGTCGTCGCTGCGCTATGGCCGGACCGCTGCAAGGCGTTGGTGTCGGTGAGCGGTTACCTGATCGGCAACCAGGCGGCCAACAAGGTGCCGTTGCAGCCGAAGGCAGAGCTTGCGTGGTGGTATCAGTTCTACTTCGCGACGGAACGCGGCAAACTCGGCTATGAAGCCAACCGCCACAATTTTGCGAAGCTCATCTGGCAACTTGCTTCGCCGAAATGGAACTTCGACGATGCCACGTTCGAACGCTCGGCTGGCTCACTCCAGAACCAGGACCACGTTGCGATCGTGATCGACAATTACCGGTGGCGGTTGGGCCTCTCGAACGGCGAGCCGCAATACGATGCACTAGAACGGCGTCTTGCGGCAGCACCCGTCATCACCGTGCCGACGATCACGCTCGAAGGCGACGCGAATGGCGCGCCTCATCCGGAGCCGGCAGCGTATGCAAAGAGGTTCGTCGGCAAATACATTCACCGCAACGTCACGGGCGGCGTCGGGCACAATCTGCCGCAAGAAGCGCCAGATGCGTTTGCCGACGCGTTGCTCGAAATCGCCAGTTATTAGGCTGGAAATCACTGACGATTTCAGTCGCAGAGGGCGGGTTGTGGCGCGTCTCCGGATCGGATCGAGATCACAGGTGGTAATCGGAAAGTCTGGTCCGGACCTCACCTTATGAATAGTGCTACCAGCTCGCAGATTGTTGGCTATCCTGAAAGATAACGCGCCCGTTCGGCGCAAAACCAGTCGCGCCATCAGAACTTTCATTTTGACTTTAACCGGAGATTTTCATGCCCGTCTTTCACGCCCACATTCCCGCTGGCCGATTTTCAAAGGAACAAAAGAAAGCGATCGGCAATGCTTTGAACCAGTCGCTCGTCGAGGCTCTCGGCATTCCGCCCGGCGACCGCTTTATCATCGTCAGTGAACATCAGGAGGACGAGCTCTTCATCGACCCGACCTTCATGGATATGAACCGAACCGCTGACGCAATGATCATCACGGTGCAACTCGGCGCGCACCGTCCTGCCGAGGACAAGCAGAAACTGCACGCTGCCATAGCTCGGCTTCTGGAAGAGACCGTGGGTATATCGCCCGACGACGTCTTTACTTCGCTTATTCCAGTACCCAATGAGAATTTCTCGTTTGGTCGCGGAATCGCGCAACTCGCGGGTATCGCGCCGCGCTGGTAGCGCGAGCCGATGTCTGTTGCCGAACTTTGGAGGCCCAACGAGACTGGCACGCAAGGACCCATCTGCGACGCTCGCGCGGGCTGGTTCAGGGCCCGCCCCGCATGGCGACGCCCTTGAAAGCCGACGGAGACAACGCAATGCATTCAGTTCCCATGAGCTGTGAACAGTCTTCGTCAGCGTGCTGAACGTCTATGTCTTGTATCCGTCACGACATTTCCTTGACGCAAAGATTCTTGCTTTTATCCACCTCCTTCGCGAAGAAGTACCGTCGATGTTGGAGGCGGATGAGCTCGCACTAGCAACGATCGACGGATGATCGTCAAAATCTCAGGTGTTCGATTCACAGACATCATTTAACTTCCTTGAGGGCCGTTTTCTTGGCATGAGAGAGCTCGTAGTTCCGGCAGGAACTCCGAGCTCTCTCAACGGTAGAACCAGAATTCGTTAAGGCCAGTGAGTCGTGAGCACTCGACCTTGCAGTTGAAATGTTGCGAGCGCGGCGGAATCGGTGGAAATTTTTAGTGTATTCGTCCATCGGACGCCGCTGCACTGACTCGGCAAAAACTCGGCACCGGATCAGTCTGGATACGCTGGATCGGAAACGGCATTCCCTCGATGACGCGATCAAGAAAAAGCAGCGTACTGCGAGCATTTCTGCGCGGCTATACAGCCAACACGCGATAGCGCGAGCAGTCGTCGATCGCCGTGTATTGGTAGACACCTCGCGCGATCTTCATCGTGTACATCCGGACCCGATACCCATAAACCGGGACGGCTGTAGCGTTCCGGTTGTGCCGGCCGCCTTGAGCGGATTAAGGGTTTCACAGAGGCTTGTCACAGAACCTTGTAAATGGTCGCGAGGGGCAATACTTTTTGCTCGTGCAGACGCAACTCATTCTGGATCCGCCGTGCCGCCTTGCGCTCGGCGCGCAGCCGAAGAATTGTTGCACGATCAGCTCAGAGACCTTCCGCTTAGGACTGTGGAGAAGCCGGCGATTTTGAGATCAAAGCCCTCCAATCCAGCATTCCGGTAGCGACCAGCCACTTGCGCAGGGTTGGTCGCGAGATCCCGCACCTCGCGCGGACGAGACCGGCGCTAGCGGTCTCATGCTACGTGCGTACCCATCGTAATCGCTCGGCAATTTCGCGGTCCATCGGCTCATTCCAAGTTAAAACGAGGTCTATGAATCACGCAACTCGGGGGCTCAATCTACACTACTCCCACGTAGGAAGATCATGCAGACGAAGAAATATGACGTGCTCTGTGCGCAATATTTCCGCCAGCGATTGCTAGCTATAGTGCCATTCAAACATTCCATACTAGTATCAATTTCGGTATCGCCGCCATGATTACACGCTGGACGTCACGCATACCGACTTCCAATCGTGATCGACTATATGGACATTGCGATGTCGATCTTCGCCACGCCCCGAACTCACGATGAAAGAGTCAGTCTGGTGGAATGTCGAGCGCGACCGCGAGGGAATGATTCAGGACACAGTCAGGCGCGATGCTCGTCTCAATGCACCACCGGCCATTTGAGATACGTGCACAAAAGTCAGCACGAGAAAAAATTTCTCGTCAAAGATGCAGCTTGAACCAGTCGAGCGCCTCTCGGGACGAGGTCGGCAGTTCCGCCAGGTATGGATCGAAGTGGCCGCCCTTGAGCATGACTATCCGTTTTGGTTCCAGTGCTTGCTCGTATGCCTTGAGCGCCAGATCGGTCGGGGCGATATGGTCGTGCTCAGCTACCAGCATCAGTAGCGGCGTCGGCGACACGCGATCAATGAACACACCTGGCGAGTACATGCGTGCCCAGCGTGTCGAGCGCAGTGAGAGCCGATTTTCCCAAACGCCTTCGGGCAATGCCTGAAGGTAAAAGCTCACGGCGTCCGCGGCTCGATAAGCCGCCGGCTTGGCCGGATCGCTGCTCACGATCTGCTGCATTGCCGGTGCCTCGCCAGCGAGTTGTGCCCGATCGTCGGCCACGAACCTCGCCTCGATGTCAGCAACAGCTTCCGCCGGCACGCGCCGCAGCCCGCTTGCATGGCCGTCAACGGTGGGCGCTTGCGACACCACAGCTTTCAGGCGTCGGTCCGTTGCACCGAGGACAATGGCATGCCCGCCGGCAAAGCTGGTACCCCAGATGCCGATTCGATTCGCATCTACTTCCGGCTGCGTTTGCAAATAGGAGATCGCTCGACGCCAATCGTCAATTTGCTGCCAAGGGTTAATGTCTTGCCGCGGCAAGCCTCCACTGTCTCCGAAGCTGCGGTGGTCGTGCAGCAGTACGACAAAGCCAGCCTCTGCAAACGCTTCGGCAAACGGTTCGATGCCATGGTATCGAGTCCCCGCGAAGCCATGCGCCATGGTGATGGCCGGCATAGGGCCGTTCTGTCGCTCCGGCACGAACAACCATGCCGACAGTTCGACGCCACCCTCAACGAAGAATTTTACGTCCCGCTTCTCAATCATCTGTACACTCCTGGTCGTCATTCGCCGATTTCGCCAAGCAGTCGGGCGAGGTCAAGTTCTGCTTCCCGAGTTTGGAAGCCGCGCGCCATGGCGCCTGCCATGCGGCGTTGCGCTGTTTCTTTCTGCACGTTTTCACCAAAGAGCTCGGAGTCCCGCCGGAAGTCGTCGACCGGAGCGAGTGCAATCGCATTCACGCGCGCCTTAACGACGGCGTGTCCAGCCGCAGGAAAGCATGCAATGCGACGTGCAAGCGACGCGACGTACGCATCGAGCTGCGTGGCGGGAAGCGCCCGGTTGATCCAGCCGTACCGCTCCGCGATATCGGCGTCGTAATCCGACGCGCTCAGCATGACTTCCAGTGCCCTACCTCTGCCCATCAGGCGGGTGAGGAACTGCGCCGCGCCGCCGCCGGGAAGCAATCCGAACGCTGCCTCCATCTGGCTGAATACTGCCGTTTCCCGTGCTGCGTAGCGCATGTCGCACGCCAGCACAAATTCGCTGCCGGCACCGCGCACACGCCCTTCGATCTGCGCGATGGAGACAAGACGACTTGCACTCAGGTGGCGAAACAGCAGAGCGATCGACGGCTCGCCGGTCAGTTTCGCGGCTTCCTCGCGGTACTCCTTCACCTTGGTCACGTCGACGTGAGAGATGAAGTAGTCGGGATCGACACTGCGGAATACAAGGACCTTGGTACGGTCGTCGGCTTCTGCATTTCGGATCACGGTAATCAGATCACGCACGAGCGCGGGCCCGAGCAGATTCATGGGCGGCGCGTCGATTTCGATGAACAGAACCGCGCCCTCGCGCTTCACTTTGAGCGTATCAAGCATCATGGATGGCTTCCTAATGACCGGCTAGCAATTGAATTTGGTGCAGGACGCCCGAGGCGCTGACGCCATGTGACACAGGCCGCACCGAGAGAATCTATGCCTCTCCCGATCTGCTGAGTAGCTATCGCCGCCAACAAGATCTCCATCGCCTGGAGTCGGCATAGAAAAACGTCGCAAACCCCTGAAGTGCCGCCACATGCCGCGCAACACCTGCTGTGCTGCACTATGGTCGATCATGCGGTGAGAGAAGATCGCAAGCATGATCGCCATGAATGGGAACGACGCAATCACACCGCTCGTTTTGGACCCGACATAGCGCGCAACCAGCGTTACGCTGACGACTAGGCCCGCGATGAGCGCCATGCGCGAGGGCAAGTTCCACCACGGCGGATCGAGCCTGTCGGTTTTGGCTGGTTTGTTTGGGATGAGTCACGGATTCAACTCAAGGAATGCCAGTCTTGAGGGACGTACGCGAGGCGCCGCTCTTTTGTGTCAGACGAATGGCGCGATATTGGCCATCGCGCGCGTCACGTAGGTCTCGTTCTCCCCCACTGGGGAGACATGCTGCATCGCGGCGCGCGCAGCCTCGACGCCCGCCAGACGCGCGATCACCCACGCTGCCAGATACTGCGACGACAGGCACCCGCCTGCCGTCGCGACGTTTCCCTTCGCCGCAAACGGCCTATTGACCACCGCCACGCCCGCCTCTTCGACCCACGGTTTGGTGGTCAGGTCCGTACAGGCCGGAACGCCATCCAGCAGGCCCAGCTTCGCGAGTATCAGCGTGCCCGAGCATTGCGCGCCCACAAGCTGGCGCGCCGGATCGAGCCGCAACTGCGACATCAGCGCGGCGTCCGCGGCAACCGCGTGTGTCTGTATTCCGCTGCCGACCAGCACCGCGTCGGCCTCGCATACGTCCTTTAGCGTCGCTTGCGCCTCCAGCACCACGCCATTCATCGACCGCACTTTCGCAGTCGGGCTGGCGATCGCAACCCGCCAGCCCGGCTTCTTGACCCGGTTGAGGATGTTCAGCGCGATCAGCGAGTCGAGTTCGTTGAAGCCTTCGAAAGTCAGAATGGCGATGTGCATGGCGTCCTCGCGTAGAGACGTTGTTTGGCACCATGGTAGGGTCGATAATCGATACAATCAAATCATTGTCATGGATACATTGAGCCATGCCTGAGGCCCGCTACAAGCAAGTGGTTGACCGCCTGGCGGCTGACATCCGCGACGGTCGCCTGCGTCCCGGGACGCGTCTGCCTACGCACCGCGAGCTGGCTGCTCGTGAGGGCCTGGCACTCGTCACGGCGACGCGTGTCTATGCGGAGCTACAGACGATGGGTCTGGTGAGCGGCGAAACCGGCCGTGGCACCTTCGTCAAGGAGCCTCTCCCTCGTGGTGAAGGCGTTGACTTGCACGCATGGAGCTCCGTAACAATCGACCTGAGCTTCAACTACCCCTCTGCGCCGGGTCAGACAGACCTCCTCCGGGCAGCGCTGCGCCAGCTCGCGGCGGCCGGCGACCTGGAGTCGCTGCTTCGATATCAGCCGCACGGTGGGCGCGAGCACGAGCGCGCGACGGCGGCACGCCACCTGGCCAGCCGGGGTCTGGCAGCAACGGCCGGAACCACGTTGCTCGTGAGCGGGGCACAGCACGGACTGACGACGTCTGCCATGGCGCTACTCGAACCCGGCGACCTGGTTGCCGTGGACGCGCTAACTTACCCGGGATTCAAGCTCGCCGCCGAGGCCAGTCGACTGGAACTCGCGCCGATTCCAGCCGCTGGGCGTGGTCCCGATCTGGACGCATTGACGGCCCTGTGCAAACGACGACGCGTACGCGCCGTCTACGCGATGCCTACGCTGCACAACCCGCTTGGCTGGGTCATGAGCGCTAGCCGTCGCCGCGAGCTTGTCAGGATCGCCCGACAGCATGGACTGATCCTTATCGAGGACGCGGCCTACGCGTACCTCGCTGAAGACGCTCCGCCGCCGTTAGCATCGATTGCTCCGGAAACGACGGTCTATGTCTCAAGCTTGTCGAAGAGTGTCGCGACGGGTCTGCGCGTCGGTTTCGTCTGCGCACCACGCGAATGGATTCCAAAGTTTGAACGGGCGATCCGGACAACGACGTGGAATACCCCGGCAACCATGACGGCGATCGCCTGCAACTGGATAGACGACGGCACGGTGGCACGGCTCGAAGACGAGAAGCGGCGGGACGCCACGATGCGGCAAAGTCTCGCCACCGAAGCTCTCGGCAAGCTCACGACGATCAGCCATCCCGCCTCGTACTTCATCTGGATTCCTCTGACACAGGAAGTTCGCGCCGACGCGATTGCGATGGCGTTGATGCGCGAACGCATTTCGGTGTCGACTGCCCTGCCGTTCGCCACATCGACTCAGGTGCCTCATGCGATTCGACTGGCGATTGGGTCCGTCGATCTGCCCACGCTGCGACGATCGCTGGAGACCGTGGCCCGGATTATTGCAGAACAGACCTACTGACAGGCAGTCGCAGGGGCGCAGTCTGTCCAGCAGTATTGTCTGGCCTCGTAGTGCAGCACGGCGGCGTCGTACGCGTCGATCGACGCGCGGCGCTGCGCGAACAGCGCGCCGCCACGGAAGATGGGCTGCGAGAGGCTGGCCCCGATGGCCCACAGCCCGCCCGCACCCGAAACCACTGCCGGCCAGCTGAAGCCGCCGCGACCCATCGCGCCCGTCGGCGACAGGCTCGGGAAGAGTTGCGCCGTTGCCTCGCCCACGTCGGCGGCTGCGGCCTTGACGGCGGCGTCCGCTGCCTGGATATCCGGGCGCGAGCGCAACAGGTCAGAAGGCACGGCGACGGGCACGTGCTCGGGCAGCGACAGGCTGTCCAGATCCGGCACGCTCGGCGCATTGTCCGGTGTCCGGCCGATCAGCACCGCGAGTGCATGAACCGCAGTCGCGCGTTGCTGACGCAGCGCGGGCAACGTCGCCGCGATGGAAGCCGCGTCCTGTTTCGACTCGAACGCCTGGGCTCGCGCGACCGCGCCGAGCGCGTCGCGCTGCGGTCTTCGTTCGCCGCATCGTTCGACACGGCGACTAGCCGCTCGGTGAGCGCGATCTCCCGGTCGAGGGCCGCCACATTGATCGTGGCCGCCACGATGTTCGCGGCGAGCGCACGGCGCGACGCTTCCAGCTCGAACGCGTGCACATCCACACGGGCCGCGCTCGCGGAATTCGCATAGCGCGTTTGGCCGAACAGGTCGAACGTGTAATGCGCCTGCAGCTGCCCGGCAAAGAAGTTGTATTGCACCTGCTCGGGCAGACCGAGCTGGGGCGCGACCGGTGAGCGGGCGCGCTGGACCTGCGCCGTGCCATCGATCGATGGCAGCGTCGATGAGCCGATCTCCGCGCGCAACTGCTCCTGCGCCGAGGCAAGCGTACGCTGCGTTGCCGCGTCCGTCGCAGTCGTGGAAGCGGCTTTGGGAGCCGCCATATCCATCTGTCCGCCGCGTGCGTGGAACGCGAGCCAAATGAGCGCGACGAACGGCAGCAATAGTGCCCAGAACCCGACATGCCGATATGCGAGCGCGCCTGCGATGGCTCCCGCAGCGAATACGAGAATGGTCGGCAGCATCTTGCCGAGACGCATTCGCGCCCCCGCTCGTGCGTCGGCTGACACCTGCGGCGACAGAATGTCGATCGCATCGAGCACGGCCTGCGTCACGCTGCCCGTCATCACGGTGTTGGGCACAACCGGGACGCGCGACAAGCCGGCCGTGCGCATTCTGCACGCCCATTGCTGCCGCGCCGACCATCCCGCAGACAATGACGGGCATGCTGTCCGCATGCACGACGGGCGAGACGCCGACACCCGCGATGCAAAAGGCCAGCATGAGCGCCGCCTGGAGTGCATAGAGAAGACACGCCGCGCGGTTGGGCGTCGCGGGTTCGACGCTCTTCACGAGCACGCTGCTGACGACTACGCCCGCAACGAATGAGGGGAATGCCATCAGCTTCATGAACACGCCCTGGCCGAAGCCTGCCGCCTCGGCGCCGATCAGCACGAAGTTGCCCGTGACGTGTGCGGTGAACAGCCCGAAAAGCGCGACAAAGCTGAGCGTATCCACATAGCCTGCGATGGCGGCGAGCACGCTGTCTTCAGATTTCATCGATCGTCTCCCGTCCCAGGGATGTTCATCAAAGCGGACTGCATGGGCGCGCTCGTCAGGCATGCGCGTGGGGGCCGGCAAGCAGCCGCACGCAGCACGCCGCGCTTACTGCGCCGCTGCATGTATCTCGGCGATGTAACCACCGGGGAACTGCACGACTGCGGCTTCACGCTTATCGGAAGTGAACGGCGGGATCAGCACCGTCACCCCTGCCGCCTTCGCCTTTTGCAGCGTGTCGCTGAGATTCGTCACTTCATATCCCGCCATCTCGCGGCCGAACGGATAGGGCAAGTGGCCGTCCGTCGCTAGCACGGTCACCTTGCCGAAACCCGACTCGATCCGCACACGCCGGTACGTATCGCCCGCCCGGCCAATTTCGACGCCAGGCGCGTTGTGATCATCTGAAACAACTGTGCCATGCGAAAAAGCCACGAAGTTGCGAATCAGTAAATTGGCGCGCTCCGGCGACACGTAAACCCGGTTCTCCGGCACTGTCTGAAGCGGATCATAGGTCGGCGCCTGGTTGTGCCAGTACAACTGCATGCTGACGCCGCCAGGCCAGGTGATGATCGCGTCGCGGCCGATCGGATCGGGGAACGTCGCCACAATGACGTCAGCGTGGTGCCTCTTGGCCGATTTGACGGCGGCGTCGATATTGGTCACAAGATATCCGGTGCGCTCGCTACCGAACGGATGCGGCACAGGCGTCTTGTAGCCGAACACCGACAACGTCCCGACAGGTGTGAAGACGAGTTGCGACATCGTCTGGCTCGATGTGGGCGTCACCTGAAAAACGCCCTGCTGTGACTTGTGGCCGCCGAAGGTTGCAACAAGGCTATCGGTGAACTTATCGAAGTCTTCCGGAGCAACATAGACATGTGTGGTGTCGTATTGCGGCCCCACAGCGAGCTGGGGTTCCGCAGTTGGCCGTGGAAGTTTTGGCGGTGTGGCCGGCGCGACTGGCGATGCAGCGAGACAGATGACGGCAAGCGCTGTCGCTACCACGGAACGGAGGTTACGCATGATGTTGAAAATCCTTTGAGTTTTTACGGAACTCCGGCATGGACGGAGGAATGTTTGATGCCGACAAGGCATGTCGCCATGACGAGCGCAGCGATGAATCCGAGATGCTCGAAGAAGGCGTTCAACGCGAAAAAGTGCGCGTCGCCCGCTAAGTCCCGGAAGTCATTCGCGACGAACATCGCAACAGCCGTCAATGCGGCCAGGGCACCCGCGCCCAGCCACACGAAGCGGTTCGCGATCACGCAGGCCGAGCCGCCGAGCTCCACGACGATTGCGAGCGCCGCCCACAGCCATCCCGGATGCAGCCCGAAATGCTCCTGCTAAAGCACAGCGACATGAAAGTTCGCGAGCTTGGCAACGCCTCCAATCACATACGCGGACACGAGCGCCGCGCGCACCACCGCCAGCAACAGCCGGCGCTGCGCGAGCATCGCGGCGATCCAGTGCGGATTCTCTTGTGCGCGCGTGCTCATGTCAGACCGCCCAGCAGGCGCAGCCGAGCGCGCCCCAGAACGAGCGCAGGTCTGACGCCGGCGCGTAGTTGGACCAGGCGCGCGCATGGTCGTGTCCATGCACGGCGCAACCATTCGAGCAGCCGCACGACGTCGCCGCCATCTGCTGCAACGAAGCCTCGCCCTCGCCCTTCGAATCCTTCCATGCAGCGAAGCCCCCGAAGCGACGCACGGGCGACCAGTCGGGCATCGCCGGAGGCGGCGCGCTGTCGTCGAGATGAGCGAACGCTTCGGCGCCGAACACGATGCGGCCGCCGACAATCGTCAGATGCGAGACCATACCCGCGATCTCGTCCTCGGGGCAGGTGAAGAAGTCGCGGTCGGGAACGATCAGGTCCGCGAGCTGACCCACCGCGATCTGGCCTTTCTTGCCTTCTTCGTTGGAAAACCATGTGCCCTTCTCGGTCCACATCCGCAGCGCCGTATCGCGGTCAAGGCGATTGCGCTGCGGATAGAGGCGCAGGCCGCCGACCGTCTTGCCCGTCACGAGCCACGCAAGCGACACCCAAGGGTTGTACGATGCGACACGCGTCGCGTCCGTGCCCGCCGACGTTCGCACGCCCTTCTCGAGCATGCGCGCGATAGGCGGCGTCGCCTCGGCTGCCGCCGCGCCGTAACGTTCGACGAAATACTCCCCCTGATAGGCCATTCTGTGTTGAACCGCTACGCCTCCGCCGAGCGCCGCGATACGGTCCATCGAACGCTCGGAGATCGTCTCGGCGTGATCGAAGAACCAGTGGATGCCGTCAAGCGGAATGTCGCGGTTGACCTTCTCGAAGACATCCAGTGCGCGGCTGATGGTCTCGTCATAGGTTGCGTGCATGCGCCATGGCCAGCGGTTTTCGGCGAGCACGCGCACGACCTCTTCCAGTTCATTTTCCATCTGCGGCGGCATGTTCGGGCGCGGCTCGAGAAAGTCCTCGAAGTCCGCAGCGGAGTACACCAGCATCTCGCCTGCGCCGTTGTGGCGGAAGTAGTCGTCGCCCTGCTTGTACTTCGATGTCTTCGTCCAATTCAGGAAGTCCTGCTTCTCTACCTTCGGCTTCTGCGTGAAGAGGTTGTACGCGAGACGCACCGTCATCTGTCCGTCGTCGGCCAGCTTCTGGATGACCTCGTAGTCCTCCGGGTAGTTCTGGAAGCCGCCGCCTGCGTCGATGACACTCGTCACGCCGAGCCGGTTCAGCTCGCGCATGAAATGGCGCGTCGAATTGAGCTGATAGTCGAACGGCAGCTTCGGCCCCTTCGCCAGCGTCGCGTACAGGATCGACGCATTCGGTTTCGCGAGAAGCAGTCCCGTCGGGTTGCCGTCGCCGTCGCGCATGATCTGTCCGCCGGGCGGCTCGGGCGTGTCTTTCGTATAGCCGATCACGCGCAGCGCCGCGCCGTTCAGTAACGCCCGGTCGTAAAGATGCAGGATGAACACCGGCGTATCCGGTGCAACGGCATTCAGTTCCGCGATCGTGGGAAGCCGCTTCTCGACAAACTGCTGCTCGGTGAAGCCACCGACCACGCGGACCCATTGTGGTGGCGGCGTAACGGCAACCTGGCGCTTCAGCATGTTCATCGCATCGGCAAGCGAGCGCACGCCGTCCCACCGCAGTTCCATGTTGAAGTTCAAGCCGCCACGCACGACGTGTGTATGGTTGTCGATGAGCCCTGGAAGAACGGAACGTCCCTTTAGGTCAATCACTTTCGTCGCCGAACCGGTCAACGATATGACGTCGGCATTGTCCCCAACGGCAATGATTTCCCCGTCCTTGATGGCGACCGCGCTCGCGGTCGGGTTCGCCCGGTTCAGCGTCGTGAAGCGGCCGTTGTGCAGGATGAGGTCAGGGGCTGTTGCAGATGCTGTCATGAGCGTATTTCCTTGCTATTGGCTTTTTCGCGGCTGGCCTGTTCGACGGTATGCCGGCTCGGCAGCATGCCGGGCACGTGCGCTGCTCCGCGTGACTCGTTCAGAGCCGTCGGAAGCCGCGAGCAGAAAAGAAGATGCTTGCTTACGGGAATGATCTGCTCGCCGCCCAGGATACCGAGCAGGCCGACGAGCGCGACGAGCGGCGGCGCTGGCGAACGCAAATGCATCAGGCTGTAGATGACACCAACCAATATGCCGGCCCCCAGTGACAACAGATACACTCTCATCAACTCACCTTGCTCGCATCGTCGATTATGAAAACAGCGGCTGGCGCGCGAACGCGCGAGCCTTGCCACTTTTACGTGAGGTCAGTGACCCTCGCTGCCGCCGAACATGGTCTTCGCATAGATCAGGCCGAGACCGTAACCGCCACCGTGCTGGATCGACGTCGCCACCGTCTGGTTATATGTTTCGCTGCGCGCCCAGTCGCGCTGCAGTTCGAGCAGGTATTGCAGCGACGTCATCGGGCGCGCGCCCAGCTGGATCATCCGCTCCATGGCGCAATCGTGCGCTTCGTCGGAGACGTCGCCGCAGGCATCGGCGATCACATACACTTCGAACCCCTGTTCGAGTGCCGAGAGCGCCGGTCCGACGATGCAAACCGATGTCCACAGTCCGGCGAGGACGATCTTGCTCTTCCCGTTGGCGTTGACGCGCTCGGCAATGCGCGCGTCTTCCCATGTGTTCATGGTGGTGCGGTCAACCACGTCCGCTTCGGGGAACACCGAGCGGATCTCCTCGAACATCGGGCCCGAGAAGGTCTTCTCGGCGACCGTCGTGAGAATCACCGAAACGTTGAACTCCTTCGCCGCCTTCGACACGAGCGCTGCGTTGTTGCGCAGCGAGACGGCGTCGATCGATCTGGTGGCGAACGACATCTGCGACTGGTGATCAATCATGATCAGCGTGTGGTTACTGGGGTCGAGCAGTGTCTTGCCTGGTTGGGCTTTGGCTGTGGGCATCATTGCCTCCTTTGAATTGCCGGTTGTTACTGGAAAGAAGGGGGTGTCCTCGATCAATGCTTCGTTCGTTGGATTAGTCATCGTCAGTTTTCCTTTGGGAAGGTACGTTCATCAGCGCGGCCTGCTGGATTGCTGAAAACCCTGGTTCGCACTCCATAGCAATGCCTCGAACGTTGCTCAAACGTAGTCGTCTATATTCGCGGCAACCGAGCGTGTAAGCAGTTCGTCGACCAGAGAGCTCGAGAAAGCAAGGGCCCGTCGTTCCTACGGCCTCTCGGTCCCGACGCGGCAGGGAGGCGTCCCTGTCGCGCGCAGTTGTAAATTAATACAGCGACGCAGTTAGGAATTGATACACCTCGTTGTAGGGTTGCCCCTTTTGGGCGGCCCGTGAAGTCTAGACGCTCAGCCCCACGGAAAACCATTATCCAAACGTATACGCGCGACATCCACCGATGACTGCAGCGACCGTTCGTAGAAAGGCTCGCGCGCTCGTGCAACGATTGGTGATGCCAAGCACGTTCGCAACGGACGGCAACTCGCTGCGTAGCTCCGCCTCGTCCCACGGCAGCACTCCAGCGGCGGAAAGCAAAACCTGCTCGGCAGCAGCAAGCGTGGCGATTTCTGCGGGTGCTGCTGATCCACTGGGCCCGTTCGGTGATCTTATGTGAAGGGTGGGTGCATGAGCTCATTCGCCCCCGCAATCACAACGTCGCCGCGGTCGGGCATGGAAGCTTGGCAAGCAGTCCCAAGCACTCCGAGCATTAAGGTCCGCTGTTGAAGTTTTTCGGTCGTTCAAATCTTGGGTCGCCCACGCAAATAGGTACGTCACTCTGGAGCGCCGCGGTGTTCACCAGCAGGTGGACGTGACCGCGACTGCAACATCTGCCGGACGAAGATGGCTGCCTTCCGCTGACGGGTCATGTAACGAGGTCGAGTTGGGCACTCGGAAATGTATCCATGACAATTATTTGATTGTAGTGGTGTTTGCGCATAGCATCTTTTCACTACTCTCACCAACATGAAACGCGACGTCATGCGTATTGCGATTGTGACCTTCGAATGCGTTTCCACACTGGTCCTCCTGACGATTGAGGGACTCCACAGAAGCCGTGCCGGTGGGCAACACGCGGCAGGATGAAGGCACCAAATCCCCTTGTTCAACTGTTTGCTAAGGCTACATGACCATCCAACACATCAAGAAGACAACGAACACGCCGGAACTCGAATCCTGGGGCTCCGTCGGCATTCCGTTGAGCGATCCCCCCTGCGAGCTTCGAGGCATCAAGAAGGTCATTCCCGGAAGGGAGGCGATCGACACGGGTGTCTGGGAGTGCACGCCTGGACGCTTCCGCCGACAGATTACCGAGGGCGAGGTGATGCACATCCTGGCCGGGCGCGCCACTTTTACACCGGACGACGGCCATCCGATCGCGATCGAAACCGGTGACACCGTGTTCCTCTCACCCAACACCGTCGGCATCTGGGACATCCAGGAAACGGTGCGTAAGGTCTACGTCCTTCTTTAGTCTCGAGTGTTCGCAAGATCTCAAAAGACTGCTGCCCGCCGCGCACCTAAGCAGCAAGTCATTGTCGGATCGGTGCTCGTTTGAATAGGACATGAGAGGAAAGGATGAATCCGCTGGAAATGAGCGGTCTTGAATTGCTGCGCGCCGCCGCGTCCGGCCGCTTGCCGCAGTCTTCGATGGCCAAGACGATTCCGATGTCGTTTGCAGAGGTCGACATGGGGTATGTGAAGATGACGGCGCGCGCTGGTGTCCAGCATCTGAATCCAATGGGTGGCGTGCACGGCGGCTTCGCGGCAACCGTGCTCGACTCCGTGACGGGTTGCGCCGTGCAATCGGCGTTGGAGGCCGGCGTTGGTTACGGCACGATAGACCTGCAAGTGAAAATGCTGCGACCAGTGCCGCGCGATCAGGACGTCATGGCGGAAGGCCGGATTGTCCACGTCTCGCGGAACCTCGCAACCTCGGAAGGCACGTTGAAATCCCGCGAGGGGAAACTTCTGGCGACGGCGACGGCAACTTGCTTTTTGAAGAGAGGCTAGAGCGGCGAAGGTCAGGTGATGTGCCTGTCTACGGCAGTAGATGACTAGTCGTTTTTCTTGGCTGAGGGAATGAAATGAAGACTACCGCCCGTCGCGGGCTCGAGGCTGTTTGCCAGGAAACCTGAGTCTCGGAATTGAGGATCACAGCGCGGCGATCCGGAGCGCATCGCCGCGAACTTCGAGACATGGAGCAGTCTCTTCGACGAGTGCATTGCCGCAGCGCAAAGCACAGGTGACGTCAGCAACCGACTGCCGGCGTCGATGATGGCCCTGCCGAGCAGTGCTGGCGGCGCAAGTAACGCCATCTAGACCTTGCGCCAGTCGTACTCGGTCGGCCAATAACGCGCGAGTCTCTGCGTGGTCGCGAGCTGGTCGCTTGCACGAGGCCTCGCACAGGTGCAGTGCTGAATACGAACCGTGTCGCGGAATAGGCACAGCTGACGCAAGCCTAAATGTATCCATGACAATACTTGGATTGTATTGCTTGCCAAGCCTACCATGCGTAACTGCCTGCCTCGACCTGCCGTACCCCATCGGCATTGTCATTGCGGACCCGGGCAGACATCACAAGGATGGAATTCGTGCGGATAATGAAGCGGCCTTTGCGGGAGTGTGACGCAAAAAGCGCATTTCGGTGGTTTCGTGATTTAGGTTCTGGTGCCATAAATAAATGGCAAAAATTGTGCGCCGAGGGTGCCTACTGCGGAGTTGCCAATGGCCCCAATCCGTGCAGTTGAACGTGAATTCGAGTTGCCGCCGGAGCAAGCGACGCCGGTCGTCTTCGTCGTCGACGACGACGTCTCATTGCGTGAGTCGCTCGAAGCAATGGTTCGCTTCGCCGGTCTTAAGGCAGAGACGTTTGCTTGCGCGCAGGACTTTCTCGGACATCCGGCCGCCAAGGTGCCGAACTGCCTCGTGCTGGACGTCGGTCTTCCCGATCTCAGCGGCCTCGACTTGCAGAATCGTATTGCATCCGAGCGTACCGACATGCCAATCATCTTCATCACCGGCTACAACGACGTATCGACGACGGTGCGGGCCATGAAAGCTGGAGCAGTTGAATTTCTCACCAAGCCCTTTGACGACCAGGTCCTGCTCGATGCCATCCGGCACGCCATCGAGTTAAGCCGTGCGGCGATGAGGGAGGCGGCGGAGTTGCAGGCGATCCAAGATCGCTACCTTTCACTAAGTCGACGCGAGCGCGAGGTCATGACGTTGGTGGTGACCGGCCTTCTGAATAAGCAGATAGCGGGCGAATTGGGCATCGCGGAGATCACGGTGAAGGTGCACCGCGCGCAGGTCATGCGAAAAATGAACGTCCGCTCGCTCGCCGAACTGGTCAAAATCGCCACGAGACTTAATCCTGACCGCGCGCCAAGGGCAGCGCTGCAACGCGCAGCGTGAGGGACGGGGCGTTGTCGCGAAGCCAATCAGGCGGCAAATGACCATGTGTGCGCAATTGTATCGTTGCAAGGCATGGTCAAGGTAGGCTCGGCTCGGCGCGCCGACCGAGGGCGACAGTCCATTTCGGAGCGCTATTCGGCGCATGCGGCCCCGTGTTTCCCGGTGGAGTGTCATGTTCGCGACGCCGCACGGTTGCAGAAGGAGGCCGGCACGCAAGGCAGCCAATGGATCACGGTGGACGCGCTCATCCCCAGCGCCGCGTAATCCGTAGTCGTGCGGGCGCACTCGGACTGCTCCTGCACGTCGTTCAATTCACCGTTCCGCGAGTGCTGTCTGAGGAAACCGGCGGCCCTGGCCACCAAAGGACTGTTCCCCAGCGTTGCCCTCTTCCACTGACGCACTAGCCGTTGATGGCGCCCGTGGCGCCGGGTTGTTTGCTCTTGCGGCGCAGTTCTTCCGTCGTTTCGCCTCCGCCATCCGGCAGCCAGAGGACGCACTCTTCCTGCGGCTCAGCACGACCGCTTCGATCAGCGAGACGGCAACGACGACGCCGGTGACGAAATGAAGAAGTTTTGTGAAGGATTCCATGATGAGGCCCTATCGGGTTGGCGTGGGAGGTATCGTCCGCGGTGGTAAGCGGTCAGTGCATCGCATCCGATATCCACTTACGCGATGCCGATGTCGATCTCAAACGCGGGATGCTGATTGTGCGGCAGACTAAATTTGCAAAGTCGCGACAGTTGCCCATCCATGCGAGCACTGTTGCCGCGTTAGCGCGTTATCGGCGGCAACGCGAACGACACGTTGCCACGAACCCCGACATCCCGTTCCTGGTGAGCAGTCGTGGTCAACGGTTGGGCAGCCCCTTGGGGAGCGACAGGCTCAACGTGTCTTCAACACGCTGCGTGACAGCCTCGGCTGGTGAATCGTGGCGCCCACGCAGCGCCACGGCTTCATGATCTGAGGCATACCTTTGCAGTGCGTCGCATGATGCTCTGGCATGCTGAGGGCACCGAGGTCGACCAGATGATGCTGGCGCTATCGACCTATATGGGTCATGCGGAGATCTTTTACACGTACTGGTATCCGACGGCAGTTCCAGAACTGATGGCCGTGGCCGGCGCCAGGTTCGAGCGTTTCGCTGATATCGCAGGAGACGGCAATGAATAGGCGATCCAAGGCACCGCCTTCGTTTGCAGCGCTCGTGCAAGCGTGGTTCACCGAATATCTCACGCAGCAGCGGGCGCTTAGTGCGCATACCATAGCCGCCTATCGTGACAGCTTTGTCCTCTTCCTTGAGTTCGCCGGACCGCGCCTGGACAAGTCGCCGGCCATGATGATCATCGTGACCTGATCCAAAGCGCCCTCCTTGCCGTCTATGGAAACCGTCGAACTTGAAGCGCAGGTGCTCGCCAATCGCCTCGGCGTGGCATTTTCTCTGGTCTTCCAGAACCGCCCGGTCGAATGCATGATCACGATCACGGCGCTGGAAGCGTATTTCTGGCTCGAGCCCCGCGCAGGCGACGAGCGCATCCTCGAAACATTTCGCGATGGCTACGGCCGCATCCGCGCGATCGCCGAACGGAAACTGCTCGCCCATCCCGTTGCACGACTTGAATTGACACTGGCAGATTTCTCGCGCCGCTGAGACACCGGTTTTTCGCCGGGGACGCATCCTTAAGCCTGCATTCCAGAATCGAGTCCGACAGTGCGTGGAATTCGTCCGCAGTTTGCCGAACGACCTGTTCGCGACTCGCAAGTGCAGGCGCCTTGATAGAGCTTCCTAACGGGTGGTAATCAAGTGCATCCTGGCGCGACGACAGTCCGGATTGCCCACCTTTTGGCAGCTGGCTTTTGGGCGAAGCCTCGGCATGGTGATCGATGGCTTTGACCGTTAGTTGCACTTAAGCGGGAGACATTGAGGGACTGCGACTGCGGCGAGATGCTCGCAACACCCCGACACTTCGCACGCAGGCTCACCGTAAGACTGACGGGAAGGAGAGGCCGCCTGTCAAACGGCAATGCACAACTTCCACGCAACTTGTCGTGCATTCACCTCTCGAAGGTAGCGGCATCACCTTCTTCCGCAAACGATTGAGGTGAGCTGGAAAGGTCCAATTCAATGACAAGCAAACGTTTGGTGGATCTTTTCTTGTCAGCACACTCCTACAGCCACAAATATTTGTATGTAGAACATTCACGGCGATTGCATAAATTATCTTAAGATGGATTCCAACGGCGGGTCTCAGTCGTGGAGATCCCAAGTGAACAACTACGAAGTTTTGCCGAGACGGCAGTTATTGGACTCTAGCGGGGTGGTTGGGATGGCCGAGGCGGATCTTCATTCGTGGCGCGAGCAAGCGATGTTGCGTGTGTTTCCGAAGAACCCCGAGAAGGAACAAGCGATATTGCGCATGGTTTTTGGAACTGTGGTTCTGCTCGCGTACCTGGCTTTCACCTTGATTTGTCATTCGACAGTCGCCTACTCAACGATGGTGACGGTCGCGATTTACGTGGTGTTCGGTATCGTGACGTACGTCGTCACGAAGGTCGGACCAGCGCGCTCACACCTCAGGTTAACTCTCACCACGGTTGTCGACCAGGCAACGGTGACGACAGCTCTGGCAATTGGCGGCAGGGCCGCGCTTCCGCTGCTCTGGGTCGTTTTTTGGTTCCTGGTGGGTGCCGGCTGCCGTTACGGCCGACGAATGCTGGCGCTGTCATGTGCGGTGGCGCTCGCTGGATTCGTAAGCCTGATGTATTGGCAACCGTGGTGGCGGACAAACATCGAGGCCGGACTTGGTTTGACGTTTAGCGTTGCAGCAATATCCCTCTACCTGGCGGTGCTGGTGTATCGACTCGAAAAGCGGGCTGCAACTGACCCCCTGACGGGGCTAAGCAATCGCCTCCGACTTGAGCAGGTGATTGGGCGAACGCTGACCGGTCGAGGTACCGCAGTCGGTCAGAGTGCCTTGTTCCTGATAGATCTGGACGGTTTCAAAGAAGTGAACGACGCACACGGACATGCGGTAGGTGACGAATTGCTGCGGAGTTTTGCCATGGCCCTGGTAAGCCGGATGCGCCGCGGTGACACGCTCGCACGATTGGGCGGAGATGAATTCGTAGTCCTTGCACACCAAGTATACGACCAGGAAGGCGCGCTCAGAATTGCCGATAGTATTCACATCATCCTGAGCAACGTGCGAACCGCTGGCGGACATCCGACTGCCGTTTCGGCCAGCATTGGAGTGTGCATGCTGCTGACGGAAGGCACCGGAGGCAGCTCTCTCAACGCCCAAACCTTGATGCGTGCCGCAGATAGCGCAATGTACCGGGCGAAAACGCGGGGTAAGGGGCAGACAGAGTTTGCCGACGCAACCGACATGCAGCCGCTATGCTGAACGACCGCTTCGGCAATTCCCAAGGGCCGATGACGGTCCGAAAATGTGAGTTCGGTGAAGCTAACGCGGGTCTCCGCCAACCTGAATCCCACTGGAAAGTGTATCTGCCGGTGATGGAGCTGTCGTTCGTGATGATGGTGTCCGCCATCACCGCGGCCGAGAAGCGCCGCCATGTTTGTGCTACACCAATTTTGTACGTCCGGGCGTTGTTTAGCCTCGCACTGGTTGGCGTCTACGTCATCTATATGGTGGTGACTTTTCGCGCATCGGAACAACCGCTCCAGGAAGGGCATGGAACGGAGGCGCTGGTTGCCACGTTCCTTTCATGAACGGGCCTGCCAACCAATCTTGCGACCATTACCCTCCAACTGGCGATTGTTCTGGCGCTTCTTGTCGGCAGGGCTAAAGGACTTATTCGCGGTGTTGAAGGCAGTCGCACCGCCGATCATGATGGTTTCTGCTCGGCAGGTTTCAGGTTCATCATCCAGGTTTCCGTTAGAGCGGCCGATGCGTTCGGCTCTCGACGCGACGTACCGATGCACACGTAAAGGCACAAATGATTCGCGCACGCCGGCTGCGGCGTGCGCCCGCGCCGCTCTTTTGTCTGATCCGACTTCCCCGGCCAAGCGAGGGTGGCCGCGCGTACTGCTTCGCGTCGGACCCGCACTACTTTGACGCGCCCTATCCATCTGCCCTACCGCGCCGCCGCGCAGGAGTTTCGTCCTCCGGTTGGGAGATAATCTGCGCCGTTTCCTGCATGCTGTGTGTGGCGGGCCCCTGGTCTCCCATGAGAATCGAGGACCCGAACCCAACGGTCGCATCTTCGAGCACACCTGTCATCACGAGGAAGCCCCGGTTCACGCGTTGCTCGGCGTCATTCACGACATCCGCAAACGAGTCCAGCAGGATTTCGCTCGCATGGCGCCAGTAGGCAGCCGCTTTCGCCGACCCGGCAAGGACATAGCTCGCCTGCAGCCGCCACGCGCCCAGCGGCGACCTTTCTTCAAGCGCCTTCGATGTGACCGCAAATTGTTCGTCAATTGAAGTCTTTACTGCCGTGCGGTTCAATTCGAACAACCTTTCCGCCACATCGACAAAAAGATTAACTGCCGCGCGACCCTCGGCACTGCCCCACCGCAGCCCGTTCGGTCTCGCCTCCATTACCCGGAAGTACCAGAAGCGTTTCGCTCGCCATAACTGTCTCCTCGATTGGGACGATCTGCAGGTACCGGTCGCAAAGGACCGGCGCGAAAATGATGCAGCCTAGCCCGCCGCAAAGACCATTCCCGCCGACCGGTGCTCGAGGTGTTTCGCACGAAAATATGCTGGCGTGCGTCGAGCAGAAACGGAGGGTTAGCCGGCATCAGTCACATCCGCGAACACAATATTGGCGTCGCATGACAAGCCGCGGCCAATGATAGATTCGGGCTCTTCATCATTCGTGCGCCGCGTGGGGGTATTTCTCGCTGGATGGACAGGCTAACGCTTCGGATGTTCGAAATTTACCCTCGTCTATAATTCACGAGCCAGAACATCAATGATCGCACGGAGCCCTATTTTATGAGTCAACCCCGCGGACGATATGCGGGACCTCGGGACAGCGGCCAACGCCAACCTCGTCACGTGAAGAAGTCGCCGTCCAACCGGCAGGGACAATCGTACGTGAAGGCACCTCCTCGAGACTCCGCTCAGACTGCGTCGATTTTCAAAACACGATCGTTTCAGTTTCTTGTCGATGCAGTGGGCGCAGAGAATATCGCGCTAGGACTCGAATCAAACATGACGCGAGTAGCCGAACTGATGAAGGGCGAAAGATTCACGCCCGAGACCGCTTTTCATATGGAAACCACGCTTGGGCTTCCGCACGGTTTCTTTGACCAGCCCCATCCTGCGCTCGCGCCCGAAACCATCGCCCGCCTGAAGTCACCGCTCGACTTTGTCAAACCAGACGACGAGCCCGAGGTTGCGTCTGAAACGCCCGTACCGGCTTCCGCCCCGAACGGCGGCCAACAAGCCATGCGGGAAGATAACCTGTCCGAGGAAACGGAAATGCCAAAGAAAGCAATGGGCCAGTCGGCGGGGGCCGTCAAAAAGAGTCGAAGCCAGATGGCCAGACCGACTGGCGCCCATGCGCCAGGAAAAGCTTCATCTTCGAAGTCCAGAGCCTCTTCGGAAGCGACCCGGCAGCACCCGCTGGCGCTAGGCGACAGCGCTACGGTCGAAAACATTCGACGGCAGAACCTCCACATCCTTACGGGTCGCAACGGATCCAAAGCGCGACTTGGTGTAGTTCTGTCCATGACCAAGTCAAACATGGCACATCGGCTATATGGCAAGAAGCGCATGGACGATGTCGAGGCGAACCGTTTCACGGAGCGACTTGGTTTGCCGACTGGCTGGTTGGACTCGCCGCGCTCGGAAGCGGAGATTCCCGAGTCGGTGTCACGGCTGCTCACTCCTGCTTCGCGCGGACGTGCGTCCGCGGATCAATACGAGCCGATTGCGGCCACCGCGAACGACGATGCGTCAGGAAGACCCGTAAATTCGAAGGTGCACAGGCGGCGCGCGCGGACGGGCGTCCCGGTTGAGCCAGAAAGCGCCTCGCCTGCTTCAGCGGATGTCGCAGAAGCGACAGAGGCAATCGTCGTCAGCCAGCAAGATCACATAAGCGGTGCCTCCGCCGAGGCCGCCGGTCGCTCCTCTGAAGGCAGTGATGGCAAGCTGCCGGCGGTCACACCGCCCACCGCAGAATTGCTTCCAGCCGCTGCAATCCCGCAGCCAAACCCCGTGTCGCTCCCCGCTTCCGTCACCAGCCTGGACAACCTTGCCGGTATCGCGCCAATCGCGGAAGCGTTGATCAAGACGCTGGCAGGTAAGGCACGCACGGGCCGACTGGACGAATTGAAGGCTCTGGAACTTCTGCAGCAGGCAGTCCTGCTGTGAGTCGGCGGTAGCGTGCGACGATCCGCTGTCCGATGAGGCGTGAAGCGCATCGAGCCGTCCGGGCCCGGTGCGCTCCACAACGGCCTATGCGGTCGACGATCGGGAGCGCCTGCCGTCCCTGAAACAGCGCAACCCGCTTATGCACGAGTCTACGCGTTAATGGTCGAGAAATGGCCGAAGCCTGGCGGCGCGACTCGGGTCCATCAGTTTTCGCATTGCCTTGCTTTCGATCTGCCGGATGCGTTCGCGCGTCAGGTCGAACTGTTTGTCCAGTTCCTCGAGCGTATGGTCAGTCGATGTATCGATCCCGAAACGCATCCGCAACACCTTCGCTTCACGCGGCGACAATGCATCGAGCGCCTCATCGATTGCGACGCGCAGGTTCGCCTGCACGGCCGCATCTGCGGGCGATGTCGCCATCGGATCTTCGATCATATCGCCAGGTGTCGCGTCGGCATCCTCACCCACTGGCGTCTCGAGCGATACGGGTTGCCACGCGACCTTCAACATGCCGCGAACCTTCTCTTCCGGCAGTTCCTTGCGCTGCGCGAACGCGGCAGGCGCCCGCCCTGAGCGGGATCGGCCGGCAGCGAACTATTTCTCGCTCTGCGGCGCGCGAGATGTTGCCTCCAACGCGCGGAATCCCGGCCATGTTGCGAGCGAACCACCACGCGTTCGAAAAGACCGGCTCGATGTCCGATTCCCGGATCGCGAGATCCGTCTAGAAGTCCCCGACGCAGCGATAACACGCACGCCGCGTTTTCAGCAACGCGCTGACGTGGGCAGAATCGATCAAGTCAGCAGCGTGTTTTCGGACTCAATTTTGCGTTCGTTCGGGCCGCTACTGCGCGCCGGGCGGTCAGCGCCATTCGAAGCGACTTGCGACGGCAACTGCGCCGCACAGCCGAGCCCAGCCTGGGCGAATGCTTCCGCAAGAAAGTCCACGCACACCTTCACCTTCGCCGACTGCGCAAGACGTTCGGGAAATACCGCCCATACGTTGGCCGGCTGCGTGACCTCGGGCAGCACGCGTTGCAGCCGCCCTTCGTCGAGCAAAGGCTGCACGTCCCAGATCGAGCGCAGCACGATGCCGCGCCCGGCCAGCGCCCATTGCACCGCGGCCTCGCCGTGATTCGTCGAGAGCGGGCCCGTCACTTTGACGGCGACCGTCTTGCCGTCCGTATCGAGACGCCAGACACCAAACGGGTGATCGCGCTCCTTGATCGCGAGGCAGGCATGCGCCTCCAGATCCGCGACAGTTTGCGGCTCGCCGTGCTGCGCGAGGTATGCCGGCGCGGCACAAAGCACGCGATAGTTCGTTGCAAGGCGCCGGGCGATCAGGTGGCCCGCAATCTCGTCGCCGATGCGCACATCCAGATCGAAGCCTTCGCCCGCCACGTCCACGACGCGATCGAACAGATCGAGCCGCACACCCAACTGCGGGTACTGGTCCGACAAGGCCGCCAGCGCCGGCGCGACGAACTTGCGGCCGAAGCCGAAGCTGCTCGACACGCGCAGCGTGCCGCGCGCAACGCGCCGCGTGCTGGAGACGTCGTCGACGAGTTGCTCCACGTCGTCGAGAATTTTTTCGGCCCACGCGAACACGCGCTCGCCCGCGGCCGTCATCGCCACTCGGCGCGTCGAGCGGTGCAGCAAGCGCGTGCCGAGGCTCGCTTCGAGTATCCCCACGCGCTTGCTCACATACGCCGCCGACGCAGAAAGCGCATCGGCGGTCGCGCTGAAGCTGCACTTGCGGGCGACCATGCAGAACACCCGCAGGTCGTCGAGCTCAGGGGCGGCGGGCAGTTTCATCAGAACGAGTGGCGCATGCCGATACGCACGTCGGCCTGAGTCGTCGAGGAAGAAGGCGTGAAGCTGTAGCCGATCACCGCATCGACACCACTCGACGCCTGCAGCCAGTCGCCCGAGATGTACACGTCCGTGCGCTTCGAAAGCAGGTAATGCAGACCCGCGGACAGCTGATCCCAGTGATGGCCATCGAAGTGCGTGTACTGGTAGCCACCCGCGAGACTTGCCGCCGGCGTGAATTGCCAGTTCGCGCCGCCTTCGGCGACCAGCATGTGCTCGCTCTCGCCGAACGCCTTGATTTGCGTGTAAGTGAAAGCGCCCATCAGCGTCAGCTTGTCGATTGCATAGCTCGCGCCCACGCCAAAGGCACCTTGCCTGTCGACCGGGAACGGCGTGTGCGCATACAGCGACGTGACGGCGCCCGTCGCGGGATCAACGCTCACGGTCGGCCTGCCGAAAAACGTGCGCACGCCGATCATGTTGTACGGGTCGAACGCATAAATGCCCGACGGGTTGTTTAACTGCGTATAGGCGGTGCCCATCGAGAACTGGCCGTGGTGATACTGCGCGCCGACGCTCCACGCGCTGCCCGTATGAAAATCGCCCGGCGTATTGCTGAACGAGTACATGCCGCCAAACTGGAACCCGGCGTACGTGCCCGACATGAACTTCACCGCGTTCGGCAGATGGTCGCCGTTCATGCGGTCGAAGTCACCCTGGTTGATGGCGTAGCCGCTCGCCCACGCGGATGCGTTGTACTGGTAGACCATTTCCCGCGTCATGTCGAACTGATTGCCGAACGTGAGCGTGCCCCAGTCGTTCTGCAAACCTACATAAGCGGAGCGGCCAAAAAGCGAGCCGCCGTTCGAGATCTGCCCGTTACCCAGGTGAAAGCCGCTCTCCAGCTTGAACACGGCTTTCATCCCGCCGCCCAGGTCTTCGGTGCCCATCAGGCCCCAGCGGTTCGCGTAAGTCACGCCGTCGTCGAACTTGATCTGATGCGAGCCACCCGCGTTGGACACGTAGGTAATGCCCGCATCGAGCACGCCGTAAAGCGTGACACTGCTCTGCGCGTGCGCAGCCACCGGGAGCATCGCGAGCGCCAGCACCGCCGTGACGAATACGGTGGGCTGCAATTTGATCGTCTGATTCATGTTGTAGTCGTTGTAGAGGCAGGATCAGTTCAGGCCACGGTCGGCTTCGCGCACGAGCTGGCGTTCTTTTTCGATGTCGAGCGAGCGGCAGGCCCACAGATAGACCAGTGCCGCGACGGGCAGACCCACGAGCATCGCGATATCGATGCCGCCCAGCGCATTCGCAATCGGTCCGGAATAGAGTTCTGTCTTGAAGAACGGGATCATCGCGACAAAGCCGACACCGTACGCGGTCAGGCCGCACCAGTTCCAGCGACCGTAGATGCCGCGCGGGTTGAAGATCTCACGCACCGAGTAATGCGAGTGACGCACGATGAAGAAGTCGACGAGGTTGATCGCGGTCCACGGCGTGAACAGATAGCCGAGAATGCCGAGGAAGTCGCCGAACTTGCCCATGAAGTTGTCCGACGCCGAGAACGCCAGCGAGGTCGCAACGACTGCCACCACGACGAGGCTCACGATGCGCTTGGTCGCGTTCGACTTGAGCGGCTTGAACGAGTCCGTGATGCTCAGCAGCGTGAGCGACGCACCGTAGAAGTTCAGGCCCGTGATGGCGAGCAGTCCGAGCAGCGACAGCAGCAGCGTAACCGTACCGAATCCCGGGAAGATCATGTCGCCCGCACGCTGGACCGCATCGGAGATCTCGATCTGCGAGTTCAGCGCCGCTGCCGCTGTACCCACCAGCATCATCCAGACGCCGCCAATGAACGCGCCGAGGAAGGTCCACCAGAAGGTGGCGCGCACACCGGTATTGGGCGGCAGATATCGCGAGTAGTCGGAAACGTAGATCGACCACGAGAGCTGATACGCCGCTGCCGAGAAAAGCTGCACGAGGAACGGCGTGGTCTTGAAGCCCGCGAAGCTCAGTTGGCCTGCGGGGAACGGCACCTTCAGGCACATGCCGATGCTGAAGATCGTGAGCGCGGCGAGCAGCGCAAACGCGAGCCAGCGTTGTGCCTTGTGGATCAGGTCATAGCCGAACACCGCGAGCGCGACCGCGATCACCGTGAACACGATGTAGCTCAGATGCGGCTCGGTGCCGAGCAGATGATGCGCGGTCTGCCCCGCCATCAGCTGGTTGAACGAGTTGTAGCCGATATAGGTGACAAGCGCGACCACCCACACCAGCAGCGCGCCCATGTAGCCGAACTGCGGGCGCGACTGGATCATCTGCGGCAGCCCGAGCTGCGGTCCCTGGCTTGAATGGAACGCCATGAAGAAGGTGCCCAGCACATTGCCGAGCACGATCGCAATCGCACTCCACAACAGGTTGCCGCCCATGCTGATGCCAAGCGCACCGGCCGCGATGGTCGCGAGATTGGCGTCGCCCGTGAACCACACGGGCCATAGGTGCCAGGCCTTGCCTTTGCGTTCGGCGAGCGGCACGTAGTCGATAGAGCGTGATTCGATTCGCGATTTTGCGCGCGAAGGTTCGTTGGCCAGGGTTTCGGCGATTGCCTCGTGGGACATGTCTCCTCCAGTTGTGGGGTGGCGAAAGCGGCCGCGAACAGCACGGTCCCGCCTTGCGCGCCGGCCCCGATACCAAGAGTTCCAGTTTCGTGACACGGCGCGGTTATCTTCTGGTTAACGACAAACCATCAGTTAACGATGGTACGCACCCTGGAGTGTTTGGTCTCACTATCGCATCCTCCTATTGACGTCTTCGCAGAAATCGATTTGGTACGTCAAAGGTCCCGCCCTTTGATTCGTAACCGACAGAATAGGGGTTTCGCATCAAGCCCGCACGGATCCTCCCGATCAGTGAGGGATAACCCCAATCCTCCGTCGCGCGGTTTTCTCCTATATTTTCGTTAACTCATAGTTTTATCGTAACTGTCAGTTAATCCACTCCAGTACGGCGGACCCGATGACCTACCTCCCGATCGAATTCCACAAGAAACCCGAACTCCCGAAGCTGCCCGCAGACTTCTGCGCCAACCCCGAACTCGCCTGGACCATCCCGGCGAGCTACTACACCTCTGAATCGATATACAAAGCGGAAGAGAACAGGATCTTCGAGAACACCTGGATCTGCGTCGCGCACCGCAGCGAACTGGCCGAAGCGAACGCGTATGTGACACGCGAAGTGGTGGGCGAGAGCATCCTGCTCGTGCGCGGCAAGGACAAGGTGCTGCGCGCCTTCTATAACGTCTGCCCGCACCGCGGCCACCAGTTGCTCGAAGGCAGCGGCAAGGCGAAGAACGTGATCACCTGCCCGTATCACGCCTGGGCGTTCAAGCTCGACGGCGCGCTCGCGCACGCCAACAACTGCGATCACGTGGAGTCGTTCGACAAGGACAATTCGACGCTCGTGCCGGTGCGCGTGGAGGAATACGCGGGCTTCGTGTTCATCAACCTGAACCCGGACGCCGAAGGCGTTGAAGCGCAACTGCCCGGCCTCGAAGCCAGTCTGCGCAAAGCCTGTCCCGTGATCGACGACCTCAAGCTCGCCGCCCGCTTCGTGACCGAAACGCCGGCCAACTGGAAGTCGATCGTCGATAACTACCTCGAGTGCTACCACTGCGGCCCGGCGCACCCCGGCTTCTCGGATTCCGTGAAGATCGACCAGTACACGCACACGCTGCACGGTAACTGGACGGTGCAGTTCGGTCACGCGCAGTCGTCGGAGCGTTCGTTCAAGCTCGATCCGTCCGTCAAGGACCCTAGCTTCAGCGGCTACTGGGCATGGCCCTGCACGATGTTCAACGTGCCGCCGGGCGGCGACTTCATGACGGTCATCTACGAATTCCCGATGAGCGCCGAAGTCACGCTGCAGCACTACGACATCTACTTCCTGAACGACGAGCCGACCGAAGAGCAGCTCAAGCTGATCGAGTGGTATCGCACCGTGTTTCGCCCGGAAGACCTGCGCCTCGTGGAGAGCGTGCAGAAGGGTCTGAAGTCGCGTGGTTACCGCGGCCAGGGCCGCATCATGGTCGACAAGCAGCGCAGCGGCGTCAGCGAGCACGGCATCGCGCACTTCCACAACCTGCTTGCCCAGCAGTACCAGGACCAGGAGCCCGCATGAATTCGCTGCAACATCCCGGCCTTCTGCGTGAGCAGGCTTATATCGACGGGCAGTGGCGCAACGCCGACGACAACGCCACGCTCGAGGTCCTCAACCCTTCCACCGGCGAGTCGATCGCGAACGTGCCGAACATGGGCGCCGCCGAAACGCGCGCGGCCATCGCCGCCGCGCATCGCGCCCTCCCAGGCTGGCGCGCGACGACGGCGAAGGAGCGCGCACGCCTGCTGCGCAATTGGTTCGAGCTCATCATGGCGAACCAGGAAGCACTGGCCGAGATCATGACCCGTGAGCAAGGCAAGCCGCTCGCGGAAGCACGTGGCGAGATCGGCTACGCGGCCTCGTTCATCGAGTGGTTCGGCGAGCAGGCCAAGCGCATCGACGGCGATGTGATCCCGAGCCCGAACCCGGACCAGCGCCTCGTCGTGACGAAGGAGCCGGTGGGTGTGTGCGCCGCCATCACACCGTGGAATTTCCCCGCCGCGATGATTACGCGCAAGGCCGCGCCCGCGCTGGCCGCCGGTTGCACGATCGTGATCAAACCGGCCAATGAGACGCCGCTGTCCGCATTCGCGTTAGCGGCGCTGGCCGAAGAGGCCGGCATTCCCTCCGGCGTGATCAACATCGTCACCGGCAAGTCGCGCGAGATCGGCCTCGAAATGACCTCGAGCCCGCTCGTCAAGAAGCTCACGTTTACCGGTTCGACCGAAGTGGGCCGTCTGCTGATGCGTCAGTGCTCGGATACCGTCAAGAAAGTGTCGCTCGAACTCGGCGGCAACGCGCCGTTCATCGTGTTCGACGACGCGGACCTCGAGGCCGCCATCGAAGGCGCGCTGCTGTCGAAGTATCGCAACGCAGGGCAAACCTGTGTCTGCGCGAACCGCTTCTATGTGCACGACTCGGTGTACGACGAGTTCTGCCGGCGCTTTGCCGAGCGCGTGGCCGCCTTCAAGGTGGACGATGGTTTCGCCGACGGCGTGAACATCGGACCGCTGATCACAGAAGCGGCGCGCAACAAGGTCGACGGCCTCGTGCGCGACGCGGTCGCGCAAGGCGCACGTGTGGTCACGGGCGGCGCGCCGCACGAGCGCGGCGGCAACTTCTACGCGCCCACCGTGCTCGCCGACGCGAAGCCCGGCATGGCGGTGCTCTCCGAGGAAATTTTCGGACCGGTCGCGCCGATCGTGCGTTTTGCGAGCGACGCCGAAGTCGTGCAGCTCGCGAACGATTCGATCTACGGACTTGCCGCGTACTTCTATAGCCGCGACATCGGCCGCGTCTGGCGCGTGGCCGATCAGCTCGAATACGGCATCGTCGGCATCAACACGGGCCTGATCTCCAACGAAGTCGCACCGTTCGGCGGCGTCAAGCAGTCGGGCATCGGCCGCGAAGGCTCGAAGTACGGCATCGAGGACTATCTGTCGATCAAGTACCTCTGTATGGCGGGGGTTTCGCGTTAATCGACGCGCTCGCCTTCGAGCGGATGCGGGTCGCGCCGCATCCGCTCCTTTTTCCGGATTCCGAAGTCAAGGAAGTCAACATGAACGCCCGCGAATCGATCACGGTCGACGTCGTCGCCGTCGAGCAACTCACTCCACTCATCAAGCGCTTCACGCTCGCGCTGCCCGATGGCGCGCCGCTCCCAGCATTCAACGGCGGCGCCCATGTGCTCGTCTCCATGCAGGACGGCGAAGCGTGGCGCCACAACGCGTACTCGCTGCTGAGCTCGCCACGCGACACGCGTCAGTATCAGATCGCCGTGCGCCGCGAAGAGGCCTCGCGCGGCGGCTCCGCCTTCATGCACGATAAGGTCGAAGCGGGCACCCGTCTCGCCATCGGCTCGCCCGCCAACCTGTTCGAGCTGGCGAGCGGCGCGAAGCGGCATGTGTTCATCGCGGGCGGCATCGGCATCACGCCTTTTCTCGCGCAACTCGCCGAGCATCGGCCTGAGGATCTCGAGCTCGAACTGCACTATGCATTCCGCAGTCCGGAGCATGGCGCATTTGTCGACGAACTGATGGCCGGCCCGCATGCGGCCAACGTGCACTGCTATGTGGAAAGCGAGGGCCAGCGTCTGGACCTGCTCAAGCTCTTCAAGAGCCTGCCCGCCGACGCGCATGTTTATGTGTGCGGACCGCAGGGCTTGAACGACGCCGTCTATGCGAACGCCGCGCTGCTGGGCTGGCCGAAGCCGCAGCTGCACTCGGAGCAGTTCGCCGCCACCGACACCGGCGGCAGCGCGTTCACTGTGGTGCTCGCGAAGTCGGGCATCGAGCTCGAAGTGGGCGAGGACGAGACGATCCTGAAGGCCATCGAGCGCGCGGGGGTGACGGTGGAGTCGCTGTGCCGTGAAGGTGTGTGCGGCACTTGCGAAGTGGCGATCCTCGAAGGCGAGGCCGATCATCGCGACCAGTATCTCGACGACGACGAAAAAGCTGCGCAGAAGACCATTCTGCTATGCGTGTCGCGCTCGCGCACACGGCGCCTCGTGATCGATCTCTAGGCCTGTTTGCACTGCACGAACTCCAGGCAGAACACTCCAACGCCCGACGGAACGGCGCTGGCGCCGATCCGTTAAACTAGCGAAAGGTAGGCGCTCGCACGAACTCGCACGAATAGTCCCGGCCGTGCGCCCCGTTCATCATCGGCGGCATAGGCCCCGGACCCGAAAGAAGGGTCCGGGGCCTATGCCGCCCTTTTCGCCTGATCCGTTCGGCCGCGCGATTCGTCATAGAGGGAATTGGATGTCCGAGGATACGTTCGCGTTCCGTCTGAAAGTACTGCTCGAGCACAAGAAGCTGAGCTTGCAGCAAGTGGCCGACGCCGTCGGCATTTCACGGCCCGCCGTGCACAAGTGGACGCGCGGCGGCGAGATCGACTATTCGAACCTGCGCCGCCTCGCGGCGTTCCTCGACGTGAACTGGGTCTGGCTGCGCTACGGCGACGAAGCCGTGAAAGACCTCAGCATCGCAGGCAATACCGAGCTGCCGATGACCGACCTGCGTCGCCGCTACACCGCCGAGATCATGTCGAACGAAGCGCGCATGAAGCAGGCTCAGGAGTCGGCCGGCATCGTGACGTGGGAATGGAATCTGGTCACCGACGAACTTATCTATTCGAGCAATTGCGCGAAGCTTTATGGCCGCGAAATCCACAACAACGCCGAGTTCTGGGAGATACTGCACCCCGAGGACTCGATCTGGCTGAACGAAGGCAGCTTGAAGGAGCTCGTTGCGAGCACGGCACCGCGCGTGTGGGACTTCCGCATCATTCTTCCCGACGGGCAGATCCGCTGGATCGAATCACGCGTCGCCACGCTGCTGGACGATGCCGGTCGCCCGGTGCGGGTGGTGGGCACCACCATCGACATCAGCGCGCGCAAGCAGGCGGAGTGCGCGTTGGAAAGCCGCCTGCAATTGCTCAATGACGCTGCGCGCATCGCGGGTTTCGGTGCGTGGCGATGGCTGCGTGCATTGGACGAGCTGATCGTGTCGGACGAGTGGTGCCGACTGTTCGGCGTCGATCCCGCCAAGGCGCCGCGCCATTTCGTCGAGCTTTCGCAGCACATTCATGCCGACGACCGCGCGGCGCGCGAAGCGAGTGTGAATGACGCGCTCGCGCATCGTGGGGACTATCGCGTGCTGTATCGCGCGTTGTTGCCCGACGATACATGGCGGCTGGTGTTGGAGCAAGGCTACGCGCGGGTCGCGCCGCACGGCGAGGACGTGTGGCTCACCGCCCTGTGCCGGGCGGCACAGCCTGCCGACATGACGGCGGCCGCGACCGCAGGTGCGCAGCCGGCCGCCGAAGAAGCCGCGGCCGGGGGAAGCGCGCCGTTTTGCAACGGCGCGCGCTGAAGCCGGGTGATTAATGTTCGCTGAAGCCCGGGTGATGAACGTTCGCTGAATCCCGGTGAAAAGCCTGCGTCACAGATAACGGGGTGTCCCGCAGGAACACCCCACTCGCTTTCCGTTCAAAGTGCGGCAGCGACAGCCTTGCCGACATCCGTCGTATTCGCCGTGCCGCCCATGTCCGGCGTGCGCGGCCCTTCCACCAGCACATTCTCGATCGCCTGCATGATCGCGTCGTGCGCCGCCTTGTATTGCGCGTCGCCGTTGCCGAGGAAGTCGAGCATCATCGCACCCGACCAAATCATCGCGATCGGATTGGCAATCTTCTTGCCGAAGATGTCCGGAGCCGAACCGTGCACCGGCTCGAACAGCGACGGGAACTTGCGCTCGGGGTTCAGGTTGGCCGAAGCCGCGAGACCGATCGTGCCCGTGCACGCAGGGCCGAGATCCGAAAGAATATCGCCGAACAGGTTCGACGCCACCACCACGTCGAAGCGATCCGGCTGCAACACGAAGCGCGCACACAGGATGTCGATGTGCTGCTTGTCCCACTTCACGTCGGGATACGCGTCGGCCATCGCAGCCACGCGCTCATCCCAGTACGGCATGCTGATCGAGATGCCGTTGGACTTCGTCGCCGCCGTCAGTTTCTTGCGTTCGCGCGTGTTCGCGAGTTCGAACGCGTACTGAAGGATGCGGTCCACGCCCTGGCGCGTGAACACCGACTCCTGCAGCACGAACTCACGTTCCGTGCCTTCGAACATCTTGCCGCCCACGGCGCTGTACTCGCCTTCCGTGTTCTCGCGCACCACGAAAAAGTCGATATCGCCGGGCTTGCGATTCGCGAGCGGGCACGGCACGCCGGGCAACAGACGCACCGGACGCAGGTTCACGTACTGGTCGAACTCGCGACGGAACTTCAGCAGCGACCCCCACAGCGAAATGTGATCGGGCACCTTGTCGGGCCAGCCCACCGCGCCGAAATAGATCGCGTCGAACTCCTTGAGCTTGGCGAACCAGTCGTCCGGCATCATCTTGCCGTGCTCCAGGTAGTAGTCACAGCTCGCCCAGTCGAAATGCGTGAATTCCAGCTTCAGATCGAACTTCGCGGCTGCCGCCTCCACCACACGCACGCCCTCCGGCATCACTTCCTGGCCGATTCCGTCGCCGGGAATCGCGGCGATTCTGAATGTCTTGCTCATGTCTCGTTCTCCGTTGCACCGCGCGCCTGAATGAGTGCGCGCTCGATGAGTGCAAGGATGCCTGAAAGGGCGCCGGAAATTAGCCGCTGCAGCGTTGAAGCATTGAACACGATGCGTGAATAATGGTCCGCAAGGTATGCGGCTTCGTCATGCTCAAACTCGAGCCCCCTATGAAGCCTTTTTGAAACCGTTTCTTAGCCCGGATGCCCTGGCTCATTGAATGAAGGAATTTGTGTCCGTTCGGCCCTTCGCTGCCCAGAAATTGGGTGTGCCGTGGTGGGCGCCGGGCCAACGGCGACCGCATCAAATCGACCCTGTATAGATAGTCCGTTCCGCTTCCGTTGATACTGGTTGCACTGGCAGCTTGCTGCCAGTGCAGGCGGAACATGCACCCGCGGGCTACGAATAAGTCGACCCAAACGCCGGGACGTTTGCCGCTTTAGCTTCGAGTCCGCGGGTGCGCTCGCGCTCGTCAACGAATACTCAGGGTTCGCCGTCGCACCGGCTCACTATATTGCCTTCGCAGAGCACAAGCATGCATGTCCCTGGATAATCTATCACCCTCAGAGGTTCACATGTCACCTCTATCGGATCAGCACTTCGCTGCGTTACTCCGGCATCGCGCCGGTCACGCAGCGCAGCGGGAAGAAATGCTGGGTACATTGGCGCTGGCAATGCCCAAAATTCCTGTGTCAGACATTCGTCGAATGGGCCGGTCAGACTATCAACAAATCGTTCTGGGCCGGCGCCTTCTACCGCCAGCAGCGTGCGAAAGGCAGTTCATATCAGGCCGCCGTGCGCGCGCTGGCGTTCAAATGGATACGCATCCTCTACCGTTGCTGGCAAACCGGGACACGATACGACGAAAGCGTCTATCTGAACGCACTGAGGAAGCGAGGCTCGCCCCTTCTTGCAAACCTCACGGTTCCCCCTCCAAAAGCTTGACTGAGTGACTCAGGGCGTGAAGCGGCCGATCGATTTTCGCTACGGCGTTGCGTTTCGGTCACGGCCTGCGTGCGATAACCCCACGTCAACGGACCGCCCGACGGCCCGGTGGCGGCCAAGCGCCAGCGGCCGCCGTCAGGCAGAACCCGGCCAAGACGAGTCATTCGTTGTTGTCGTCGACGTGACGCTCAGGTGTCGGATTCGGTCAGCTTCCGGTCGTTCGCTCGACTGCGGAAGACGCTTGGACGCATCCTCGTCCTTGACTTCACACGACACAATGCACCGGTTTGCGCTTTCCGCCTGGACCCTTCGTTGAGCGATGACCACGCAACGCTGTTTTCCGCATCGTGCAGGAGGCGCTCATCAACATCAGCGACATGCTTATGCAACGACCGAGGGGGATCGTCCTGCGTTGCGTACACAGCCATGTCGAACTCGAGGTCCACGACGTGCTGAACGACTAGCCGCCGAAGGCCAAGGGTTGCCGCCACGCTCGTTACGCTGAGTTCGCTGCTCGTGTGAGTTCAAAGCGAATCCTGTGGTTGGTGCGTTCCACGGTCAATTCGCGGTGCGCTTCCAGCGGCCCGTCAAAAGCCTCGAACAGGTTGTTGCCGCAGACGTCTTCAAGGTCCGGCGCAACGCGAATGACGGGCCGCGTCGCCGTCCAAGGCGAATGCGGCGTAAAGGTCCAGCGTTTTTCGCCCTTTTCGATCGCGACGCGCCCTGCTACCGGAAGTTCGTCGTCGCCCACGACCATAATCGCGCGCCGCAGCAACGCCCAATCCAGCGGCCTGGGAAACACCATCTCCAGAGGTTGATAACTCTGCGCCGCAGGAGGCAGAACCGTCCAATTCGCGAGCGCAACGGGCTCCCGAACCGCCTGCGCGACAACGAAAGGCTTGTAGAAATTCTGCCGTAGCGGACGACCGGACGAGTCGACCATTGCCGAGCTGATGGCCAACGCGTAGCGTTGTCCCATCACCAGCGGCGGACCCAGTTCCCGATTGGGGCCTACCCAGCGTTTCAGCCTGCCGGGATCCAGCAGAACCGTCAGGCAACGCATGCTTCTGTCCCAAAGCTCCACCGCAGGCCGATAGAGCACGTCGCGCGCAGGCCGTCCATCGGGGCCGATGAGACTGATCTGCGCCTCAGCACCGCCACGCCGCATCGGGCTGGAAAAGCAAACATAGAAGCGAAGCAGGTTTTCCGGCAGCACATCGGCGGATGGAAAGACACCCGTCACAGACGCCGGGTCGACCCCGACCGGGTTCGGTAGCGAGAATTCGAGCGTCAGTACCTCCGAATCCCCGACCCGGCCGAGCGGCCGCGGATCGAAGCTTGCCCGATAGCGAACGCCCGGTTCGAACGGAAAACGCGGAACGAATCGCACCCCGGCCGCCAGAAGCTGATAGCGGCCGGCCACATCGGGAAGTTCGTCGCCGCCGAGCATGGCCGCATCGATGACGTTCACACGCAGCACGGATTGCAGCTGGCGGGCCGTTCCCTGGCGTTCGACGAGAAACTCAACAAGATCCGCATCGAGGTTGTACACGCCGACGCAAGCCGCCCCGCTCCGCTGTGTCTCGTGCTCGACCCGCAGTGTTGGCTGAAGTGTCATCGGCATCCTTACCTAGTCTCGTTGCGTGATCTGCCCACCGCTACGCGTGGTCGATCTCGTTGCGATGTTCGCGGTAGTGGAACGGATCGGGACCATCCGGCCAGTTCATTTCCGCCATTCCCAATCTGCGGTCGAAGAAGTACGGAACCATTAGCGTGCCGATGTCCAGCCGCCAGGACGTCTTCGGATGCCGCCAGATGACGACTGCCCATCGTGGATCGAGAATCGCAATATGTTCCGCCCGGATCGGCAGATCGCGCTGCTTACGCCCGAGGCCACCCGGCCCGAAATCGATGGGGCCACCGGTCGGCCCGGGTTTCGCGGTCGTCAACTCCGCAGCCTCGATACGCGACGCGCTGCGTACATCGATGGTGACCAGCAAGTAATCCTTATGGTCTGTCGGATCCGTATAAGTCAGCATATCCAGCGGATTCGACCCATAGCCCAGCTCGCCGATCGTGTCCCCACGCACATGCGCGCCATCCTTCAACTCTTCCAGTTGGAAGCGAACGAGCGGCGTGCAACCGTAGACGGCAAACAGGTATGGTTTTCCATCCATCTCCCGGATCAGTTGCCGCACGATCAGGGCGCGCGTTTCGAACTCCCCGTGCGTCGGGTGCCAGATTTCTACGGTGCTCGTCGACAGGCGGGAACTGAACGGGTACGGGATGCGATACAGCGTCGATGCAAAGCGCTGATTCGAGATTCCTGTGACGAAAACCTCGCCGTTGTAGTACTTGACATCCGTAATCGCATAGACCTGCTGGGGCTCGAACTCCAGCATCGCCTTCTGGTCCGGCTCGTTTGGAATTGTCATTTTCGAATGCGCAATACCGTCGAGTTCGAGCAACTCGAGCTTGCCGTGATTGACCTTCACAATCGCAGCCATGGCGCCTGGTCCGCTGCCGCGCTCGACCGAAATGAAGATCTGTCGCGACGGCTGATGGATCGCCATATCGTTGATGACAATATTTCCGACCGTCGTGCCGAAGAGCGCAGCGAGCTTCTGATCCACGCCCAAAACCAGATCGCGGCCTTCGAAGTTGTGAAAATTTCCCATCTCCACGTCGAGCTGTGAGGTTACGTCCGAATCCTTCAGTGCGAACGCATGCACGGCCGCACCCGTGATATCGCCGACGAAGAGGACATTGTCGGGCCCGAACTCGAGGGCTCCCGCAGACCGAAGCGGTCCGCCCGGCCGCGGCAAGCCGCCCCTCTCCACGCCGGCCCTGACCTTTTCGCCCCCGGCCAGCGCCGGGCGGGACAAAGCAAGCATGAGTGCCGAGGCCGAGCCCGCACGCAGAAACTCGCGCCGCGCACGGGCCTCGTCCGCCATACCGGATTTTGTCGTGTGGTCCATTGCGTTCCCTGGTTGTCGTTCGATGCTAGATGGTGGCGAATCCGCCACCGGCAGCCGTCAATCCACCGCTGACCTCGAGCGCATCGATCGCGCCATGCAGTTCCAGCGGATTGACGCCTTCGCCATGCGTGATCAGGCCGCCGGCGATTGCGATCTTGCGCGCCGATCCTCCGGGCTTGATGCTGAGCGCCGTCGCTGCAAGTCGGACAACGACGCCTTTGACCAGTGAGTCGCCCGTACCCCCCCACGTCTCGATGCCCCGGCGGACGGTGATTTCGCCGACAGGCTGGCTGATCTGAATGCCCACTGCGCCATCAGCATGCGTGACGACCCGCTCGAATTGCGCTGACCGCACGGTGCCCGTGTAGACATTGAAGCCGCGCGATCCCTGCCCGAACGTCTCGATCAACGCGTTGACTTCGAGCCGCTCGAGGGAGCCGAAATTCACGAAGCCGATGCCGCTCGGCCCGTGGGACGTGACCTTCCCGTCGACGATCCAGCGATCGACGGTTCCCCAGTTGTCGAGCACCATGTCATTCGAACCGTAGGTCGTCACCGGGCCGTGATTGTGCACGTTGGCGACGCATGCGCCCGACACGACGAACAAGCCGCCGGTGATGCGATCCGGCGTGCCTGGTGCGATGCCGCCATCGCTGTGGACGGCGCCGGTTTCAAGGCGATGCGCGACGACACGCCCGCCCGTCTCTCCGGCGCCGCCGACGAAGATGCCGCTGCCGCGAACCGGCGCACCGGCACGGCCCGCCGAAAGCCCGGTGAGGTCCGCCGTGATGACCACGCCGCGGTCTTCGCGCTGATTCCAGAGCGTGAAGACGCCAGGAACGACTTCGACACCATATCCCTTCGGGCGCTCTTCATAGCCACGGGCGTCCGCGGCCCAAATGTCGATATCGTGGGCTTCGACATGACCGCCTGCCACGCTGTCGCGGGCCAGCAACTGCACGACGCCCGCAATGCTCAGAGCTTGCAGCACGAGCCGACCGAACCCGTCGACACGGGTGTCGTTGAAAATGGCGCGCCGATCGGGGTCCGTGGAAAGCCGCAAGCCCTCGACCCGATTGTCTGCCGAAAGCTCCAGCCCGTCGCTGCCGGGCGCGAAGCGCAGGGCAGCATCTGCGTCGAGGCCGGTCAGAGCCAGGCCGGGCCGCAGGCGAAGGGCTGTCACCCCATCGATCTGCGCTGAAACGACGATATGCAGAATCTGGTCGTCGTCGAGCGCCGTCTGCAATTCGGCGCGCGTGGAGACGGTGCGCGTTTCGGTGTTCATGGTGAGTCGTTCTCCATGATCTGATGCACGGTGCGCACGCCGTTTAGACGAGCGACACGGCCTCTTTGGCGCTGACCAGCTTGCCAAGCTTTCCATACTCGTGCAGATCGCCGCCAACCTCGATCCGGATCGACTGGTCGATGCCGCCCACGCGCACGGGAGAAAAACCGCTGACGGTAATGAGTCTTGCCACGACCTCGCCGGCTTGTGCATCGTCCGCTGCATAGAACAGCACGGCACGCTCCGGCGACCGGTTTGCGCCGGCTTCCAGCGATTCGGCGCCCAGCGTGCCGAACGCCTTGACGAGGCGCGCCCGATCCGGGAGCAGCCCGCAAATCAACACGCCAGAAGATTGCTCGTCAGGAATGATCTTCCTGTATCCGCCCTTCCCGTCCGGGGCAATCGGGTTTGACGGGTCCACGATGATCTTCCCCGCCAGCGCCTCACGATGGGTGACGAGAAATTGCCTGATTGCGTCGAACTGGATCGCCAGGACAATGACGTCCGCCTTGGCAATTGCATCCTCGACCGTCGACGCTTCGGCATAGTTGCCGAGGTCCCGGGCCACCTCCTCGGCCTCATCCGGCGTCCTTGCCGCGACGATGATCGTCTCGCCACCAATTACCAGATTCTTCGCCAGCCGGGAACCTATGCTTCCAAGGCCGATGATTGCCGTGCTCATGACAGTTGCCCTCCTTTCTGTTTCCCGCCTGCGTAACCGCAACGGTGCATCGCGGGGGATGATGTAATCAGTGACGCTTTGCATTCGTCTTCGCTGTCGAAAGCGTGCACGACGTTTCCCGTTTCGTTAAGAGCTGCTGCTCAAATACTCGTGACACGCAATGTGTTCTGGATGGTAGCCAACCGTTCGGCTGACCGCTAACGGACATCGCGGAAATCGGATTTCCATTTCTGGAAAGCTCACGCGAGAGGCCGCGTTTGTATGCTCGAACGTGTACCCCTGATGGGGAGGAAGAAGCCCATGCTCGCGCCAACCGAAGTGCTGTCCTCGATACTCGAGAAGCCAACCGAGATCGAGCGCGTCCGTGCGCTCGTCACACCTGACGTGACCTATGTTTCGCTCAACTGCGACAATCCCGTTCTGAAGCGGATCATGCCGTGGGCCGGTACGTATCGCGGTCCGGAGAGCATCGTGAAGACCTTTGTGGATGTCGGCCGTTACCGGGAGATTCAATCCTTCGAGCCGGAGGCGCTGTTCGGCACCGACGAATACGCCGCCATGTTCGGCCGTTTGACGTACCGATCGACGGTACTCTCAAAGGTCGTGACGACGCCCTTCGCGGTGTTCGCCAAGGTCGAACATGGCCGCTGCACATATCTCCGGTTCATGGAGGACACGTTCGCGACAGGCGCGTCGTTCCGAAGCGGCGGAAGCTGGACTTTTCAAGGCAATCCGAACGGCGAGCGAGTCGTGCTGTAGGCGACGTATCCTTTACGTCGCCACGGGCGGACGGCTGCCTTGCTGCCGCCCGGTTGCGGCGGTAACCTGCGTCAGACGATTGAGGCCGCAGATCGCCAGCAAGGTGCGGGGCGGACGGAGCGTAACGGTAATGAAAGATCTGAATACGCTGCTGATTTTTGCGAAGGTTGTCGAGGCGAGCAGTTTCTCGGAGGGCGCGAGGCGGCTGAAGATGCCCATTTCCTCAGTGAGCCGCCGTATTGCCGAACTCGAAAATCAGCTGGGTGTTCGTTTGCTCGATCGATCCACGCATCACCTGAGGCTCACAGACTTCGGCACCGAAGTATTCGAGCTCGCGAGACAGGCAACCGAGGTCAGCGAAGCCGTCGACAATGTCATTTCGAACCGCCTGCCCGAGGTGTCCGGCGCCGTACGGCTCTGTGCGCCGCCAAACCTCTCCGATTCGCTGATCGTACCTGTCGTCGGAGCCTTTCATCAGTCTTACCCGAACGTCGAGGTCAAGGCATTCATTACCGAACGCATCGTCGACCAGATAGCCGAGGACGTCGATATCGCGTTCAAGGTCGGAACCTTCACCGACGCGACGCTCGCGGCGCGCACGCTTCTGAGCTACCGGCATCAGCTCGTTGCAAGTCCAAAGTACCTCGCCAGATGCCCGCCTCCGGAATCGCCGCGGGACCTTCCCGCGCACAGGCTTTTCGCGTTCTCTTTCTGGAAGCCGGACTATTGCTGGAGCTTCGTTCATGTCAACGACCGGGATACCGAAACGGTTTCCTTCCAGCCGACAATTGCCATGAACGATTACACCGGGCTCATTGTGGCGCTGCTCGAGGGCTGCGGCATTGGAGAACTGCCGCCCATCGTCCAGCCAGACCTGGTGCGCAGCGGGCAGCTCGTCGAGGTCTTGCCGGACTGGCATCTGCCGGTGTTCGACCTGACCATCGCCAACCTGCGCGACCGCTATCTGCCCCGGCAGGTCCGCATCTTCAGGGACTTCGCGTCGAAGATGGTGCCTGGGCTCTTTGGCACCTTACCATCCTGAAAAGGCGAAAACAGGCGATACCACCGAAGCCGTTTCAATCATTCGAAGTCCGTCCGTCAGGAGGTCGAATGTTCTGTACTTTACTCCGGAATATCCGGAAACAACACGGGTGCCATTTCAATCGCGAATTCCTTGAAGAGCCTGCATGGTTTAGACATGTGCCGGTTGCCCAGGTAGACGAGTGAGAGGTCGTAGGTCGGTAGGCGCCACTGCGGCATCACTTCCACCAGCTTGCCCTCGCGGACGAGATCGGGCCGAACCACAGGGGGCAGCTCACCAATGCCGGCACCTCCCAGCAACATGGACGCGAGGCCGGCAAAATCGTTCATCGCGAATAACGGCCGGAACGTGAGCGTCTGCTTTTCGCCTCCATTCTCGTGCACGAAGCACCAGCTGCAATCCGCCTTCCAGTGCGAAAACGCAAGGAGGCGATGCTCGAGCAGATCCTGCGGTTTTCGGATCGCCCCGCAGCGCTTAAGGCAGGCGGGCGTTGCCACGATGCGATGCCGATAGGCCAGAAGGCGCCGCGCGACCAGCGACGAATCGCGCAATGCACCAACCCGGAACACAAGGTCGACGCCGTCCGCGATATGTTCGACGTAGCGCTCGGTAACGAGAATCTGAAAACGCACGTTCGGATAGCGCTTCTGGAATTCCAGGACGAGCGGCGTCAGCAAGGTGTCCGAAACGCTCGGCGGCGCCGAAAGGCGCAAGAGCCCTGACACGTCCGAGAGATGGCTGGAAGCGACCCTGTCGATGGCCTCACCCAGCTCGACGCCTCGCACGGCTTGCTCATACACCTCCTTGCCGAGGTCGGTGAGGGTGAGATTACGCGTGGAGCGCTCCAGGAGCCGAACGCCCAGTGCCTTCTCGAACTCTGCGATGTGCCGGCTGACCGTAGAGACCGGCATGCCAAGCCGGCGTGCCGCCTCGGAAAGGCTTCCCGATTCGACCACCTTTGCGAATATCACCAGCGAGCTGAGGTTCGCCATCGCTTTTCCATCATTGGAAAACCATTGTGCGCCAATCGTCAGCGGCGTCGCAAGAGCGGGCGCCAACCCAGAGTACGAGCGCGCACGTGACGTGTCATGGCACGATGACCTTCCCGGAACTGGAAAACAATTTTCTGCTTTTCCGCCTACCGGAAAATCGCGGCTCGTCTATGGTTTCGAATAGACACTCGCGAGCCGAAAAGGAGGCATCGATGACGACCATGAAAGCAGCAGTGATCCACGAGCCGGGTGGTCCTGAGGTGTTCAGACTCGAACAACGTCCCATACCGACGCCGCAGCGCGGCGAGGTGCTGATCCGCGTGAAGGCGTTCGGACTCAATCGGTCCGAAATGTTTACGCGCCAGGGATTTTCCCAGAGCGTGAAGTTTCCGCGCGTGCTGGGAATCGAGGCGGTCGGCATCGTGGAAGACGCACCGGGAATGGAGTTCGCCAAGGGCGATACGGTTACCACCGCGATGGGAGGCTTGGGGCGTGAGTTCGACGGCAGCTATGCGGAGTACACCTGCGTACCTGCCCGCCAGGTGCAAAAACTGGTCGCTGGCCTGGCCTGGGAAACGCTCGGCGCAATGCCGGAAATGCTTCAGACCGCGTGGGGCTCGCTGTTCAAGGCTCTCGCGCTGCAAGAGCGGGACCGGCTGCTGATTCGGGGCGGAACGACATCGGTTGGACTTGCCGCCGCGGCAATCGCCAAAGCGCACGGTGCGTTCGTGATTTCGACGACCCGCAATCCGCAGAAAGGCGACGCGCTGCGTGCGAATGGCGCCGACCGTGTCGTCATAGACTCGGGCGCAATCGCGCAGGAGATCGGCGAAGTGTCGCCCGGCGGCGTGGATAAAGTGCTGGAACTCATCGGAACCACGACGCTGAAGGACTCGTTACGATGCGCGAAACAAGGCGGCGTGGTGTGCATGACTGGCATTGTTGGCAACCAGTGGTCGTTCGATACCTTCAGTCCGATGGAAGTGATACCGAGCACGGTGAAACTCACCATTTACGACGGCGGAGTCAATGAATTCATGGCGACGCCGTATGACGAATTGCTGGCGCAGGTGAAGGCCGGAACACTTCGTGTCCCTGTTGGGAAGGTTTTTCGGCTCGACGAAATCGTGGAAGCACACCGGTGCATGGAAGAGAACAAGGCTGGAGGGAAGATCGTCGTGCTGCCATGAAGGCGGCCTCCAGGCGATTGCACCGACCGATGGAAGCCCCCATCTCACGTTTCGCGATACACACCGACAATAGCTGGCCAGAAGGAAACCGCGCCCGCGATGGCCTCCGAAGCACCTTCACTAATGGCGACCCGGCCGACCTGGGCCAGAGTGCAACGCGCCGCAAAATTCCATAATTTCCTTGTGCACGAAACGCCGCTATCTTTTGGCGGCCAGATGAACGTCAAGCTGGCCGCAACCCGGCTAGCCGGAGTCGTCACGACGACCGCAAAGCGGAACGTCCGAAATGAACTCTGAGAGCCGGCCGTCGCCGCCCCCTGCAAGCGAGCGAGCAGCAGTCGTTCGGCACCGACCTTGGGCGAACGACTGGTGAGCAGGCGCATCCGCGTCGTCACACGGACATCAGCAGTGGCCGACTAGCGCGCGTTGCGCATCGGGCGGGTTTCGGAGTGGACCAGCCGTTCGAGTGACCACAGCATCCCTGCGCCTGCCACGCTACCGGATTCCGATAATCATCGAGTTTTGCCCGACCAGCGGCTCGACTCTAACCTCTCGGAAACCTGCCTCGGTCATCCATTCACGGCACTGCCTGGCGGTATAGTCGAAACCACCGGGGGTCTCGATCAGCATGTTCAAACTCATCAGCAAACCGAAAGCGTTCCGTCTGCGCTCGTCGTCAATCACCGCGTCGTAGACGATCAAACATCCGCCAGCAGGCAGCGCCTCGTAACTCTTCGCGAGCAACTCGCGCTTCTGTTCGAGATTCCAGTCGTGAAGAATATGTCCCATCACCAGCACGTCGGCCGAAGGCAACGCGTCTTTGAAGAAGTCGCCTGGATGAAAGTGAATTCGATCCTGTAGATCGTTCGCCGCAATGTAGTCGTTGAACACGGGACTGACCGCGGGCAGATCGAACCCAATACCCGCAAGATGCTCGTGCGCACGCGCGACCTCCGCCGCCAAGGCACCCTGCGCAGTACCGACGTCGACGAACAAGCGATAGTTCTGCCATGGAAACTTCTGCGCAATCTCTTTTGCCAGATCCAGGCTCACGCCAGTCATCGCGCCCAGAAACTCACGGAGCCCGCGTTCGTTCTGATAGATTGCGTGGAACGGGTCACCGCCCTGCTTTGCTTCGTTCTGCGGTAGCCCGGTGCGCAGCGCTTCGGTCAGCGAACCCCAGAACGGATATAAGCGGTTGTTGGTCATGAGCAACATTCCTCCGATACAACCCGGCTTTGCTCTGTCTAGAAACGCACCTGCGTCAGCAGTGTTCCGGTACAGGCCGTCGTCTCGATCCAGGACCCCTAGCGCAACCAGAGCATCGAGAAAGTCCAGCGCCGATCTCGGATGCAACTGCAATTCCTCGATCAGTTGGGTCGCATTGCGGGGGCCCTTCCCAAGAACCGTGAACAGGTCAAGTTCGACCGCGGATAGCAGCGTCTTTGAGGCCCAAAACCCCATCGCCAACTGAAGCAGCTTTTGGGGAGAGTCGGCGGATGCACTCCCGGTTTCAGACGTGAAGGTGCTCGATTGCGTTTCCATTGGCTTATTTCCTTTCGCAGAGGTACTAAGGTGTTCCCCGCTGGCCTTGCTTCGCTATGTGAATCTTCTTCTGAAACGTACAGACTCCGTTGGCGACGACGACTTCCTGGCGAATGTCGAATTGCCTGTTTGCAACAACAGAACACTGTGCCGGCGAACATTATTCCCCGCTCGCCTCGCATTCCACACATCGGCAACGCGTCGTTACGTTGCTCGATGTCGTGCCAGCGCCGCCACGTCCCTAGCCTCCAGTCACATGAATCGTCAGGCGCTATGAGCTTTCCCGCAGCGCCTGATAGGCACGTCCGGTAGACATGCGCTTTTCTGTAATCGCTTGTGCACGTCCGGTGACCGTCGCGAGGATGTCCGCCGGCGTTGTTTCAGGAGAACCGGACTGGAATGGTGGCTGCGGATCGTAGGCCACATAGAGTTGCGCCCCTTCTCTGGCGACTCATCGCTGCTGGTTTACGCCTGCCAGGCGTATTGCTGGAACATCTCCTCGAGCGGCGGGTTGGTGACGCTGCCGGTATAGTTCGTCATGGTCGACGCTGCGACGACCAGGATGACATCGAGCACCAGAGCCTGTTCGAACCCGGCGGCCGTAAAGGATGCAACGTCCTGATCGTCGAGACGGCCACGCTTGTCGATCAACGAATAGTGATGTACCGGAGCCTCGCCAATTACATCGCACGCAATAGAAAGTGCTCGCTGACCGAAGATTGGATGACACGGAACAAACACCGAGTGTTAGCTGTTATGTGGTTGTTCTCTCCGGCCTCTACTTCCTCGCGAGTCAGTCATGACGCTATTCGATCCAGACAAACTGCTACGTCCTGTCGATGACCATTCCCCGACAGGCGATAACCTCGAATACGACCCGGAATTCATCGCGCTCGAACAGATCGCAACGCCGATATCCGAGCGGGCGATGGGCGACAGCCTGAAGGCCGCCGTAGAACCCGACTGGGACAGGGTGGCAAGCGCCGCCGAGGCTTTATTCAGCCATACCAAGGATCTGCGCGTAGCGATCCATCTGACGGCTTCCGCGGCCCGCATACACGGCGTCGCAGGTTGGAGCGCCGGCCTTGGGCTGGTTCGTGGTCTGCTGGAGCGTTACTGGAATGAGGTCCACCCCCAGTTGGAAGCCGACGACGACAACGACGTGACGGCGCGCTCCAACGCGATCAGGCCACTTGGCGATCCCCGGAGTGTGCTCGCGTATTTCCGCAAGGCGCCCTTCGTGACCTCGCCTCGGCTCGGCCGCTTTTCGTTGCGCGATCTGCGCATCGCGACAGGCGCAATCGATCCGACGCCATCCGCCGAGGGCGCGCCGCCGACACTGCCCGAGCTCGAAGCGTGCTGCATGGATTGCCCCGTCGACCAGTTACCCGCTGCGTCAGCGGCGCTTGCCTGCGCGCTGGATCACGCGCGCGCCATCGCTGCGATTGCGAGCGAAAAGCTGGGCGCGGCTGGCCCCGATCTGAACCAGCTCTGCGGCGATATCGAAGAACTGAAGAAGTTCGTCGATACGCAATTGTCAAGGCGCTTTCCAGAACTCGGCGAAGCACACACCTCAGGATTGGCGTCGGCCGGCGAGGACGCGCCCGGCGAGCATCCACTCGCCAAACCGGGCCCCCGGCGCGATGATGAAAAAAATAACGGGCGAATCCAGGGACCTGACGACATCGCCCTGCGTCTCGATGAGATCTGCGAATACTATGAACATCACGAACCGTCCAGTCCGCTTCCGGTCCTGCTCAAGCGAGCCCGACGTCTGGTCGGCAAGAGCTTCGCGGAGGTCCTGAAAAACGTCGCACCCGGCAGCCTTGCGGAACTGCAGACGCTGGCCGGGCCCGAGGAAGAATAAGTCTCGCGGGCCACTATCGAGCAAAGGCGGACCAGCAAAACAGCACGGTGCTCACCACGACTACGCAGAGCAGCAACGCGCACGCGCCAAGCAGCCTGACACTGTAGCCCCGGCGCGGTGCCACCCCTTCAGCACTGCGCGCGCCGTCGGCCGCCCGTCGCTCGCTATTGCCGGCACCCGCAGTGTCCCGAACCATCGATTCGAGCAAGACGCGGCGGCGTTGCCGATATTCGTTGCGCTGAATCCGCTGCAAGCGATGAGCTACGTCGAGCGCACGCAATGCTTCGTTGACCTGTTGTTCGTCCACGCTCATTCCTGCCGCCTCCTCTTTCCATCGCCGGCACTTCCGGGCGTGTGCTCGTTCAGCGCCTCGCTCTTGTCGAGCGCTCCGCCGAGGCCGCGCTCCCGTTGCTGCATGCCGTTGCGATTGGCGAGCTTTTCGTAGGACATCACGATGCTTCAAACCGCACGATGACGGCGGAGATGTTGTCGCGCGCGTGGCGTGCCAGGGCGAGCTCGAACAGGCACTCGATCTGCAGGTCTGGACTACGCGGCTGACGAAAAGTCGCCGTCAGTTCGCCGTCGCTCAATTCCTTGTTGACGCCGTCCGAGCACAGCAGGAATTGCATGCCGGCACGGCTGGCGGCAACGGCCCAGTCAACGTAGAGCGTTTCATGGGCTCCAACCGCCCGGGTCAGCGCGCCCGCGCCGGCGCCGGCCTGCGCGCCGCGTCCAGAATGCATGACGTCAATCGGCCGAACTTCCGCGTGGTCGCGGGTGAGTTGCGTCAGTGCGCCGTTTTCCTGCACGTACACCCGGCTATCGCCGACCCAGCCGCACAACACGAACTGCGGGGCATGCACCAGCAGCGCGACGGTCGAGCCGATCAGGTCGGCTCGCCGCGTGGCGGCGGCCTCGCGCAGTTCGGTGTTCACCTGCTGCAGACCGTCTTCGATCGCGGCAATGAAGTCGAACACGTCGTCATTGCGTTTCAGCGCGCCGAGCCGCTCGACGATCAGCGCGCTCGCGTAGTCGCCCGCGCAATGGCCGCCCAGACCATCGGCCACCGCCCACAGTCCGAGGTCCTCGCGAACGAGAATCGCGTCTTCATTGCGGCTGCGCACGTTACCTGTCTCGGTGCGGCCCGCGGAGCGGCAACGCGTCGTCATGAGCCGACTCCGATCACGGCCAGCGGCCATTGCGCGGGCCGCCCGGCTAGCCCCGCGCACGCCGCGAGATGCAGGCGGGCGTCCTCGTTCGTGGGCAAGGCCAGCGCATCGCTCAGACACGCGCGCGAAAGCTCGGTGAGCGCGCGCGTGACGAGCAGCACCAGCCGGTCCCCGTCCTCGAGCGTGACGCACGCTTCGTCGCAATCGGGCTCTTCGGCGGCACCGATGCCCGGCATCGTGAACCAGGCATTGCCGAACAACAGATCATCGAATTCGCCACCCGCGCCGGCCGCCCGCTCGACGAACAGCGGTTGTAACTGGCCACGCCGGTAGTGCCAGGCAGCCACCGCGCCGACGCGCAGCAATCGCACCTGCGCTGCGTCGAAACGCGCGACGAGGGCGGCGCCGTTTTCTGTTGCTGCGTGGCGTGCATCGTGCCGGGCCTCGCGCAATTGCGCGTGCAGCGCCAGCAGGCCGGACCGCAAACCAGGCAGATCCGCCGCGCAGCGCTGCGCCGTCTCGCGAATGGCGCGGGCCGCGTCTCGCTGCGGGTGGGACGGCCCGTCGTTGGCGCTCAGCACCAGCGTGCGGCCGTCGTCGAGCAGCAGTAATGCGTCATCGGGGTCCGCAGAGGGATGGACTGCCGACACGGCTTCGGGCAACGCTTGATCGTCAATATGCGACGCAAGCGGGGCGCACGCCCTGTATGCCGCGTCCAACGACGGCACATTCGTCGATGGATCACCGGAGGCTGCCCCGGTGAATGCCAATCCCTCGACGTCCAACGGATCGCACGTCTCATGCATCGCCACCGGGTCCAGCAACGCCGCATAGCTCAGTGGCAAGCCGCGTGTGGCGAGCAGGCGCCTGGCGCCCTCGGTCCACCAGAGGCACCAAGGCCCCGGCTGCCGGCCGAGCTGCGACCAGGCTTCGGCAAGCATCACCGCTGCGGTTGCGCCTTCGGGCAGCGCCAATTGCCATTGGCCGCCATCCCACGGCAGCGCGCGCCAGAGCGTGGCCATGTCCGTCGCCGGTTCCGCGCGCGTCTGCGGACCGGGCAATGCCGCCACGCGCGCGTCGAACGTTTCGACGCTCACGGCTTCGCGCTGTGCGCCGCGATAGACGCGCTCGAGCGCATCGAACCATGCGTGATTGCCGAGCAGCGTGGCGATATCGCGGTCGCAGGGCGCAGCCAGCACCATTGGAAAGGCTCGGCCGAGCCGGTCGTGGGCCGGCCCGACCAGCCCACACCATGTGACGTTGCCGCACACCCCTGCGGGCAGCACGAAGCGCCACGCCGCGCCCTGCCGCCACGCGCCGTGCCAGTGCGCGCCGAACTCGCGGCATCCGGCTTCGATCGCGCGCTGGAAGTGACGGTCCCAGCTTTCGACGAATGCGGATGGCAGCCGCCGCTGAACGAAATCGCCCGCACCGGGCAGCTTGCCGAAGAAGCCGACGCCCCCGTTCATCGCGGGCACCTGAAACGCCGGACCACATAGTTGAGAAATGGGCTCTGCAGACTCGCTGGCGCGACAGGCAACTTCGCGGCATGGCCGCCGAAGTCGAAACTCGCCAGATAGCGCAGCTCGCTCTGCCTTTGCAGATGGCCCGCATCGAGAGCGTGAAAGAGCGCCCACTCGCCGTCGAACTTCAGCGGCGTACCGACGATTTGCCCCGACGCGTCGAACGCGCTGACGACCGCATGCCCAGGCTGCGGTCCGGGCCAAGTCATCTGCATGCTGGCGGGACCATTACCTGCACTACCGGTGTAGTCGTACTTCTGCCCGTCGACCTCGACAGTCAGCCTCGCGATCGACGGGTCGAGCTGCGGCGCGAACAGCGTAAAGCCGACCTGCGGCTGCGCGCCATTGCGGAAATAGATCTGGCGGATCGCGTCGGCGGTCTGCGCATCGCTCAGCACGGCATCTGGGCCGGCAGCAGAGCCAGGCTTCCAGCGCCAGTTGCGACCACTGGTATCGACGGATCTCGCAAGCGTCGACTTGAAGAAGCTGTCGAAGCGGCCGCCGCTGCCAAACAGCTCCGCGAAATTCTGCAAGGGAACATCCGATGTGCCGTTCGACGCGAACGGATAGCGTCCGTCCACGAGCCTCGCACAGTCGTTGCCCGCCGCTTCGCGAAACTGGCTCGCGAGCGCTGCGCTGCCGCCGCTTGCGACGAGTTCCACGCTCTTGCCTGTCACGCCAGAGATCAGCGTAGCCACCTGCGGCGGCAACTGTTCGCTCTCCTGGCGCGCCGCGAGCACGGCTGGGTTGTTCTGCGTGCCGGGCGCGCTCAGGTCGGTCATCGTGAGCAGGTTCTTGCCGAGTTGGTCGAGCACGGTGCTCATCTGATCGAGCGGCGTCGAACCGGGTGTGCCGACGCTCACCTGGTTCAACTGTGCGAAATGCGCCTCGATGGCGGCGCCCGGCTGGCTGGCCGACGCTTGGCCCGAACCCACGCCAGCGTTTGCGGCATTTGCGCCGCGGCTGCCCGGTGGCCCGTTCGGCAGCGTCGCGCCCGCACCACGCAGCTCGCGTGCGAGAGGCGTATTCAGCGCGCGTCGCGTGACGAGGTTCTCGCCGACCGTCGCCGCCTCCGCACCCACCGCCGACGCCGACGAAGCCGGTGTTGCACCGTCGACCGTGGTACCGCGCAACATATCACTGGTGTTGTCACGCACGAGATGCAACAGCGCCTTTAGCGGCGAACTCGGGCCCGACAGTTTCGCGGCCAGCGCACTCGCGCCTTGAATATCGGACACCGGCTGAAGCTGGAGATCGGAAAGCAGCGCGTCCCATGCCTTGATGTAAGCCTGCTCGTACAGCGTCAGCACTTGCTGCTCATAGCGCGAGCGAGCGAGTGGATCGATGCGGCTGGCGTTGAACACCCAGTAGTCTTTCACGAAACCGTCCACCGACCGATCGATTCCGCCGTACGCCTCGGCGGCGAATACCGGCCTCGTGAACAGTGCGGGAAACGGCTGCGAAAGTGGTGCACCGCTTTTCCGGTTGAATACATTGCCAAGAAGTCCTAGAGACTGATCGAGACGCACCGGCGGCGCACCCGAACGATTCGCGTCGAGCTGGACGCTGCCGTAGATCAGCGTAGCGAGATCGGCCGTCTTCAGCGTCGCCCGTGCCTGATCGATCAGCGCATTGTCGAGTGTCAGGGCGCGCGGCTTTACCGGATCGTCGACCAATGCAGAAAAGTGCTTGTCGAGCGCCTTCTGGATCGTCGGGTCCTGCGGGAACAGACGTTGCCATTCGATGCGGGCGAGCGCGGCCAGCTCGCCAGGATCGAAATGCTGAGGCTGGCCCAGCATCAGATAGCCCTTCAGGTAGTCGTAGAGCGACTGCACATCGTTCGCGCTGGCGCTGAGTCCTTCGCGAAAGCGCACGCCCGCGCCGGGCAGCAAAGTGCCATCCAGTTCGCGCAGATACGCGCGATGCACCTGCTCGAATAGCGCGTGCCCTTGGAACAGGCCTAAGCGCATCAGCCATGGCACATGGCCCTGATATCGACCCGCGACGTCCTGTGCGCCGGAGATGACTTCGAGGCGAGCAAGCGCACGCGCGAAATAAGCCTTGATGTCTGGTGCTGCGGCGAGGCTGCTGGCGGGCGGCAAACCTTCCAGCGAGTCCCGGACCTGCGCGACGTAAAGGCGGTTGCGCGTGTAGCTGGTGGCGAAGCCGCCAATCAATAGCGTCGTGACGAGCGCGATGCCCAGGTACGCGCCGGTCTGCATCAGAAGCATCCGCCGTTCAAGCCGCGGATTGGTGCCGACGAGGCCCGACTCGCGGAACAGCACTTCTTTCAGCAGCCGCTCGACGAAAAAGGTCCGCGCTTGCGTGCTGCCGCCCTGCACGCGTGCAGCGTCGACGCCGAAGGTGCGCGCGACCGCGCTCAGCATACGGTCGATGGGCGCGTCCTGCTGGGTGCCGGAGGTCAGATAGACGCCGCGCAGCAGCGGTGTTGCGCCGTATTGATGCCGCCCGAACACGCCTTCGACGAACTGCCGGGCGATTTCGCGAAACGCCCCGAGCTGCTGCGGAAAGCTGAGCACGGCGGCGCGCCGGCTGCGATCGCGCTCTCCATGCAAACGCTCGATCACACGGGTATTGAGACGCTCCAGCAAGAGGTCGAACTCGTCCGCGAAGCACGCACAGGCGCTGCCTTCAATACCCGCCGCGACGCGAAACGTCATGCCCCAGACCTGGCTGCGCAGATCAGGCCCGAGGTCGTCAAAGAACTCGGTGAAACCCGCCACGAGATCGCACTTGGTGAACACGAGGTACACGGGCGCCGCCACCTTCAAATGCTGAGCGAGTTCGTCCAGGCGCCGACGCACCGTGCGCACGTGCTGTTGACGCGCAGCTTCGTCGAGTGTCAGCAGATCGGACACGCTCATCGTCACGATCACGCCGTTCAACGGACGGCGTCGCCGGTACCGGCGCAATAGCGACAGAAATGCCAGCCATGCCGAAGCATCGGCGGTCGCATCGGAGTCCTGCGTGGTGTAGCGGCCCGCGGTGTCCAGAAACACAGCCTCGTCGGTGAACCACCAGTCGCAGTTGCGCGTGCCGCCGATGCCACGCAGCGCCTCCTTGCCAAAGCGCTCCGACAGCGGAAACTCCAGGCCGGAATTCTGCACCAGCGTGCTCTTGCCCGAGCCTGGCGGACCGATCACGACATACCAGGGTAGCGCATAGAGATTGCTGCCGTTTTTGCGTGTCTTGCGCAACGTGTCGATCGCTTCGCGAAAGCGCAGCCGCAACTGCTCTCGCTCGGCGCCGGCGGGATCCCCGGCGGGAAGCTCGGCGTCCTGCCCCGCAAGCTCGCCAGACAATTGCGACGTCTTGCGCCGCGCGCGCCATTGCAGCGCCTGCTCGTAAAGCAGCCAGGCCAGCACGAGCGCGAAGATCAGCGCGAGCCGCGCTGCGGGGCTCGCGAGCGGTTGCCGTGCGCCGATGCCCAGATAAGGACCGCCCAGCCAGATCAGCACAGCGATCAGCAGCAGGCCGATCGCGACGGGGAACCACCGGGACGTCACCCAGTTCTTCAGCGTTTTCATGGGCTCAGTGCTCCGGGATATACAGGATTTCCACGCGCCGGTTGCGCGCGCGGTTCGCCGGTAGATCGACCGGCGTCGCGATCGGCTGCGAGGAACCGGCGCCGCTCGCTTCGAGGCGATTGGGATCGTCGAGTCCTTGCGCGAGAATCCGCTGCGTGTTTTGTGCGCGCGCCGTGGAGAGCGCGAAGTTGTCCTTGAAGGACAGCGAACGTACAGGCTGGTCGTCCGTGTGGCCGACCACGATCACCCGGCCCTTCAACTGGTTCAGCGCCCACGTGATCCGGTGCAGCAACGGCACGACGTCGGGTGCGATGTCGGCGCCACCGGACGGAAACAGTTCGGCGGCGGCGAGACGCACGGTGTCACGACCGTCGGATTGCTCGTCAACGCTCAACTGGCCCGCCTGCACCTGCGGCGCGAGCAGTTGCTTGAGCGTCACCCGTGCAGCCGCGGGTGCGGGCGCGATGCCTTGCGGCGGCGGCGCGTTTTCCAGACCGATCGCGGCAAGCTGCGCGCTGACTGGCGCGGCGAACGCGTTGAGCTTCGTGAAGAACACCAGGAACGCTCCAAGCAGCACGACGGCCGCCGCCGATGCAGCCACCCACAGCGGCACATGCCGCATCACAGGATTGCGGCGGTCTTCGACACCGCGCCAATGTGGCGCGAGCTCGGTGGCGGGCGCTTCGCGCAGACCGCGAATGCGCCGATAGAGATCGTCCTGAATGTCAGCGAGACGCGCGAGGCCGCCTGGCTCCACGAGATAGCGCCCGCCAAAGCCCAGCGCGAGACAGATGTACATCAGCTCGATCAGATCGAGATGGCGCGAGAAGTCGACGCTCATCGAGGATCTGGAAGAACTTCGCACCGCCGTAGGCCTCGCCGTGAAAGGTCACGAGCAAGGTCTTTTGCGCCCAGCCGCTCATGTCGCCCCACGGTGCGTTGTTCACCGCCTCGTCGAGCATCGTGCAGAGCACATAGCGCGCCGCCATGATGGCTTGTGTGTCGGCGCCGGCGGACTGTGCATGGCGCTCGAAACTGCGAACCTGGGCGACGGCCTGCTCGCGCAGACGGCCAACGTCGGCCGGCGGCGATACGCTGTGCCGCAACTGCACGGTCAATAGCAGCAGCGGATTGGCCGCGCGCACGAGCGGATTGCCGACACCGCTCAGGAAGTCACTCAGTTCGGCGCGCAGCGGCGCCTTGCCCGGCGATTGTGATGAGCGGGTTCCCTGTATGACGCGCGAGGCCGGCGGTATGGGCGACACGATATGGGTGCCGTCGTCGGCGTCGGCGCTGGCAGAGCGCTGCGGGCGCACCATCGTGGCATTGCTATCCGGGGCCGCGTTGCCGGCACGATCGTTGTTGGCGTTCATGCGCGTACGGCCCACAGTTGCAGGTCAAGACCGGCGAAGCCGCTGCCGAAGTGCATCGCGATGCCGCCCGACGTCTTCAACATGCGCCACATCGGCGAGTTTCTGTCGCACTCGAAATAGAGGAATCCGGATGTGTACGGCAACCGATCTTCGATTGCGCGGGCAATTGCCGGCGCATGTCCTCCGACTTCAGGTCCGCCTTTGCCGCAAGCACGAAAGTGGCGGTGTCAAGCAGCGTGACATCGGGCACCATACCCACCCACACGCCGTATTTGCGTTGCTGCAGCGCAATCGCGACTGCACTCTGTTCGAGCACCGCACTCAACGCGATACGCAGCGCCGCAATCACCGGCTCGAAGCTTTCGCGCAGCAGTTCGTGCCGATACGGGGGGAAAGCCCGCGCGCGCTTGCCCGGCGCGGTGAACGTGGCCAATTCTCCAGCCAGTTCCAGCAGCAGCCTGTAAAGCGCTTCGGGATGCAGCAGCGGTGCTTGCGCGAGATGCGCGACGAGCGGCTGATAGCGGTTGATCACCTGCAGCATCAGAAAGTCCGCGATTTCCGCGGCGCCGCCCCGATCGGTCTCGGCCACGCGTCCCGCTAGCGCCTCGCCGCGCTGATGCAGCAGCCCGAGCAGTTCGGACATGAACGTCACGAGCCGTGCGGCCGCTTCGGTGCTCTGCGCAGTCGGCATGAAACCCTCGTCGAGCATCACCCGCCGGTCTGCACGGCATTCGACGACGCGCGCCAACGGAATCCGCATCAGACCTTCCATCGGCTGCGACTCGGGTAAGAGCCGCGTGCTCATGCCGGCCACCTCGAGCGCGGTCGCGCCTTCCATGCTGCCCGACGCATCGTGCACTTCGGTTTCGCGCACGCGATAGCGGAACAACTGATCGCCACCGGTGTCGGGCCATGCGCTGTCCGGCTGGGTGCGCGAGCGCAGAGGCAAGGTCAGATGCACGATCTGGTCGCGCCAGTTCGGATCGATGTCGAGTGGCGGCGGTAGCGGATCGTCGCCGGGCATCGCAAACGGCGTGCCGTCGGGAAACACGCCGCGTGCACGCTTGATGCCGAGTTTGCCGATTGCGAGCAGGTCGCTTTCCACTTCGAGTTCGTGAAAGCCCCATGCGTGCGGACGCAGGCTGCCGGCGCGCAGTTCCACGTAACGCTCGAAATATCGTTCCTGCTGCTGCATGTGCTGCGGCCTGAGAAACAGGCCTTCGCTCCAAATCACCTTGTTGCTATGGGTCATGTCGATGTGCCTGGTAAGGGTTGTCAGACGTCGCGCCGCTTTTTCAGGCTTCCGAGCTGTTCCTCGTAGGCGCGTGCGAATTCATCTCCGAACAGCCGCTGGAAGCACTCGTCAGGGTTCCTGGTGACTGTCTCGAACTGCTCCTTGTAGCGCTCCCAATAGCGCGGCCTTCTCCCAAGTGAAAAGCGACGCATACTGCCTCCGGTTTCCTGTTCGACGCGGGCCGGATCGAAATGCGCGAGCAGCGACCGGAACGCTGAGCGCACGCCGGCGAGCATCGCCATCTGGTGATTGCGGATGTCGTCGGCGGCATCGTTGAGCGCGGCGCGGCCCGACAGGAATCCGCCATCAGGCGGCGCAAGCAACCGCTGGACGGCATCCTGCGCGGTCGGCGCGAATTTCAGCGGGTTGTTTTCCGAACGCTGGATCAGCGTCGCGGGCAAGCGGAAGCTGTTCTTCAATTCGGCCCGCGCGCGCAGCACGTCCATCATCGCCTCGACGGCGATGTGAAACATTTCCTTCAGCTCGGGGGCCATGTCCGGAGCCGCGGGCGAATGCTGTGGCGATGGCATCTGCGACGGCACACGATGCTCGCCGGCCGTCGCGGATGCGTCCTCACCAGGTTCGGACAGCACCGGCTCGCGACGCGCCGCGACCAGACTCGCGGCCGCGTCCCAGTCTTCCGGGAGCACGGAACCTTCGAGCCGCGCGGCCTCGGTCTGTGGTGGCCGGAAGCGGTCGGCCGCCGCTGGCGTGTGATTCCATCCGGGCGCTGCGGACATGCGCGGCGGCGGCTCGTCGGCGCAGGACGACGGCGGGTCGAACAACGCTAGCGGATCCAGACTCGCACCGGGCCGTGATCCATCGGCGACATCTGGAATCAGGCCTTCGGATTCGCCTATGTGCTCCGCCGGCGTAGTGCGTCGCGGCGCGAGCAGCAGGCTCAGATCCAGCGCATCGTCGTTGCGCGCAGGCGCGCAAGCCGGCATCGGCGCGGACGAGATAGCGGGTCCCGTTCGCACCGGATCGTGCGAATCGTGCGGATCGTCCAGATCGCCGCGCATCTTCGCTTCAGTTTCATCGTTTCCGCTCAATCGGACGCTGATCTCGAACGTATCGATCAGCAACCGGTCACCTTGCTTGAGCGCTGCCGGGTCACCCTTTCGCAGCGGCGTGCCATTCATCGACATGCCATTGGTACTGCGATCCTCGATGAAATAGATGCCGTTCAGGTAGCGCACCAACGCATGCAGACGCGAGACGCCCTCCGCGCCAAGCGTCCAGTCGCACTCGTCGGCGCGGCCAATGCTGCCGTCGCGGCAGTCGAACACCTGCTCGAATCGCGCGCCAGCCTGGCCCGCCCGCTCGGCTTCGATCGAGAGAATCAGCCGTTGTGCGGCACTCATTGCAAGCCTCCATCGATACCCTCGGGAACACCCAGGAGGCCCAGCGCATCGCGCGCAAATGCGGCACGGCGCGCATCAAACTGCACGGGAACCAGCGCGGCCATGTAGTTCACCGCCGCCGTCGCCGCAATCGCGCTCAGGTGTTCCGGCGGCGGCGTTGGTCGCTCGTGATCCGGGTTCAGGTTGCCGCCTGCCCAGCCCGCGGCGGCGGCCGTCCACGCGCCGATCGTCTGGTAGCGGTGGGCCTTCGCGAACGCGAGCGCCGCGGCGCATTGCGCCTCCACGGGATCGCGCAGCCACGCTTCCGCCAGCGCGAGGCCCGCGCGGTCGTGCTCGTCGAGCGTTTGACGGCGGCCGCACTGGCACACCCACGCCACCGCATAGCGATGCGGCAGCAGACGGCTGAGCAGGCTCAACGCATCGGCGCAATAACCGGCGTCTAGGAGCGCCTGCACGGCCGCGCGCGCCGCGATCGAAGGCCGCAGGCAGGCCCGAGCGCGCGCGGAAAGCCGCATCTGGTCCGCAGCTTCGAGAATCGGCGGCGTGCTCATAGAATCATCGGAGCCGCGCCGCCCAACACCGCCGTGGCGGTCCCGATCAACTGCAGGTTGGTGGACTGCACGAGACAGTCGGCCTCGGACTCGATTTCCATCGCCGCAATCGAACTCATGTTCAGATTGGCTTTCGAGTTGATCTCCATCGCGAGACCCGATGCCATTGTCACGTTCATCTCGCCGTTAAGCGTGATGTTGGTGCCCTGAATCGCGATTTCGCCGGTGCTGTTCATCGTGATACTTGCGAGGCCGGTGACGAGCTTGATCTGGTTGACCGCGGTCAGTGTGTAGTTGTGCGCGACCTGCACCTCATGGTCGTGCTCCGACTCTTCGCGCAGATCCTTTTGCGCATGAATCAGCACCTGCTCGCTGCCCATCCGGTCTTCGAAGCGGATCTCGTTGTAGTCGTCGCTGCCGCCGCCCTCGTGACTGCGACTTTTCACGCCGCTCTGGGTCTTGTTCTCTGGCAGGTTGTACGGTGGCATGTTGTCGGCGTTGTAGACACTGCCGATGATGAGCGGCCGGTCCGGATTGCCGTCGAGAAAGCTGACTACCACCTCCTGCCCGACGCGCGGAATGAATTGCGCGCCCCAACGCTTGCCGGCCCACAGTTGCGCGACCCGCACGGGGCATGAGTTTTGCGCGTTGGGCTTGCCAGGACGACTCCAGAAGAATGTGACCTGCACCCGGCCGTATTTGTCGACGGCTATGTCCTCGGGCGTATTGCCGTAGACCACGGCCGTCTGCAAGCCAGCAATGACCGGACGCGGTGTGGTCGGCATCGTGCGAAACGGCTGACGGCTGCGAAGCACCTTGAGGTCGCACTCGAACGGCGTTTCACGATCGTCACCGCCGCCACCCGTCGAGTAGTCCGGCTCGACGAGACGCGTGACCGTTTCGATCACCATGTACTCCTGATTTGCATCGACAAGCGGAAAATCCTTGAGCGTGAACAGCGCCCCCGTCGCGAGACCGCAGGCATCGGTGCGCCCTGAGCTCATCGCGAGTGGCACGTTCAATGCGTCCGCGCGCACCTGCGCATACCGCTGCCCGTCGGACAGACGCTCGTCGAAGCCGACGTAGTCATACCCGTAGTCGTAGATGTCGAGGCCACTTACGCCGTGCGCGTCCTCCATATCGGTCAGCTCTTCGGTGGCGAGGAGTGACGCTTTCGGCTTCAGATAGTCGTAGTCGTCGAGCTGTACCTTCGTTGTATTGACAGCGCGTGAGCTTGTCCAATCACTGATCGAGGCCTTCATGCGCTTACCGTGCTCGATTGGCGGCGCATACGGAATCTGCTCGAATCCTGGCACCGCCGAGTGCGCGCCGAGCGAATCGGCCAGCACCATCGTGTGCGTGCTCTGCGTATGTGTGAAGAAGTAGTAAATGCCCTCCTGCTCCATCAGCCGGCTGATGAAGTCGAAGTCGCTTTCGCGGTACTGCACGCAATAGTCGCGCGGCGCATAGTTGCCGCTCAAGCTGAGCTTCACATCGCTATAGCCGATGTCGTTCAGCACCGACTGGATGATCTGCGGCACGCTCATGCTTCGATAGATGCGGCAATCGCGCTTGCGCGTGGTCAGCCACGGCTTTGGCACAAGCGTGAACGCGTAGACCGCGTAGCGCACGTTCTCGATATTGACGAAGCCGCCTTGCTCGCCCTCGCAAACAATCGCATTGAAATAACGCGTGTAGCCTTGCGGCGTGACGAGCTTCACCGTCATCGGCGTTCCCAGCAGCGAGCGCAGATCCACTTGCGGGTTCTTGCTGATAGCTTCGAGCCGCCAGGCAAAGAGCTGGCCGAGCGATTCGGTCGCAGTCATGTTGGCGAACAGGAGACTGCTACCGAGACTCGAAGTGAGGGTGATTGCGTGGGCCATGAGGTGCTCTGTCGATGGGTTGCTGTTGCGCTTCAGAAAACAGAACAGCCAGCGGGCCCGGCCTATTCCCTCCGGGTACGCGACGACGACCCGGCCGGCTCAATGAGGAAAGACGTTGGCGTTCAGCTGGCTCTTCCACGCATCGAAGTTGCCCGGGTCGTAAGATACCTTTTCCGCCTGGAGGTCCTGCCTGATCGCGAGAAGCCACTTTCTGACAAGCCCCGTGAGCTCGCCTTTGATGAACTCCGACAGCTCGACACATCGCCCGCGGCGAGCATTTTCGCTCGCGGGCGTTCCCTCCAAACTCGACCCTTGTTTGACATACGATTCCTGCGCCGCGACATCCGATCCGGCATTGACCAACTGACGCCAGTTTTCCATCGGATCGTCAGCGGCAACGGCCATCGCCCACTTCATGACTGCGGCTTCAAAAGCGGCAGAAGCCCTACCGAAATCCTGCGAGTTGCCATCGTTGGTGATGACGGGACGGTCGTCCTGAGTGGCACCGATCAGCGCTATTTTTTCGTGATCCCTGATTCGCCTGAAGAAGTCATACGAATATTTGTACTTCGATCGAAGCACAGCTTCAGCGTCGGCTACGTTCGCACCGCTGCCATTCACGGCATCGAGATCGCGGTCATTGCCGTAAAGCGCCAGAATTTTCTTGAACGCACCGAGAATAACCTTGTCGAAACGGTTAAAAACGTGATTGCCTTTTGCCATCGTGCACTCCGCGCAGGGTGATCAGCCGCAGCCGGCTACAGCTCATTGACGATTGACGCGTTCTTCGCGCCTACCGTGTTGGGGCCGAGCCCGCGGAAATAGATCAGGTAGTCGTCCTTTTCGAGCGGTCTCCAGTTGGATGTGTAGTTCCCGTTGACGTCGAACCGGCCGAATCGCTTCGCTACATGGTTGTAGGCCTTGAAGACGATTTCGAGCTTGTTCAGGTCGGCGCTCTTGCTGTCATTCCTCAGCACCTCTTTCATGACGCGCTCTACGAGCTTCGACCTGGCGGCCTCCGAAGTCAGCGCCACCACTCTGGTCAGTTCGCGATTCATCCGGGTGCCACCATCACCACCGAGCTTGAGCGCGTCTATCAAGCAATCGCGTGCTGCGGTGCCGGGATTGCTCACGTGGTTGTAGTCCGTGAGCATGATCTTCGCGCCGTTGTGAGCATAGGCAAACAACGTAAAGTTCTTCGAACGGAAGTAATAGGTATGGACTCCTCCTCCGCTGTCCGCATAAGTTACCTGCGTCTCGTGCCCTGCATTTTGCTCCCGGTCCGCCTTGCGGAACTCGGTCAGAAACCGCGAGTACGCGGCCGGTACCAGTTCTAGCGTCAATGTCGTCGTCACGTTGGGTTACTCCACTTCGGATAGCTGCGAGTCGGGTTGAACATTCGCCTCGAAGCGATACGCGAATTCGCCGTCCGTCACGCCGACGTACACATGCGCGACGTCCTCGTCGCGCATCATGCGATCGAGAAACTCGCGGCTCAGTGCAGGCAACATGGTGTTGGTCAGAATCGCGTCGATCATCCGGCCGCCCGATTCGCTTTCCGTGCAACGGCTCACGACGAGTTGCACGACGGCGTCGTCATAGGCGAAAGGCACGTTATAGCGATCCTCGACACGCCGCTTGATGCGCTCCAGTTGCAGCTTCACGATCTTCGCGAGCATCGCGGGGCCGAGCGGGAAGTATGGGACCGGCACGAGGCGGCCCAGCAACGCGGGCGCGAACACATCGAGCAGCGGTTCGCGCAACGCCTTGGCGAGCGCGCCGGCATCCGGTGTCCGCTCGGGGTCACTGCACAACTGGGCGATCAGATCCGTGCCCACGTTGGTCGTCAACAGGATCAGCGTGTTCCTGAAATTGATCGAGCGGCCTTCGCCGTCATCCATCGCGCCCTTGTCGAACACCTGAAAGAAGATTTCGTGGACATCGGGATGCGCTTTTTCGACTTCGTCGAGCAGCACGACCGAGTAGGGCTTGCGCCGCACGGCCTCGGTCAACACGCCGCCTTCGCCATAACCGACATAGCCGGGCGGCGCACCCTTGAGCGTGGAAACCGTGTGCGCTTCCTGAAACTCGCTCATGTTGATCGTGATGAGGTTGTGCTCGCCGCCGTAGAGCGCTTCGGCCAGCGCCAGCGCAGTCTCGGTCTTGCCGACACCCGACGTGCCGGCCAGCAGGAATACGCCGATGGGTCGATCGGGGTTGTCGAGCCCGGCCCGCGATGTCTGGATGCGCCTCGCGATCATCTCCATCGCGTGGTCCTGGCCGATCACGCGCTCGCCCATCAGACTAGCGAGGTTCATCACCGTCTTGAGCTCGCTGCGGACCATCCGTCCGACCGGAATGCCGGTCCAGTCGGCGACGACCGAGGCAACCGCCTGATAGTCGACGTGCGGCAGTATCAGCGGGTTTTCGCCCTGCCGCTCGGTAAGCTGCGCCTGCAGTCGCTTCAGCTCCGCCAGCGCCTCTCCCCTCGTGTGATCGTCGAGCGCGGGCGGCGCGCCCTCGCCTCTCAGGCGCGAGCGTAATCCGAGAATCTGCTGAACCAGCGACTTCTCGTCGTTCAACGCGGCGTCCAGTTCCCGCAAACGCTGTCTTTCCATTTCGAGCGCTGCCGAAGCCTGCGACTCGCGCGCCTGCACTTCGATGCCGACGCTTTTCTCGCGCGCGATGATCGCCTGTTCGGTCTTTAGCGCCTCGATCCGCTTGCGGGCGTCATCAATTTCCGGCGGTACTGCATGCTGGCTGATCGCAACGCGCGCGCACGCGGTATCGAGCAGGCTCACGGCCTTGTCCGGCAATTGGCGCGCAGGAATATAGCGATGCGAAAGCTTGACGGCCGCTTCGAGCGCTTCATCGAGAATCTGCACACGATGATGCTGTTCCATTACGCTCGCGGTGCCGCGCAGCATCAGGATGGCCTTTTCTTCGCTGGGCTCGTCAACCTGCACGGGCTGGAAACGCCGCGTCAGCGCCGGGTCCTTTTCGATGTGCCTGCGATATTCAGCCCACGTGGTCGCGCCGATCGTGCGCAGATTGCCGCGCGCAAGCGCGGGCTTGAGCAGGTTCGCCGCGTCGCCGGTGCCCGGTGCGCCGCCTGCGCCCACCAGCGTATGCGCTTCGTCAATGAACAGAATGATGGGCTTCGGCGAGGATTGCACTTCGTCGATCACCTGACGCAGGCGATTCTCGAATTCGCCCTTCATACTCGCACCGGCCTGCAGCAGGCCAATGTCGAGCCCGCGTACCTGCACGTTCTCCAACGGCGGCGGCACGTCGCCCCGCGCGATGCGCAGCGCAAATCCTTCGACCACGGCTGTCTTGCCGACACCCGCCTCGCCAACCAGCATCGGGTTGTTCTGGCGCCGGCGCATCAGCACGTCGACCAGTTGGCGAATCTCGATGTCGCGTCCAACGACGGGATCGATCTTGCCGTCGCGCGCGTGCGCGGTCAGATCGACCGTGAACTGCTGCAACGCCTGCTGCTTGCCAAACTGGGCGGGCGCGATTCCAGCGCCGCTTCCGGCGGGTGCTTCGGCGCCGGCGAGAAAGCCGTCCGTGGCGCGCTGACCGCTTTCGGGCGAGCCTTCGACGATCCCCTCAAAGTTGTCGACGAGGGTCTCGACCCGAAGCTCGTCGAATTGCGCCGACACCTCTAGCAATGCGCGGCGCAAATGCCGCGTGCGCAACAGGCCAACAATCAGATAGCCGGTGCGCACCTGACTCTCGCCGAACAGCAGCGTAGCGAATACCCAGCCACGCTCGACCGCTTCTTCCACCTCGGCGGACAGATCGGAGATGCTGACGCTGCCACGCGGCAAACGTTCAAGGGCGGCCGTGACGTCTCGCGCGAGGTGCGAAGCATTCAGGCCAAAATGCCTGACGATGCGATGCAAATCCGAATCCTGTAGCTGCAGGATCTGATGAATCCAGTGTGCCAGTTCGACGTATGGGTTGCCGCGCAGCCGGCAAAACACGGTGGCGCTTTCGATGCCCCTATAGGCAAGCCCATTGAGCTTCCCGAACAACGCGCCGCGACTGATGTCTGCCATGATTTCAATCCTGTGTGACCGTGAGGCGGCCGCAAGGCGGCCGGTTCAGTTGAACAATGCGCGAGCCCGCGTACGCCGGCCTTCATTCGACCGGTCTGAACACGACCTCGTCCGCGTCGCTGGGTTTCGGATAGCGGCCCATCCATGTGTTGAAGCCCATGCTGCCGCCCTGCCCCAGATGCGTTAGCGGAACTTCCTCTTTCTTCAGCACGAGTTGCACGTCCCAGCCCCGCTCCTCGCCCACGTACAGCTTGACCGCGGCCACCAGTTGCGGGAGCGTGTCGCCGCCCGGAAGAAAGCGATTGAACTCGTTGCGGGTCAGCGGGCCGACACGCAGCCGGAAGCGCTGCTGCGCGCCACGCACCTGTGCACCTAGCAATGCATCGCGGCCCAATGCCGCCATGCTCTTTCCGATGTGAAAACGCGCGTCCCGGGGTAATTTCATCCACCCGGCGACAAACTCGATCACGCCCATCTGCACGCCGAAGTAATGCTCAAGAAAACATTTGAGCCCCTCGGCATTGCGTGCCTGAGGCACGAGCCGCCCGGCGAAGAAACGCTTGTACTGATCCGGCAGCGCATCGCGCCCGTCGAGATGCGGCGTAGCGATGCCGATCAGCGCACCGATCCATGTGCGAAACCGATCGTCTTCCGGGCGGTCCATCTGCACGGTGGGCTGCGAATCAGCCCACGCGCGATAGAAGAGGCTCAGCATCCGGTGATGAAACACGTTGGCGAACGCGATCAGCGTTGGGTCTTTCGCATTCTGCTGGCGCTCGATCGCGTGTTCTGTGAGGTGCTGCGGCAACGGTCCGTGCGGCCCGAATAAGCCGAGAAACAATCCGACCACGCGCGCCGGCCGGCCGTTTTTTTCCGGCTCGAATCGCGCGATGCTGCGCGATGGGAACTCCAGCGTCGCGGCATGCGCGAGACGCACGGGATCCTCAGCCGGCCGGGTCGAATGACCGAGCCGCGGCCGCTCGGGATACCCGCATTCGAGGCGGCGCATGGCCTCGAAAAACTCGAAATCCCGGGGGCTCGCATGCAACGCCGCTGCGAGCGTTACAGGATCGGACGCTTGCCGAGCTTCGCGGGCCATCGGGCCACCTCATTTCGTTCGAGCGTGCGCAACACCGTCTCAGCGAACGAATTCAGCGAGACGTAGCGCGCAAAGAAATGCTGCAATACCGACGCGAACAGGAATGCACCGCTGCCTTCGAACGCAGCGTCGTCGCAGGTCAGCGTAATCTCCAGCCCGCGTCCGTACGTGACCGGCCCAGGCACCGGCACGCGTCGTGTGACCGGCTTCGCCGCGACATGCTTGACGCCTTCGATCTGCCGCCGTGTCGCAGCGTCGAACGGGTCGTGGTACAGGCCGAGCATTTCGCGCAGCGCCGCAGCGCCCGTTTCTGCCTCTTCGTCGAGCAGCGACAGGTAGTTCAACTGCAAATGACTGATCAGGCGCCAGGCGGATTCGCCGTTCGCCACCGGCGCGCGAGGCCGGGTCGGTCCGGCTACACAGCGAATCGACGAAACGGGCGCGTCGGTGTCGAGCGTGAAATCGGTGTATGACTTGCCCACTGGCATATGCAGCGGCAAATCACGATTCGTGCACAGGAGCCGTAGCCCAAGCTGGCGCAGTGTGGTCGCATAGGGCGCGTCGTTGGCATCCACCAGTGCGATGAACGTCTCGCTTCCGCCGTAGCTTGAGCGCGCGCCGCGCTGCCTCTGGCGACCGGACAGCAGGCGCGGCTCGCGGCGCAACGTATAGAACGCCGCCTGCGGACTGTGCCAGTTACGCGCGGTGCTGTCGTAGAACGGCAGAAAGCTTTGCTCCGGCTCCTGGCGATCGCCGTAGCCCTGCACTTCCAGTACGCTATGCACTTCGAAATCCATCGGCCGGGTGCGGTCACCGAGGACGTGATATTCGGTTGCGCCCTGTTGCAGATGAATGCGGTCCGAACGTCGCTCGAACAGGTTGACGGCCGGTGTGCAAAACAGCCGAAAGTTGCCCGCGTCGATCGCGTTGTGGAGCCGCGTCGCACTGCGCTCGAGCCACACCACGATCTCGAACTCGTTGCTCCGCGAACACGCGAGCGCCGCTCGCAATCCGGTGAACTCCGCAAACAGGAAGCGCTCCGGACAGGCGAAGTATTCCTGCAACAGCCGGTAACCGCTGAACGAGCGGCCGCCGTAGGGCAGCATCGCGTCGTCTTCGTCGAAGCCCTTGGCGCGCAGCGCCACGGCGTCATGGTGGATCTCGACGGTTTGCCCATCCTGCGCGGCCGTGCGCACCGTATAGCCGGTACGGTTCGCGATCAGCTGCTCGTACAGCAAACGCGGCAGATCGCCGGCGCCGGCGAGAAAAACCGGCAAAGCGTCGAGCGCGAGCGTGTTCACCGCCACACCGGCGAACGTTCTGAACTTCAGGCGCAAACCCGCGCGTACCTGGCCCGCTTGCGCCGGCGGCACGAGTTCCGCGGCGGCAAGCGCAGCGGGCGTGTCGAAGTATCTCGCCTCCGCAATGGCGAGCGGCCACAGCCTCACGTCGTGCGCGGTGCGGTATTCACATGCGGTAGGCTCGCCGAAGCCGATCAGGCTGCGCAAGACCGTGTGCCGCGCGACCGGATGGCCTGCTCCGGCCAGATCCTCCGCTTGATCAGGATGCAGTTGCACGACCGCCATCGACGGAACCGGCGTCAGGTAATGCGGGTAGATCATCTCTAGCAGATGCTGCGTGAACACCGGATACTGCGCATCGAGCTTCAGTTGCACGCGCGCGGCGAGGAACGCGAAGCCTTCGAGTAATCGCTCGACGTACGGGTCCGCGCAATCCAGGCCGTCCATGCCGAGACGGCCGGCAATCTTCGGATATTCGCTCGCGAACTCCGCGCCCATTTCCCGGACGTGTTGCAGCTCGCGATTGTAGTAATGCAGGAGTCGTGGATCCATGACGTTCAGCGCAAGCGTTGCGACACATGAAACTCGCCGGTCTCGAGATCGACGTCAGTGCGCAGATAAAGGGCGAGCGGCATCGGCTGGGCCCACATGTCCGCTTCGATCACAAACTGCAGAGAACGACCGTCCATGCGGGTGTCGTCGATCTCGACGCTGACCTGAACGGTACTGGCAATCAGGCGTGGCTCGAAGTCGAGCAGCGCCGAGCGGATACGGTTCTGCAGCCCCGCGACGTCGATACCCGAGTGCGCTGTACCTACAAGATCAGGAATTCCGAAGTTCAGCGTGGAATGGCGCACGTGGGGGAATCCGGTCAATTCTTCGCCGCTCCATTGACGCGTGCAGTTGAGCAGCCACGCGATGTCGCGCGTAACGTATTCGCGCAAACGCGCAGCCGTAATGACTCGCTGCTCCCGGCTCTCCTCGTGCTGCGCAGGATCGAGATCGGTCAGACGATCAAGCAGCGACGGCTGCAGACGTTCCTGGGGCATCAGTTCTGCCATGACGTGCGCTTCCTCAACAACGTGTCTCGAACACGGGAAAGCCGGGCAAAAGGCAGCCGGCCCGGCGCCGAGGCCTGCTTACTGCTTGGCGACCTGCTGGATATCGAAAGTGAAGTCCTTGGTGCCGCCGTTGGCTTTGCCTTCGTCGTCCTGCGGCTGGAACGCATACTTGAATTTGCCGAAGTGCAACGTAACGTTCTCTGTGAGCCGCTCGTCGCCACCGCTGCCGCCCGTCGATACCGACGTGATCAGTACACCCTCGCTCATCTCGATGGTGAGGAAATCGGTCTGCTGACCGGTTGCGTTGGTGACGTACAGATACGCGTCGTCGACGCGCGCACCCGTGCAGCAAGCGTTCAACAGTGCGTTCGAGCAACTGTCGATGTACTTCGTGATGGTGATGTCCTGAATGTTGGCTTTGCCTCCTGCCGCGTAGCCCGCGCCCGTGTGCAGGTTGCCCGTATTGCTGACGCCCCACGACCACGCGATGATCGGAACCTGGTTCTTGTGCTTCGAATGGTTGGAAGCCCCCTGGATCGTGACCGTTCCAGAACCAAATTTCAGGTGCATATCGAATGACATAGTTACCTCTATATGTGAGCCAGAATGATGTTCTCGCCGTAGCGGTGAACGATCGGGACCGGAACGCTGCCGCTCCGGATGCTTGCCTGCAAGCCAGGGTCCGGCAGACGCCTCAAGCCGCCTGTGCGGACGGCAGACGCGACACCAGGCGCAGCGATACCGTCAGTCCTTCGAGCTGGTAATGCGGTTTGAGGAAAAACTTCGACGTGTAGTAGCCGGGATTGCCTTCGACTTCTTCGACGACAACCTGCGCAGCAGCCAATGGCTTGCGTGCCTTGCTTTCTTCGCTCGAATTCACCGGATCACCATCGACGTAATTCATGACCCAGTTCGACAGCCAGCTTTCCATCTGTTCGCGCGTGCTGAACGAGCCGATCTTGTCGCGCACGATGCACTTGAGGTAGTGCGCGAAACGGCAGCACGCGAACATATAAGGCAATCGCGCAGACAGATTCGAATTCGCCGTGGCCGCGGGATCGTCATACTCTTCCGACTTCGCGACCGATTGCGCGCCGATGAATGCCGCGATATCCGAATTCTTGCGATGCACGAGCGGCATCAGCCCCATCTTGTCGAGTTCCGCCGAGCGGCGATCGGTGATCGCGATCTCGGTCGGACACTTCATGTCAATGCCGCCGTCGTCGCTCGGGAAGGTATGCACCGGCAGACTGTCGACCGCGCCGCCCGACTCCACACCGCGAATGCGCGTGCACCAGCCGTAGTACTTGAATGAACGGTTGATGTTGACCGCCATCGAAAATGCCGCGTTTTGCCACGTGTACTTCGCCGAATCCGCGCCTGCGGTGTCTTCCTCGAAGTCGAACGCATCGACCGGGTCGGTCTTCGCGCCATACGGCAGGCGCGCGAGCGTGCGCGGCATCGTCAGCGCGAGATAGCGCGCGTCGTCCATTTCGCGCAGCGACCGCCAGCCAGCGTAGTCCGGCGTCGTGAAGATCATCGAGAGATCGCGCTTGCCCGACAGTTCGGTCCAGCTTTCCATGCCCAGCAACGTCGAATCCGCCGCCGAGATGAAGGGTGCATGCGCGGCGGCGGCAATCTGCGAAATGCCGCGCAGCATTTCGACATCCTGAGGACTGTGGTCGAAATAGTAATCGCCGACGAGGCAACCATATGGCTCGCCGCCGAGCTGGCCATATTCTTCTTCATAGATGCGCTTGAACACGGGACTCTGGTCCCACGCAACGCCCTTGAAGCGCTTCAGGTTTTTCCCCAGTTCCTTTTTCGACACGTTCACCACGCGGATCTTCAGCATCGGGTCCGTTTCGGTGTTGGTGACGAGATGATGCAGCCCGCGCCACGAGCCTTCCAGCTTCTGGAAATCCGCGTGGTGCATGATGGCGTTCAACTGCTCGCTGAGCTTGCGGTCGATCTCGGCAACATACGCGTTGATCGTCTGCATCAAATCGTCCGAGATGATGTGCGAGTCCTGCAGCACTTGTGCGGCAAGGGTGCGCACCGCTGATTCGACTTCTTCCTTCGCGCGCTCGTTCTTCGGCTTGAACTCCTTGCTGAGGAGCGCGGAGAACTCGCTGGCTTCGCTCACTGCGCCTTCAACATCCTGCTCGATCTGCTTCTGGATCTCCATGATCGCGCTCACTCCTGTCCGGATTCGGTTTCGGCCGCGGCGTCGGTATCGGCATCCGCGGGCTTCGGCGCCGCGCCCAGCGATTGCAGGAGCGCGGGGTCCTTGATTGCCTGCGCGATCAATTTTTCCGCGCCCGCCTTGCCGTCCAGGTAGGTGCCCAGGTTGGCGAGCTGTGTGCGCGCCTCCAGCAGCTTTGCAAGCGCGTCCACCTTGCGCACGACTTCGGCAGGCGAAAAATCGCCCATGCTTTCGAAGCTGATATCGACGCCGAGCTGGCCCTCGCCTGTGAGCGTATTGGGCACGCTGAAAGTCACGCGTGGTTTGATCGACTGCATGCGACTGTCGAAGTTATCGACGTCCACTTCCAGCGCCTTGCGCGCTTCTATCGGCGGAAGATCGTCAACATTTGCACCGGACAGGTCCGACAGCACACCCATCACGAACGGGATCTGAATCTTCTTCTGCGCACCGTACAGCTCCACGTCGTACTCGATCTGTACGCGCGGAGCCCGATTGCGCCCAATAAACTTCTGACTGCTCTGCTTCGTAGCCATTCGTCGATTCCTCAGGTATCCGTACAGTTATATGAGATCGCCGATCCGCGAGGGTCCTTCGATCGACTCGAAGTGTTGGCGGCGGGTCATTCACCATCCATAACAGCGCAGCGTCGCGATCTATTCCATATGCTTCGTACGTACCGCGAATTGGCTCCGGATCACGCTTGTCGTCATCTTCGCAAACCAGAACAGCCGAGCGCGGCGCGATATTCCGTGGATGTTGCGAGTCGGGGCTGTGTTTCGCCTGCGATGCCCTGGGTTCATCACTATGTGGGATGCGCTTGACCGCGGCAATCGTCTGAAATCCGGAATAAAACTGCGACGCGGCTGTTTTGGTAATACCCGCGCGATTCAACGCGCTGCGTTCACTGTGCGTCGTGATAGGAAATGCTCCGCAAAGCTCATTCGTTGATCCTCAGACCGCTCAAGAGCCTCATACCGTTCGCGTTGCTGCTGACCACGCCGTATGCCAACGCGGCGTGGACACTCGTGCAGGCCGACACGCCCGTCACCGTCATTCATGAGACGGGGCTGTATCTGGTCAATGGCGGACAGCGCTTCGCACTTGACGACATCGTCCAGACGCCAGCGAGCGGCGGCATACAGATTCAGGACGGTGCGGGCGACAGCGTCGCGCTGGGCCCCGCCACTCGCGTGCTGCTGATGAGGGACGCGCGCATTGCGTTGCTCGGTGGCTGGGTGAAGGTGCAACACACGTGCGATACCCAAACGGCCTACTGTGCGGCACCCGTGATCGAGACCGCGCGCACGGCCATCACGCCAGCCGACGGCAGCGCGCTGGTGATCGCCGCAACGGCGGCGAATTATCAGACTCCCAACGCGCAGGACACGACGGCCCTCGCCACCGACGCCGTGTTCTGCGAGAGCGGCACGGTCAGCATGCTCGGCATCGGCGGCTCGCGAAGTCACGCTACTCCCGTCAAGCTTGACGCGCATCGCTTCGCTACGCATTCCACCGCGAGCGACACGATTACTGTGTCGGCACGACTCGACCCTGCATTCATCGCCGCGATGCCGGCAATGTTCCGCGATGTGCTCCGGGTTCTGCCGATGCCGTCCCCTCTACGCAACGACCCGCCGGGCAACATCCGTCCGGTCGCGTACGACGACGTATCGGACTGGCTGGAGAGCGGGCTTGCAGCGCGCGGGGATCCTTCGACGCGCTTTACGTCGCGCTTTCGCGCGCGCCTGGCCGACCCTGCTTTTCACCGCGCCGTAGTGCAGCACATTCGAGATCTGCCGGACTGGCGTCCGCTTGTCTTTCCGCCGCCACAACATGCGGTGATACGGAGCACAGCGATTCAGACTCGGTCCGCCTATCTATCCAGCTACTCCAGCTACTCATCCGGCCCGCTACGCCCATGAAGCTCTCGCTCGCCATCAAGTTCAATCTCGTGTTCATCGCGGTCTTCGCGATCGGACTAACGGCAATCGGTTTCGTTGCGGATCGGGTGCTGCAACAGCAGGCGCTCAACGAAATGCGTCACGATGCCGACGTGCTGCTCAGCGCCGCCTCCGCCATGCAGAACTATACGGCCCAACACATCACGCCCCTGCTCGCGACGCAGATCAAGTATTCATTTGTGCCGGAGTCGGTGCCGGCGTATTCGGCGATCGAAATGCTGAACTCGCTGCAGAGCGCGTTTCCAAACTTTTCGTACAAGGCGACGATGCTCAATCCCACCAATCCGCGCGACCGGCCAACCGATTGGGAAAATGAAGTCATCGCGCATCTGCACGATCATCCGGAATTGAAGGAAGCAACCGGAGAGCGCCGCACGCCGGGTGGCGACCAGTTGCTGTTTCTCGCGCATCCGAGCCGCATCACCGACACCGCTTGCATGCAATGCCACAGCACGCCGTCTGCGGCGCCAACCACGATGCTCGACAAATACGGACCAGCCAACGGTTTCGGCTGGACCATGAACGACGTGATCGGCGCGGAGTTCGTGTCGGTGCCGATGTCCGAATCGATTGCGCGCGGCCACGTGGTATGGCGTAGTCTCATGCTGTCGCTAACCGCGGTGTTCGCGGTGGTGCTCGTCGTGCTGAACGCGATGGTGCATTTTCTCGTCACGCGGCGTTTGCAGATGTTGTCGCGCGCCGCAGACGAAGTGAGTCTCGGCAAGCTCAGCGACGTCGAATTGCCGGCAGGTGGCAGCGACGAAATAGCCTCGCTCGCGGTGTCGTTCGGACGGATGCGCACGAGCCTCGTCACCGCGTTCGAAATTCTCGAAGAGCACCAGGAGTAAGGGGGCCGCCTATCGTGAACGACGCCATGACTTCGCGCCCCGCCACGACACCCGCACAGATCGGCCGGTACCGGATCGAGCGCGTGCTCGGACGCGGCGCCATGGGCACGGTCTATCTCGCGACCGATCCGCACATCCAGCGCCAGGTGGCGCTCAAGACGATACACGCCGCGCTGCTGAACGACGGACAAGGCACGGCGGAACCAACCCGCACGGAACTGACCGCCCGCTTTCTCAACGAAGCTCGCGCCGCAGGACGGCTCGTACATCCTCACGTTGTCGGCGTGTTCGACTATGGAGAGGCACAAGGCGTTGCTTTCATCGCGCTCGAATATGTGCGTGGCGAAAATCTTGCGCAACGGCTCGCGCACCATGCCCGCAACGGCGGCACGATACCATTGATGGATGCGCTCACGTGGTTCGCGCAATTACTCGATGCGCTTGCGTATGCGCACCAACTTGGCGTGATCCATCGTGACATCAAGCCCGCGAACCTGCTGATCGCCTCACGCGGCGAATGCAAGGTGACGGACTTCGGCATCGCACAGCTCGATACGGGACGTCTGACGCAAGCGGGCATGACGATCGGCACACCAAGCTATATGTCACCGGAGCAGTATGCGGGCGGAGAGGTCGATGCACGTAGCGATCTGTTTTCCGCCGGCGTCGTGCTGTACGAAATGCTGAGCGGGCATTGCCCGTTCACCGGTGCATCGGCCGCCGTCATGCATCAGGTGATCAACGAGATGCCGCCGCCTCCGTCAACGCATGCTGCATGGCTGCCCGCCGAACTCGATGCCATGGTACTGAAGGCAATCGCCAAGCGGCCTGAGGACCGGTTCGCGTCCGCACAAAGCTGGCGCAACGCTTTATTGACCTTGCAGGACACATTGATGGCGTGGCTCGATCCCAACCATACCGTCGTGCGTGGGGGGCCGGCGCGTGAGGCGCTCGCGCCACCAGCGGCCAGCGCCGCGGCTGGTTGGCCGCCGGAGTTTCTGGCTGAAGTGGAGCAGCGCCTCGCGAGCCATGTCGGACCGGTTGCATCGCTGCTCGTGCGGCGCGCTGCATCGCAGGCGAGCGATTCGCGCGCCCTACTGGAACAACTGGCGCGCCATTTTTCCGGCGACTCGGCGCGTCGTGAGCTCGATACGCTGATCAAGCAGCATACTATCGCCTTAGCCGATGGCTCCATGCGAGGCGCGATGTCTGCTGCGGATGCATCCGCAGCGTGCACGCCGCTCGATTCCCGGCAGGTCGAAGTCGCTGTACGGAGGCTCGCATCGCACGTCGGCCCGATCGCGCGCATCGTTGCCGAGCACGCCGCGCGTGGCGCGGACACGGCGACCTTCCGCGCGCGATTGGCCGAAGCGCTGCCGACGCAGGCGGACCGAGCGGCCTTTTTGCGCGCCCTCGACGATCTGCAGCCTTGAGCCGTGGAGAGCCGACGAAAAGGCAACGCAATCAGATCAGAGCATCCACGCTGCTGTTCGTGATCTGTTGCGCGATCGACTGGAGATCGACCGAGTCCGGCTTGCCGATCAGCGCGAACGCCAGATCGTTTTGCCGCCACGATACGACGGTCATGCCGTTCAATTGCTGTTGCGCAATTGCCTTGTCCGGCCGCGCGTCTTTCATCACGCACAGAGCGACGGGCGCGCCGTCGGCGGGCAGATAGACGATCTGGACCAGCGGCTTGTCGTTGAAACGCAGGCGCGAGACTCCCTTGAACGACAGCCCCGCCGCCTGCAGATCCGGCACTCGCAACGCAACGCCGTCGACCTGCCGGATCGCCGCAACGGTTCTCGCGGAAGCTTTGAGGTCGGGCGTGATGTCGGCGACGGTATCGCGCGTGAAGAGCCGTTGATAGTCGACCGCCGCGCGAATCCACGGCGACGCCTCGCCAGATGCGACGGTCGTCGCACCCCCGCCCCCGCCGCCCGGCATGCCCAGCAACGCGGGGCCGAGCCGCAGCGCGAGGCCCGCGCAAAACGCTCCGGCGACAAATGCCGCGGCGAGCCACAAACGCGCCTGTGGTTTTCGTGACCGCACGGGCTGGCTAGCTATGGGGTTCGATTGCGCGAGCCGTGCGGCGCTCGCCATGGCGTCGATCTGGCGTTGCAATTCGACCGGCAACGGCGGCAGTTTCTGCGTTGCAAACGCCTCGCGATAAGGGAGTTGCGACGCGCGCAGCAATTTGACGCTCTCCTGCAATTCAGGTGAAACGGCGAGTTCTTTCTCGATCGATGCAGTCTCGGTCGGGCCGAGGTCGCCATCGACATACGCCATCAATCTGCTGTCGTCGGGTCTCATAGGTCGCCAGGCTGAAAGGAAATCGAGCGTGACCGGGATTCGCCCGCACTCGTCTGCACCAGGCAGGACGGGCACCGCTCGTTGGTCGTCAAGTCTCTATGATAGTCCGGGTTGCACGTTCTTCCCAGGTCGCACTCAGTGGCGATTCCCCCCGGCAGCGGCCTCTTCTTTCGTTCGGCGGTCGAACGAGACACCATATGCCGACGAACGTGCTACGAGCAACGGGTCGGCGGATGGCACGATGCCGTCGGGCAGAATGGTCGGATCGAACGAAATGTCGCGACATGGCCCATCGATCTGCGTTTGCGCGCGATCGATCACGACCGTGCCCGCGTCGATCCGCTCGCGTTGCGGCGAATCGTTCCATTGCTGCGTCGAATCGTCGATCGGATCGCCGGGCATCGCCACGCTCAGCACCAGATGCCAGCGCAACGGCCCCTTCGCGAGTTGCATCACCAGATCGTGCGACAGGAAATCGGGATCGATTTGCGCGCGTGCTCCGACAGGACGCCAGGGGCTGTCCGGCACCACGTCCCAGCGGACGAAACGCTTCACGCCACGCGCATCGGTGGTCTGGAAAGAACTGATACCGTAATAGGTTGCATTGCTGAAGCGGGACGATGGCGGGTGCGAACGGACCCATTCCATAAACGCACGGGCCTCCGGATGGCCATCGAGAAACGCCTGCACTTTTGCGGGATTGGCGTGGCCGGTTCGTGGATCCGACGCTTGCGCGCGCAGCTCATCAAATAGCGCCTGCGGCGTGCGCACCACGAAGATCGGCGCCGAATTCATCGCGAGGCGCCACTGTTCGCCGTGCGGCAGCGCAATCCGCAGCGCAAAGCTACGCACCATGCCATCGTCGTCGTCCTCTTGTGGATTGCTGCCCGGTATCGACAGGCGCCCGACGATGGCGTAGCTGCCGCGTTCGAATACGCTCGCGCGCGAAAGCTGTGTGCCGGCGCCGTTGCTGTCGAAATGTCCGGTGACGCAAATACCTTTCGCATGATTGCGCCGGAAGCCCGGATGCGGCGTCGACGTCGCCTCGAATGCATCAACGATGCGCTGTGCGGTCAGGCCGGGCGCGAGCCATCCCGCGCACCAGGCAAACAGCGCGGCGAGCAGCGCGGGCACCGCGAATACCGCGAGCCAGCGCACCGCCAAACCGCGGCCACGCCGCCGATCAGGACAACCTGGCGTATTCATTTGCGTCGTTGCGGCCGATGGTGGTCGACACCTGCCCGTCATATAGCTGCTTGCCCAGCGCGTCGAGATCGAGGCCGCCGTGCTCGCCAATCAGCGCATAGCCGAATTGGCCACGCCGCCACTCCACGACATCCATCCCTCCGACACGATCGCTCGCGGGCACCGCATCGGCTTTCGCCTCTTTCAGCACGCATAGCGCGACAGGGGCGCCGTGCTCCGGCAGGTAGACGATCTGAACGAGCGGCTTGCCCCGAAAATTCAGGCGTTGCACGCGCTTGAACGAGAGCCCCTGACTCCGCAGATCGGGGATCTTCACAGCCAGGCCGTCGTCCCGGCGGATCTCGGCGACGGTTGCAGCGGTCGCGCGCAGGTCAGGCTGCAGCGAGGCGATAGTGTCGCGTGTGTAAAGCTGCTGATAGCTGACGGCCGCAGTAATCCACGGCGACACGCTCGAATCGTTTGACTCCGTCATGATTGCGCCGCCTGTCAATTGAGGCAACAGACGGTACGCGAAGCCGCAGCAGACGGCGCCCGCGACAAACGCGACCGCGAGCCACGGCAACGAGGCGCGCGGCTTCGGTCGATGGAGGTTGCCGCCGGACGCGAGCCATGACTCGCCTGACTCACCACCGCCGGCAATATCAATTGCATGGATTGCAGTGGCGTTATTGACCGCCTGAGGAGCGCGTGCACCCGCCAGATGCTGGCGTAACAGTTCGTCGACGTTGCGGCGCAAGGTCTCCGGCAGCGCCGGCAACGCCTGCCTGCTGAACGCTGCCGCGTACGGTAATCGCGACGCTCGCAAGGTCGACATATGCAACGAGAGGTCGTCCGACTCCCGGATCGCACGCTCGACATGCGTGCACTCGTCCGGCGGTAATGCTCCGTCGACGTAGGCTAACAGGGTGGCGTCATCGATCATCATCGGACTGCTCGCTGTGGGATGACCGCGCAGTCGTTGCCTCGCGGTGACCGAATCGCGTCCCAATAGTCTGCCGGGCGCGCGACAGCCGGCTCATGATCGTGCCGATCGGCACACCGAGCGTCTCGGCAGCCTCGGCATAGCTCATGCCCTCGACGGCCACCAGCAGCATCACTGTTCGTTGCGCCTCGGGAAGCCGCTCGACTGCCGCGATGATCTCGCCGTGCAGCATATTCTCTTCCGGCGTGCGCGCACCGGGATCGGCGACGGTCTGCAGAAACTCGTCGTCCCAGTCCATGCTCGAGCGGTTGCGCACGTTACGCGCTCTCAGTTCGTTGATCCAGGTGGAGTGGACGATGGAAAACATCCAACTAAGGGGAGACGTGCCTGGCTGCAACTGATCGGCGCGCTCCAGCCCCCTAACACAGGCGCGTTGGAGAAGGTCCTCGGCGTCATGCTGGTTGCCGCTCAGGCGCAACGAGAACGCCCACAATCGCGGCAGCATTCCCGGCAGCAGACTGGGCAGACTCTCATCCTCTGCTGTTGACATGATTGACTGGCTGATAACCGATGAAAGACGGTCGGACAGGCCGACGAAAGACTGGCCGCACCGGGCCGAGCGGCGACGTCTGTATTGTGCAACGTCCGGAAAAATTTCGCAGATGGCGACGATCGCGGCCGACCCGCTCGAAAGATTTGGGCCGTCGCAGCGCGCGAATGCGGGCGTACCAGTGGGTTACATGCCCAATACGAGCAGAAGTTATCATTTCACTCTCCTTGCGTCTTCGTCAATGAATGCACTAATGGCTTTCAAGGTCAATGATGCAGCGTGTAATTTACCCACGCCCGCCGAATCCACGCGGCATTCCCCCACATATTGAGACTGGCATCAACGCCAGCAGCCCCGGCATGCTCAACGTAACGTCCGAATCGTCCTGCAACCTTCATCGTCCCCGACATGAGGTATTCGTCCGACTACCGCTTTTCAATCCAGTCCAGTTAACGGAACGGGAGAACACTCGCGAAATATAAATCCGTCGAGCTCTGCCCCTTACACACGTGTCAGTTTTGTCGTTCAGCCTAAGTCGCCATTGATGCAAACGTGCATAGAGTCACGGAACCTTTATTTCCAGGAGAGCGAATATGCAAACCGGTGCAAAGGTAGCCCCCGTCACCGGAGGGAACCGTGGAATCGGGTTCGAAACTGCAAGGCAACTCGCTGAAAAGGGTCTAGCGGTGCTGCTCGCATCCCGAAATCTGGAGGAGGCGGAACACGCTGCAGCAATCCTCGAAGACGAAGGCTTGACGACGGTCTCTCCTGTCAAGTTGGACATCACGAACTCTGCGAACCGCGATGCGGTGTCGCAGCTCATTGCGAGGCAATTCGGTCAGCTTGACGTCCTTCTAAACAACGCCGGAGTGGCAACACCGGAGGGCACCGGGACCGTGATTGATCGTCTCACGAGTGGCACTTCGCTGGAGGAGCTCAGGCTGGTGTTTGAAACCAATGGCTTTGCAGTGCTCCTGCTCACCGGCCAAATGCTTTCCCTCCTTCGCAAGAGTAGTGGAGCACGAATCGTGAACGTGTCCAGCCACCTCGGTTCGTTGACGCTACACGCGCGAAACGATCAGGCCGTCGCATACACCAAACGCTACGCTTGCAATGCCTCAAAGGCTGCTTTGAATCTTTTTACCATTCAACTTGCGCAGGAACTTGAGGGAACGAACATCAAGGTGAATTCGATTCATCCGGGATGGGTTAAAACCCGCCTGGGTACTGACGCTGCGCCGCTGTAACCTTTTTTGCGCCGTCGCGCGCGCGCAACGTACCTGGATTTGCGCGTCGACCAATACGAGTGCATCGGCCTTCAGTCGAATGATCAGAGGCTCTGTGTTGGCAACGGGCAGCACATGAAATCCGTCGCTCGCCAATTTGCGTCGAATGATCGCTGGAATTGATGTGACGTGTCGGTCCGATATCATTCCTGCGGGACCGTGCGGAAATGTCTTTGTTCAATTTGCGCGAGCGTCTGCATTCTGGCACGCGGATTCAATACGACCTTTGAATTTTCTGTGCGGAGCACGGCAGTCCATGCTCATCCACGTTGCGTCATCCGTCACCTTCGCGATGCCGGTCAATCATCGATTTGCGTGTTGGGGGAAGACCCACTCACGCGATACGATATTTTTTCTGCCGGGCCAGTTCGTTTTGCTGCGTGGACGAGTAGATTTTTTTTGCAGCAGGTGTTCATCTTTTTGCGCGACCATCGGTGACCACACTCAAAGGATTTGCGGATGACAAAAGAAAGAGAATAACAACGAGGGATGGCAGGATAGGCTATCGCCGGTTTTGGGCGCCCAAGGACCAATGCATTGATGGCAAAAGAAGACCCGCACGACGGATTTTCAGTGCTACCACCTAGATCTGTCGAATCAATGTAGATGGGTCTCGGACAAAGGCTGTATCATTTCATTCGGGTCGTCAGCCCCCTTTGCCTTTCGAACACTGCTTGGGACGGAATTCAAAAGTAACCTACATGCTCGAAGGCTCCCAAGCGGAGCGCGAGTCGAACATGTCGCCCATCTTGCGAGTTCGTGTGTCGTGGAAGTTCGTGTTAGCCCTCAATGCCGGGGCACCGCCGAGACACCTGTCGCAAGCGTCCATCGTGTAACGATTTCACCCTTCTTTCATCGGCTGCGCAATGCGTCACTAAGGCAGTATTTCCCGTAAACGAGGCAGTGGAACGTTCCTCCATGCGGCGCTACGTTTTCAGCGAAAGCGTCCGTCGTAGCCCGCGTCGTGTTCGTATCGGCTGACGGCAGGTTTTGATCAATGGACTGGAACGCCACGACGAGGACCAGAGCAAAAACCATGAATATCGGTCTAATGTGCTTTTTCATCATCGACACCTGATACAGTAATCTGGAGCGCCCCGGCAAGGTCCGGTCGAGCGGCGCGCCCATTCCACATCGCCGAGTGGCCTGTTACGCCATGGTCGGCAAATATACGAGACGAGACGTTCGGCCGCCGTCGCGTCATTTGGCTTGCATGGGTAGACGCATATACCCCGAGACAGATTCGTCGGCTTCGGACTAACCGACGCTGGGCGCGCCGGTCGCCATGCCGCTTCGACCTGTTGCCAGCTCCAGCTTCGACTGGTGCCTCGGAGCCAGGCAGCCAGTCGTCGAGACCTCCGAAGACGACCGGGCAGCATTCAATTTGTATGTGAGACTGATTGACCACACGCGCTCTCCTCTGGTGGTTTCGTAACACGATCAGGGCCAGGCCGTCCAATGTGCTCAAGCACGCACGGCGGCAAGATTTCCATCCCGAATGCGGCTGCATCGCCTCGATCTCTCAGGGCTGCCAATGAACAAGCATGAAGCCAGATAGCTGGATCTAGTATCGAAGCAAGCAATTCCCGAAGCGCTTTCCAGAGGGTATTCTTTACCTGCCTCGAAGTCGCGTCAGGTGGTCCACACTTTGACCTCGTAAGCCGATGAGCGCACATGAGAACTCCTCGTCGATATGTCCGGTGAACACTTGAGCATTAACTCGACCTCCTAGGCCTGTCCGTGCAAAGTCTCAGTCCCGGAGTAAAACCTGCTGCAAACTGTGCGCGAAATGTATCGCCTCCACTGACTGTCAGCGATCACGACGCAACCCGCAGGCGCCGTAGCAAAGCGCATCCTGCTTCCGTTAGTCGCACGGTGATCCACTCAGGCACTCGTTGCTGAGTTTCGACAAGCTGCCGACTCTGTAGTGCTTTCATGTTCGGATCCAGTGTGCGTACCCGCGTTTCGCCGTTCGCAAGCGTTAGCAGCATGGCAATCTCATGGTGGCTGGGCATCGAAGTCCCCGCAATTGAAGACATGTCAGGGGCACAGAAAACTCCTTCTTAAACCCCATCGCGCAACGCACAAAAGGGCTTAAAGCTTTCCGTCGGAGTGTTGATGACTGGTGCCCTGGTCAACTCGGCCCGCAGGTGATTCACCGTCTTCGTAGCTTCGATTTGCTTAGGACACAGACGCGACAATTCGACGTAAGCAGGAAATCACCGGCACATAGTTTCCTGTGGGTTGAAGACGCGTCATGTGCCCGCATGCATACGCTTGCAAGAAAGAGACGCGGCCGCGCGCTAAGGAGAAGGGGCAGACTTGCATCTGCCCGATCCATGTTAATGGATAGCCATCTGCACGACCTTTACGATGACGAGCCCCACCGCGACGACGAGGTAGGTGCGCAGCACGCCCATCCACACGCGTGTCGACAACGTCAGGTGCTGCGGCGCCTGCAGGTCTTCGAGCGGTGGCATGCGCCACGTGTTGCGCAACTCCTTCAGGGCCAGCCTGTTGAGCGGAGCCGCATCATGGACGACAGTTCCACCGCGCAACTTGCGCGAGAGTTCCACCGCCGCGTACACGGCTGCGGCAAGCCCGCATCCGCCTACGAGAATCTTGATAATCGCTGCACCGCTGATATCCGGATAAACAGTGGCCGCCGTCAGGATGATCGACAGCACGACGAGCACGGCAATCACTGCGCCCGTAAACACGTTCAGTTGCTTCGAATTCACCCACGGGCCGAGCACAGCCTTGTCATTGCACAGCAACAGCAGGAACACCGTTGCGCTCGGCAGCAGCACGCCAGCCAGCGTCTGCACAGCCTCGGTCAGCAGGCCAAGCGGGCTGCCCGGTATCAGCACGAGGGCAGCCGCGAGCGCGATGATGCCGAAGTAGACGAGATAGAAGCCCTTCGCGTCGAGCACGCTGCGGTGAAGCGAGTGCTTGACCTTGAAGACGTCGCCAACCGCATAGGCCGTCGAGAGCGAGACAGCGGCAGCGCCGATGATCGACGCGTCGAGCAGCGCCACCGCGAAGATCGTGGCCGACGTCTGTCCAACGTATTTGTGCAGACCCGCAATGACGCCACCCGCGTCGGTGAAGTTGCCGAACTCAGGCCTGCCGTCAAAGAGCGCAGCGGTGAAGGCCATCATTGCCACGGCGCCGACGATCACGAACGCGATACCGATCCAGAGGTCCGCCTTTTCGTACTTCATGAAGCGCGGGGTGATGCGCTTGTCGATTACATAGCTCTGCTGGAAGAACAGTTGCCACGGCGCGACGGTCGTGCCGACAATGCCGATGACTAGCAGCATCACGTCGGAGAGCTTCGAATTCGCTGGCCAGGTCGGCACGAAGAAATCACGCGCGATGACGCCCACAGGCGGGTGGATCGAAACGAGCACCGGGATCAGCAGGAGGCTCAACAGGCACAGGACAATCGCGAAGCGTTCGAAGCGCCGGAAGTCTCCCGTACTGACGGCCGCCATCGTTAGAACCGCGGCGATGCAGACACCGAGAACCTTCGAGACGCCGAGAAAGTCGAGCGCAAACGTAATGCCGATAAACTCGGTGACGATCGTAAGCGCATTGAGCAGGAACAGATCGATGACGCTGAAGGCACCCCAAAACTTGCCGAAGCGTTCGAAGATGAGCCGTGCGTGACCGACGCCGGTCACGGCACCCAGGCGCAGCACCATTTCCTGGTTCACGTAGAGAACCGGGATCAGCAGCGCGAGCGTCCAGAGCAGCGACGTGCCATAGTTCTGCCCAGCCTGCGTATAGGTGCCGAAAGCGCCGGCGTCGTTATCGCCGACCATGACGATGAGGCCGGGGCCAAGGATGGCGAGCAGCGTGCGCAGGCGCGCCATCCAGTTGTTACGAGGGGCGGTGTCATGGCGGGCGATCGTGCCGAGGTCGCCTTTGATATCGCCAACGTGTGCGTCGTCGAGTACCGCACTCCGACGTTTCGTGATGTTTGCAGGAGTGGTGGACATCTTTATCTATTCCTTAGTTATACATTTTTAACTTAATGATTGAGACATGGCGCAGCCCCGCCGACTGCTGGTGCAGGAGCAGGGCAGAAGTCGGCCACGCCAGGCCGTGTCAGCGAGCGAGCTTTTTGAGTGCCGCCCAGATGGCAGCGACTACGCTGCGCGATGCGTGCGAACGGGTATCGAGCGCAAGCATGCCGTTGTAGTGCGTGCGAGCTTCTTCGACGTGCGGGAGTTGCGAAACGAGCAGAGCGAAATGCATGGTGATTCCTCCAGATGCCTGAAACGTGGCGCCATCGATCAGGCGTGCCTTCGTTTCGCTCACGCGGGGCGAAATGCCCGGGCGTGTGGGAGGAACGTGTGCGGACTGATGTCAGGCGAAGCGGGCCGCGTCTTTTGGGAACGCAGCGCAAGTCGTGCAGGGACAAGGCTCAGGGTCGGGCATTGTGAACTCCTCTGTTGTGTTAGGGTCCGAGTCAGCATTGACGGACGTGTTTAACCGCACACTGGATTGGCACGCAATTGCGTGCGCGAATACGGCGTGAACAAGCGGCGTCACGAGCCAACGGCTCCACACGCCGGGTCGCGTAGACGAACGTGCGTGAAAACGCCGCGCCAACGACGACGGCCAATCGAAGTCATGCGCGGGGAGAAACTGCGGAAGCTACTGCGGCGCGCACCGTCTGCCTGCTGGCAGGACGGCGGCTAAGGAAGGATCCAGGCGGGCGTCGTGCCGGTCAGGCAGAAGAACTATTCGAAGGTCGACAACTACAACTGTCCAAGGCATTTGCCCCTTTCGTGGAAACAGGCGAATTCTAGTGACGACGCGCGAGCCGAGTCAACGTCTATTTCAAAGATTTTTCTTTCGAATCCGTTACTTCCATTAGACGCAATTCATTTGCATCCCGCTTTAATATGCACTCCACAACCGAACCATTGACCGTGAGTATCTGTTGCACGCGTGCAGCGCAGCGCAGGCTCATGTGCCTCCCAGAATGCCATCGACCTGGCACGGTCCGGCGCATTTGGCATCGCTCTTCAAACTGCTAGGCACTGCATGACAATTTTTACTTGCGCGCTCGCAGATGGCACGCATAGAATCCGCCCTGTCTTAGGAACAGGAGAGTCCTTCGTGGACCCAAGCTCTAGTAGTCGATCTTGTATGCCGGCCTGTGCCGGCAGCCAGACTGCAATCGCGCGTTAGCGACACCGGACTTTCCTTCCCGCCGCTGACTCCGATTGCCGGGTCAGCGCGCTTCTTCCGGACCGCCCCGCGCGGTCTGTCTGTAGCTCGCTCCCTTTTTGCTTAGTACGCCGACAGCGCTCGTTTCGCTGACGGTGTGCCACTTATCGAACGTTGCCCGGCCAAGCCGGGCTCGACGGGAGTTGAATCATGCATATCGAACGCTTTCTCCGCGCCTCACGCGATTACCTGCGTGCAACGCCAGCAGTCGCACCGCACCGCGAACCTGACGGGCATAGCCAGCTCTGGCGGCACACAGGCCCCGACAGAGTTCAGGCAGTGCAACGCGGCACCTCGGTTGCAGCACTCTGGAAGATGCGGGGGCGCACCGTTGGCGGTACTTACTGGCCCGCCTGAGCGGGTCATCGTCGCAGATAGGACTTTGCAAGACTGCAGTCCCCACGGCGAGTCGGCGCCGGATACCCTCCTGCGTTGGCATCGCTTATTCATCAGTTCGCTTCCCAGAAGAACACAAAATGATCTCCTTTGGCACGCTCACACAGAACGACCACAGCATTGACAGCCGATGTATTCTCGCTCCGCCCTCGCGCCTGAAGCCAGCCTGCGCCGCCGCAGCGCTGTTGGTGGCACTGGGCGCCAGCATCACCACGCCGGCTTATGCACAGTCGGAGTCAGCCGCCCCAGCAGCGGCAGCCCCGGACTCCACCGCTGCCACGAACACCGACATAAAACCCGCATCGGACGGGGCCGCTGCGGCGCCGACCGGTTTCTGGGAGCGCTCCAACCTGCTCGGCGACATGGGCGGACTGCGCACGCTGCTGGGCGACCACGGTGTCACGTTCAATGCGCAGGAAACAAGTGAAGTCTACGGTAACTTCTCCGGCGGCATCTCGAAGGGCGCTTCGTACAATGGCGCCACACAGTTCGGCCTTAGCGTTGATACCGACAAGGCATTCGGCCTGAAAGGCGGCACCTTTTTCGTCGATGCCCTGCAGATTCACGGACACGGCATAACGGCTGCACGCCTGAATGCACTGCAAGCCGTGAGCGGCGTCGAGGCCGAAGCGACGACGCGTTTGTGGGAACTCTGGTACCAGCAGGCGCTCGGCGACAGGTTCGACGTCAAGATCGGCCAGCAGAGCCTTGATCAGGAATTCATCATCAGCCAGTACGGCAGCACGTTCGCGAATGCGACGTTCGGCTGGCCCGTATTGGCCGCCACCGACCTGCCTGCGGGCGGCCCTGCTTACCCGCTGTCGTCGCTTGGCGTGCGCCTGCGGTTCAAGCCAAGTGATTCGATGACGATTCTCGGCGGCATCTTCGACGGCAACCCTGCGCCGGGCAACGGCGACCCGCAACGGCTCAACGCCAGTGGCACCCAGTTCAACCTGCACAACGGCGTCATGATGATCGGCGAGGTCCAGTACGCGATCAATCAGCCGCCGGCAAGCGGATCCGGGGCGGCACCAACAGGGCTGCCAGGCACCTACAAGCTGGGCTTCTGGTACAACAACAATCACTTCGCGGATCAGCACCTCGACACAAACGGCATCTCGCTCGCGAGCCCTGCGTCGAACGGCGTGCCGGCCACGCATCGCGGCAACTTCAGCATGTACGCCGTCGCTGACCAGATGGTATGGCGCCCGAGTGCCGACAGCCCGCAATCGGTCGGCGTGTTCACGCGTGTGATGGGCGCGCCGGGCGACCGAAACCTGCTCGACTTCAATGTCAACGCCGGCGTTGTGCTGAAAGCTCCGTTCAAGGGCCGGGACAACGACTCGGTCGGGCTCGCGGTGAGCTACGCGAATGTCAGCTCAAGCGCAAGCGCGCTCGACCGTGACATCGCAACGCTCCAGACGCCGGGCTACCCCGTGCGCTCGGCGGAGACGGTGATCGAGGCGACGTACCAGTATCAGGTTGCGCCCTGGTGGCTGCTGCAGGGCGAATTCCAGTACATCTTCCATCCGGGTGGCGGCATCCCCGATCCGAACCACAGCGGTGCACGGTTCGGCAACGAGGCCGTGGCCGGACTGCGCACAGTCGTGACGTTCTGATGGCCCGGCCTGCCCCACCGTTGGGTCAATGGACGTCTGGCAAAGCCCTTTAATCCCGCGTCTGATTAGCAGCGGCCGCGCCTCACGGTACAGGCAATGTACGCGCTTGTGATGGCACGCGCAGACGCCAGAACCCCGGCGCTCTTTTGGAGCGGCCGGGGTTCTGGACGTAACGGATGAGGAGCCTGGCGATTACTGCGCCCTTCAACGCCTTTGATCGCCAAGGCATCCACCACATGTACTTGTTCGCCTAACCTATACGCGTTCGTCCTCAAAAAACAGGAGCATTCGCGCTGTTCTGGCGAATCGTTGGCGCAGGTAAGCAATCCGTGATTCTGTAAGATTGCGGCCTTACATGTTCCTAGCGCTTCGGCGATGCGCTGTCCCTCGTCTAGCTCGACGGCAACGCCGCCGTAGCCATCATAAAGCGCGTGATCGTTGTAATAGGGGCAAGCGTGCTGGGAGATTGGGTCGAGCTTGCGGCCCAAAGCTGAGAAGGCTCGACCGTGGATAGAGTGGCGTGGGCAGCGCCAACTGAATCCGGTCGTGCTGCCTGAATGCCGGAACGATTTGCGAATGCTGCCGCATTGACAGGCCGGTCACCTTCAACAACATTGCCGTTGTGATCTACTCTGATTAGATCGGAGAACTTGATGAGACTGAAATGCATGCCAAAGGGGTTCACCCAGAAGGTGTTGGTGAACTCTGTGTCCCGTGTGGTGATATGACCCGCACTCCCCTCGTCAAACCCGAACTTCGAGAATAGTCGGAAGCTTGCTGCCAGCCTCTGCTTCCGTTGCAAGCGTTCCTCCTCAACCGTGGAGCACACGGTGGGGCGTGGCGGACCGACATACATCTACTCAACGGCCGTCGCATTGTCATTCACATTTGAATTGTCAAGGGCGGTGCCCAGCGCGTTCATAATCGGTTCCTTTTCAGTTGATCTGCGCAGCCCTCTCGTGCATGAGGCGGGCTGCCCCGCAAACCGAGGAGATGATTTGGGAGTCATCGCTCGGCTCACGTCCTGCGCGGCGACATCGGCATTGGATCATCTGGCGCTGTTGGAAATAGCGCTAGACTGCCGTGGCACCGGTCTGATGTAACGATGGAAACGCCACCGGTCCGAAGCACTATCAACTGGCAGTAGTTGGCGTTGCCACCCTACATCTCCAGGCAGCGAGCGGCCACGAGGCACTCGCCCGCGGCAAGTAGACGTACTCAGGGCGGCCGGTGGGGATGATAACCGCCGCGAGATCGATGCTGTCACTGCCCGCAGATAGCTCGCCACCAGTGAGGCTGGCCCGCGGGACCACTGTCCAGCAACGCGGGGCAACGGCAGCATCTCGTCGCGCGTGATCGGACATAGGCGCACGTGATTGGGGCCTCCCACGCACGATGTCTTCTACGCCGCCTGCTGATTGTGCAGCTTCAGGTCCCCCTTTAGCTGGAGGAGCTCCCGTGCGTCGTCGGGGGTCGCAACGTCCATTCCCAACTCTTCGATGATTCGACGAACGTTCATCACTTGTTCAGCGTTGGAACTAGCTCTTCGGAGAATCCAGGGTAGCGTCGTCCCGAGCGAATATTCGTCCCATGAGAGCCACAATGCGCCGCTGACGTCCAATGTTTTTTGCGTATACGAGTACGTATACTGTCGCCAGTGGAATCATGTTTCTCGTTATTTTTCAATTGGTTATGTGTTCAATTCGAGTCCTCTCCTGTCCGCTCGCTAATGTTTCAAAAGCCTTGCTGCAGTCAGCAGTCGCTTCCTGCAGGCAAATTGCAGGCAAAAGTTCACGTTTCCATTCAAGAAGCAACCGCCGATCTCCAACCAGTAAGGGTCTGCGTGCCCCTAAGTTGCTCCTGAACAACAACTATCATCTGATTCATCATGACTTGCCTCAGGTGCCGTGGTTCGCGCTGCGGGTGGTCTATCAAACGTCCCGCCAGCAGTACATAGAACGCTCCGGAGCCTTTCTGGTCAAGGGGTACAGCGAATGGGTCAGACGCTATGGATTCGCTTCGGTGGCGCATCCGGTGGCGATCGGCACGTCCGACTCAGGCCGACGAAATCCGGCTGCTTCCGCCGGTTTTGCGGGTAAATTGCGGGTAAACCTTATGGTAGTTGTCCGCCAAGGAGAACTCCATGAAGCTCACCTTCCCACTCCTGCAGAACGCCAAACCGCGGAGCAAGCCCTATAAACTTCGTGATCGCGATTCCATGTAGTTGCGGGTGTCGGTCTCGGGCTCGAAAGTCGGGGAATTTGACTACCGGTTTGATGGCAAGGACTGCAGCTACACTCTCGGCCGATTCCCCGATCTTTCGATAGCGGACGCCCGTCAACTTCGCAACGCTGCTGCCAAGCTGGTCGCGTCTGGCATCCATCCGAAGGCATACGAGACGTCTCAAGTCGGTTTTGAAACGAGTCTTCGAAGGCGATCGAACTGCACCGCTGCTCCTGGGAGCAGATGGCAGTGAACTACGCTGAGCGCTTTACTGGCGAGACGGTCTGCGACGAGCCAGTTGTCGCAGTCGCCCGGCTTTCGATAGCCGCCCGCGTGCGCTGTGAAATTCGCCCCGCTGCTTCCCTTAGCGTTTCGACGAGACGCTCTAGATTTGCGAACTCGAGTCGTTGGGTCGGAATGATCAATGCCAACGATCCGACCGCTTCACCGGAGTCGTCGGTGAACAGTGGCGACGCTAGTGCCGAAACTCCACGTTCCAGCTCGTCTCTTGAAAGATAAAAACCCGCGCGTCGGATTTTGAGCAATGACGCACGAAACTCTTCGAGCGTCGTCCCAAGGCCGCTTTGCGCAATGTCTTCGGGATACTGTTCGAACAGGGTCGCGAGCTTGGCCTTCGGAAAGCTGGAAAGGATCGCTTTAGGAGCGGCTCCGAGAAACAGAGGCCTCGGACGGCCTCGACTGTACCGGAGGTCAAGAGCCGCGTCGTGCGTCTCCCTATGTGTGTCAACAAGCTCGTTTCCGTACCAGCGCGACATCACTACATCGAAGCCGGAATGCTCACTCAACTCGTGCATGATTGGCTGGCCGACCGCAAGCAATGGATCCGACGCGCGCAGGTGGTAATCCAGCCTGATGATGCGAGGACCGAGACCGTAATCTCCACCTGTAAACCGGACGAGCAGGCCAGCATCCACGAGCTCACGCACGTAGCGATAGGCCGTCGGAGCCGAACAATCGAGTTCGGCGGCAACGTCTTCGGCAGACAAGAACGGCTTTGCCTCCGAAAAAAGTTCGAGTATGGATAAAAGCCGGGTGATGCTCGACATCGAGGTGCTGGCTCCTTCTATGTGAGCGGATTATGCCATTAGCGCGCTCTCCCGCGGCCTTCCCGGCTCACACACGGAAAACGGTTGAGTGCGCGGCTGCCCCCTGTTGTACGCAGGGCGCTACGTTGTTGTTGCCCGATGCGCAGCCGACCGCTCAAGCAACGAGTTAGACAAGCCCCATACGAACGGCCATCTCGGCCTGCCAATCGGTTCTCGGTCTGAATCCTGGCAGCGCGCTCGCGTGGTGCTCAACGGCCGCCATCAGGTCTGTGTCAGGCAAGTCAAAGTCGACCGGCACCCGCATCGGCTGATCGACGTACCACGGCGTGTCGATGAAGATCTCCAGCCGGTTGCCCTCGGGGTCGCGCGCATAAATCGAAATCGCGTTGCCATGCGTGACGGGGTTGATCTCTTCCAGCCCCTCCGAGACAAAGCGCGCGTAAAACTGCCTTAGCGTGTCGAGACTATCCGCTTCGAACGAGATCTGATTGATCGGATTGAACGCCAGATGCGCGGGCCGACCGCTCGCAAGCACGATCTGGTGATGAACAGCGGGATCACGACTCAAGAACACGAGCCGCACTTCGCCGTGCGGCGTCCGCAGCATGCCGCGGTCCGTTACGGTGAACTCCAGCACCCGCGAATAGAAGTCTTCCACCCGCGCCATATCGCTCACGTAGAAGCCCATATGGCTCAGTGACAGCCCGCGTCGCGCTCTCTTCGTACCTTCCATGCTCGCCTCCTGTAGTGATAAACCCTAACGAAAAACACGTTGTGTTCATCGTTAAACATAGCTTATTCTCAAAATACGATAAATGCACGACTTTCTTGTGTTAGCGTTGATCTTCCTGAATTTTTATCTACTTGGAGCGTCAATGAAACTCGTCAGCTTTTCTACCCATCAGGGCCCCTCCTTCGGCGTCGTTCGCGACGACAGCGTCGTTGATCTCGGCAAGCGCCTGGACAATCGTTATGCCGACCTGAAGGCACTGCTTGCCGCCGACGCGCTGGGGGAAGCCGCGCAGGCGGCCCAGGCTGGTAAGGGCGACTACCCGCTGTCTGAAGTGACGCTTCTGCCGGTGATTCCGAACCCCGAACAGATCTTCTGCGTGGGACTCAACTACGCGGAGCACGTCAAGGAAACCAATCGCGAAACCACCGAGCAGCCGGTTATTTTCATGCGGCTCCCGGCTTCGCAGGTGGGTCACGGGCAGCCGATGCTGCGTCCGCCCGAGTCCCGGCAATTCGACTACGAGGGCGAGATTGCCGTGATCATCGGGCGTGGCGGACGGCGCATCGCCGAAACCGACGCCTGGAATCACATCGCCGGGTACGCCTGCTACAACGATGGCTCCGTGCGCGACTGGCAGCGTCACACCACCCAGTGGGGACCGGGCAAGAACTTTTATCGCACCGGCGCGTTCGGGCCGTGGATGGTGACGAGTGACGAGATCGAACCGAACGCCCTCATGACGCTCGTTACTCGCCTCAATGGGCAGGAAGTGCAACGCGCGACCACGCAGATGCTGATTCACGGCATCGCGAAGCAGATCGCCTACCTGTCGACCTTCACGCCGCTCGCTCCGGGCGACGTCATCGTCACCGGCACGCCCGGCGGCGTCGGTGCAAAACGCAATCCGCCGCTGTTCATGAAGCCCGGCGACCGGGTCGAAGTGGAAGTCGACCGGATTGGCGTCCTCTCCAATCCGATTGCCGACGAAGCATAAAGATCGTTGCCGGACGCGCCCCCCGCGCATCCGGCGACTCACCAAGCGGATGTAGACATGTCAGATAAAACCATTTCGTTGCACGCATGCGACTACGATGTCGCCGTGATCGGCCTCGGCCCAACCGGTGCGACGCTGGCGAACCTGCTGGCGATCGAAGGCTTGCGGGTACTCGTGCTGGAGTGAGACAAGGACATTTTTGCGCTGCCCCGCGCGGTGCATTTTGACGGCGAATGCATGCGGGTGTTTCAGAGCATCGGGCTCGCAGACACGCTGCTCCCGAAGTTGTTTGTCGGTCCCGGCATGAAATTCGTGAACGCCGAGGGCAAGCTCCTCATTGACTGGGCACGGCCCACATGCATCGGCCCGCACGGCTGGTGCGCAAGTTATAAGTTTCATCAACCCGATCTCGAGAACGCATTGCGTGACCGTCTGGCCGTTCAGGCGAACGTGGATGTACGACTGCGTCACGAAGTGTTTGCGCTTGACGAAACGACCGACGGCGTCCAACTGCGCTTTGAAGACACGAGCTGCGGCAAACTCGGCCGTGCTACCGCCCGCTACGTGGTTGGCTGCGATGGCGCGCGCTCGATTGCGCGGCGTTTCATGGGCACCGAGCTAACGGATCTGAAGTCGCACGAACGGTGGGTTGTGGTCGATGTATTGCTGGACACACCGCGACCCGACCTCGGCGATTTCTCCATTCAATATTGTGACCCGGCGCGCCCGACGACCTATACGCGTGGTCCCGGAAATCGCCGTCGTTGGGAAATCATGGTCATGCCGGGCGACGATGCGACGCAACTCGCGTCCCCCGAATGGCTGTGGGATAAGCTCGTACGCTGGATTTCCCCGGCGGATGCCCGACTCGAGCGTTCCGCGATTTACACCTTCCACTCGGTCGTGGCGAACGGCTGGCGCCGCGGACGGCTGTTGCTTGCTGGAGATGCTGCGCATCAAACACCGCCCTTCATGGGCCAGGGGATGGCAGCCGGCATCCGCGACGCGTCGAATCTTGCATGGAAGCTCGGCGCGGTCATTCGTGGCACATCGCCCGATGCGCTGCTCGATACATACGAATCAGAACGTTCGCCTCATGTGCGCGAGTTCATCGAAACCGCGGTGCAACTCGGCTCGGTCATTCAGACGACCAATCCCGAGGCTGCGACCAGCAGGGACAGCGAGATGAGCGAAGCGATTCGCAATTTTGTCACTCCACAACCGAAGCTCGGCCCGGGAGCCTGTCTCGACGCATCCTCGTCGACCGTGGTAGGACAGATCGCGCCCCAACCCCGCCTGACAGACGGGCGTTTGATGGATGACGTCGTCGGATATCGATTTGTCCTCGTTGCGTTGCCCGAATTACTCGCCGGCGATGACGACATCGCCAGTCGCGCTGCATGGGCGGGCATCCAGATCGTCAGCGACGAAGACGCGGTGAATGCGTGGTTAGCGTCAACGGGCGCCGCAGCAGTGCTGATTCGACCTGACCGCTACGTCTACGGCATTGCACACGACATCGCATCCTTGCACCGCCTGGTCGAACACGCATTCCCCGAACTGCAGCCAGCCAGCGCGTAACCGGCCCGCCATGCAGACAAAGTTGAACCGCTGAGACAGCGCGACCACGCGCACCTATTGGACGAAGAAGCCAACAATCCCCGGAGGAGTCATGGAAATATCTCGTCACCCGGTCAGCGTCGCTGGCCAGACGCATTCGCCCGGATTATCGGGGGAGCAGTGGAAGATGATTCTGATTGCGAGCCTTGGCGGTTCGCTGGAATTTTACGACTTCATCGTCTACGGTTTCTTCGCGCATCACATCGCGGCCCAGTTTTTCCCGAACGCCTCGTCGTTGATCAGCATGCTGGCCGCGTTTTCCGTGCTGGCAATCGGCTACGTCATCCGGCCGCTCGGCGGTATAGTCCTCAGCAGCTGGGGGGACCGCTATGGTCGCCGTCCGGTCTTCCTGGGTTCGATCATCGTGGTCACCACGGCCACGATCTGTCTGGGTTTGCTGCCCAATTTCCAGAGCTGGGGTATCGCGGCTTCCATCCTGCTCATCCTGTTGCGCATGCTGCAAGGTTTTTGCGTCGGCGGAGAAATGCCCGGCGCCATTACCTATGCAGTGGAAGCGGCACCGCATCGTGCGGGCCTCGCCGCTGGCATCATCATCTGTGCGGTCAACGTGGGCGTCCTGCTCGCCACTTTCGTCAATCTCGGCATCCAGAGCTACCTCTCAAGCGCCGACGCGGCGGCCTATGGCTGGCGGATCGCCTTCTTGTTCGGCGGATTTTGTGGGCTCCTGTCCTACTGGATGCGTCGCAACCTGGACGAGTCCCCCGAGTTCAAGGAGATGCATGGCGCCGTCGCCAGGCAACCATTTCGCGAGACGCTGCGACATCATGGCAAAGCCGTCGCAGCGGGAGCGCTCACTATCGCTGTGATGGCCGGCGTCAACGGGATCCTCTACGGTCACATGCCGGCCTTTCTGGTTCAACAATTGCACTATGCGCCCCAGACGGCGGCGATCGCCCAGAATGCCTATCTGGTCGTCAGCTCGTTCGGTCTGCTCGCTGCGGGCTGGCTGGGAGACAAGATTGCGCGCCGATACCTGCTGCGAACGTCAGCGGCGCTGCTGATTGTGCTGAGCTACCCGTTCTATTGGGCGCTTGTGAATCACACTGTCGATCCGGTCGTTTTATTCGTTCTCGCCGCGGTGGTCTTTTCACTGGCAAGCGGTACGTGGCCCTCTGTCCTCGCCGATCAGTTCCCCGTCCAAGTACGATTCAGCGGGATCGCCCTTGCGTACAACATTTCGGTGGTCGTATTCAGCGGCTTTGCACCGCTGCTCGCCACCATGCTGGTTCGCGCGACGGGATCCTTGACAGCACCAGCCTACTACGTCGTAGGAACGTGTGCGGTCGCTCTGCTCGCGAGCTTTGCATTGCCCCGGGACAGTCTGCGGCCCATTTCAGCGCGACATTGGCCGAGGGCGCGCGCAGCCGCCCCGGCTGTCTCGCGGGAGGACTCGCAGGCGCCCACCGATTGACGTGCAACTCGTGAAGACTACTCGTGCGGCACCGAGCCCAGCTGACGTGGATCAATGCCGTCGGTCATTTGGTCAGCGATGAACCCTCAACTGGATGAGCACGGCGCGCGATATCGGCACCAGGCAGTGGCTCATTCAAAGTTCAGTGAGTACGATGCGGCCGTCGACCTTGCCTTCGCGCAATGCGGTGAACACTTCGTTAATGTTCTCTAGCCGCTCGTGGTGGATATGTGCGCGCACTTTTCCGTCGGCCGCGAATTCGAGCGATTCCTGCAGGTCGCGACGCGTGCCCACGATGGAACCGCGAACCGTGATGCCATTCAGTACCGTGGAAAAGATCGGCAGCGGAAAGTCGCCGGGCGGCAGGCCGTTCAGCGCGACGGTACCGCCGCGGCGCACCATGCCGAGCGCTTGCGCAAACGCACCGCGCGAGACAGCGGTCACGAGAACGCCATGTGCGCCACCGATCTGTTTCTGGACCTCGCTCGCAGGGTCGGACGTCGAGGCGTCGATGGTGATTTGCGCGCCGAGTTTGCGCGCAAGTTCCAGCTTGTCGGGCGCGACATCCACGGCAACGACATGCAGACCCATCGCGACGGCGTACTGGACCGCGACATGACCGAGGCCGCCGATGCCCGAGATGGCGATCCACTGACCGGGCCGGGTGTCCGTGACCCGAATGCCTTTGTATACGGTGACCCCGGCGCAGAGGATTGGCGCGATTTCGTCGAACGCGACCCCGTTCGGTAGATGACCTACGTAGTCCGGATCGGCGACCACATATTCGGCGTAGCTACCGTTCACGGAATAGCCGGTATTCTGCTGCTCGTGGCAAAGCGTCTCCCAGCCAGTCTGACAGTATTCGCAGTGACCGCATGCGGTATAGAGCCACGGCACCCCAACGCGGTCGCCTTCCTTCACGTGCGTGACTCTCGCGCCAATCGCCGCGACATATCCGACACCCTCGTGACCAGGGATGAACGGCAGCCGAGGCTTGACCGGCCAGTCACCATCGGCGGCATGAAGATCGGTGTGGCAGACCCCGGACGCCTTCACGTTGACGAGAATCTGACCCGCAGCGGGCGCAGGAACCGCCACTTCTTCTATCCGCAGCGGCTCGCCGAAGGCATGGACTACCGCAGCTTTCATGAATTGAGCCATCAGTCGCTCCTCAGTGAGTTTGTGATGCTCACGAGTATCCTCGCCAGGCCCGCTAGTGCTTTGCGATAGATCAACGTTAGCCTCCGTAACGTATTGATCTAAGAGCGTAAGTGGAAGCGGACTATCGCACCGGTTTCATCCAGCGACTCGGGTTTCTCCGGTACCGGACCGGACGAAGTGCAGGAAAACAAGGCCGCCATAATGGCTCGGATCGCCTGGTCCGTCATCTCTTCCGGATTGCACAGCCGGAAGAAACGCAAACCGTCGCAGAGGCTGAGGAGGCCCACCGCGAGCGCCTCAGGTTGAGCAGGCCGGCCGCCGTCGCCTGGACGCGCGCCTGCGCACAGACACGCGGCCAGCTTCGCCAGCTTCCTTTGCCGCAACCCGGTGACCCGCTCCCGAACCGTGCTATCGCGCGACGAGAGAAGGCCCGCTTCGACCCACAGCGGGAAGCAATCATTGTCGAATTCAGCGCAACTCAGACGCGCGAGTGCGCGAACCTTTTCCTGGTGCGACGCGCCAGGCAATTCGATGATCGCCTGCCAGTCCGCACACGTCTTTTCTACATCGCGTTGCAGCAATTCGAGTAGCAGTTCCTGCTGGCTGCTGAAGTTTGAATAGAAGGCGCCACGCGTGTAACCGGCCGCTTCGGCGATGTGTTCCACACTCGTCGCGGCCAGGCCCCGCTCGATGAACGAACGGCGCGCTGCGTCGAGCAGGCGCTCTCGCGTCTGCTCTTTTTTGCATGCGCGTGTCACGCGTACCGGTTTCATGGCTGGACACACAGCGCCAGCATCAGTCGACTTCAACCGCATTCGTCGACTGCACGAGGCCGATCTCGCCGACATACACGCTCTCGCCCAACACGCATTCGCGCGACGCATTGCCCAGCGCATGACGAATCTCGATCCGATAATGGCCGCTATCTTTGATGAGCCGCGAGAACCGGAAGTCGCCGAACGCGTCGGTTACGGTTTCGGCCACTTTCCGACTGCACCAGTACAACGCAACGGCCGCATCTGCGACACACTCGACGACCTGCCCCACCTGCGCGCTGACACTGCCGCCGATAAAGCAGGTTTCCCAACGATCGAGGCCGCTGTACCAGACGCGCGGACTGGTTTTTAGCCTCGGTTCCAGAACCTTGAGTCCTTCCCGTCTTGCCTTCTCTGCCATCGCGGCGTCATCGAGCCTCACGGTTTCGAAAACGCCCGTTGGGCAGGACTGTTCGCATCGCGGGTGCTGCCACCCCTGATCCAGCAGATGGGCATCGAAGATCCATGTCTGCGGCAGTTGCAATGCTTCATTCCATACGATCGCCTTGTATGGACAGGCCTTGACGATGTCTTTTCTGCCCCGCGCCTTGTCCGGATCAATGATGACGATGCCGTCGGCGCGCTTGCGGATGGCGTCGCCGCCTACACGCATGCATGGTGCCTCGTCGCAGTGATTGCACATGACCGGCAAGTACGTCGTCTCGACCATGTGCGAATCGCCTTGCACGCGGCGCATGATGCGAATGCTGCTTTCGGCATTGGCCGAAGCCGGTGCCGAGTACCCGGGAAACTCGTTGCCAACGTGCTCGTCGCGCGCGGCGATCACGCAGTTCTGGCAGTTCTCGCAGCGCCCGACCTTGATAACCAGATTCCACTTGCTCATGGCGTTTCTCCTCACGCTGCACGACCGAGCAGGAACGCATCGGCGCCTTTCCATTTTTCGACCTGCACGAGGCATGAGTTCGGACTCATGCTGCTGGTGCCTGCCGTTTGCGAGCGGTCGGGCGTGAGCATGTTCATGCAGCCGCCAATCTCGACACGTTCGCCGTTTACTTCGATCATCTGGAATTCCGCGCTCGCCTCGTATGACTTGACGACGCCTGGGGTCAACAGAGCAGATACATCAGCCGCACAGATTACGGCGCCGCGGTCGTTGTAGACCTTGACGAGGTCACGATGAGCAATGCCCCGCGCGGCCGCGTCTGCGAACCCGAGCCTCAGCAGCCAGAAGCGATGCCCGCCGATCAGCGCACGATGATCCTCGACGCTGTTGACTGACGAATTTTTGCCGTCGCAATGGGTATGAAAACTGTAGCGGCTGTGAGTTGCGATTAATTGCAGCGGATAGCGCCCGGCCCGCTCGCAGCGCAGACCTTCCCACGACGGGATATACCGGTTCAGTGCGGGCCGCTCGGGGTTGTCGGCGGTGTGCCGCTTCAGCAACTCGGGTATGAACTCGAGCTTGCCGCTCGGCGTCTGCAGGCCCATGCCGAATTTTTCGGCGTGCTGCGACGGCATCGGATGCGGTTCTTGCAGATCCTTGCGACGCCCTTCCGCGAACCAGCGCATGTCCACGGGATGGCGCAATTCCGGCTTTTCGGGCGGTACGACGAAATAGCCCTTGCGGCAGAATTCGCGCCAAGAAACGTGATCGGGCAGATCCGCCGATTCGTATACTCGCTTGACCCAATCGAGTTCGCCGCAGCCCTCGGTGAAGACACCGCCAAGACCAAGACGGGTCAGAATGGCGGCGAAGATATCGTAATCCGAGCGGGATTCGCCCAGAGGCTCGATGCACTTGTGCTGCATCGTCACCATACGATGATTGACGGTGTTGAAGCCATGATGCGCGTACCCACCCGAATTCGACCACTCGCCGATGTCCCATCGCTCGAGCGACGTGCAGGCCGGCAGAATGATGTCGGCGAACTGCGCCTCCCCTTCCATCCAGATCGACTGGTTCACCACGAACTCGATGCTGGGATGTCGATAAGCATCGGCCCAGCGTCCGGACTTCGTGACGGTGCTGAAGGAAGAGCCACCATAGCGATAGATCATGTGGATCGGTGAATAGCCCGGCATCGGGTAGCTGAACGGCGCGAACTGCGCTTCCTGAGACATACCGTCCCACAGGTATCCCGTCGCATGGCCGTTGATGATGGCATCGGGTAGCTGCTGCCGCGGGACCATCTGTTTGACGGGATTCATCGTCAGGATGTGCGGCATGCGCTGATAGTTGTTGACGGCATTGGCGGTCCACGCAAGGTCGCCGGACATCCCGCCGTCCGCGTAGCCCGGGAAATAAAAGTGGAGGTCGTGCGGAGCACCCAACTGCAGACACCCAAAATTGACGCCCGGCTTACCCCACCCCTGCATCGCCATCATCATGATCATGCAGCGCGCCCATTGCGCCCCGGTCGCGCCGCGTCCTGCCCCGCCGAAGCCCGCGCCTGTCATGCCGACAGAGAGATAGACCTTCTTTTTTCCCCACAGGCGAGCGAGCGCCCGTACATCCTTCGCGGGCACGCCGGTCTCGGACTGTTGCCATTCGGGCGTCTTCGCCACGCCGTCCGTATCGCCCAGCAGATACGCGCGCCACTCGTCGAAGCCGGTCGTGCGGTTGGCAACGTAGTCCTCGTCGTATAAGCCCTCCACGGCCCAAACGTACATGATCGCGGTCGCGAGAGCTGCATCGGTTTGCGGTCGAATGGGAATCCAACGCCCGCCCAGCAACTGCGCGGTCGGATTGCAGTGTGGGTCGATGTGAACGAACTCGATGCCCAGTTCTTTGGCCCACAGGCGCCGCGGCGTACCCTCGAAGCCCGCATACGCCCCGTTAGTGCTTTCCGGATCGGAAGACCAGAAGACGATCATTTCCGCCTCCTTCAGGCAGTCTTCAATGCCGCCATAGCCTGATGGCACACCGACGCGCATCGAATTGCCGAAGTGATGCATCGCACCCCAGTACCAGCCTTCCCAGCTGTCCGGATTCGCGGCAACCCGAGTGAAGCCGATCAGATTGGCAAAGCGGGTGAGCGCGCTGAGGTAGTAGCCGATGTTCCCCCACTGATGATGCGACGACATGGGGAACGTAATCGAGCCGGGACCGTGAACACGCTTCTGCCGGTTGATTTCTTTCGCGACGATGTCCAGCGCCTCGTCCCAGCTGATCTGCACGTAGCCCGACTTGCCGCGGTTCTGCGGATTGCGCTCGCCATCAGGGTCGAAATCAACCCGCTTCAACGGATGAAGAATCCGCTTTTCGGAATAGACAAGCGACTTGATCGCCAATGCGTGCGGTGCAACGAGGCCTCGCCGTGGTGGGCTGAAGCGGCGCCCGCGCGCCTCGATTTCCCAGCTGGCAGCGTCCCTGGCGTCCAGATCGATGGGCGTCACCCGAACGATGCGACCATCCTTCACGTACACGAACAATGGGCCACCGTTCGTGCAGGTCGTGTACCGGCGTGTGCCGTCCCGCATTGGCGTGCCCATCGGCAGTCCAATGGTTTGCATCATACTGAGCGTTTGCATGAACCACACCAGCAGTTCATCGTCGCCTTCCGTCACCACCTTGAAGTTCTTTGCCGCATGAATAATTTCAGCATGGTCCTGCCGTGGGGAAAGGAATTTCAGGGCCGTGCCGACGTCTTTGAACAGAATGCTCACGTCGGCTTGCCAACCTGTGCAAGCGCGCGATCGGATGCGACCGTTCCTGATTTCGACGACGCGGCCGAGGCTCCGGTCCATCAGCCCGATCTGGGCGACGATGTTCCGCTCCTTGAGGCGCTGACGATAGGCGGGGAAACGGCGTGCCGTCAGGTCGAGTACTTTGGGCAGCGCGAACAGAATCGATTTGAGCACTTGTCGCTTCATCGTTTCACCCGAATTGGAACATTGAAGCAGGAGATGGCCAGAACGCGTGCGCAACCGTTACTGCCGCGCGCGCGACCGGACCCGTACGCCGCAGCGTTACGACCTTCGGGGCGTCATCAGCGTGTTTCGAAGCGCCGCATTCGCTCACTTTGTCGTGCATTTGAACCTCTAAACTGGTTGAACGTGTTGCACCGTGTCCGGCGCCTGAAACGCTGTCCTTTGTGGTTAGAAGGTATAGGCGACATTCAGGAAGACATTTACGGGATTGAGACGGATCGTCGATGTCGAAACGATTTGCGTCCCTTTAGCCGTAGTCCCGTCCAGCGTAAGGTGAGTCTTTACAGGAACGTAACCGACGCTGGCACCCACGGACCAGTGGTTAGTGATCGCGTAATAAGCCCCGATCTCGAATACCGGATTCCAGGACGAACTGAGGGATCCGTGCGCCGACCCACCTGGACCGAGACTGTCAGTGACAAACTGACTGTTCGTCGTGCGCACCTGGGTGAACCAGGTATAGTTCACGCCTAGCCCAATGAAAGGGCGGAACTTCGACTGGGCGGAAAGCAGGTGGTATCGAAAGACAAGCGCGGGTGGAATCGGCCGCGTCGAGCCCAGAGTGCCATACTTCGCGAGCGCGCCATCCCCGACCAGATCCACCGTGAGCGGGAGTCCGATGAGCGTCGCAACCCCGATGTGGTCGGTGACGTAGTACTCGGTCGTGATCCCCATTGTGTCCGTGGACGTCGCGTGCGCCCCCGTACCGGGCAGTTGCTGATTCACTGTCATTCCACCCACGCTTTCCACGGTCAGCGGCGTTGCACTACTCTGTGGCGCGACGTGGAGCCATCCGGTCGCCACGGTGAAGCTCCCTGCCGTCTGCGCATTCGCGTTACCAGCAAGCGCGGCCGCGCCGAGGCACACCGCAAAACCAGCGGATCGAACCGTTCTCCTGTCTTTCATCACGTGTCTTCTCCTGTCTCATTGGCTGAATACTTTTTTCTCGCCTACCGGTCAGGGCGCTGCATGGGGCGCCCGTGACCGCCTGGTGTCGGCATGGCTCTCGTTCGATTGCATCGAACGACATCAGGCCCGCTTCTTATGCAGTCGTACTAAATTAAATGACGCGCTTTCGCGCGTCTCTTATGATGCCTTCCACCGCGCTTCTTCTTCGTGCCGCCAGAAACAGCGTCCGGTTACAGGTCTATGCCTGGCATGAGATTCCGACGCGATCTCGATAACCGGTTATGTCAGTGAACGCGCATTGACGGGCGCGCAGCCTCCGGCGGGAAGACCCGCCACGAACCATCGGAATGCCGGAAGAAGAACAGGCCGACCCTTTCCCCCGGCAGAACCAGTTCGATGTGTACGTAGACTCCCTGATTCGACTGCGCGCGACCCGATCGGGTAATCCGCAGCGGCGTTGCCGAAATGGGACCGAGCCATTTTTCAACAAGCGATCGCAAAGTCGTTTCCGATTCAATGCCCATCTTCCTCTCCAACCCAAAGCCACCGCTCTGGCTCGACAACCCATGCCACTGGCGGTTAGGCGTGACCCGCGTTACCGCCTGGGCTCGCCGCGACGGACAGCGAAAAACCGAATGGAAAGCGCCCGAGCGTCGCGCGCGCCAGTCCATCGAGCTCGGCGCTGTTAAGCTCGACATGAGCCGTCAGCCCGCGAGCGCTGTCTTCGACGATGCTCACCGCTGCATCGTTGATGCCGGCTTCAACGAGTGCGGATCGCAATGCGTCCGCCATTTCTCGCCATTTCAGCGCCGGCTTGTAGATCTTGCCGACGCCTGTCAGCGGCATCGTATCGATGACGCGGATTGCCTTTGGAAGCGCAGCCCGCTCGCTGATGCTGGCGCGCAGAAATGCGGCCAGTTCCGCTTCGGTTGTCGTGACGCCTGATTTGAGCTGGACATACGCAACCGGCAACTCGCCCGCATGCGCGTCGGGCCGGCCCACCGCGGCGGCGATCTGTACCGCCGGATGACGATGCAAGGCTTCTTCGATAGCCGCAGGGTCGATGTTGTGGCCACCCCGGATGATCAGCTCCTTTTTCCGGCCAGTGAGCCAGAAGTACCCGTCGGCATCGCGGCGCCCGAGATCGCCGGTATTGAGCCAACGTTCGCCGTCGCCAAGGTCCATCCAGATCCCACTGTTCTGCTCTGGCCTGGAATATCCAACGAACACATTCGGTCCGGAGATCACCAGCTGGCCGACTTCATCTGCCGCGCAATCTCGTGTATACCGGCCGGCCTCATCGGCCACTACGACCTTCATTGCCTGACCCGGAACGCAAAGGCCAATCGAGCCCGCCCTGCGTTCGCCAAGCGGTGGATTAACGCTGCTCACGCAGGCGCCTTCAGTGAGTCCGTAGCCTTCGAGGATTTGGATCCCCGTGCGATGCTCGAAATTGCGAAGCAATTCGACTGGCATCGGCGCGGCACCGCACAGCCCATACTCGAGCGAACTGATATCGTGCTCGCCAATAGGAACCTCGAGCAGTGACCCATAGAGCGTTGGCACCCCGCTGAAGAAATTGATGCGGTAATGTTCAACGATTTCCCAGAAGCGCTTTACAACACCGTCGCCGCGATATCCTTGCGGCGTGCCGAGAACGACATGAGCGCCGCGCGAAAACGCCAGCAGACCTGTCACCATCACGGCATTCACATGAAAGAGCGGCAGTCCGCAAAATATCGTTCTACCCGGACCGATGCTTTCGCCGAGAAACCGCCCCGTGTTCCACGCATTGGCAACCTCGTTGCGGTGCCGGCGCATCGCGATCTTCGGCAATCCCGTGGTGCCGCCCGTGCAGAAGCAGGATGAGATATCGTCGATCCGCGCCGAGGGCGAGTCGTCGAGCGATTTTCCGGACTCGCTCGCCATTGCGGTGCCATAATCATGGATCCGGATCTGCGCTGGAACCGCGCTGCGCACGCCGCCTTTGCCATGCAGGCTTGCGGTTTCGCCGCGTTGCAGGATCCGGGCTTCTAATCCTTTTTCTCCCGGTATCCGATCGGCCAGATTAACGAGCACCAGATCTTTAATGGCGGGGACGTGGTGCAACACCGCTTGCACTTTTTGCCATAGTTCAGTCCCGGGGAACGGCGCGAGCGTTACGAGCACGCTGGCACCCGATGCCTTCAACAACTCGCCGATGGCTTCGCGTTCAAGCAGCGGATTGATCGCGCAGACAATGCCCACCGCTTCGCCCCCCCAGATCACGAAGTGCGTTTCAGGCAGATTCGGCAGCACATAGGCGATGACGGCGTTCCTTTCCACGCCCAGTCGCGAAAACATGTTTGCAGTGCGCCTGATATCACGCAACAGGTCGCTGTACGTCCAGCACTCCGGGTTGGCATAGTCATCGGCTGTTCGAAAGAAGGAAAGCGCGGGCGCCGATGGATTGATGGCAGCGCCCCTGCAGATCATTTCGTAGGTGCTCGACGGCAGCTCCGGCGGTTGTCCCGATGCTTCGATAGCGAGAACATCCTGTCCTTTTGCGGCGTCTTTCATACTGCCTCTTCAACGACGACGTTTTGCTGCACGCCCAGATTGATGGAGCGGTCGAGGCTGACAATCCATGCCTCGACAACGTCTCCCACCTGAAGATACTGAGGCCTGTCCTCCTGCATCTTCAGGAAAAGCCGCCATTTTTCTTCTTCGGGCAACTGCGCCGCAGCGCGCTGCTTCTCCGGTGAAGGAATGCTCAGCGCACATCCAGATGGTGTGCCGGTTGCAAGGAGGTCACCCGTGCGCAGGTCGTGCACACGGGAAAGCTCAGTCAGAGTCTCTGCCGGGCCAAAGACAAGGCCAGCAGTAGTGTCGTTCTGGCGGACGGTTCCGTTGACCGTCAGCGTCAGCACGAGCTCTTTCAGTTTCGGAATGTCATGCTTCTCGAGTAGGCAAAGGTAAGGGCCGACAGGGCCAAATGTCCGAAAGCTTTTGCCCTTGTAAAACTGCATCTGCGGAATCTGGATATCACGCGCTGAATAATCGTTGACGATCACAACGCCCGCGATGTACTCGTGCAGGTTTTCCTCGGTGACAGTTTCAGCCGAGGTGATATCGCGTTTCAGCACGAGACCGAGTTCGATCTCATAGTCTAGGAATCGCACCGCGCGTGGTTTCACGATGGCCGAGTCCGCCGCAACGATGCAGCTCGGTGCCTTCGTGAAAATCATGTTGAATTTCTTGACGTCTGGGTCCATGCCGGACTCGATCATATGCTGGCGGTAATTCGCGCCCTGGCAGATGAACTGCTGGTCGGCGGTTATGGGCGACAGCCACTGCACCTCCGATTCGGGAATCGATGGACCGCTGAGTATCATGAGCCGCTCCACCGGATTGGCTTCGATGAACGCGGCGGTCGACTCGTACTCGCCTGGAATCGGCGTGATGGCGCCCTCCGCGACTACGCCCCATTGGGCACGGCCATGATGAAGATAATGCAGGACGTGAAGTGCCATTGTTCAATTCTCCGGATCAGTAGGGATGCCTGTTTCAGGCGAAAATCTTTGCCAGCGTTCGCAGCTTTCTCAGAGTCAGGTCAGGGCTGCGACGCAAGTTTCTGAAAAGCGCCACAACGCTCGTCGGCGTGAATCTGGGCTTCGTGAAGCTGCGCGGCATGGTCGGCCCCCACTGAGCCATTGCCTCCCGACTCACGGCATGAATTCCCGTCGGCTCATCGGACGTGAACAGGTCGCCGTCACAATAGTGTTCGTGCTTGTCGCCCCACGGGTCTTGCCAGTAGTCGAAAATCTGGCTGCCCAGGATATGTCGGCCGATCCCCCACGCGTGCGTCCAGCCACTGTCGCGCAAAACGCGCTGGCCCATACCGACCGCGTCCGCGTCGATGAGCTCGTAAGCGCTATGGCTGTAGGTCGCGGCGAATCCCTGAGCGAGAGCGAGCGTGTGATGATCGGCCGGATTGACGCCAAGATCGAGACGCATGAACGCGACCGCCGGCGAGCCGTCGGGAAGCACCTGCACGTCGCTAGGGATAAACCCGAAGTGCCGCGTGTACCAGGCACAGGTTTCCTGAAAGTCGGCGAGTTCGAGTACGACATGCCCTAGCCGGATGACCTCTGGAGCGCGCTCGGGCGGCCGCTGCGTATCGTTGACGCGAACGGTTGCATCGACGGAATTGAATGGCAACGGCAGACGGTGCGGCAACGCTGACGCGGGTGCCTGGCCCCATATCGCATCGATAGCGAAACCGGACGGGTCTGTCAGCCGCACCACGCAGCCGCCGGCCGGTAGCGCGGAGTTTTCTACCTCGGACGCACCCGGCAGCTTCGCCAGCGCATCAAGCTCCTCGCGGCTGCCGACTTGCAGGCCGAACCCTACAAACCGCGCTTTCGACGCCCTACGCACCACATAACAAAAATGCGAAGCGTCTGTCCCGCGCAGAAGGAGCAGCGCCTCGTCCCGCGATACCGTTCGAAGCCCAAAGTCGTTGAGAAAACGCTCCGCTTGTTCGAGGTCGGGTCGCTCGAATACCAGATAGGTCAATGCTGTCGCTTTTGCCGTTGGATGGGGATGACGAGCGGGCTGTGCAGTAGTCAGTTTCATGTCGGAATCTGAACAGGGGGGTCGCGATGGCCGATTCGGCTTCGAAAGACGCCTTACTGGCGGCATGCCCGCATCGGCGGGCGGGCAGGACAATGCGGGGCGCGCGCGATCCCGCCGTTTTTGGCTGCTGTCTCCATGGTCACTCCATCGGTTCTGTCGAATCGGTTGATCGAAGCCGTTGATGACATTAAACTCATCGGTGATGAATTTGTCAATATAGAGATTCGAATCTACTGCGCGGTATGCCCAGATCGGGAATCACGATGACCAACACGACAAATCGCCGGGCAGGCAAGCGTTCCACCGTTGCGGCGTCCGTCGCCACCGCTCCCGTTGCCGAAGAACGGGAGCCGCGGGGTGCGCGCCGCAAGCGTGGGACGCGAGCCCGCCTGCTCGACGCTGCTCTCAGGCTGAGAATCGAAGGAAGCGATCGATGCGACGCTTGTCGACAACGTGTTTGAAGAATTCACGAACATGCTCGATCGCCTTACAGGCGGCGTTCGGGCGAGCATGATCCCGTGTGGGGACGTTCTCTGATACGTGAAGGGTTTTCTGCACGCGCGATGAGCCGCGGACTCGGTCAGCGAGTGCTGCGCGACATCGGCAACGGGATTGCGGCGAAGCGGTTCGTGGTGGCGGACCCGTTCATCGGATTTCTCGCAGTGGGCGGCACGGTTTGTGTGCCATCGCCGCGGAGCTGAACTTCGTCGTGCCGGGTGCGAGCGCGGCGGGCGTGCTGACAGAACTGGGCTGTAGCGGCGAGCATTTTCCCGAGCGCACGGCAGCAATGTTGCTGCAAACGCTCGGACTGAAGCGCGCGGAGGCGGAAAAGAACGCTACCCGTCCATTGCCCACCGTCGAGCAAGCCGTCGATCAGGGCTGAGTTGAGTGTCCAGGCCGTTTTCCTCAAAGCAGATAACCGCCCTTTTCGCGCAGTGTGCAATTGCGGACAGGACAGTGCTTGCCGTCTCCGTGCACGGTCATCCAACCTGTACGGATGTTCACCGCGATGCGACCGCAGATCGAACGTGCACACCACGCGCTTCGCACCTGCTGGCACCGCCGAACACTTCGGAGGTCAACTGCTCACCGACGAGTTTTCTCCGGGTTATATGGCGCTCGTATAAGGCAGCGTTTTCTGTCAATAACGGTCAGTGGAACCTGCACTTCATCTAAGTTATACGGGGGCCCAGCCTGGACTCGTCCATTAATAAGTCGTATACCTTATTGCTTCACCAGGCCCCAGCTGCAATGCTGTTATTTTGCGACGCCGGACATCGATGCAGCGCGAATAAGCTGGGTCGTTTGCGCGGTAATCAGATGGCCCGACGCTGCCAGATACTTGGGGAAGTCCGGGTGTGTGTCACGGGCTCGACAACGGCGCTCGTAGTCGTCCAGATCCTCATAGCCCCACAAATGGGTGAACTGATTCTGTGGCCCAACCATCGAGGTCCAGAATCCCAAAGGATGGCCGAGCGTTTCGAGCAGAATCGGTATGGCCAATCGATTGAACACCTCCAGAAACTCCGGCATCTTGCGAAGTGCGATCGTGTACGTCCGGTGATCCACCAGCGGCTTTGCGAGATTTACCATGCGCCCTTCCCATTCACCTTGTCTGCAATCGTGTTGCCCGTGACGTAGCCAAACGTCATGTTCGGACCGTGGGTAATACCAGCGCCCGGATAAGCACCGCCCATTATTGACTTGCGGTCGTTACCCACTGCGTACAGACCTTCGATCTGCGAACCATCCTTACGCAGCACCTCGCCCGTGACCGCAGTTTCGATACCGTCGAATGTACCGAGGTCGCCCATCAGCACCTTGACCGCGTAGAACGGACCGTTTTGGACCGGTGCGACACACGGATTCGGCTTGTTTTCCGGGTCCGCCAGATAGCGGTTGAACGCCGTCGTGCCGCGACCGTATTGCATATCCTGGCCGACGACCGCGCCCTTGTTGTATTCAGCGACCGTCTTTTCCAGCGTGTCCGCGGTGATACCACACTGTTTCGCCAGATCACGCAGGGTCTTGCCCTTGATCAGGTAGCCCTTCTTGATCAGACCACCGGTCGGCATCGGTGCAGGCTTGACGTAGCCCAGACCGTATTTCGCCAGCGCATCCTTGTCGCAGATGAGCCACATCGCGGTTTCACGCTTGCCTTCGCATGCACGCATCAGTGCTGCACCAACGTCGTGGTACGAATTTGATTCGTTGGTAAAGCGCTTGCCATTGGACAGCACACCGATAATGCCAGGCTTGTAGCGGTCCAGCAGGTGCGGGAACACGCCGGTACGACCTCCACTGAGCGGCACCTTCGACACCGGCATCCATGCGCTGGCGTCGGCATAGCCCATACCCAGTGCTGCACCAGCCTTCTCGGCCATGTTGACGCCGTCACCGGTATTGCTTTCCGGCGTCGGGCTCAAGTGGGTGCCCCCATTCTTGACGTGCGGGTAGACTTGGGCCAGTCGCTTGAGGTCGTGAGGGAAGCCGCCTGCTGCTAGCACAACACCGTGCTTTGCCACGATCTGGACTTCACCGTCCGAGCCCACAGCGCGCACGCCCGTGACCTTGCCATTTTCGGTCAGCAAACCACGAACCGGCGTCGAGGTCATGATCGGAATGGCGAGCTTCAGCGCCGAGGCCGCGAGCCGTGCGGCCAGCGCATTACCACTCGTGACGTTGATGCCGCGACGATAGAGCGTCAGTTCCTTGACGTGTGTGGCCAGACGCTTTGCCACGTAGCAGAATGACTTGAAGCTCTTCGTTGCCTGAAAGAAATGCTTGAGGTCGGCATTGCTCGAATTGAACATCATGCCGATGAACGTGATCGTTTCGAGCGGCGGCTTCAGACGATTCATGTCCTTGCCGAGGCCACGAATGTCGTACGGCGCGGCCAAAATCGAGCGGCCGATATCCTGTCCACCTGGCTTATGCGGGTTGTAATCGGGATACATCGTGGGTACGAACTTCGTCTCGGTTTCCTTCTCGAAGAAGTCCACCATCTTCGCGCCGTTCTCGATAAAGCACGAGACAGCAGCGTCGTCGTAATTCTTGCCCGCTTCTTCCTGCAGGTACTGCTTGACCTTCTCTACCGAGTCCGCCTGATTCTGCTTACGGCCATAGTGGGAGAGCGGAATCCAGAGAACGCCGCCTGACAGTGCGGTTGTGCCACCGAACACTGCTTCCTTTTCCACGACCACAACATTGAGGCCGCGTTTCTTTGCAGTGATTGCCGTAGCAAGTCCGGCTGCACCGGAACCAACGACCACCAAATCGCAAGTTATCTTTGTCATGTCTGACTTCCTTGTTGTTGATTACTTTGCAGGCACGGCGTTGAAACCAGGACGTGGAACCTGGTCCATGAGCATGCAGTTCAGACCGCCATCGGTGAGAATCTCTGCGCCGTTGACGTAGGCCGCGAGGTCCGAGGCCAGGAACAGTGCGGGTCCTGCCAGATCTTCCGGTTCACCGATACGACGCGAGGCCACGACTTGCGCACGACGCTCTTCGAAACCCGGCTCTTCATAGAACTTGGCCGACAGTGCAGTACGGATCATGCCCGGGAGCACGCAGTTCGAGCGCACACCACGGGGGCCCCACTCTGCTGCCAGTTGGCGCGAGAGCAGGAGCACACCTGCCTTACCCGGCGAATACGAGCCGCTATTCGTTTGCGGATTGAGTGCTGCGATCGAAGCCACGTGAACGATGCTGCCCTTGCCTGCGGCCAGCATATCCTTGCCGAACGAACGAGCGCACAGCAGGTAGCCCGTCAGGTTCACGGACAGCGAGAGATTCCAGTCCTCGATCGAAACCGTTTCCAGCGAACCTGCGCGGAGCAAGCCCGCATTGTTGATCAGGGCGTTGACCGGACCCATCGTGGCACGCACATCGTCAGCGGCAGCGGCTACCGACTTCTCATCCGATACGTCGCAAGCGAAGGGCAATGCAACCAGACCCTCATCACGCAGCGACAAGGCTACGGCCTTCGCACCCTCGAAGTTTTTATCCACGAGAGCAACGTGGGCCCCCACGCGCGCGAACGCCTGTGCGATGCCGGCACCGATACCCGAGCCTGCGCCCGTCACGACAACGATCTTGCCATTCAGGTGCAGCCCAGGCTGTACCGGATTCTGGATTTCTTGACTCATATGGATACCCAACTTTTTTGGAAAGGTTGCTTCTATAGAGAATCGCTACGCCATTTGACACGCAGGCCAACTATGTGACAATGGACAAACCATTCAAATAACAGGACAAACCGTGAAACAGGAGCAAAATGCGATTTCGAACTTCGTGCTCTACGGAGCGGAGAGCAATGCACCTCATGACGATATGGTTCATTACGAGCCAATCTCACTACGTGCCAGTCTTTTCGACTTCGAAATCAAGCCTCACGTCCACCGTGCCCTCATCCAGGTTCTATACATCACCCACGGTGGTGGAGAGACCTCGATTGACGGCAGGACCTGGACATTTCAGGCCCCCTGCCTCATCGCGGTCCCTGCACAATCGGTGCATAACTTCCACTTCGCGAACGACATTGAGGGACACGTTGTTACGGCGGCTCAGCCAGCACTCGAATCCGTGATCATGGCCTTGGCCCCAGATCTACTGGAATTCGTTCGAACTCCGGCAGTTCTGTCGGGAATACTCAACCTTGACAAGGGCACCCCGCTTGAGACCGTTTTTCAATCGATCCGACAAGAGACGCTGGTAGACGCGCGTTGGCAGCTCGCTGCGGGTGCTGCACGGATGATCGCTTTATTCGTTAAGGTTGGACGTCTTAGCGAAAGTGCGAAACTGGCTGCGAATCCCGAGCAACGAACACTGGCCGACAGAATTGAAAAATTCCGCGCCCTACTCGACAGGCACTGTCGGGAACGTCGGGCAGTCGGTGAGTACGCCAAAGACATGGGCGTAACCACCGGCCAACTTTCCCGAATCTGCCATGCTGCATTTGGTACTTCAGCGATCGAGGCTATCGACGCACGTTCTATCCATGAAGCGAAACGACTACTCGGCTATTCAACGATGAGCGTGAAGCAAATCGCCAACGAACTAGGATTCCAGGATGAAGCCTACTTCGGCCGTTTCTTCCGCAAACAAGTGGGAGAACGGCCAACCGAGTATCGTTCTACTGCCCAGGAGCGATTCCTGCTGGGTTAGCGCCCGTGAGCTTGACAAACAACTGCTCCGGTCCCGAGTTCGTCAAGTTGTTGCCACGCACGTACTTGATTTCCTTCGTGGCATCGAGCGAGATCGAACCCACTTTCTGTGCCAGCGCACGCACCGACAGCAGCGTCTCCAGCTTCGCCAGCGGCATACCCAAGCATTTATGCATCCCGTTTCCGAAGCCCATGTGTGCTTCGTTATCGCGGTCGATGTTGAACGTCTCACCGTCCGGGAACTTGCGCGAGTCACGGTTGGCCGAGGACAGCAGCAGTCGAATGATCGAACCCTTCGGGATGTGAACGCCGGCGACCGTCGTATCAGCGGTCGTCACGCGGGACACGCGTTGAACGGTGCCACGATAGCGTGCCGTCTCTTCCACGAACTTCTCGCAGTCGTCCATGTTGGCGCGCAGTCGTTCGAGGTGGTGCGGCTGTTCGGCCATCATACGGAACGCGTTGGCCACCAGGATAGTCGTCGTATCGTGACCGGCGATGAACACGAACGAGCACAGCTCCTTTGCCTCTTTCTCGCTGAGCAGCCCGTCCTTCCACATGCGTGCGATGTGCGCGCCAATCGACTGGCTGTCCGTGTCCATGAGCTTCAGCATTTGGACGCGGAGGTATTCCCAAAAATCGTTAGCACTCTGCTCATCGGTACCGGTGCCCAGCGCGTTACGTGCAATACGCCCGAAGTACGAGAAGGTTTCGTCCGACCAGAACTTCATCTTCTCTTCGTCTTCTGCCGGAACATCCAGCATGGCCGAAATCGTGCGAATCGACAGCGGAATCGAGAAGTCTTGAACCACGTCGCCACCGCCCTTGGCGATCATCGCATCCAGCAGTTCGTTGGCACGTGCGGTCACCGCTTCAACAAACGGATCGATTGCCAGCGGCGTAAACGACGGTTGCAGAATCGTGCGCAGACGCGAGTGTGCTTCACCGTCAAACAGCGTGAGGAACGTGAGCGGCACCGGCTTCACCACTTCCGACGAGAACAGCTTCGTGTTACGGACGGCCTTGAACACGTCTTCGTAACGCGAGAGGAACCAGACGTCGGACGTCGTGGACTGGCAGCGCAGAACCGGTGCGTTTTCACGCATCCACTCGTAGTGAGCGTAGGGGTCGCCCTGCGAACCGTCGTCAACGACCTTGAATGGCTCCATACCCTCGGGCCACTTCAATTCATGCGAGTACGGGGGGAGCGCGGTCGCCGGCGCCTGGTCGATCATCGCGTGGAACGGGCAACCACCGGCCTTGGCTTCTACAGCCAGAGCCGACATAGCCCCGGAATCATGCTTCACGTGCCTGGCCAGCGCCTTCATCACGAAATCGTTTTGTGCGAATTCTGCGTACAGCTTGACCAGTTGATCATCGCCCGTTGCTTGAACCAGCGCCTTCTGTGCCGCTGCGAAGGCCCCGAACTTCTGGATCTGATCTGTGTTCAGGCGACCGAGCAGCAAGCCCAGTTCGAGAGCCCTGACCGCGTCCGAGGTCGAAACGGGCGCATCCACCACTTGCGATACGACTACAGAAGCCGCAGCCGGAGCAGCAGCTTGTGCAGGCGCCGCCGTAGCGAATTTTTCATAATGGAAACTCGTCGGATTCACGTTCTGGTCCTTGAGATACTTGCTTACTGCATCGACCATCGCGGGCGGCCCGCACAGGTAGATATCGACTTCGCCGTCATTGATTTGAGCGGCCTCGATGTGATCGGTGACCCAACCCTTACGCGGGTGAGCACTCGTCTTGTCCGCGATAACCGTTGCGTACGTGAAACCGGGGATCAGCTTCGCGTATCTTTCGAGTTGATCAACGCACACCAGATCGTTGTCCGTATTCACGCCCAGAATCAGGTGAATCGGATACTTGCTGCCGCCGCTCTTCAGGACCTCGTCAAGCATCGACAGGAACGGTGCGAGCCCCGTGCCACCGGCCAGCATCAGGACCGGACGCCCGATTTCACGCAGATAGAAACCGCCGTATGGACCCTTGAACTCGATCGCAGCACCGACCTTCGCCTTCTCGGCCAGCCACGTGGACATCAGGCCTTGCGGCACATTGCGCACCAGGAACGAGACGTCACGGTCTTGGGGCCCTGAGGAAAATGAGTAGCTGCGCGTCTGATCCGTGCCCGGAACCGTCACGTTCACGTATTGACCGGCCTTGAATTCGAGACCAACACGGTCTTCGAGTTTGGCGGCGAATGCAATGGTGCTTTCCGAAACGCGCTCGATCGACGTCAGACGGCCTTGGTGCATGCGAGCGCTCTTGCCCGTCGAGCTCGACGCGATCTGGATCACGCAGTCGGACTTCGGGCTCATCTGGCAGGTCAGGACTTTGCGCTGGGCCAGCTCTTCCGCGCTGATGGCTTCATCCGTGCAGTCACCCGTCGTGTATTCGCCCGATTCGCACACGGCCTTGCAGGTACCGCACACGCCGTCACGGCAATCGAGGGGAATATTGAGTTTGGCGCGAATCGCGGCGTCGGTAATGCGCTCGCCGTCTTCGCAGTCGATAAGCCGAGTTACGCCGTCTTCAAAATTGAGGGTGATCTGATAGACCATAGTGCGCTCCGTGTGCTGAACCGAACGGTCAGACTGTTTTTTAGTAGACGCACTGTAGGGCCAATTTGTCACATGCTCAACGGACAGACCCTCTATTTAGCAGGACAAAACCTGCATCCAGGAAAGGGGGAATGTAGACGAAAAAGCCACCGGAAGGCCGATATGAAGCCCGCAAGCGGCCCGTCGTCACGCTATGGAGCGGGCCGAATGGGCGTGTTCTGCCCTGCCGCGACCCACCACACTCCGTCCCGGCGCACCAGTACGTAAAGGGCCATCTCGGAGAACGACGCCGCGAGGTCATGGGACGGTTCCGCCACCTGTCCGTCCGGGCCGAGCGCTACGCGCCGAACTTGCGCGACCGCCACGTCCGGAGCCGGCGCAAGCACACCGACGATCTCGAAGCGGGAAGCATTGCCACCCTTTCCCGATCGCTTCAATCGCGCATGGATCGGATGCAGTTCCGCGTAGCCACGAACAGATGCACCGAACGGGCTGCCCCAGATGATGTCCGCGGCAAAGTGGCGGTTCGACAGGTCCGCGTCATGCTGGTCCCAGCCGGCCTGGAGTTCCTCGACCAAGCGCGCGACCGCGTCGCTTGCCTGCCGTGTTGCTGATTCGTCGGCATTCAGTGTCGGCCGGTTCGGTTGATCGCCGGCAGTCGTCGCGTGGGAAGTCATGTTGCGTCTCCATTCGTCTGGTTCCTCGACAGAGGTGACAGAGGGCCGATGAGAATGTTCCAGCTCGCACGCTGCAACGGACGCCAGATCGGTTGGACTCTCGTGTAGTCGACAGGCGTCTCGCGTCTCGAGGTCTGCTTTTTGCTGTTCACTCTCCAAGCTCGGGAATCGCCCGTGTTCGATTTGAACAAGGAGATAGGGTCATGAGGGCCAGGTCCGGGCGGCACATATCTGCGCCACGGGCGGTCTACTACGCCCTCGCATCGAATATCGCCGTCGCCGTGTGCAAGTTCGCCGTCGCGTTCTACACCAACTCGGGGTCCGCACTCGCCGAAGCCGTACACTCAAGCGCCGACTGTCTTAACCAGATTGCGCTGCTCGTCGGTCACCGCGCCGCGCGAGCCGAGCCCGACGAGCAACATCCACTCGGCTTCGGACGCGCGACCTATGTCTACGCAATGCTGGTCGCGATGCAGCTTTTCATCTTCGGCGGCGTTGTGTCGATGGTGATCGGCGGCTTTCGAGCAATCCATCACTCACGGCTCGAACAGCCCTGGCTCGCGATCGGCGTGTTGTGCGTGTCAGGCGTGATCGAGGCAGTCGCTCTCAGAGCCTCCATTCGCACGATCGAGCCCCGGCATCGCGCCGGCGGGCTACTGAACTGGTTCAGGGAAAGCGGCAGGCCGTCCGTGATGCTCTCGGTCAGCGAGGATGCCGCCGCGGTAACGGGCGTGCTTGTCTCCCTCATCGCGATCGGCATTACGGTTCTTACCGGCAATCCGCTTTACGATGCGCTCGGCAGTGTCGGCGTCGGCATCGTGCTGATGGCCACGGCGCTGTTCTCGATGCGCGAGATCCAATCGCTTCTCGTGGGTGAATCGGCGCACCAGCGCATACGCCAGGAGATGCGCGCGTGGCTCAGCGAGCGCCGCGAAGTCCGTCGCATCGTCAGTCTGATCGCCTTGAAGTGGTCGGAGGATCTGGTGATTGCGATTCAGGCCGAACTCGAACCGCTCGACAATGCAAACGAGATGGTGCGCACGATCGACCGCATCGAGCACGAATTGAAGGAGCGCTTTCCAACCGCTCGATGGATATTCTTCGAGCCCGAATTGCGAGAACATGGCCGAGCCCCGCTCTAGCCACGATGCACAGCACCGGCGACACGTGGCGCGCCGTTTGCTTGACAAATAGATGCGGGCGAGATGCGGAGAGTTTGTTCCCCCAATGAACGGCTCGATCAGGCCGACCCGGGATACGGCTGAGGGTGGCAATGGATAGCTTGCAGTGTGAGTACGACGATTGCGTGGTGCTGGTTCGCGCACTTCGGAACTGGATCGACCGCCACTGGCCTATCGACCGCGCGCGCGTCAAGGCCGAGATGGGGCAGCTCATCGACATGGTGGAACGGGCTGGACCGCGCGACGCGATGTTTCACGGTCGTATCGATGCGGCGCGCTCGCTGATCGTGCTCGGGCGATTGACGGACGCGCTGGACTGCGTCGATACGCTACTGCCGGTCGTGCAACAAAGCGAGTGCAGCCCCAGGCGTTGGCCGATCACCGCCCGACGCTGGAGACCGTAAAACTCGCGAAGGTTTGATCGAACTGATCGTGCCTCTCCGAACGACTCAGGCCGGATAGCCTACCGGGATCAGATAGAGGACGGTCTGGCCGTGAGGCAGCCCGAGCTTGCGCGCCGCCGGAGCCCCGTCGACGGCGCCCACGGGCACGGCGACTAGCCCCAGCGTGACGATCTGCAGCAGCATGTTCTGGGTCGAATGCCCGACCTCGAGATCGGCATACAGATTGGCTCTCCCGCCATATCTCGCGGTGAGCCTGCTGGGGTCGGCGGCCACCACGAGCAAGGCCGGGGCCGCCTCGACCGACGCCTGGTTGACCGCAAGCGCTCGCAGTTCGGGGCGCAGGTCGTGGCTGGCGCGCTTCTCGGCCCGATGGCCTTCCGGCAGATAGTGCATCACCTCCGTGGCGGTCACCACGTAAAGTTCGAGCGCATACAAAGCGCCGGCCGCCGGAGCCGCGCGCTTACCGTCCGAGCTGGTGATGCCCTGCCCCGCCCACATCAATTGGCCGATGACTTCGACGGGCAGCGGCTTCGACGCGAATCGGCGCACGGACCTGCGCTTCGCGATGGCTTCCTCGAGGGACACCGTGCCTGTGAGGTTGGGCTTGGGCAACTCGATCTGATCGGTGAATTTCGCCTGGGCGCCCTGCGCCAGGCTGGTAGAACCCTCGGCGAGCGCGCCTGCGGCCAGCGCAACCAACAGTTCACGGCGTTTCATCGGGCACCTCCATCAGCAAAAAAGCAGGCTGGCTGGCAGAGCCTGCAGCCTGCGCGAATCTCAGTGCTGCGCGTTGGCGAACACGGCTAGGCCACGGAACCCGCGACCGGTGTACGCCGCACTTCCGACAGATAGATCAGGATCAGCGAGACCCAGACGATCCCGTACACGAACATGAAGCAGATGGAACGCACTCTGAAAAAATCCAGCAGGATGCCGAAGATAATCGGCAGCAGGAATCCGCCAAGGCCGCGCCGCGCCGTTTCGTCCTCGACGATCGGCTGCCACGCCTGCACCGGTTCCAGCGAAGCGCGGCGCTCGCGCCACAGCTTGATCAGCGCGCTGCGCACCAGCGGATATTTCAGGCGGTTCGCGCTATACAGGTACCACGAATAGGATGCGCCGCGCGAGCATCCGCGTGGCTCGTGATTGGGCATGTCGGGCCGGGTGCGCGGATAGTCCGTCTGCTGCGTTTCCCACGTGACGATGCCGCCCTTCACATAGATCTTCCATGAGCACGACCCCGTGCAGTTCACTCCATGAGTTGAACGAACTATCTTGTCGTGCTGCCAGCGTTTGCGGTAGGCATCCTCCCATTGCGGGTCTTCATCTGTGACAGCACCGTGACCATCCGAAAACTGCGGACGGGGGGCCGTAAAATAACGTAACCTGTCCAGGAAATGGCTCATGTGCGTCCTGCCTCTATCGGATTAGGTCGGCGCGAGGTCGCAAGGCAACGTCTTTGTCTATGGTGACATGCATCAAGCCTCCCTCAATCGGACTTTGGTCCTACAAACCCCGCTCGTGCGGTGGTGTAGGTTTGTCATGCGCAACCGACAGGAGACCAATCATGTGCCGCTGGCTCGCTTATACCGGCAATCCGCTTCAGCTCGAAACCGTGCTGTTCAACGCCCGGCATTCGCTGATCGATCAGAGCATGCATTCGCGGCTCGGCGCCACCACCACCAATGGCGACGGCTTCGGGATCGGCTGGTATGGCCATCCCACCGACATTCCGTTTCGCTACCGCTGCATTCAGCCCGCATGGAGCGACCGCAATCTACGCGAGGCCGCCCGGGCGATCCATTCGCCGCTATTCGTTGCTCATATACGCGCGGCGACCGACACGCCGTCGCAGGAAACCAACTGTCATCCGTTCCGCCACGGCCGCTGGCTGTTCGCGCACAACGGGCTGGTGCGCAACTACCCGAAGGTGCGCCGCGATCTGATGGTGCAGATCGACCCCGATCTGTTCCCGTCCATCGAGGGCTCGACGGATTCCGAGGTGCTGTTTTTTCTGGCGCTGACTTTCGGGCTGGAGCTCACGCCCGTCACCGCGCTCGAGCGGATGGTCGGCTTCGTCGAAGCCACCGGCCGCCGGCATGGCGTCGATGAACCGCTGAACATGACCGTGTGCGCGACCGACGGCGAGCAGATCATCGCGGTCCGTTATTCGAGCGAAGGCCAGTCGCGCTCGCTGTTTCACAGCACGTCGTTCCGCCATCTGCGCGAGTTGTATCCCGACGACGAGCGCATCAGGACGGCCGGCGAGAATGCGTTCCTCGTGCTGTCCGAGCCGCTCTCGGACTTGCCGGGCATCTGGGAGGAAATTCCCGAGAGCACGGCGGTGGTCGCACGCGGCGGCGAGATCGAGCAGTATGCGTTCAAGCCGCGAATGGACTGAGCCGCGCCTGGCATTTTGCGCCCTGCCGCCCTATGCTGCGGGAATGAGCAAGGTCTACGGCACAAAACGTGCATACCGGCTCGGGAGAAACGCGGCGTGTCATCTTCGAATCCGGGACCGACGGCAGAAGACAAGCTCGCCTTCTGCGTCGCCTGCACCGCACTGGACCAGGCGACTCGCGATCTGCAACAGTTGAGAAGTAACCCGGCAGCATCGCTGGATGCGCTGTCGAAAGCGCAGCGCGACTACGAATTGTCCCGGGTGCAATGGCAGCGCTGCCAGTGGCAACTGCGGGCCGCGACGGCCCACGCAGTGAAGAGACCATCACAATGCATCGGCGCGGTCGTCATCGTTGGGCACGACAAGGCGGTCCGGGATTCTCTGCGGGTTCTGCTCAATGTCAAGGGATATGGGCGCTCCAAAGCGCTCGGTTTCGACCATTGGCATGAAATATGGCTCGAGCCGTCGCGCCAATTGATCATTCTCGACGTTCCCGTCAATTCGATTACGACAGCGTTGTGGTTCGTGGAGAGCTTCGATACATGCATCGATAAACCGCGCATCATCGCGCTGGCGCGGCCCGAAGACGCGGCCAGTTTCGCTGGCAAGGTCGATGCCATCGTTGCCAAGCCCATCGTGCTCGAAGAATTGCTTTATGCAATCGACTTGATCCAGTTGCAGACGAAGGCTCCAGCGCATCATGGATGACGGTGTCCGTCGGCACGGCCCAAGGATCGTTCCTCCCCCGTATTTCCGCGTATTTGCACCGAAGCCGCGCTTCGCTTCTGCTCGCCGAAGCCGCGCAACGCCGCCCCGAACACGCCGGGCCCGCAATTTGCTAAATGTGGCGGCGAGGTGACATATATATGAACGACGATAAATTGATCGAGCCGGAATCCGCCGTCCGCGATCCCGTCGAGCGATCCTGGATCAGACGCCTGGGCCCCGGCCTGATCACGGGCGCGGCCGACGACGATCCATCCGGCATCGGCACTTATTCGCAGGCAGGCGCGCAGTTCGGGTTCAATCTTCTGTGGGTGATCCTGATCACGTATCCGTTGATGACCGCGATCCAGCTGGTGAGCGCGCAGATTGGCCGGGTCACCGGCAAGGGCCTCGCGTCGAACATCCGGGCGCATTATCCGGCGTGGCTGCTGTACGGCGCGGTCGCCCTGCTCGTCGTGGCAAACGTGATCAATATCGCCGCTGACCTGTCGGCGATGGGCGCCGCGGCCGGGCTACTGCTGCCAGGTCCGCAGCACCTTTACGTCGTCGGCCTCGGGGCGTTCTCGGTCATCCTGCAGATTTTTGTCCCATACGAGAGCTATGCGCGGATACTGAAGTGGACCGCCCTATCGCTTCTTGCGTACGTCGCGGTCGCTCTCATCGTGCCGATCCCTTGGGGCGAAGTCGCGCGCGCGATTGTGTTGCCGCGCATCTCGCTGACGTCGGACTATCTGACCATGATCGTCGCGGTGCTGGGTACGACGATCAGTCCGTATCTATTCTTCTGGCAGGCGTCGCAGGAAGTCGAAGAAATGCGCTCGGCACCGCAACAGGCGCCGCTGCGCCGCGCGCCGCACCAGGCGCCGGCGCAGTTGCGAAGAATCCGCTTCGATACGTGGGTCGGCATGGGGGTGTCGAACTTCGTTGCATTTTTCATCATGTTGACTGCGGCGGCTACGCTGCATCTGCACCACATCGAAGTAAAAACCTCGGCCGATGCCGCGCGAGCGCTCGAGCCGTTTGCCGGGCGTTTTGCTTACGTCCTGTTTGCGCTCGGCATCATCGGCACCGGCCTGCTCGCACTGCCGGTTCTCGCCGGCTCGGCCGCCTACGCCGCCGCGGGCAGCTTTCGCTGGCGCAGCAGTCTGGCGTTGCATCTGACGCTCGCGCGCGAATTCTATGCGGTGATCGCACTGGCCATCGTCGGCGGTGTGGCTATCACCTTCATGCATTTCGACCCGATCCGCGCGCTGTACTGGAGCGCGGTGATCAATGGCGTTACCGCGGTGCCGATCATGGTCGTCATGATGCTGATGGCGCGAAGTCGGCGGGTGATGGGACAGTTCGCCGTCAAGGGCGTGCTGGCGTGGGGAGGATGGCTCGCGACGCTCGCGATGGCGCTGGCGGCGGTTGGCGTGTTCGTGCCGTCGTAACCAGACGCGTGTTCACCTCGAACCCGGCTTTCGTACGGCAAAACCATGCTCAGCGATTCGCGCCGTACGGGTTGCGCAACGGCAACCGCATCTGAACTTCCTGGTTATACGTTCGTCTGAACGGTGCATCTGGCCATCGACAGTGCCGTCACATGCTGACGGTTTGCCGACAACCGCGTGGCCGCTGCCGTTCCACGACCAAGGAGGATTGCACATGCCGAAGAAGCGTTCAGACGAATCGTCACCCTCACGCGGCAACCGCAGTGGCAGGATTCTCGCCGCGCCGGTTTTCTCGCAGCCGCAGCCCACGCCGGACCCGCAAACCTTCGTGGTCCGGCACGCATCCGATACCGCGGCCTACAAGGTCATCGACGAACTGAACCGCGAGCACAAGCTGAAGGCGCTGCCGTTTCCGCCGCCGCGCGGCGGCACCGAGCCCCGGCTGACGTTTGCGGAGGTGGTGAACAACAACCAGCAGCTCATCGATACGATTAGCCAGAGTGGACAGATCGTCTTTCACGCCACCGGCGATTGCGGCAGTACGAAGGGTCCGGCCACCCAGAACGAAGTCGCGGACAAGATGGTCAGCGACTTCGACGAAGCTGATCCCGCCGAGGTGCCGCAATTCAACTTTCTGCTGGGCGACATCGTCTACAGCTTTGGCGAGGCGCAGTACTACTACGATCAGTTCTATGAACCGTACCGCAACTACCATGCGCCGATTCTCGCCGCTGCCGGCAACCACGACGGAATGGTTTCGCCGTTGAAGCATGAGAAAAGCCTGCAGGCGTTTCTGAGGAACTTCTGCTCCGACTGCTTCCAGGTCTCTCCCGACGCGGGCCACCTTTCACGGACCGCGCAAATTCAGCCAGGCGTTTTCTTCACGTTCGAGGCACCGTTCGTGCGCATCATCGCGTTGTACAGCAATACGCTCGAGGACCCCGGTGTGATCGCGGACCGTGACATCGGCAACAGTCAGCTGAAGTTCCTGAAAGCGGCGTTATTGCGGGTGAAGAAAGAGAACTATCGAGGCGCGCTGCTGTTCGCGCATCACCATCCGCCGTATGTGGCGCGCGGGCGTCACGGCTGGAGCGTGGAAATGCAACAGCAGATCGACACGGTTTGCGATGAGGTCGGTATCTGGCCGCATGCGGACCTCGCGGGACACGCGCACAACTATCAGCGCTTTACGCGAACCCGTTCCGATGGCAGCCACATCCCTTACATCGTTTGTGGCAACGGCGGTCACGCGGTGCAGCAGCTCACCACCAACGGACAGCCGCCCCTTCGCGCGCCGCAGCTGATCCAGGCCGCGTCGAAAGACACCGATGCGGTCGTCCTTGAGAGCTACGACGACCGCAACTTCGGCTATTTGCGGCTCGTCGTCAACGCGAGGCAGTTGCGCATCGAATACCATCCCGCGGTCGACGGACCCAACACGAAAACCCCCGACGATCAGGTGACCATCGATCTGGCCACCCGGCAGGTCGCGCACTATGTCGCTCGCGACTCGGGCATACCCGCTCTTGCGGAGCACATTCGTCAATTCGCGCGGGCCCAGCCTCGCGAAGACTGACAGGTGCGCAACTCGCCTCGATCCGATGCGATCCGCGGCTTCCCGCTGGTTTTCCCGCATTAAAGATTCGCGAAGATCTACCGTAATCGTAAAAGTGAGGCGGCTCGCAGCGTTCGAGCCGTCGCTCAACCCGGTAGTCGGAGAACAGCGTGAGATTCGAAGCGGCCTCGTGCCCTACAAAACCCAACCCGATTGAGTCCCGGGTCGATAGCGACGCACACGTGAATGGCTGGTCAGGCCGCAACCAGCAGTTTCTTTCCTATTTCCTGTCGCGGTATGGTCAACGCAGGACCATCCCGCTGACGAGTCTCGGCATCGCCGTCGTTGCCGGTGTTGGCGTCGGCGCTCTTGTGCATCAAGCTGCCGGTGAAGCGGCGACTACCCTGCGTGTTGCGTTGTCGATGATGTCAGGGGTCGCCGGCCTCGCGATCGTTCGTCGCAAACTCGGCCTGGATTACGCGCGGCAAAGCGCCGCCACCGCACTGGCGAGCGGGCTTCTGCACGCGAATCGCGACTGCCTGAAGGTGCTCGCTACCGACGGAAAAATGCTGCGGGTATCGGAGCATGGCGCGATGTTGATGGACGCGGAGTCAGCGGAACAACTGTCCGGCGCGGACTGGCTCGCTTTCTGGACCGGCGAGGACCGCGCGGCGGCCGAGCAGGCTTTGGCGGGTGCCATCGCCGGCAACAGCACATCGTTCACCGGAAGCTGTGCGACGACGCGGGGGCGCACCAAATGGTGGAACTCCACGCTCACGCCAGTAACAGACGACGACGGCGCGGTGACCGCGCTGCTATGTGCGTCAGAGGACGTCACCCAGCAATCGGAACTGTTGAAGACACTGCGCGAACGCGATGAGCTGATGCATGAGATGGAGTTGCACGTCCGGCTCGTGTTCTATTCGTATAGCTCGCATTTCGAACACTGTCACCATGTCAGCGCGGGTGTCGAAAGCGTATTCGGCATTACGCCTCAAGAGCTCAGCGACCGGCCTTCGGCGTGGCTCGACCTCGTGGTGCCGGAGGATCTGGAGCCTTTGCTCGCCGAGATGGACCGTATCGCGTCCGAAGTGTCGGAAGGTCGCTTCGAATACCGAATCCGCCGCCCGGACGGTTGCCTGCGCTGGATCAGAAGCACGGCCTACCCAGTGTGCGACGGCTCCGCTAACGTGGTGCGCATCGTCGGCGTCAGCGAGGACATCACGCTGGAACAGGAGCGCCTCGCGGCGCTCGACCATCTGGCCTACACCGATGGGCTCACGGGTTTGGCTAACCGCGGCGCGCTGATCCGCCACATGAAGAAGCTTTGCAGGCAGAACGTCGCCTTCGGTCTGATGTTCGTCGATCTCGACCGCTTCAAGGTCCTCAACGATACGCTGGGCCATACGGCCGCTGACCGTCTGCTGCAGGACATCGCCAAGGTCATCCAGGGCGCGCTTCCGGCGGATGCGTGCGTCGCGCGCCTCGGCGGAGACGAGTTCGCGGTGATCGTCAGGGGCGAGAGCGACAAGGTCACGTTGGCAAGCCTGGCGCAGTCTCTTCTGAACCTGTTTTCAAGCGACGTTCGGAAAGACCGCGCCGCGCCATTCGTCACGGCGTCGATCGGCATATCCATCTATCCGGAGCACGGCCGCGATCACGAGGCGTTGCTGACGAGCGCGGACATCGCGATGTATGCGGCGAAAAAAGGTGGCCGCAACGGCTTCCGGTTCGCCGACGAAGCGTCCAGCGATGTGCTCGGAGATTTCGAGCTGGAGTGCCATCTGCCCACGGCGCTGGCGTCGAACCAATTCATGCTGCATTTCCAGGGTATTCATGAGCCAGCCTCTCTGGCGGTGAAAGGCGTCGAAGCACTGGTTCGATGGAACCATCCAGCGCGAGGTCTGGTGGGTCCTGGCAGCTTCATCCCGATCCTGGAGGAAAGCGGGTTCATCGTCGAAGTCGGCGCATGGGTCATGGACGCAGCCCTTGCTCAACTGGCCGTCTGGCAGGCCGCCGGCAAAAAAGAGCTGTCGATGTCGGTGAACGTGTCCGCGCGTCAGTTGCGGGATGACTCGCTCGTCGCGATAGTCGACCAGGCGCTGCGAAAACACCGGGTGCCGCCGCGCTGCCTGCAGATCGAACTGACCGAAAGCGCGTTGATGGAAGACCCCTCACTCGCGCAGGCAACGTTGCTGGCGCTCAAGCGCCTGGGCGTGCGCATCGCCATCGACGACTTCGGAACCGGATACTCGAGCCTGCGCTATCTGGCCGATTTTTCGCCGGACATCGTCAAGATCGACCGCTCGTTCACAGCCAGGCTGGGCCGCGACTCGGCGGCCGCGTCGATCGTCCGGGGCATCATCCAGATGTCGCACGAACTCGGCATCAAAGTGACGGCCGAAGGCGTCGAAACGAATCAACAGTGGCATGCGCTGCGCGACGCAGGCTGCGACTTCGTGCAAGGGTTCTTACTGACGTCACCGATGAAGGCGGAGAATCTGGTTCAGTGCGAATACTCTGTGCCCTCGTCAGCAGCAGCCGGGGCAACTAGCTTCTGCTCCCATTGAGAAACAGATCCGCGACGACCGAGCGCAGCCAGCGGTTGCCGGCTTCGTGATGGTATTTCGCGTGCCAGTGCTGGCGCACCGCGAACCTGTCCACCGGGAAAGGACACGAATGGACCACGACGTCATTCGCCCGCGCCAGCGTCTCGCCAATGTGTCGGGGCAAGGTAGCAATCAGATCGGTCGACTTGATGATCGATCCTAGTCCGAGGAAGCCGGGCAATTCGAGCACGACGTCGCGTTCGATGTTCTCGCGCAATAACGCCTGTTCGAGCAGTTGCCCGCCCGTGCCAGCCGCAATGACGACATGCCCCTCGCTGCGGTATTGCTTCAGACTCAACCGCGCACGCACCCGAGGATGATTGCGGTTGGCAAGGCATACCCAGTCCTGCATATAAAGCTGTTGCTGGTACATACCGCCCCCCAGCCAGGGCACGTGCCCGATCGCAAGATCCGCCTCGCCGGATTCGAGCGCCCGCTCCGTATTGCCGTCGATCCTTGCCGCTTCGAGCCGAACGCCTGGCGCCTGCGCCCGCAAATGCGCCAACATTCGCGGCAGCAGCGTAATGTGGCTCGCGTCCGTCATGCAGATTCGAAACCGCCGTTTGGCCGTGGCGGGATCGAACGATATCTCCCACGCAGCGAACCGGCGCAGCGACTCCAGAATTTCCCTGCACGGTCCGATCAACGCGTCAGCCTGCGGAGTGGGCGTCATACCGCCCGGCGTGCGAACGAATAACGGATCCTGCAAATGCTCGCGCAAGCGACCCAACCAGATGCTGACCGTCGGCTGACTTTGCCCGAGTTGCTCAGCGGCGCGCGTGACACTTCGCACGTCGTAAAGCAGATCGAAAAGCTGAAGCAGCTTGAGGTCCGGAAGCTCAATGGTACTCATGGCGGTATTGTCTTTTGCAATATCACCATTGTATCCATTGCGCTATGCCCATGAACGGCGTCCGTAACCTGGGCCTCCTCGCCCCACCGCATGCTCAAATGAGCGGAACGGTCAGCCGGTCGATGATCGCTTGCGTCTGCGGTCGAACGCCGCGCCACCACTCGAACGCTTCGGCTGCCTGTTCGACGAGCATGCCGACGCCGTCGGCGATGCCCTGCACGCCCGCATTTCGCGCGAGCCGCAGGAACGGCGTGAGCCCCTTTCCATACGCGAGTTCGTACGCGGTTCCTGCTGGGCTGAACGCGTCCGGTGGAACCGCAGGCAACTGACCGGTCAGGCTCGCCGATGTCGCGTTCACGACGAGGTCGAACTGCCCCATCCCGTCGAGCTCCCGGTAGCCGCATGCGATCAATGGGCGGCTGCTCGCGACTTGCGCGACCAACGCCTCGGCCTTGCGCACATCCCGATTCACAACGACCAGTTGCGCCGGACGCGCCGCGATGAACGGCAGCAACGCGCCACGCACCGCTCCGCCCGCACCCAGCACGAGCACGCGCTTGCCCGCCATCGGCTGAGCGAGGTTCACTTCGATATCGCGCACGAGACCGACGCCGTCGAAGTTCTCGGCAACGATCCGGCCGTTTTCGAACTTCAGCGCGTTCACGGCGCCGGCGAGCGTGGCCCGTTCGCTGCGCTCGTCGGCAATCGCGAACGCCTGCATCTTGAACGGCGCGGTGACGTTCATGCCTCTGCCGCCCGCGGCGATGAACGTCTTGACGGTCTCGGCGAAAGCATCGGCGGGCTCGATCGGACCCTGGATCGCCGAGTAGCTGATGTCCTGCGCGGTCGCCTGCGCAAACAGACCGTGAATCAGAGGAGATTTCGTGTGGCCGATCGGATTGCCGATCACCGCGTATTGGTCGCTCATCACCCACTCCTCTTCGAAAACAGCACGCCCTGGGTCTGCATCGCGTCGATTTCCGCGGCGCTGAAGCCCAACGACTGCGCGACTTCCGCGTTGTGCTGACCGAGATCCGGGCCGACTTCGCGGATCGACGTGTCGCAGTCAGAGAAGCGGAACGGCAGGTTAGGCAGGCGCAGCTTTCCGAAGCGCGGATGGTCCTGCTCGATTACCATGCCACGCGCGACGATCTGCGGATCGTTGACCACTTCATCGATGCGCTGCACTTTTGCGCAAGGCACGTCGACGCCATCGAGCAGCGCCAGCACGCCGGCGACCGGCCGCGCCGCAACCCACGGCTTCACGACCGCGAGGATTTCGTTGCGATGCGAGTTGCGTCCGTTCAGGCTGTGGAACCTCGCATCGGTGCCGAAGCCGGCCGGACCGCCGTGCTGTTCGACGAGCGAAGCAAACCGCTTCCACGCATCGTCGACCTGCGCGGCGATCACGAGATCGCCGTCGGCCGCGCGGAACACGCCGTACAGCGTCGACGTCGGCATGTCGTGCCCCGTCTGCTCGGGCAGCACGCCTTGCATCGTGTAGCACTGCACCGCGTATTCGTGCATCGACACCAGCGTGTCGTACAACGCCATGTCGATATGCTGGCCGCGGCCGCTCTTCACGCGGCCGAGCAAGGCGGCGTTGATCGCGGCGACCGCGTGAATGCCCGTGTACATATCGCCGAGCGAAATGCGCATCAGCGGCGGCGGTTCGCCGGGATTGCCGACCATCTGCATGATGCCGCTCTTCGCCTCGGCGATCAGGCCGAAGCCGGCGCGATGCGCGTCGGGGCCGGTGTGACCGTACGCCGAAATCGAGCAGTACACGAGACCCGGATTGCGTTCGGACAACGCGGCATAGCCGAGGCCCAGCTTGTCGAGCGCACCCGGCCGATAGTTTTCGATGAACACATCGGCCGAATCGCACAGACGCCGCATGAACTCCTTGCCGCGCGGGTCTTTCATGTCGACGCTGACGCCGCGCTTGCCCATGTTCAATTGCAGGAAGTAGGCGCTTTGCTGGTCGTCGAGGATGGTCGCGTGCTGCCGGCCGGCATCGCCGCTGCCGGGACGCTCCACCTTGATCACTTCGGCGCCGAGCGCCGCGAGGCAGCGGCCCACGTACGGACCGGCAAGAAAGTGGCTGTAGTCGACGACGCGAATACCTTCGAGGGGACGGGCTTGCATCAGTTCGCTCCCGGACGGCGCGGCACCATCAGGCGATGTTCGCCGCGCTGGACGACCTGGCCGTCCTGATTGATCAGTTCGGACGGCAGCACGACGATGCCCCAGTCCGGACGGCTGTTGCTCGCGCGCATGTTGCCGACGCGGAACTTGACGTGAAGCACGTCGTTGACCTTGATCGGCAGCAGGAAGTCCCACGTCCAGCCGAGCGACATGCCCGGCAGGAAGCGATAGTCGCTCTGCGTCTTCAGGCCATCGGCGATCGACAGGCCGAACAGCCCGTGCGCGACGATCGAACCAAAGTGGCTCGCGTTCGCATATTCCTCGTCGACATGCACGGGAGTGTGATCGCCGGTCAGATCGGCGTAAGCGAGAATGCGTTCTTTGGTGACGGTATAGGTCGGGCTCACGCACTCGTCGCCTTCGTTCGCGTCGTCCCAGTACTTTTCGATGATCGTGCTCATGCTTTACGCCTCCGCGCGTGGATTGATCGCCAGCGCCTGCGCAACGCACGTGGCGGGTTTGGCCTGAATCAGTTCGACCGCGAGTCCATCCGGCAGGCGCAGCCAGTTGCGCCCTTGCGGCATTTCACTGACGCCGAACGCTTGCGCCGCCGCGAGCGAAGCCTCGAGGTCCTCGCACATCACGCCGAGATGCGCGAGCCGGCCCTCGGGACCTTCGTAGCGCGGATCACTGATGAACTGCAGTCCGCCGAGTGTCCAGTACTGACGCGGCTCGTCGCGCGTGCCATCCACCTCGCGCATGGTCATGCCGAAGACCTCTTCGAAGAAGCGGATATGCCAGTGGATGTCCGTCACCCAGATGGCGACGTGCTCCAGATAGGCTTTCGCGCCGCTCATGCCGTCGCTCCTTCTCGCTGACGGTCCGTCATCGCGCGCTCGATGCCCTTGATGCACGCGACCAGCGTCGAATTGACCGGCGTCGGCACGCCGAGGCGCTCGCCCCAGCGCACGACCGCTCCGTTGATGAAGTCGATTTCCGTGACCGAGCCTTTTTCGAGGCTCTGCAGCATCGAGGTTTTGAACGCCGGCGAGAGTCCTTCGGCCGCGAGCGTCCAGGCTTGTTCCGCTTTCGTCATCGAAAGACGGATGCCGGCGGCCTTCGCGGCTGCCATCGCTTCTTCGATCGCCGCCAACGCGGTGGCTTTCAGAACGGGCTCTTCGTACAGTTGCCCATACGTCAGACCGGTGATGCCGGTGATCGCGCCCGTCGCGACGTTGATCAGCAACTTGTCCCACATGGTGCCGAGGATGTTGTCGCTGATCGTGGTCGTCAGCCCCGCACTGTTGAATGCGTCGGCGATGGCGCGGACCCGGTCGGTGACCCGACCATCGAGCTCGCCGACGATGGTCAGCTTTCCGTTCACGCCCGACTGGATGTGCCCGGGCGCCTTCAGCACGCCGCCCACATAGGTCTTGCCCGCCAGCACGCGCTCCCGGCCGACGATTTCGCCGAGCACGTCTTCATGGCCGAGGCCGTTTTGCAGCGACAACACGAGCGTGTCGGGTCCGACGAGATCGAGCGCGCCGCGCATTGCCGAATCGGTGTGGAAGGACTTGACCAGCACGATGACGAGGTCCACCGGCCCGACTTCGGCGGGGTTCATCGTCGCGCGGACTTTTACGCGGCGTGAGCCGTTGGCATCGTCGACTAGCAGGCCGTCGCGGCGCATGGCCTCGACGTGCGCCGCGAAGCGGTCGACCAGCCACGTCTGATGGCCGCCTTCAGTCAGCGCGGAGCCGATCGCGCAACCCAACGCGCCGGCTCCCAGGAATGCGATCTTCATAGATGTCTCCGTGATTTGGAGACGAAGATACGATTCCTACCTCATGCTGGCAATGCAATGAATGTAATATGGTCATTGCAATTTTTAATGTTACGGTACGCCAGCGGGGGTGGATCAACGTTCCAGTCTTTGCCCTCAATGCGTGCGCACCGTCTGACCGCTCTGTCCCGCGTTCATCGCCGCGGCTCTATCCGCTCGATGCATCGCGGCCACCTTCGCTTCCGCGGCCTGAATATCGGCGGGATACGAACCATCATCGCCCATCGACGGGTTGTATCCCGCCGCTTCCAGCTCCTCGAGTTCGTGCATGACCTCCGCGCGCGTGAGTTGATGAGGCTCGGGCTCCGATACAGTTTGCGCATCCGCGCTTGTGCAGCCCGCCATCAACATCACACCGGCGAAAACGCAGCTCAGTAGCGAGCAAACGGCGTATTGACTCAACGATTCCGATTTCATGATGTGCTCCTTTTGACCTGAATGTATTCGCGCATCTGCATTCACTTCGGACCGTCTCGTCAGATCGTGAGTGTTACGCGATGCACATCCGGTAGACGGAGTTTTCTCGTTGGATATTCCCGGTCTTTTCTAAATAGAACTACCACGCAATCTTCGACGTTCGATCCCATTGCGCAATTGACCTGCGACGAACGCGCCGCCGATCAGCAACAGATACAAGGCCACGAGATCGTGACGCCATGTGTTCAATGCAAGCTGATGCGCAATCAGCTTTGGATCGGGAGTTGGAAGGATTGCCCGCTTCGCTTCGACCGCTCGCATCATCCGGACAAAGCCTGCGGCGGACAGCAATGGCAGCACGATGACCCATGTCAACAGCACGGGCTTCATGCGAAGCGCCCATCGCATGTGACGCAAGCGAAACCATAATCCAAGGCACCCGTGTATCCATCCGGGCGCGAGCAGCGCAAGCTGCAAACCCTGCGTACCGGTCGTCAGCAACTGGATCACGATACGCTCGTAGTCCGGTTCGAAGCCATAGAGCGTGGATGCGAGCCGGGTCGTCACCGCATGACGGATCAAAAGCAGCGGCAGGCTGAGGCCTGCCCATAGACGCACCCACTCCGCCAGAGGCAATGCCCAGTGACGGCGCGCATAAATCGTTCGCATCGCCAGCACGAAATGCAGCGCAGCCGCTCCGTATAACGCGATCGTTCCAGGCGCGCTGCGCCAGAGCCGCAGCGCCAGAACCAGACCGCGTCCCGCGAGTTCGAGCGACCAGATTCCGAGCGCGTGATTGAGCAGATGGAGAAAGAGATAGACCAGCAACACCACGCCGGAGCCGAGTTGCAATCGCCGCAGAGCGGCTTGCATCCGCAACGTCATGCGAACGTCCCGTTGATGTCGTATGTCACGTGCGGGGCAAACGCCGCCTCGTCGATCAGGTTCATTTGATCACCCATCCGATGTCAGTCTTACCTGCAAGACCACCGAGATGCGGTGCTTATTCCCGGTTCGATTCACGGCGCATCATCGGTTCGAGTGAGTACGACACTGTTGCGTGCTCGCGATGACAATCCGGCTCGTGTCGCACGAGTTGGCGACTACACTGGAAGTCTCGGCTGTCGGTCGTGCCACGTTTGGAATAACTGAATCAACCTTTCGACGCGCTATCGCGTTCGATCTGAGATGTGTCCCGCAAAATGAGTTCTGTCGGTAGCGCTCACGGTCTCCACATTCGCATCTGGTCGCTTTTCCAGTAACACAAAATGCGCTCCTATGTAGTTTCTCCATGTTCGCTGGGGCGCAAATCGGCACACTGCCAAACTTGTCCGGGATCGATGTGGTGGGGTTTTGTCGCAGGAAACTGACTTTTGCGTATCCCATGACGCGGAGGATAGAGCGAGCACCCCTCCCAGCGCTATCAAAACCGGAAAACCTTTCATTATTTTCACATTTTCACGTGCAAGCAATCGCTACTCTGTTCGACCATCCATTAAGATTCCCAATCTGGATTGGATAGTTGACTGTGAGATTGTCTAGCGCTATTAATTCATATACGCAGTGTGAAATCCGGAAAATCTATGCCCATCGAAATCGAAACAAAAATGGCCGTTCGTGGTCGCCCGATAAACCAGAATAGATCCATCAATGCATATCTTGCTACTTCCCGCGAAGAAAGTCAGCTTTGGAGTTTTCAAGATCTTCGAATCTTTCATATTGACTTCCCCAGTGTAGTAATCGAATGGCATCGGATAGGCAATTCCGCTTTCCGTATCAATTGCCACAACACTATCACCGTAGTATTCCGAAGGACTCCACTCTTTTATCCTTAATAGGATGTAGTGGCCATTAAAATTTGCCGTCCGCTTGCCAATTGCATCTTTAATTTCCGAAACATGTCTCTCATCGCAAAAATCGACAGGGGAGTACATATATGAGCACTCGTTATGAGAATAAGCGATTTCGACACGACTAAACGGATGATTCCCTGTGACAACTGAGGACTTTGCATGACAGGTTACAGCGATCGCGCCACATGTAGCGATCAGAAAGATAAAATAAGAGATATTTTTCATATTCTATCAACGTGACTGAGAGATTTCGGCGAGAGTGCTTCTAAGCCTATTGGTGGAAGGCATATACGCGTGGTTATTCGCTCCTTCATAGTAGGAGAGCGAGCCATCCGAGATTCTTCCGTCTTTTATTCGACAGCCCGCGGGGGCCGCGATGGATGCCCATTCTTTAGATGCCGCATATTGTGCGTCATCTACAGTTCCAACGCCCTGCTTGATGAACTTAGCCAAAACACCGCCGCCAGCATGAAAAATCAGGAATTCACCGAACATTCTCTCTTGCACATCCTCGTCATATTTCTCATCTCCCGTTAGACGCAGCCTGGCCTTTCCTTCTCGCAGAGTCGGAATGATCGTCTGGTACTTGCCCGTTGTATAAAATCGAGCAGGGTTCATGTACGAGAAATGCTCTGTCGCCAGTATTTCGTTTATTGTTTTCCCGGTAACGGTCCCCTTTGGCTTTGTCATGTAAGAATGGCCTACCGCGCCATGAGCGCCGTTTGTTCCAGTGTTGTACGACTCATATCCGCCTTCCCCCCCAGAAATGATGTCGCCAATTTTGCGAATCAACTCAGCTAGACTCCGCTCCGACCTAAGGAAATTCCCCACCAGCCCGATCGGATTGATGTGATACACATCCGAGCCGGGGAAGCCGGGGACGCCCGCCGCAACCTCGTCCCACCACACCAGCTTCGCGATGCGCTTCTTCTCCTCTTCATGCTCGGGCCTCAATCCGGTGCGCTCTTCGATGGCACTGACAAGCGCCTGCCACTTCGCCGGATTGGCCCATTCACTTTCGTGTTTCGCGATGAGACGCGATGCGCGAAACGCGGCCCACGGAAATCCGGAATGCTGAGGGCTTTGTCCCACGCTGCAAAGCTCGTCCGCCGCGTAAAGACCGTCAGCGCCCGGATACAGGGCGCGGTAGATTGCGGCCATCAGTGGGCTCAGCTTGCCAAGTGAGCCCGCACCGGATGTCTCAGTGCCGAGCGCATAGTCCACATAGTCGCCCGTGGTTGCAAAAATGGTGTGCGTCGGATCGTGGTCCTCGTCGTGACACTCGAAGTCGATCCAGCTTTGCGAAAACTCCCGCGTCACGCGACCGCCCTCGAAGCTCTGCTCACGTACCCATCCGCGAATAGGGTTGCCTCGCATATCCGCGCTGTCTACCTTCCACCAGCGCCGTTTCGTCCCGTCGCTGCCAGGGTCTTTTTCCATGAACCTGTGACCGTCATCCTGCGGCAGCGCGGCAAATCGATAAGCCTGGACCACATCGGTCTGTTTCGGATCCTTGCCGGATTGCCCATTGGCATGGTCATGGTAGAGGGTCGTTCCACGCTCCACGCGCAGAATGGGGGGCTCCGGTGACAGGCCCAGTCCGCTCCACCGGTCCTCGTGCGCACAGTTGGCCCGAACCCAGTCACGTCCGGACTTGATGAACTGCCTGATGCCCTCGCCGCAGAACACCTCGATGTGCGCCATCCGCGTTCCGCTCGTACATGCGTTCAGCGGGTCATAGCGGCCAGGGTGGCCGATCAGGTCACCGGCCTTGACGGGAAATCCACCGGCTGTCCCCTGCGGATCGCCCGCGCTGCACGTCCGGTTCGTCGTGACAATCACCCGGTCGAACATCGAATCCGGAATCCGCTCGTTCACGACCGGCCCGCCATTCTGCGCGCCCAGGCAAATCCATCCGCCCACCGCCGCGGAAGTTGCGACATAGCCGCCCGCCTCGGGCGCATACAGCGTTGCTCCGTTCAGGTCCGTTAGCTGGCCCCACGTTGCACCATGCACCATTTCAGTCTTGCCGATGCTGACACCTGCCCCTTGCGGCAGGATGCCAACGATGGAGCCATTCGGTGTCCTGCGCACAGGCAAACCCACCTGCGACGGATCCGCAATCTGCCCACTGCGACCCGGCCGCGGCCTGTCCTGCGCAAACTGCGTCACCTGCCACTGCCGCGACCAGTACGCCGGCTTCTGCCGCTTCGGGAAGTTGTCATAGTCAGCGTTGGACATCAGGTGCATGTACAGGCTGTAGAACGTCAGCTTCGTGCCGCGCGGAAACTCCATCTCGTGCCGCACCAGGGCAAAGCCCGTGCTGTACGGAGCCTGAAGCGGCACGTTACTGCCGTCCACGCTTGCTTCGCTGACCGGATAGTCCTGGTTGGCGCGATACGCGATCAGCACGCCGTCCGCGATGCAGCGTAGTCCCGCGTCGAGGTCGAGCGCCTGTCCCGCGCCCGCCTCCGTGATGTGGATGCCGCCGTGCCACATGCCCTTGCGGCTGACGAGATACGAGCCGGACGACTCGTTCGTGGCGAGAAGGCGGTAAATGTCGTGCTCGTCGGTGAACTGGGCGGATGCAGCAGCATTGCCTTGCGCCTTGCGCAGAAACGGAAAGGCAAAGGCCAGTTGTCTGAGGCCGGGAGGTTGCGGCGTCTGTGGGCGATGATGTGCCGGTTTGCTCGTCATGGATTCGGTGCACTCCCGTTTAGCTGAGGTCGCACCACCTTATGACGAGCCCAATCTCAGCATCAATACGGCGAGCTCCGAATTTATGCAAACAATTGTCAGAAAGACAAATTCGCGGATTGGAGCGGGCACACGCGACGCCGCTTGCCTGCGTGCAGCGAAGCCAGTCAAAGCGTCGCCGTCACCCCACCATCGACATAAAGAACATGACCGTTGACGAAGTCCGACGCGCCGCTCGCGAGAAAGATCGCCGCGCCGACCAGATCCTGCACCTCGCCCCAACGTCGCGAAGGCGTGCGATTGACCAGCCAGTTGCTGAACGCTTCATCGTTGACGAGCGCGTCGGTCAGTTCCGTCCTGATGTAGCCGGGGCCGAGGCCATTGACCTGAATGCCATACTGGCCCCAATCGATCGCCATGCCTTTCGTCAACATTTTCACGGCGCCTTTGCTCGCGGTATAGGCGGCGATATTGGGCCGGCCGAGTTCGCTTTGCACCGAGCAGATGTTGATGATCTTGCCGCGCTTGCGCGCGATCATGTAGCGCGCGACCGCCTGCCCGACCAGAAACACGCTATCCACATTGGTCTTCATCAGCTGTTCCCATTGCGCGTGCGAGAACTGCTCGAGCGGCGCGCGCCGCTGCATGCCGGCGTTGTTCACGAGAATATCGATCGCGCCGCTCTCGCTTTCGATCTGCGCCACCGCCGCTTCCACCGCTTGCGGAGCAGTCACGTCGAAACATCGCCCATGCACGATCGCGCCTGCGTCGCCCAGGCGGCTGACCGCTTCCGCCAGCCTCGCTTCATTGCGGCCGTTCAGCACGACTTCCGCACCAGCGCCTGCCAGCCCTTGTGCCAACGCATAACCGATACCGCTACTCGATCCGGTGACGAGCGCGCGACGCCCGCTCAGGTCGAACATCTGCAGACTGTGGTTCAACTTCATCCCCCTTTTGAATTCGGGGTAGCAGCGCTCGATTCGTGAAGCTAACCCGATGAATCGAGATCGTACCGGAACCGGCGGCGCTGCGCGGCGTCGCCGATGCAAGCTTCGACCCGTTGAACGAATTCGTCGAAACTTACGGCATGCCGCGCCTCGCGACTGGCGATCATCTTCGCGATCGGCCCACTAGACGGCCAGCTTAATGGCGACGGCATCGATGCTGGCCTGCTCGATCGCACTGCCCGGCGACGTGCCTGCGGCGCTCGCGGGCGACCCAGCCGATACCTTCGCCGCAGCCACCGCGACGCCTGAGCCCGGCGATGACGACGCGACCATCGACATCGTCGTCGCCGTCGGCAGCCGCTGCGTTGCCGTCGTTGCTCGCGGCGGCCGCGCCGTCGTCGCTGACATTGACCTCCATCTCCATGCCGCGCACGACGAGCTTGCGCGCGCCGGCCGTCGCGGTGCCGTTGTGCGCGAGGAGCGGCTGGCGTGATCGGCCAGCCGCCCCTCGACCGGAACCCGCATGAGCAACGAAGCAACGCCTACTCGGATTGGCAAGTACCGGATCGACCGCGTGCTGGACACTGGAGCGATGGGCGTCGTCTATCTCGCGTTCGATCCGCACCTCGAAAGCTCGCGCAGGATTCGGGCGGCGCGATTCAGGGCGCCGTCAGAGCGGACTATTTGTACGGCTTCGGTCAAATCGCGCAGACCCAGGCGAGCCGCACCAAAGAGCGGCTGCGCATGTGGGTGCTGCTGCCCAAAGGCTTGCGCATCGCCGCGCAGCAGACGTCGTTGAAAACGCGCGGCGGAGCACCTGCCGCATCCGATGAGGATTGTCTGGTCAGCGATCCGGTGCTGTGCGTGCACGATGCGCCGTAGACGTCTGGCGGAACGCGAGCGACGCTTCGTGCGGCGGCATGAATTTTGCGGAATCCGCGTGATCGCATCCCGACACGGAGACCGACATGGACACGCGGCAAATCGAAGATCTGCGTCCGACGCAGATGACCCACGGCGCGCGCGAGGTCAGAGAAAAGGCCCGCCAATACCGATCGCTGAACGCCCATGACCTGCAAATGGCCATTGCCGAAAAGCCGATACCGGTCGTCTGCGGACCGAACGGCATACCGTTCGCGATCGATCATCACCATGTGGCGGCGGCGCTGTGGCAGGTTGGCGTGCGCTCGGTTCCGGTCGTGCTGGTGCGGGATCTTTCCTCGTACACGTGGGCGTCGTTCTGGCTCAGCATGGAAAACGAACGATGGACCTTTCCGTATGACGCGCAAGGGGTGCGCCGGCCGTTTGCCGAATTGGCCAGGCACGTGTGGGAAATGAAGGACGATGAATACCGAAGCCTCGCGGCGGCGGTCCGCGATGCCGGCGGCTATGAAAAAACCAATGTCCCGTTGGAAGAATTTCGCTGGTCCGACTTCTTTCGCGCGATGTTGCCGCGGCCCGATAACGACGAAAAGTTCTCGGCTTTGCTCAAGGAAGCCTTGAAGCTGGCAAAGAGCGACCGGGCATTGGGACTGCCGGGCTATCTCGGTCGAAAGGATTGAGCCGGTGGCTCACTCAATCGTGGGCCACATTGCCCGCCGTCACCAGAAACTGATCCATCAATGAGATCTTCAACGGCTTGTCCGCGTCGAGCTTTTTCTTCTCGATCACATACTTCCAGCCATCCCCGTTGCCGGGATTGCGATAAAACGCGACGATCGCCACATAGTTCGTATCGGCCTGCATCGGTTGCGACAGGCTCGCCGACGCCCCTGGATTCAGCACCGATGCCATGCTCGCCTGCAAATCCTGCGCGAGCAGCGTGCGGTCGTTCTTCAGCAGATCGTCGTACGACGCGCCATCGAACACCTTGCGGTCCTTCAACTGATACACGCGCACCGCGACCGATGTCGCGCGACCGGCGTCGTCGGGGTTCAGCGCTTCGCGCGCGGACAGATCGACGTCGAGCACCTTGATCCGCTTGATAAACACCGCGTGATACGCGCTCGACGACGCGTCCGAGATGGATTGCCATGCGCCGCAGGCGGACAGCAGCGCAACGGCCGCAACCGTGGAAACGGTAGAACGAAGATTCATCGATAGTCCTTTGGGCGCGTTGTTCATCACGCGGATCGAGTCAGGTATGGATTGGCCGCGGGCTTCGGAAACGCTTGATAAACCCCGAGCGCGACGTTGATCAGGCATTCGCTCGCGGCGGGCAGCACGGTCGTCCAGCCGAGGCGCGGCGCGGGTCCTGGCGATCCGCCGTTGATCGCGCAAAGCGGCGCGAGGTGCGACGACATTTCCATCCGCAGATGCACGTCGGCCTTCACCCCGACATACAACTGCACGAACGCCATCAACTCGCGATGCAGCCACGCACCCGGCAACAGGTCGTGCGCCTGGGCGGCATCGGCCGGCCGCAACGTCACGCGCACCGCCCGGCTGCGATACGCAAGCCGCTTGCCGAGCACATAGCCGCCGCCGAGGCCGCGGCGCGGACCGTTGTCGTTGGTCGCACCAGCACGAGCGGCCAACGACGTCAGCCGTTGCGGCCTACCGGCGCGCGCGAGCGCGGGAAAGAACTCGTCCACCCGTACATCGACGCCCGGAACTGCGAGCGCGACCACGCCCGCGAGCCCCTCGGGCGTGCGCGTGCGCTGGATCAACAGGCCGAGCAGCGCGAGCATGCGCGAATCGGGCAAGCCTGCGCGTTGCGGCTTGTCGCCCCAGCCGAAGCCGGCGAGGCACAGGAGATTGCGCGAATGCGCATCGCTGCCGCCCGCGCGAAAACTCTCCGGATAGCGGTACTTCTTCCACGCGCGATACAGCAGCGTGACGAAGCGATGATTGAACTGATCGAGAAAGGCTTCGACCACTTCGTGCCCTTCTTCGCGCAGCACGATCTCATCGATCATGTGCGACGGCATCGCCGCGTCGACGCCGTAGAGTCCCATGAAGGTCGTGCGTACGGTCGGCGACGCGTAACCGACGAAGGAGTCCGGATCATCGTCGAATTCGACCGCGGCGATCTCGCCCGCCGGAAAACCGGTGCGCGCGCGTGGCCGGAAGCGTACCGGTTCGTGCGCCGGGGTATCGCGCGTGCCGAAGCCTGCATGCTGCGGAACCCGCAATTCGAGCAGCCGGCACAACTGCATGAAGTTCATCCGCGGCGCGCGCGCGAGCAGCGCGGCGACGAGCGGTTCGAGATTCGGCGGTTCGTCGCGCGCCTCGAAAGCATTCGCGTATGCGCTCATAGCGGAGCCCGTTGCGCCTTGCTGCGCGGCCAATCGGTGCGGGTCCGCGACGGCAGGCTCACGATCGATAGCTTCGTGAACAGATTGATCTCCGCATACAGCGCGAAAAACCGTTGCAGCAATTCGCCGAACAGCATCACGTCGCCCTCGCCCGCGAACGCGTGCGAATCGAGTGTCACCTCGATATGCACGCCGCGCTCGACCGAGCCGCCGGCCACCTCTTCAAGCAACTCCTGCGACACCCACAGAATGCCCGCGAGGCGCCGGCGGTTCAGTTCGTCGCTGGTCCAGTCGTATAGCGCGAGCGCGCCGCGCAGCACTTCCGCGTTCATCATCGACAGGAAATTCGGCGCGAGATGCGATAGCACACGCCACTGGAAGCGGTCGCCGGTCGGCGGATAGAGTGGCAGCGTCGGCGCGACGAGATTGTTCACGTCGCCGACGTTCGGCGTGCTCGCCGCCAACTCGGCGATGCTCGCTTCGCGCAGGCCCTTGCGTGGCAGCATGCCGTTCGTGCCGGTTACGCGCAGCGACAGGCTTTCCTCGGGCAGCGTGTGCATCGTCTCCCAGGCGTGACCGCCGAGCACGACCCACGTCTCGTGCAGACCCGCGACGCCGGGCCGCACGCGCGCATGGAAGTAGCGCTCGGGCGCCTCGTGCCGCAGCATGCCGCCGCGATGCCGGAACGTCGCGAACGGCACGTACTCGTAGCGCTCGGCGGTGTCGTGATCGAACGCCTCGATCGCATCGACCCAATAGGTCTCGACATGCTCGCCCTGATGACCGGCGGGCAACACGCGGTATTCGGTTTCGTGATGGTCGATCTCGATCGGCTCGGCATCGAGTTCGAACAGGTTGATCACCGGCGTGCAGAAAAGCCGCACGTTTTCCGCGCTGAAACACTGATCGGACGGATATGCGTGCTTCAGAACGATCTCCAGTTCGAAGCGCGTCGAATTGTCCGGCAGCTTCGTCACGTCGAGTCCGTACAGATCGACGAACAGGAATTTCTCGCGGAACGTGAAGTATTCGAGCAGCAACTGGTATCCGGAGAACGCCGCATCGGCCTTCGGCCACAGCCTTTCGTCGGCAGAGAAACCGGCCGGCTCGATCGTCACGTTGGCGAGCGGCAGCGCTTCGCCATCGCGCACTTCCGGAATGCGCCAGTGGATCGCATCGACCTCGCGCGTAAGTGCCAGATGCATCGCGAACGCGGTCGGCAGATCGGCATTCAGATACAGCCGCACGCGCGACAGGTCCATTTCCTTGCGACGCGCGGACTGATCGAGCTCGAAGCCGAGCCGGACGATCGAGCGGCCGTCGTGGCGCACGGTGGGCCCCGCGTGCGTGATCGACAGTGGCTGCAGCGTGACCGGCTGCGTGGTCCGGTACAGACATTGCACGGTCTTCGGCGTCGCCCCCTCGGCGCCTGCCGCGTTCGGCACCGCGATCGGTGCCGAGCGCACCGGCACGCCGGCCGGCACCAGCTCGGTTCGCTGCAGCTTCTCCGCGAGCGGCAACAGTTCGACGATCGAAAGCGACGGAATCATCCGCAGATAGTGCGGCCACAGCAAACTCACGAGGCCTTCGGTCAACTCCGGCGATTCATCGTCGAGCTTCTGCTGGAGACGGCCGGTCAGAAACGCAAAACCTTCGTGCAAGCGCTCGACGTAGGGATCGCGATCACCGACGCGATCGAGGTTCAGCATGCGCGCGCGGTCGGGATGCGCGTTCGCGAATTCCTTGCCGGCCTCGCGCAGGTAGCGCATTTCGGCTTCGTAGTAGCGCAGGATGGGGTCGTCGTGTTTCATGCCTGGTGTTCTTGTCAGAAGGTCAACGCCCGCGCCGGGTCCAGCACGGTCAGCTCGGCTTGCAGTTCGCCGATGCGGCGCGCGAGCGCGGGCCTATCGGCGTCCTTGCGGTTGCTCAGCGCGTTCAACGCGCGCAGCAACTGCTGCTTCACCTCGAACACGAGCGAGGGTTCCCAGCGCGTGAGCGGCAGCGAGCGTGCGCTCGTGTCGAGTTCGGTGAGCAGTGCGAGCGCCATGTCCGCGCGACCCGCGTGATCGGCGAGGCGTGCCATCACCAGCCGCTGCAGGTAGCGATGCCGATCGGTGCGAAGGCCGGGCAACCCTTCGAGCCAGGCGAGCGCGGCCTCGATGCCACCCTGCCCCGCGAGATCGCGCGCCTGTGCTTCGATCTCGGGCCAGTCGCCGGTCGCTTCGTGGTCGTCGCCGGCCGCTACCGGCAGCGGCGCGATACTCTCGCCCGCCTCGAGATTGCGCACTACCGCGTGGCGTGCGATCCATTCGAGCGATGCGTCGTCGGCGAACGGCGTGCCGTCGTTGAACGCCAGGCGCTCGATGCCAGGCAAGCGTTCGAGAAACAGCGCGAAATCCGCGCGCAACTGTTCACGCCATGCGCTGTAGGGCGCGCCGACGTGATCGAGTGCGACGTGCTGGAAATACTGCAGATCGAACCACAGGTGATTGACGCCCTCCAGGAATGCGCCCTCGACGCGTTCGAGCAGCTCATGCCACTGCTTTTGCAGCACGAGCCGTTTCATCTGCTGACGCAGCTCGCCACGCGGTGGCATCAGACGTGTGCGTGATGCCGCATCGGCGGGCGGCACTTCGTGCAGCGTGTCCCAGCGGATGGCGCGGACCAGCCGCACAGACGATAGGTAACCGTTCTCCTGGCCGCGTAGCCACAGCGCCATTGAGCGGGCCTGGTCGAGCAGGTCGCGCGTCGATGCGATCGATACGTTTGGGCTGCCTGTAAAAGCTGGGCCTGACGCCACGGATGACGTTGCCGGATCGAGCTCATTACCACGCGACGCTGCGTCGTTCTGCTCGAAGCGCGCGATCAGCGCGGCGAAATTCGGCCGAGCCGCGCCGGTCCATGTGGCCGTACGCGTGACAAGCAGATCGAGCGCGGCGATCGCGCGTTCGAGGTCGGCCGCCGCGAACTCGCCGCGACTCTCGAGCAGTTCGATGACGCGTGTGGTGGCAAGCATGTCGAGCGCGCCCTTCTTTGCCTCGGCGCGCGCGGGCAGCACATTCTCGCCGAAGCGCTCGACGAGCGACGCCGCCAGTTCGAGCCCATCCGCGAAGCCGGAAGGACCGTCCGCGCGCAGACGTGCAAATGCGTAGTAACCGGCGACACGCAGATCCTTGCCGGTCTCCTTCAGCAACTGCTCGCACGAACGGACGACCAGGCTGTCGTCGATACCGGAGAGTTTTTGCGTTTCCTCGCGCAACTCGAAGAACAGGTCTTCATAGCCAGGGTCGCGGCCGCAGCCGTGCTCGCCGGGTAGCGGCTGCAGCCATGCGCTCCACGCATCGAGACGCGCGCGTACGCGTTGTTCCTCATCGCGCGACGGGAACAGCGTCTTCAACAAACTCGACAGCATTTATTCGACCTCCGGCAGCGAACCTTGCGGCAAGCCCACGGTCGCGTGCTTCGCCGCGTTGAGCGCCGCGGGCGGCAATGGTGGCGGCGGGTTCGCCTCGGATAGCTTCGGCGCGCTCTTTGGATTGCCGGTCACGAAGATTCGCGCGGGTAGCTTAAAGTGACGCAGCGAGAGCATTTCGAGCGGGCCCGCGCCCGTCTCGTTGCGCAGCTGCACGCGCAATGGGATGCCCTCGCTCTGGTCGGGCTGCCACGACAGCACATAGCGCGCAGCGTCCTGTTGCGACACCTGCGCGCGTTCGAGTAGACGGATCAGGCCGAAGCGGCCTTGGGCGTCGAGTGCCGAGCGCAGGCCGCCGTGCTCGGTCTGCCATTCGATATGCGACAGGTTTTCGAGCGAATCGCCGGGCCACAGGAATGGAGTCCACTCTTCCTTCTGATTGAAGTAATGCAGTTCGCGGCCCGACAGCACCAAACGCGTGTCGCTGACGCCCGGCGTCGGCACCGCGCGCAATTCGTAGCGCACGTGGGCGTCGCCGGACGGGAACAGCACCGTCGATGCGCGCGTCATTTTGTTCAGTCCGTCGAGGAACGTGGGATCGAGCGTCAATGCGCGGCCGTCGCTCGCACCCTGCGCGGCGATCCAGCGATCGCCCTGGCGTTCGACCACACCCGCCAGTTGCGTCGTGACGAACTGCGTAATCACGCCGTTGTCGGGGCGCATGAAGCGCGCCATTTCCGGCAGCGACGCGTCGTTGTCGGAGTCCGCGAACGGATAGCGGCCACCGAACGCGCCGTTCCAGTCAGCGACGATCGCCGTGCGCCAGATCTCGTTGAGGCTCGCCGCGGCCGGCTGCACCAGCACCTGCCACGTTTGATCGAGCGGCGCCTGGAACAGCCCGCCGAAGCCGGCCCACCGTTCGCCGAGACTCGCGGCAAGGCGGCTCGCGTAATCGCGGCTGTCGGCGATGTCCGAGGTCTTGCCCTGCAGCACCGCCTGCGCGGCGATGCGCGACATCGCGTCGGTGTCGGGACTCGACACGATCTGTTCGATCTTCAGACGCATCGCTGTCACGCGTTCGAGATAGCGCGCGACGCTGAGATCGCCGGTCGCGGCCAGTTGCGCGGCGGACTTCGCGTTCGCCCGCGTGGCGCCGAACGCTAGATCGCTTCCGGCAAGCCGCAGCATCGGCCCGAACGCGACTGCGAGCGGTGCAAGCGGCGGCTGCGTTTGCTTCGACGGATTTTTTTCGTCTGCGCCGACCAGTTGCTGCGCTTTGTTGACCAGCGTGTCCGACAGCGATTGCGTGCGCGCGCCCGCGCCCGCCTGATAGACGATCGCGTTCATCAGCATCACGAGCGGCGAGCGCTGTGGGTCGCCGAGCAGCGTTAGCTGATCGGCGGTCGCGGACAGCGTCGGTGCCGATTGCCAGCGCAGGCTGTTCAGGAACAGCCCCCAGGCGCGCGCGTAATCGTCGAAATAGCGCCGACGCAGCCCGGCTTTCAGCGACGACGGCGGCTCGGCTTTATTCTCGACGTCCGACAGCACCCAGTCGCCCGTGATCTTGCGCTGCTCGCTCGCGTCGTCGATCGCTTTTGCAATGCGCTCCTCCCACGCCGCGCGCGTGAAAACGCCAGGGACCGTGGCCGTGGTGCCGAACAAACCTCGGCTCGATGTGTCGCCGAGCAGCGTCACGAGCGACACGGGTGGATACTTGGCTTTGGCGTCGTCGAGGATCTGTTGATAGACCGCGCCGGTCGAGTTCTGGATGCCGCGCACGCCGATGATCGTTTGGCGCGTCGCCGAGATCAGACTGCTATCGGCAACGATCGCGAGCGACGAGCCGCTTGTCGAGGCACGCTGGCCTAGATGATTCGCGAAGAAGGCGATGGTGTGCTGTCGCAGGTCCTCCCATCCGCCGGCCGACAGCGGCGAGTTGTCGGGACGCGTGGGCGCGGACGTCGCGGTGAGCTGCGGTGCGAGGAAGGCAGCGGCCGCGCGCTCGGGCCTGGCGAGCATCATGTAGGTCTTCAGCGTGTCGTAGGCGGCCTGCACTTCGGCACTGCCGCCGCTTGCAATCTCGGCGTCTGTCAGTGAGGCAAGCTGACGCAGACGTGCCTCCAGCTTCTCGCGGATCGGGCCGACGAGAATGCGGCCGGCGGCGATTTCATAGCTGGGCCATAGGGCGTCGAGCAACGCGGCGTCGCGGTTCAGGCCGAAGCGTGCGAGGCGTGGGGCGCCGTCACGCTGGTGGGATTCGAGTGTGTCGATCTGCTTGTCGAGTGTGTCGAGCGTTTGTATCGATCGGGTTGGGTCGTGTGCTTCTGCGAGCTTCGTTAGAGTGTCGGCGGCGGTTTGGATCGTCGCTCGGTTCGTGAAACCCGAGATCATCGTGCCGGTGATCCACAATGCGATCGCCGCGGTGGCTGTCCACGCGGCGGTGGTCGATAGAGAGAAGCCGATGCGGCGGCCGTGGAGCTTGCGACTGTGGTCGGCGACGGTTTGCCAGACGGTGCGGTGTTGGGGGGCGATGCGATCCGCCTCGGCGTCTTCACCTGCCTTGTCTTTGTCGTCGCCCAAGGTCGCGGGCGGGGCTAGTTCGCGCTCCTTGAACAGCGGCGCGAACAGAAGGCCGTGGACGGCCTGGCGCCAGTAATGTGAATACGCGGTCTGCGCGACCAGTCCCGACAACGCGCTGGAAAGCCTTTCGATGTGTTGCGATAACTCCGCGGGGTAACGATCGTGTTTGTCGTCGGCGAGACGAAGGACGCCGGCGTCCGCGAGCTGGCGGGTGAGGTTTTGTAGCGAGTCGTCAATGTGGGGGGCGTGCACGCGGGCGTTTGACCACGTTAGGCCGATCGCTTCGTCGTCGCACTTCGGTTCGGTGCTGAAGTCCGTTACGTTGAGCAGATAGGCAGGCGCGGACCAGCGCAGTGCACGCGCGTGGCGCGCGAGGCGTTGGGCAAGCGCGTCCGCGTCGAAGGGTGAGTTGGCTGAGCTGCGGTTGCGGGTTATCGCGACGATTGCGTCGATCGGCCGGCGGCGGCGCAGGCGGCGGATTTGGGTGAGCCAGGTGGTGTCGAGGGTCGTGCTGGTTTGAGCTGCGTAGAGCAGGACCGTGTTGCCGGTGATGGCGTAGCCGGTTTCGGCGAGGCCGGGGGCGAGGCGTTTTACCAAGGGTAGGTCGCCGCTCAGCAGAAGCCAGCGGTTGCGGTAGCGCCAGTGGCGGCCGTGGAGCGCGCGGAGCGCTTCGCGCAACGCGACAATTTTTTCCGAGGCCGGGAAAAGCGCTAATGCCGGGTTTTCGCTTTTGCCTCGTGCTTGCTTCTTTTTCGAGTCGTAGCGGGCGAACCACTGCGTCGCGCGCATCGATGCGATCCAGAGCACGACTGCCTCGAAGTGCTTCACGAGCATCAGCGCGATGAGCATGCCCGAGAACAGGCACAACTCGATAATGATTCGTGTCTCTTGCGTCCATCCGCGCGCCAGCCCTTCTATCCAGACGGTCAGACCCAGAGCAACGAATAGAATGCAAATGCCGATGCCTATATAAAGGGCTACGGGTTCAAACTTGCGTTCATTCATGCTTGTTTTCTGCACACGAGAGTTATCAGGTCACGGTCTGCCTGCGTAAGAACGAGTTGCGGATCGCCGGTTCGCGCGGCGAATTCTGCTGCGAGTGCGGTGGCTAACCATCCCCCCGCCTCTCCGCAATCCCCAACGGTGGTTCTCAGGTCAATCCGGGATTTCTTTCCGTCGAATGTGGGCGATGACCTGATTGCGACCTCCATTTCCGGCGAAATTCCGTGAGTCCAGAAGGCGCCAACATTCGTCGACGCGGTTTCTCCCCAACGCATCGCGTTTTCGAGCGTCTCGCCTATGGTATTCATCTGACCACGTGCGGGGCGATGTAACAGCAACGCACCGGCTTCCGACTTCTTCTCAGCGATGCTTGGATGTCCCAACAGTAGTGCGACACCCGCCTCCGCAGCACCGTCCTGCAAGCGATCGCTTACAGCTTCGCGCAATTGCACCGCGACCAGCAGATGAACGACACCTGGCCTCATGCCGTCGAGTAGCGCATCCGTACGGAACACCGAGGACGGCTCTGTCGATGGTTTTGCGATCATTTGCAAACCCGGGAACTTGCCGATGACGAGTTTCTTGAGTCTGTCGGACACGTCGTTGGTCTCAAGGGCGCAATGCGAAATTGCTTCAAAATGAAGCGTTGTACCCGCAGAAAGCGCTGCGAACTGCGGCGACAGATCTTCGATCAACTGGGCCAGAAGCCAGTTGCAGACCACACGATGGCGAGAATATTCGGTGAGTTCGTTTCCGAAATGGACCTCTTGATTCGGGATTTCTATCCAGCGTGCGTCAACATCGGTATTCGGCTTGGCTCCGCTCGTCCGAGTATTCAACCTAAGGCTGCCATCGACAACGCCCTGAACATCATTCTCATTGCGATTAGCCGAGAAACGCCATGTATGACCTATCAGCGCGAGTGGCACGCCGGCAATGGCGTGGCATCTTTCCATCTCGCAGTCGCTCACGTGATTCACCGCTAGTGCTTCACTGCGTCGCGCATGTAGATAACCAAGGCGGAGGCACAGCAAAAATGTCCATGAAAGCATCGGATAGCCGACTAGACAGAACCAAAACCAGATCGGATTGATTGTTCTGCCTTGCGGCCAAAGAACAAGTGTTAGTGCGGCACCAAAACAAAGGACGACGACTAGAAGCGCAGTCCAAACCAGTTTTGATAGTTGTGGAGGCGCAGGTACTGCCATCCGCGGCGGTACGCGAGCGAAGTCGATTGGCATTCGTTTATCTGACTGTCGCACCATCCGAAAGGGCAATGAGGACGCTTCCGCACTGAGTCTTGTCTCCATCACGTGAAAGCGGTGTGCCAGCATCCTTGATGCTGCTGCTTCCTTCCACGATTGCGTTGTCGCCGTGAATTGGACAGGAGACGAGATCTCCGACGCGGGCCGCGCGCCGCCCCTTGACTTTGATTCGGTCCGAGCCGGTTAGGATTTTTCCTCCGTGACTCGTGCTGTCGCCTTCGTATGCTAGTTTTTTCATTCAGTTCATCTGCGCAATTAGATGTAGTCAGCTCGGCGAATTTGCATCTAACCCTTCTCAAAAATTTGTCGCGTTGCTCTAATGCAAATCGAAATCATCCCTCTGAATGCTCGAGGGTTGATCCGTTCATACGCTCCGTCGTCACAGGTACGGCTGGATATCGTCTTTCCATGCATCCGGCACACGTATTAAGCTACTTAGACCGAATATCCCTATACTCTTCTCTTTCAATTTCACTGTATGCAGATTGACGTATCGACGCATCGTTGACGCATATTCGATCGCCGATCCTACGGATACCACGGTATATGACGATTCCAGCTGAAAACTGCGGCCCACTTTCCGTTTTCACTGTTTTATCATATAAATAATATGTATATCCACCCCTAGAAAATCTGATATGCGCCTCGCCTCCACCAGAATAAGGAACATCACTAAAGTGAAATATATTACCCCTCTTAAATCCTGCGTCGGATATTTCAAGCTCTATTTTTTCCTCTTTTCCGTAGCGATATGTTAATACCTTGGCGTCTTTCGCTTCGCATAAAGAAGCAGTCGATGAATGCAATTCACAATTGAATATTACACTTTCATTCTCCCCACACATACCCTCCGCACGCACAGTTGTCGAAAAAGCCAAGATAATTGCAAATAAAAAACCGAGGAAAGGTTTCTTCAAAACATCACTCCACAGAAAGACCTAAAATAGGAGCCAGTTTATTGTATCGATCAAGACGATCTGCGTAGCCATTCTGTCCGCCATTCACAATCTGTGTGACGGCACCGACACGCCCTGTATCTGATATGTGATTCAAATCTCTGCGCGACCAAAAAACGAACGCTGACTCGACTCCGTATGCGAGGTTTGAAGCAATAAGCTCAGGATGCGAGATGAAATCTTGGCTGTCGTCGGGCATCCGTCGGTTGTGTTCATCTTGGAACGACTGATATCCGTCCTTTCCAGTTATTTGAATTAGCCCGCGCCCCCGGTATTTATATCCATCACCACTCGTTTCGCCGGAGTTTCCCATTCTGTTCGCGTAAACGTAGTTTGCAAGACGTTCAGGACTATGAGCATAGTATGGTTCGTCACTCCAAAGCTTTTCTCGCAACCTACCATGTGTACAGTCGTCACAAGCGACGTCATAGCGACCCTCGCCTCCTTTACAGCCGAAAATTTTTCGCATGTTGCGAGGGTTATAGTTCAATACTTCTTCGGTTATTCTCAAACGTGTCTCGTGAGCGCATTGTGACAAAAAATGCGCAATTCTTTTGGGTGTATTTACGGCGTACACCTTCGCGAATTGATTCAGATGCGGCAGTATACTTTTATAGTATTCGTCCGAATTGTCTGGCTCAACTGCGATCAGCATTTCGAGTGCTATTAGCGGCCGATCGCAGGCGAAATTCCCCACCAACCCAATTGGATGAATATGAAACACATTCGACGCAGGGAAGTCAGCCAGCCCGGCCTTGACCGCATCCCACCAGACCAGCTTCTCAATCCGCTTCTGCTCCTCGACATGCTCCGGCTTCGGCCCTGTGCGATGCTCAATGGCGGCAATCAACTGCTTCCACTTCTCCGGATTCGCCCACTCGCTCTCGTGCTGAATAATCAGCCTCGACATGCGCAGCGCCGTCCATGGGTCGCTTGATGCGTTACGCAGGTCATCTGCCGCCTGCGCACGGTCACCGGCCAGATTCAGCGCCTGGTAAATCGATGTCATCAGCGGACTGAGCCTGTCCAACGAGCCCGCGTTCGGCACGTCTGCACCGATCGAATAGTCGACAAACCCGTTCGTCGTCGCAAACATCGTATGCGTCAGCTCATGCTCGTCGTCCAGGGTCTTGAAGTCCACCCATTTCTGGGCAAACTCCCGCGTTACCCTCCCGCCCGCAAAGCTCTGTTCCCGCACCCAGCCATTAATCGGCTGATGACGGACATCCGCACTGTCAATCTTCCACCAGCGCCGCTTGTCGCCATCGCTCCCAGCCACTGTCTCGATGTACTGACGATCCGCACTTCCCTTCGCAAGCGCAGCTAGCGGAAAGACTTCGATTACACCGGTCTGTGGGGCTTGAGCCCCTTCCTCATCGTGCCGCTTGTACAAGATCGTCCCACTGTCGATCCGCTGAATCGTTGGCTCGCTGGGAAGGACCAACTGCTGCCACGCACTGACATGAGCGCCGTTCTGCCTGATCCAGGCACGCCCCGCGTCCATGAATGACTTGACGCTGTCGTCACAAAAGACCTCGATGTGCACCATCCGCCGGCCAGAAGTCTGCTGGGACAACGAATCGTAGCGCCCAAGATGGCCGATCAGATCCCCTGCCTTCACCGGGACCACTTCGGACGGGCTAGACAACACGACTACCCGGTCCAGTGAAGGATCTGGCATCACCTCCTTGACGACCGGAGCGCCGTGTTCTTCCCCAAGAAACATCCATCCGTCCACTGCCGGATGAGCGACGCCACCTGCGGTCCCCGGATAGGGCGACACACCGCTCGCATCTTTAATCTGCCCCCAGTCGCCCTCGCGTTTTCCAACGCTAACCTGCGCTCCGTGCGGGAGGATGCAGAGCACCTTGCCATGCGGCTTTGTTGCCCGGACTCGCAGCCCCCGCTGATCGGCGGGCGCCGACTGGCCACCTGAACCGATTGTGGGACGGTCCTGCGCGCAGGTGGTCACCTCGAAGCGCGTCGCCCAGTACTTCGGTCTAGGAAGATGCGCGTCGTTCTCGTAGTCCGCGAAGTCTTGCAGATGTGCGTACAGGCTGTAAAAAGTCAGTTTCCTGTCTTTGGGAAACTCCATTGAATGACGCACCAACGCGAAACCCGTGCTGTACGGTGCACTGATCGCGGGCTGCCCGTTTTGCGCAGGAATTTCACTTACCGGGTAGATGCGATCGACGCGCCATGCCACCACTTCGCCATCCGCGATACAGCGCACTCCGCCCTTCAGATCCAGCGACGCGCCGGCGCCCGCCTCGGTCACGTGTATTCCGCCGTGCCACATACCTTTGCCACTGACCGCGTAGGCGCCCGAAGGCTCCCGCCTCAACAGTTGGTGAAACTCATGCTCATCTATAAAGTCTGCAGGCGGCCCATCCGTGCCTTGGGCCTTCTTGCGAAACGGGTATGCAAAAGCAAGCAGTTTCACGGGCGTGCTGGGTAGATTCGACGGTCGAGTCATATTTGCCATGATTGTGCTTATTCAGAAAACCCGAATTTCATGTTTCCTTCGACGTCTTGAAGGGGTGCACCAGACCAGCGTGGGAAGGTGAAATTGCGCTGCACGGGACCTTCGACATCTAGACCACCCTTGACCTGGACTTCGCCCGTACTCGCGATCTCGACCTTTCCGTTGGCGATCTTTAGATACGCGCCTGCCCCATCACCCAGCGTGATGCCCTTCGACCCAGTAATGATCACTTCGCCTGTTGACGAGCTGACAGCCACGTTGGTACGCGCGTTCTTGCGGAAATCCGTGCGCGACACCAGCGTCTTCAGACCACGCCAGCGGCCTTCGAGCGCCTGGAACTCGGGCGTGTGCAGCACGGCATCGAGCTGACGGCTGATCTGACGATCGAGCTGGCCGATATGAAAATCGAGCAGCGATTTGTCGAGGCGCTCGACCGGCTGGCTCGCTTGCGCAACCAGTTCGAGAAACGCGCCGATCCCGCGCGCGATGCGCTCGTCGGCCGACACCTCGGACAGCATGTCGTTGTCGCGGAACGCCTCGAGCGGGCGCGCCTCGGAAACAGGTTTCAGGTTGATCTTGTTGCACAGCGACGCGTAGACGCTGTCGCCGGCGAAGGACGCGTCCTGAGCGGCATCAAGCACAACGGTCTGGGTCGCGCCCTGACGCGATTCATTCTGTTCCATTTGTATTCCTGTCTGCATTTTTTCAGCGATGTAGTTGCGCAATGCTGTGAAGGCCGTCTTCGCCCCTCCCCGCTCAGGCATGGCCTTCCGGCTGCGTCGCGGCCGTCGCGATCTGCGCGAGCTCGCCGCGCAGCCTGTCCGACAGACGCTGGTCCTTCAGGACCTTTTCGAACTCGCGGCGGAACATGCCGTTGTCGAGCAGATTCGACTTCAGGTCGCGCAGCAGATTGCGCATCGCCAGCAGCGCCTGCAATTCGGGAATCTGACGCGCCACCTGCTCCGGCTCGAAGTCCTTCATCGAGCGGAACGCGAGCTGGACCGGCAGCTCAGAACCGTCGCCGGCAAGCGTGTTCTCGGCGGCGATCTTCAGGTCCGGCGCGTAATCGGCCAACACGGCGTCGAAGTTGGTCTTGTCGATGTTGACCTTCTTGCGCTCGGCCAACGGCGCCTGCTCGCGTCCCGCGCTGAAATCACCGGCGACCAGCAGCTTCAGAGGCAGCTCGACTTTCTTCTGGGCGCCCCCCGTGTGCAGGTCCAACGTGATTGAGACGCGACTCTTCGGTATTTCGCGCTGAAAGCTGTCCATACGTATTCCCCATGTAGTCCGATTTACCCTTCTTCAAGGCTTCGACGTGCGCGGCTTTTAACTGCACCGATATTAAATCAGGTTTATTGTCGCGGCGTCAAAGCCTATTGATAACTCAAAAACCGACAAAATGTGAAAAATAGTGAAGCAATGCAAATTCGGAATTATCTGACTGCGGTTCCGCTGTCAGCCCATATACTTCCTTGTCCACTTTCCGCGAAGAACCGTTGGCCTGAGCGCGGCTCAGCGGATTCAGCCCGATCGAACATTTGCCCGAATTTGTTAATTTATCTCGTACAGTTTTTAACACCATCTCAATTAAATATCGCCTACCCAAGATAAATGTATCCCACATCTCAATATAAAAATGCTTGAACTTTTGTGATATTTTTAATTTACATCGAAATGAATGTATACGACTTCCAAATACGACGTATAGAATCCGCAATCCCGGAGCGATCCGGATTAAATGACCAACACACGAGAGACCAAAACAGCTATGCGGATCGACAAACCGCTCTGGCACGAGGGCCTCATCCTCACGCAGCAGCACTTCCAGCAGCAGGAACGCTGGGCCGGTTTCGCGCTACAGCAGTTCGCTACCTGCGCGCTCGCCGAGCCGTGGGGCACACTTGGCGTCGAGGTCGACGAAGAAGCATTGGCGACGGGCCGTCTGAAGCTCACGAGGCTCAAGTTGCGCTTCGCGGACGGCACACCGATCGACACCGCGCTTAGCGACGCTCTGCCCGCCGCGCGCGATCTGACAAAAGGCGTGCCCGCCAACCTGCAAAGTGTCGTCGTGCTCGCGGCGCTCGCGTTGCCGGATGCGAACGGCAATAACTGCAGGTTTGACGAAACGTCGCTTGCGCGTCCACGCCGCGCGTATCGCGAGTTCGTCAAGGTCGTCGATCTGAACGGCGGCAGCGAAACCGAGATCGCGTCCGAGCGCCACGCAGTGCGCTTGCTGTTCGACTTCGAATCGCATGCCGACGACACGGTCTGCGCGATCGCACGGCTCGCGCGCACTACCAGCGGCCAGTTCCAGGTCGATCACCGTTTCGTGCCGCCCTGCCTGACGCTCGGTAGCCACCCGCTGCACCTCGAGCGCATCAATCGTCTGGCCGATATCCTGCAGGCGAAGAGCGCCGCGCTTGGAGCGCGTCGCAACGAACGGCTCGAGCAGGTCGCCGAATATGGCGTCGCCGACGTGCAGCTGTTCTGGCTTTTGCACTGCATTCACGCGGCGTGGCCACAACTGCGGCTCTATGCGACGCATCCGCGCCGCTCGCCCGAGCAGCTGTACACGACGCTCGCGCAACTCGTCGGCACATTGATCACGTTCTCGACGCGCACGCAGCTCACCGACATTCCCGCCTACGACCACGCGCGCGCCGACGAAGTGTTCACGAAGCTCGAGGCCACGATCCGCGAATTGCTCGATGCGATCATTCCGTCGCGCGTCGTATCGATCGACCTCACGCGCAAGAGCGCGACCACGTGGGCGGGACAGTTCCTCGAAGAGCGCATCGTCGAAGGCGCGGTCGACTGGTATCTGTCGGTTCGCGCGCCGATGCCGGCGTTCGAGCTCACCGAGCAGTTCCCGCGCCTGTGCAAGATCGGCGCGCCCGACGACGTCGAGCACATCATCAGTTCGGCGCTGCCCGGCATTCCACTCAAGGCGGTAGCGCGCGTGCCGTCCGCGATTCCGGTGCGCCTCGACAATCAATACTTCGCGCTCGATGCAGCGAACGCGGCGCACGCGAAGATGCTCGCCGCGCGCGCTTGCCAGATCTATCTGCCGGCGTCGGTGCCCGACGCATCGCTCGAACTTTACGCGGTACTGCGCTGATGAACGCCCTGCCCCGAAACGCCACCGAAGCGGCGTTGCTCGATAGCATGGCCGGCGCGCCCCGGGGCACGCGTGAAGGCATTCGCGATCTGCTGCGAGACACCGCGCTACTCGTGACGACGCTCACACCCGGCGGCCACGTGGACCACGCAACCGACTTCCGCAATCGTTGCGGATCGCTGATCGCGAACTTCTCGACTGCCCTCGAGCGGCGCGGCTATGCGGACGAAGTACGCCGCGAAGCGTTGCTCGCGCAATGCGGGCTGCTCGATGAAGTCGCGCTGCGCTATCTGCCGGCAGAGAGCCGAGCGGCGTGGGAACTCAAACCGCTGCAAGTCGAGCTGTTCAACCTGCACGACGCGGGCGAGCGCGTATTCGAACGGCTCGAGGTTCGCATGCGTGAAGCGTCGCCGCACGTCGACCTGCTCGAATGCTACGCGGCGATTCTGAGCCTCGGTTTCATCGGCCGGTTTGCGCGCGACGGCGAAGCGGAGCGCACGGCGTTGACGACCTCGCTGCATGCGCAGTTGGAGAAACTTGGCCCGGCGCCCGCAAGTACCTTCATTGCCGATCGCCCCAGTCGCCGCTTGTCCGACTGGTTTCACCGGCTCTCGCCATGGGCAATCGCGGGGCTCGCATGCGGTGCCGCCGCCATCGTCTGGCTGGCGTGGTCGAGCGCGCTCGACGCACAGCTAGCGCAACTCGTGCAAACGAAGGTCACGCGGCCGTGACGTCCGATCTGCGCATCCTGCCCGCGACGCCGGCACGTACGCCCAAGCGTGCGTACGAGGGGCTAGGTTATCCATTGCGCGCGATGCTCGCGTTCGCGGCCGTGCTGGCACTCGGGGTGATCTGGCTAGTGCTGCCGGGCGGACGTGGCGTTGCTCCGGCGCTGACGACGGTCGTCGCCTTGCTCGTGGGCGTACTCGTCGGATGGCGCACGCTGTGGCTGTCCCGCGCGCACGAATGCAGTGCGCAAGTGTTGGCCGCGCTCGGCGCCGCGAGCTCCGGGATTCCGCCGAAGCTGCGCACCTGTATGCCGCTCGTGCTCGTCACCGGCGACGGTCTGCCGGCTCTGTTCGATCGCAACGACGAGGAGCGCTTCGCGTACGTGGGCGACGGCGCTATCTGGTTGCGCGTCGATGATCCGCTGCAGTTGCCGCGTTTCGCGGTCGCGCTCAGGCAGTGGCGCGACGGACGCGCGCCCGATGGCGTCGTGCTGTCGGTGGCGCCCGCGCTGCATGTCGGCACCGACATGCTCACCCAGAAGCTGCGCGTCGTGCGCCATTGCGTCGCCGATGCCGCCCGCACGCTAGGCACGAGCCTGCCCGGCTATGTCGCGGTCTATCAGCGGCTGACCACGAGCCCACCCGGTCTGTCGGTGCCTGCGTGGTACGGGGTGTCGTCGGCGAAGCGAATCGTCGATGCCGAGCGTTTCGAACTCATGGTCCGCGCGGCCGAAGCCGAGACTCGGCGCCTGCCTGGCGACGCGGGCACTGGCAGGGCTGCCACCACTGCTACAGGTGCCGCGCGCGCAGCGGCGCTCGCGTCGCTCGTCGGCTGGACGCAGCGCGTCGTGATCGGCACGTTGACCGACCGGATGCAGCCCGCCGCGCCGTGGGAATTGTTCGGAGCCGGTTGGATCGATTGCGGTCCGGCAAGCGATTCGACCGATCCGTGGGAACGCGACGTGCAGAGGCAAACCTGTGTGACACGCGCCACCGTCGGCGCATCGCCGCTCCCGTGGCCACTACCGCAACCGCTGATCGAAGCAACCCCGCGGCGCTACTGGATCTCGCCGCGCCGCATCGCCGGCGCGCATGCGCTCACGCTGCTCGCCTGCGCGGCGGCCGTCGCATCGTGGTCCGCCGCGAAAAACAACGAAGCGCTGCTCGATCGCATCGGCGCCGATCTCGGCCGCTATTCGAGGATTCCGGCCGAGCACGACACCGCGAAACGCGACGCGCTGCACGCGCTCGTCGTCGATCGCGATCAGCTCGACCGTTATGCGCGCATCGGTGTGCCGTTGCGACTGACGTTCGGCATGTATCGCGGTGCACAGTTGCTGCCGGCGCTCGACACCGCGATCGCATCGTACGTGCCGCCGCCTCCGCCGCCGGCGGTCGTCACGCTAGACGGCATGTCGCTATTCGACAGCGGCCGCGCTGAGCTGAAGCCTGGCTCGACTCGGGCCATGGTCGGTGCGCTCGAAATGATCAAGACGCATCCGGACAAGCGGATTCTGGTCGCCGGGCACACCGACAACGTCGGCAATCCGCAGAGCAATCTGAAGTTGTCCACGGCACGCGCGCAAGCCGTGCGCGACTGGCTGATCGACGTGTCGGGCACCGCGCCGACGCAGTTTGCGATTCAGGGCTATGGGGATACGCGGCCGATCGCAAGCAACGCGTCGGACGACGGACGCGCGAAGAACCGGCGTGTCGAAATCACGCTCGTGCCGGACGCTCGCACCACCCAATAATGACTACAGTCTTTCGCCCCGAAGCATCGCGCTTCGGGATTCAGAAGCTCGGGGGCTGTTCCGGGCGATTTTCGCAGTAAATAAATCAAGGAGTAGAAGGTATGGCAATTCCGGCCTACATGTGGCTCAAGGACGACGGCGGCGCTGATATCAAGGGTTCGGTGACGGTGCAAGGCCGCGAAGGCAGCGTCGAACTCGTAGCGTTCGATCACGGCGTGCATATCCCGACCGACGGCAACACCGGCAAGCTTACCGGCACTCGCGTGCACAAACCCATCACGCTGACAAAGGAAACCGACTCGTCGACGCCGTACTTGTACAAGGCGGTCACGAGCGGTCAGACGCTGAAGTCGGTCGAGATCAGGTGGTACAAGATCGACGACGCCGGCAAGGAAAAGGAATACTTCAACACGAAGCTCGACAACGTGAAGATCGTCGCAGTCAAGCCCAGGATGTTCGACATCAAGAACCCCGACTACGAGAAGCACAACCACCTCGAAGACGTCGAGCTGCGCTACGAGACGATCACGTGGTCGTACAAGGACGGCAACATCATCCACAAGGATACCTGGAACGAGCGTTCCTGATTTGCGCGTGATTCGCGAAACCAGCGCGTCGACGCGCCGTTACCGGTTCGCGTGCCGGGCTGGTCCTTTTTCATCGGCGAGTGCACAGCGCGCTTGCTGCCTGCATCCTTGACCGGACTGCCGACATGACCTTGTGCGACGACCGAAGAAGCGCGTTTTGGGACACCACTCAACTGCTGCGCCGACTGAACCCACACTGCGCGCAGGCGCTCGAAGCGGCCGCGAGCCTTTGCCAGACGCGGCTGGCTGACGAGATCACGGTCGAGCACTGGCTGCTGAAGCTGATCGAAGCTGGCGACGGCGACATCCCCGCTGTCCTGCGGCATTACACGATCAATATCGACGCGCTGTGGGACGCGCTGCTCAGTGCAATCGATCGCTTGCCGCGCAATCTGCGCGGCAAGCCCGCGCTGTCGCCGCAGCTAGCGGCACTGCTTGCGGATGCATGGCTTCACGCGTCGGGAAGCGAAGACGCGCGAATCCGCTCCGGGAATCTGCTGCAGGCGATCGTCGATGCGCCCCATATACTGCGCGCACAGCATGCGTGGCCATTGCTCGCCGTCAGCAGCGCGCAGATCGAGCGTTTGCTGCCGCGAATTGCGCATCGGTCGTGCGAAAGTGAAATCGAAAGCGAAGATGACGAACGGCAACCCGAACGGCCGCAACCTTCGGCGACCGCCTCGGCGCCGAACGTCGTCTCTAGCACAAAGGAGACCACGCGCGCCAGCGCCGACGCCCTCGCCCGCTTCGCGCTCGACCTGACCGACAAGGCGCGCCGCGGCGACATCGATCCGGTATTCGGGCGCGACCGCGAGATCCAGCAGATGGTCGACGTGCTCGCGCGCCGCCGCAAGAACAATCCGATCCTCGTCGGCGAGCCGGGTGTGGGCAAGACCGCGCTCGTCGAAGGGCTCGCGTTGCGAGTCGCCGAAGGAAGCGTGCCGAACGTGATCCGCGACGTGCGCATCCTCACGCTCGATCTCGGCTTGCTGCAAGCGGGCGCCGGCGTGAAAGGCGAATTCGAGCAACGCCTGAAGAACGTGATCGACGAGGCGCAGGTTTCGCCCGTGCCGATCCTGCTGTTCATCGACGAAGCTCACACGCTGATCGGCGCCGGCAACGCCGCGGGCGGCGCCGACGCCGCGAACCTGCTGAAGCCCGCGCTCGCGCGCGGCGAATTGCGCACGATCGCGGCGACCACGTGGTCCGAATACAAGCAGTTCTTCGAGCGCGACGCCGCACTGGAACGCCGCTTCCAGATCATCAAAGTCGACGAACCCGACGACGACGCGGCCTGCCTGATGCTGCGCGGCCTGAAAAGCCGCTACGCGCAGTTCCATCAAGTGCACATTCGCGACGAAGCACTGGTCGCCGCGGTCAAGCTGTCGCGTCGCTACATACCCGCACGGCGGTTGCCGGACAAGGCCGTCGATCTGATCGACACCGCCGCAGCACGCGTGCGCATGGGCCTCGACGCACCGCCGGCCGAGTGGCAACGCGCGCGTGCCGTGGTCGCCGCGCTGGCGCTCGAACACGCGACGCTCGCAGACGACGAGCGCGCCGGCATCGATGACGGCGAAGCACGCCGCGGCGCGCTGGACGCCGCGCTCGCGAACGCGAAGACCGAACTCGCGGCGCTGCAAACACGTTACGAACAGGAACTCGAACTCGTCCAGGCGCTGCACCGCCAACGCGACAGCGACGCTGTCACGCGCGATCCCACCGCGTTCGCGCAAGCACGTCGCGCACTCACGACCGCCCAAGGCAAGGCCCCGTTGATCTTCGCGGACGTCGACGCCCAGGCGATCGCACGCGTCGTCGCCGAATGGACCGGCGTGCCGGTTGGCAGCCTCGTCGAAGACGAACTGCAAAGCCTGCTGACGCTGGAAGCGCAGCTCGCGACACGCGTCGTCGCGCAGCACGACGCGCTCGCCGCGCTGTCCCAAAGCCTGCGCACCGCCAAGGCGGGGCTCAAGAATGAACATGCGCCGCTCGGCGTGTTTTTGCTTGCTGGACCATCGGGCGTCGGCAAGACCGAAACTGCGCTCGCGCTCGCCGACCTGCTGTTCGGCGGCGAAGCCGCGCTGATGACGATCAATATGTCCGAGTATCAGGAGTCGCACACTGTCTCGCAATTGAAGGGCTCGCCGCCCGGCTACGTCGGCTATGGACGCGGCGGCATTCTGACCGAGGCGGTGCGGCAGCGTCCGTATTGCGTCGTGCTGCTGGACGAAGTCGAAAAAGCGCACGGCGACGTGCTCGATATGTTTTATCAGGTGTTCGATCGCGGCATGATGCGCGACGGCGAGGGCCGCGAGATCGACTTTCGCAACTGCGTGGTCCTGATGACGTCCAATCTCGGCAGCGCGCAAATCGATGAAACGACCGCGGAGAATCCCGGCGTCTCGCACCACGAGCTGCTCGACGCGATTCATCCGCAACTCGTCGGCCACTTTCAACCGGCGCTGCTCGCGCGCTTCCAGACGCTCGTGTATCGCCCTCTCGATGCGAGCGCGCTGGCCTCGATCGTGCGTCTGAAGCTCACTAAAATCGCGCAGCGCCTACACCGCCAGCACGGCGTCGAACTGAACTGCGACGAAGCGCTGATCGATGCGATGGCCGAGCTGTGTCTCACGCGCGAATCGGGCGCGCGCAATATCGATGCGTTTCTGAATCAGCGCATTCTGCCGACGGTGTCGCGCGAACTGCTCGCGCGCATGGCATGCGGAATAGCGCCCTCCAGGATCTTGCTGACCAGTTCCCCCGAAGGCAATCTGACGATCGAAATTGTCGATCGCGACGAAGCCGTCGCTGAACATTCAGCGCACGGTTGACGGTGCGCCACCCGATGCCGGCGGGACCGTCCCTCTACGACATGCTGCTCGGCCGGATCGGCGGCGAGCGGCTCGGCGCCTACGACGACCGCACGCTCGAATGCCTGAGCGTGCAGCAGAACGTGCAGCGCATTCTGAACACGCGCGCGGGCGCGTTGAAGCACCTGCCCGACTACGGTCTGCCAGACATGACGAACATCTACAAGGCATTGCCGTCGTCGGCGCACGCGCTGAAGCAGCAGATGGAAGCGACGCTGTTGAAATACGAACCACGTATTCGCGCTATCGACATCGACATCCTCGCGGACGATGATCCCGGCGTGCTGGTCAGTTTCGAAATGACGTGTCATTTGAAGAGGGCCGGTCTGGTGCGCTTCGGCACATATTTCGAACCGCCCGGGCGGCTGCATGTACGACGCCGGATGCAGGAGCGCGGGTAATCAATGCTATGCGCATCCGACTGAGACATTTGTTCACAATTGCTCGACCGACAACTCGCTATAGTGGGGAAGGTCGATCACGGGTCCGATCGACCTTCCAGACAGACATTGAGTCTGTCCTTCGGCAGCCTCGATCGCGCTTCGCGTTCGAGGCTTTTTTCTTGTATTTTCTGTTGTCGTGCCGATGTGACAGTGCGTAATCGAGCGCCCGCGATTTCAATCGGGCAAAAAAAATCCCGCACAGGGGAGCGGGATTAAAACAACAGGGCGCTGAGGAGACGGGCACGCCCTGTCTGGGACCCGCACGCACCGCAGGGATACGCGTGGTTATTTCTACGCTCGCCACGACCTCAGGCCGCCTTGCGCGCGAGGCCATCTCCCATCACGCTCACCACGTCGTCGACGACCCGAGTGGCGGCCGCGAATCCAGCCGCCAGTACTTCCCGCAAATCGGTCGCCGAACGACCGGCTAGCGGACCGACGCGGAAAGCAGTCGACCACTCGCCGCCGATCAGCCGCGTCTTCAACGTGACGTTCGCCACGTACGCGGGCCGCGCAGTGACACTGCCGACAGGTGAGCACGTATGTGTCGCATGCAACGCGTTGACCATGATGTCGAATCCACGATAACGATAGGTTTGCTCCATAATCTTCTCCGTCTTCAGCCATTTCTACACAACAGCATCTCGCCATGTATCGATGCTGCATCATTCTCGACTCGTAATTGTCAAAAATTGTCAGATCTTCGGCGATTTCCGGTTAGGGCTTTCGCTGTTTTCGGCATGCCAATTCCGGCGTCGCACATGGCCAATAGTGGGTGTCATCGGACGACAAATCGAACTACAAATTGATACTGCCAATTCAGATCAAATTGAATAGATCTTGACGAATCAAGCCGAGCGGAAGATCTCGAAATAAAAAAACTATATCCCAAAATAAAGACCGGAACTCGCCCGGCGCTTCAGTGGTCCGAACACTATCATTGCCCATCGCGGCACCTTCTGGCGAGCCTGGCTCCAACAGGTTCGCCGTCATCCGCTTGTGGTCCGATAAAGTACTTTGCGTCTGATCGCATCGTCCGTCGAGTTTGAATAAGGCGTCTGTAGCGGTACGTCGCTCTATCGCCAGCGGCAACGATCGTGTCATTGCAAACCGTAGATCGTTTATCGGATTGAATGAGCATGAATAAGGAATTGCTGGTGAAACATCTCGCTGCTTCAATATCGCAATCGTGGCGGCTTTCTCTGCCTGCCGGTTTTATGCCTCTTCGCGCAAGTTACCTCGCTGCCACGATGATCACGCGTTCGCGCCGCCGCGCAACGTGGGAGCATGCACGATGAGCGTCTTCCAGATTGCCGGCGCGCTGTTGGCCATCGTCGCGCTGTTCGGCGTCCTCAACTATCGGTTCATCAGGTTACCCGACACCCTCGGCATCACCGCAGTCGGGCTCGTCGTCTGCGTCGGCATTTCGGCGCTCGGCTTCTACTATCCGGCGATGGCGATCGCCGCGCGCAAGATCGTCGTGCAGATCGATTTCGCCGACATCGTGTTTCACGGTCTGCTAAGCCTGCTGCTGTTCGCCGGCGCACTGCACGTCGATCTGTCGAAGATGCGCACGCAGCGGCGCGCAGTGCTGATGCTCGCGACGATCGGTGTATTGATTTCGATCGCGGTGGTCGGCTTCGGCTTTTACTACGCGGCGCAATGGCTCGGCCAGCCGGTCAGCCTGCTGTGGTGTCTCGCGTTCGGCGCGCTGATCTCGCCGACCGATCCGATCGCGGTGCTCAGCGTGCTCAAGCGGGCGGCGGCGCCCGAAAGCCTCGAAACCAAGATCACAGGCGAATCGCTGTTCAACGACGGCACGGCCGTGGTCGCGTTCGTCACGCTAGTCGGACTCGCGACCGGCGCGAACGAGTTTTCCGCGGGCGCGATCGCATTCGATCTGCTGCGCGAAGTCGCCGGCGCGCTCGTGCTCGGCGCGGCGCTCGGCTTCGGCGCGTCGCTGCTGCTGCGAGGCATCGACAGCTATCCAGTCGAGATCCTGATCACGCTCGCGCTCGCGACCGGCGGCTATAGTCTCGCCGAAGCACTGCACGTGTCGGCGCCTCTGGCGGTCGTGATCATGGGGCTCGTGATCGGCAATCACGGCGCGTCGACATCGATGTCGGAGAAGACGCGCGAGCATCTGTTCAACTTCTGGGACCTGCTCGACGAGTTGCTCAATCTCGTGCTGTTCGGGCTGATCGGACTCGAAATCATTGCGCTGTCGCTGCGCTTCGAGATCGTTTGGCTTGGGCTCGCGGCGATTCCGGTCGTGCTGTTCGCGCGCGGCGTCAGCGTCGCGATTCCGCTGCTCGCACTGCAGAAGTTCCGGCGGCTCAGTCCGCATTCGGCTGTCGTGCTGACGCGGGGCGGACTGCGCGGCGGCATCTCGATTGCGCTCGCGCTGTCGCTGCCCGAGTTTCACGGACGCGAAATGTTCATCGGCGTCACGTATCTGGTCGTCGTGTTCAGCCTGCTGATTCAAGCGACGACCTTAGGTCCGCTGATCCGCCGGCTCAATTTCTCGGGCGCTCACGTAACCCAGCGGGCCGCGCCGGACTCATCGCCTGCACAAAACGCGCGCTAATCGTAAAGTGGATACCTACGCGGATCTACACCGCGAGGTTGGTGGGAAAAGCCCAAAGACAGTCCGAGACCGGCGTGAGCAGTTCGCGCGCCGATTTCAACGTTGGATTGGAGCGCCCGATTTAAGCGTCTTCTGAGCAGTGCCCGCCGTGATTCCGACTCGCGGCGGCCCACCACGAGGCAGGACCGATGGCGAGCGAATCGCCGCGGTCTTCCCTCCGGCCACGGTTCGCGCCGCGGCCCTGGCTCGGGCTTGAACGAGTCCGCCGCCAGTTTCTGGCTTACTTTCCGCCAGTTTCCGGACCGTCGCGCCTGCCGCGGCGCCGGGCATTTGGCCGTCAATGCCGGTTCTCCCACATACCTGGCAGGCGCGGTTTGTCATCCTGTCGATTCAGGCGTTGGAAGGAGTTCGCCATGTCGGTCTATGTCGATGAGGGGTTTCGGCCCTGTGTGACGGAATGCGCGACGGTCGCGTTCCGGGTGTGCTGCGACGATCGCGCGCAGGTTTTTGAAGTCAGCGCCGACGCGCTGGTCGAGTTCTGCGGCGCCGAGAGCCGTCGCAAGGAGGACCTGCTGGTCGCGTTCGAGGATGCGCAGGACGAGATCCTCTCGGTCGCCGCGCAGCGCTGGCAGTACACGCCGAGCGAGCCGGTGCGGCTCGGTTTGGACGATTTCAAATTGGTCAGACATTAGGCGTGCGAGAAACGCCTTCATGAGCTGGATCGCTGCCCTGCCGATGTACAACGTGACGCCCGCGCTCGACCTCGAATGGCGCGAGTGGCTCGACGACGTGCTGCACCGGGTCAAGCCCGCGTGCCGCATCGTCGAACCGGACGAAGAATTGCACGGCTTCTGGCGGCGCCCGAACCTGCTGATCTCGCAGACCTGCGGTTATCCGCTAATGCACGGGCTTCACGCGCAGGTGCAATTGGTCGCGACACCCTGCTTCGATGCGCCGGGCTGCGACGGCGCGCATTACTCGAGCGTACTGGTCACGCGCGCCGACGCGCGCTTCGACTCACTCGCCTCGTGCCGCGGCGCACGCGCCGCCTACAACCAGGAGGATTCGAACAGCGGCATGAACGCGTTTCGCCACGCGGTCGCGCCGCTCGCTCGCGCCGGCATGTTCTTCGGCTCCGTACTGCGTACGGGCTCGCATCTTGGCTCGCTGCGCGCGGTCGCGGACAATCGCGCGGACGTCGCCGCGATCGACTGCGTGACCTTCGCCTTCGTTGGCGATCTGCTGCCCGAACTGGCGCGGCGCGTGCGCGCGATCGGCATGACCGCCGCGTCGCCGGGCTTGCCGCTGATCGCCGCGGCCAATGTGCCGCCGGCCACGATCGCCGAGCTGCGCGACGCATTGAACGAGACGCTGAGCATCCGCCCCGAGCGAGCGAAACGCCTGCGATTGAGAGGTTTTTCGGCGCTGCCGCTGACCGACTATGCGCGCATCGGCGAGCTCGAAAGCGAGGCGCGCGCCGCGGGGTACGCGCGGCTCGCCTGATTCACGCCGTCCTCATCTTCCACTCGGCGCGCTCATCCGCCCGCCTGCTGCACGTCCAGCACCAGCAGCTGCGCGCCGTCGGTGACCTGATCACCGACCGCATACAGCACCTCGGCGACGGTGCCGGCCGCCGGCGCGCCGATCGTATGCTCCATCTTCATCGCTTCCATCACGATCAGCGGCGCGCCCTTCTCGACCACCGCGCCCGGTTCGACCAGCACCGCGATCACCTTGCCCGGCATCGGCGCGGTCAGACGGCCTTCGCCGTGCTCGGCATCCGCAGCATGCGCGAGCAGGTTCTGCCATTCGAATGCGAGCGTCTCGCCGTGGCAGAACACGTGGAACCTGTCGCCGTCGACAAATACCCGCCCCGTCAGGCGCGCATCGCCGATCGTCGCGCGGAATTCGTGGGCGCCCGCGCCGACCGACCAGCTGAAGTCCTCGCGCACGCCGTCGTGTTCGAGGGTTTGCACGAGCGCTTGCGGGTCCCCGTTGCGCGCGAAAACGACCGTGAAGGACTCGGGGCTGTCGTCGTTGGCGCGGTCGTCGATCAGGCGCCAGCCGAGAGTTTGCGTGTAACCGCTATTGAGCCGCCAGTGCGACAGCGCGTCCCACGGCGATGCGCCGTGCGCGGTGCCGCCCTCGCGCGTCAGCAACGCGGCGCACGCGAGCGCGAGCGCTTCCTTGAACGGCTTCTGCATCGGCGCGAACAGCGCGTCGTGATGACGCTCGATCAAACCGGTGTCGAGGTCACCGCTCGCGAACGGCTCGCTCGCGACGATGCGCCGCAGAAACTCGACGTTCGTATGCGGCCCGACGACCTCGCACGCATGCAGCGCGCGTGCGAGCCGCGCCAACGCCTCCTCGCGCGTCGCACCGTGGACGATCAGCTTGGCGATCATCGGATCGTAGAACGGCGTGATCGTGTCGCCCTCGCGCACGCCGCTGTCGATGCGCACCGGCGCCTTGCGTCCCGGCTCGCCGAGTCCGGCCGCGTCGATCGCGAACTCGACGCCTTCGGGCATGCGCAGATGCTTGAGCATCCCGGTGGACGGCAGGAAACCGCGGGCCGGATGCTCGGCGTAGATGCGCGCCTCGATTGCGTGGCCGTCGAGCTTCAACTGCTGCTGCGTGAGCGGCAGTGCCTCGCCCGCGGCAACGCGCAGTTGCCATTCGACGAGGTCCTGCCCCGTCACCATCTCGGTGACCGGATGCTCGACCTGCAGCCGCGTGTTCATCTCCATGAAATAGAACTCGCCGGTCGGCGTCATGATGAACTCGACCGTACCCGCGCCGACGTAATTGACCGCGCGCGCGGCGGCCACGGCCGCTTCGCCCATCGCGCGTTTGACCTCGGCCGACAGCCCCGGCGCGGGCGCTTCCTCGAGCACTTTCTGATGCCGCCGCTGCACCGAGCAGTCGCGATCGAACAAATAAACGGCGCCGCCGTGCCGATCGGCGAACGCCTGGACTTCGACGTGACGCGGCCGGATCAGATACTTCTCGATCAGCACGCGATCGTTGCCGAAGCTGCTCGCCGCCTCGCGCTTGCACGACAGCAGCGCGGCCGCGAAGTCCGCGCTGCGCTCGACCACCCGCATGCCCTTGCCGCCGCCGCCCGCGCTCGCTTTCAGCAGCACCGGGTAACCGATCGCGTCGGCCTCGCCCTGCAACAACTGCGGCTGCTGGTCATCGCCGTGATAGCCGGGCACGAGCGGCACCGCGGCCGCGTGCATCAGAGCCTTCGCGGCGGCCTTCGAGCCCATCGCGGCAATCGCTTCGACCGGCGGTCCGATAAAGACGATGCCGGCTGCCTCGCACGCACGCGCGAAGTCTTCGTTTTCGGAAAGAAAGCCGTAGCCCGGATGCACGGCCTGCGCGCCGGTCGCGCGCGCGGCTTCGATGATGCGTTCGATGCGCAGATAGCTTTGCGCCGCCGTCGAGCCGCCAATATGCACCGCTTCGTCGCAGGCGGCGACGTGTTTCGCGTTGGCATCGGCGTCCGAATAGACGGCCACGCTCGCGATGCCGAGCCGCTTGCAGGTCGCCGCGACGCGGCACGCAATCTCACCCCGGTTGGCGATCAGGATCTTGTTGAACATGAGTGTCTCGATTAAATAGGCGGTACGGGGCGGTTGTTGTTAGCGGGGCCTGTTGCGCCAGCCCGGCGTGCGCTTTTCGAGGAATGACGCGACGCCCTCGCGGCCTTCGGCGCCGGCTCGCGTCTTCGCAATCCGCACTGCCGTGTCTTCGATCAGCGCGTCGCTCAATTCGCGGCCTGCGATGTCCTGGACGAGCCGCTTGCAGGCGCGCACCGCTTGCGGGCCGTTCGCGCACAGCGTCTGCGCGAGCTGCGCGACCGTTGCGTCGAGCTGCTCGGCACTGGAGACCGCTTCGCTGACGAGACCCAGCCGCAACGCGGTCGCGCAGTCGAACGCTTCGGCGGTGACGAAGTAGCGCCGCGACGCCTGCTCGCCGAGCGCGCGAATCACATACGGCGCGATCGTCGCGGGAATCAGCCCGAGCCGCGCTTCGGACAGGCAGAAGTGCGCGCTGTCCACCGCGACGACGATGTCGCATGCGGCTATCAGGCCCATGCCGCCCGCATACGCGTCGCCATTCACGCGCGCGATCACCGGCTTGTTGCAGCGATATACCGCCGACAGCATGCCCGCGAGACGCATCGCATCGGCGCGGTTCTCGTCGTCCGAGTAGCCGGACATTTTCTTCATCCAGTTCAGGTCGGCACCCGCGCAGAACGCCTTGCCGTTCGCGGCGAGCACGACCGCGCGCACGTCGTCGCGCGTGTCGAGCGCGGTGAATGCGGCGGTCAGCTCGGCGATCATCGTTTCGTTGAACGCGTTGCGCACGTCCGGACGATTGAGCGTGACCGTCGCGATCTGGCCGGCAACCTCGACCTTCAGCGTTTCGCATTGCATGCGTAGCACTCCTTTGGCTGGCTTTCTCGCAGCGCGGCGCCGCGCGCCATCACATTCTGAACACGCCGAAGCGCGTATCTTCGATCGGCGCATTCATCGCCGCCGACAGGCCGAGGCCGAGCACGTCGCGGGTCTGCGCCGGGTCGATCACGCCGTCGTCCCACAGCCGCGCGCTCGCATAGTACGGATGGCCCTGATGCTCGTATTGCTCGCGGATCGGCTGCTTGAACGCCTCTTCTTCCTCCGCGCTCCAGCTGCCGCCCTTCGCTTCGATGCCGTCGCGCTTGACCGTGGCGAGCACCGACGCCGCCTGCTCGCCGCCCATAACCGAAATGCGGGCGTTCGGCCACATCCACAGAAAGCGCGGCGAATACGCGCGGCCGCACATGCCATAGTTGCCCGCGCCGAACGAGCCGCCGATGATCACTGTGAACTTCGGCACCTTAGCGGTCGCGACGGCCGTCACCATCTTCGCGCCGTTTCGCGCGATGCCTTCGTTTTCGTACTTGCGGCCAACCATGAAGCCGGTGATGTTCTGCAGGAACACGAGCGGAATCTTGCGCTGGCAGCACAGCTCGATGAAGTGCGTGCCCTTTAACGCCGACTCCGAAAACAGAATGCCGTTGTTCGCGACGATGCCGACCGGATGCCCCCAGATATGCGCGAAGCCCGTCACGAGCGTCGTGCCGTAGCGCGCCTTGAATTCGTCGAACGCGGAATCGTCGACGATGCGCGCGATCACCTCGCGGATATCGAACGGCTTGCGCGTGTCGACCGGAATCACGCCGTAGATGCTGTGCGTGTCGTAGCGCGGCGGCTTCGGCTCCTGCAACGCGAGCGGCGTCGGTTTCACGCGGTTCAGATTGCCGACGATGCTGCGCGCGATCCCGAGCGCATGCGCATCGTTCTGCGCGAGATGATCGACGACGCCCGACAGACGCGTATGCACGTCGCCGCCGCCGAGATCTTCGGCGCTGACCACTTCGCCGGTCGCGGCTTTGACGAGCGGCGGTCCGCCGAGAAAAATCGTCCCCTGGTTCTTCACGATGATCGACTCGTCGCTCATCGCCGGCACATACGCGCCGCCCGCGGTGCACGAGCCCATCACGACCGCGATCTGCGGAATGCCCGCCGCCGACAGATTCGCCTGGTTGTAGAAGATGCGGCCGAAGTGATCGCGATCGGGAAACACGTCGTCCTGATTCGGCAGATTCGCGCCGCCCGAGTCGACGAGGTACACGCACGGCAAGCGGTTCTCGCCGGCGATTTCCTGCGCGCGCACGTGCTTCTTGACCGTGACCGGGTAGTAGGTGCCGCCCTTCACGGTCGCGTCGTTGCAGACGATCATGCACTCCTGCCCCGCGATGCGGCCGATGCCGGTGATCACGCCCGCGCCCGGCGCGTCGTCGTTGTACATGCCGTACGCGGCCAGTTGCGACAGTTCGAGAAACGGCGTGCCCGGATCGAGCAGGTATGCGATCCGGTCGCGCGGCAGCAGTTTGCCGCGGCTCGTGTGCTTGTCGCGCGCGGCCTGGCCGCCGCCCTGCGCGAGCTGCTCGATCTTCGCGCGCAGATCGGCGACCAGCGCTTCGAGCGCCGCCGCGTTCGCACGGAAGTCGTCCGAGCGGGGGTTCAGTTTTGATTCGATGATCGGCATGACGTGGCTTCTCCAGAGGGCCGTTCGTTTTGCATCACAGCGTTTCGGCGAACAGCTCCCGGCCGATCAGCATGCGGCGGATCTCGCTCGTGCCCGCGCCGATTTCATAGAGTTTCGCATCGCGCCACAGGCGCCCGACCGGATACTCGTTGATATAACCATTGCCGCCGAGAATCTGAATCGCCTCGCCGGCCATCCACGTGGCTTTCTCCGCCGTGTACAGGATCACACCCGCGCAGTCCTTGCGGACCTGGCGCACGTGGTCGTTGCCGAGCGTGTCGAGTTGGCGGCCCACCGCGTACAGATACGCACGGCATGCCTGCAAGGTCGTGTACAGATCGGCGACCTTGCCCTGGATCAGCTGGAACTCGCCGATCGACTGGCCGAACTGCTTGCGGTCATGGATATACGGCACCACCGCGTCCATTACCGCGACCATGATGCCGGTCGGGCCGCCCGCGAGCACCGCGCGTTCGTAGTCGAGACCGCTCATCAGCACCTTCACGCCGCCATTGAGCTGGCCGAGGATGTTTTCCTCCGGCACTTCGACGTCCTGGAACACCAGCTCACCGGTGTGCGAGCCGCGCATGCCCAGCTTGTCGAGCTTCTGCGCGACCGAGAAACCCTTCATGCCCTTCTCGACGATGAACGCGGTAATGCCGCGCGAATTCGCTTCGGGATCGGTCTTCGCATAGACGACCAGCGTGTCGCAGTCGGGGCCGTTGGTGATCCACATCTTGGTGCCGTTCAGCACGTAGCGATCACCCTTCTTCTCGGCGCGCAGCTTCATGCTGACCACGTCCGAGCCTGCGTTCGGCTCGCTCATCGCGAGCGCGCCGACGTGCTCGCCCGATACGAGCTTCGGCAGATACTTGCGCTTCTGCGCTTCGGTGCCGTTGCGATGAATCTGGTTCACGCACAGATTCGAATGCGCGCCGTACGACAGGCCGACCGAGGCCGACGCGCGCGAGATTTCCTCCATCGCGACCATGTGCGCGGTGTAGCCCATGTTCGCGCCGCCGTACTCTTCGGAAACCGTCATGCCGAGCACGCCGAGGTCGCCGAACTTGCGCCACAGGTCCATCGGAAACTGATCGGTGCGATCGATTTCTCCGGCGCGCGGCGCGATTTCTTTGGCGGCGAACGACGCAATGCTGTCGCGCAGCATTTCGATCTCTTCGCCGAGCGGGAACTGCAAACCGGGCAGATTGGGCATTGCGGTGTCTCCTGAGTTCGTGGGCGGCCGCTGACGGAACGCGAAGCGGCACGCGAGAGCATGTCATCGCGCATTTCACGCCAGATTGACGTAAGCGTCAATAGGTATTTTTGAGTGTTACTCAGAAAATTCGCAAAGCCGCTCCAGACAGCCGATTCGGTGATAGGATCGCGGTCATCGGGCAAATACGCGGCGCTCAAACGCCAGTTTTGCTGCCAATCTGCATCGATAATCTGAATCTGACTCATATGACGGTTGCCGAGAAGGCCGCATTACCTGTCTCGCGTCGCCAGCCGGCCGGGCGCAAGTCGCAGCAGCGCGTGAAGGAGATCCTTCAGGCGGGGCGCGACGTGTTTTCCGAAAAGGGCTACGAGCGCGCGACGACCGCGGAAATCGCGCAGCGCCTCGGCATTTCCGAGGCGACGGTGTTCAGCTACTTTCGCGGCAAGCGCGAGTTGTGCGCCCGGGTCATCGGCGATTGGTACGACGAGATCATCGACGCGATCGAAGCGGGCCTGCCGCGCGACGGCGACGTGCGGCAGCAGTTCGCGTTCATCGTGCGCATGCATCTGCGGCTGATGCTCGTGAACGGCACCGACCTGTGCGCACTCGTGCTGTCCGAAGGTCGCGCGCGGCATCACGAACTCAGCGAAGCGCTGACCGAGTTGCAGCGCCGCTACACCGCGCCGTTGATGCGCGTGCTCGCGCAAGGCCGGCAAAGCGGCGAAATTCGCACCGACATGCCGCTGCGACTGTTGCGCTCGATGGTGTTCGGCCCGATGGAACACGTGCTGTGGGACGCGACGCTCGCGAATCGGCAGATCGATATCGAGGCCACCGCCGATCAGCTGATCGACGTGCTGTGGGCCGCGCTGACGCCCCCCGATCTTGCGCTTAGTGCATTGCAGCGTTTTCGCGTGGAAGTGGCGGCGGCGAGCCGGCGCTTTGACGAAGCCAGCGCCGCGCGCCGCGAAAAAAGCGGCTAATCTACGAGCTTTCCCGCCGCAGCCCGAAGGAGAGCCCAAGTGCCCGCAGCGAAAAGCGCGAAGGAAAGCAGCAAGCAAAGCGACAAGTCCGGCGAAGAACTCGGCGACAAGCCGAAAGCCACAAAGAAAGCGCCAACGAAAAAATCAACCGAAGCGCCGTCAAAGTCCGCGTCCGCCGCACGCATTCGCATCGGCATCGGCGGCTGGACGTACGCTCCATGGCGCGGCCCGTTTTATCCGGAAGACCTCGCGCAAAGCCGCGAACTCGAATATGCGAGCCGGCATCTGACCTCGATCGAAATCAACGGCACGTTCTATGGTTTGCAGAAACCGGCCAGCTACGAAAAGTGGTTTCAGGAAACCCCCGACGATTTCGTCTTCTCTCTGAAGGCGCCGCGTTACGCGACCAATCGCAAGGTGTTGGCCGATGCCGGCGACACGATCGAGCGCTTCTTCGCCAGCGGCGTGCTGTTGCTCAAACAGAAGCTCGGACCGGTCAACTGGCAGTTCGCGCCGACCAAGAAATTCGACGCCGACGATTTCGAGTCCTTTCTGAAGCTGCTGCCCGCGAGCATCGAAGGACAGAAGCTGCGGCATGCGGTGGAGGTTCGTCACGATTCGTTCGGGACACCGGAGTTCATCGCGCTGGCGCGCAAGTACAAGGTCGCGGTCGTGCTCGCGGCCGACAGCGAGTATCCGCAGATCGCCGACATCACCGCGCCGTTCGTGTACGCGCGCATCATGGGCACGAGCGAGAAGCAAGCCCAAGGTTATTCGACGAAAGAGCTCGACGCATGGGCCGAACGCGTGCGCCAGCTCGCCGCGGGCACCACGCCGGACGATCTGGAAACCTGCGCCGAGCCGCCCGCGAAAGCAGCGAAGCGCGACGTCTATCTGTATGTGATCAGCGGCTTCAAGGAGCGCAATCCGGCCGCCGCGATGGCGTTGATCAACAGGCTCTGAATCCGCCTGCCGCCAGGCCGGCACGAGTGTCATAATCGCGCCAGCGCATCCGTGCGCGGTCGCGGCGGCGTCGCGTCAAGCCCGACGCAACACCTTGCGCCGAACCTCGCCCGAGGCACGCAGCCAGCCAGCCCGCACGGTCCACGTCAAACCCACGCAGCGCCCGCGCGCCCACGTCGCGGCGGCGCTCGCATAGTCAGGCGGCAAGACCGCCTCATCAACCGATTGCGGAGAACATCTTGAGCGCCCTCGACAATCCCCTGCACGATCAGGAAGTCGGTTCGGCCGACGCCACCCAGGACACCACGCGCATCGACGACGTGCGCATCGGCGCGGTCCGTCCGCTGATTTCGCCGGCGCTGCTGCAGGACGAACTGCCGGTGCCGCCCGCGGTGCAGACGCTGGTCGAGAAGACTCGCGTCGAAATCGCCGACATTCTGCACGGCCGCGACGACCGGCTCGTAATGATCGTCGGGCCCTGTTCGATTCACGACCACGACCAGGCGATCGAATACGCGCGCAAGCTGAAGGCCGCCGCCGATCACTACCGCGACGATCTGCTGATCGTGATGCGCGTGTACTTCGAGAAGCCGCGCACGACGGTGGGCTGGAAAGGCTATATCAACGATCCGCGTCTGGACGGCAGCTTCCGCATCAACGAAGGGCTGCGTCGCGCGCGGCAGTTGCTGCTCGATATCAACGGTCTGGGTCTCGCCACCGCGACCGAATTCCTCGATCTGCTGAGCCCGCAATACATCGCCGATCTGATCGCGTGGGGTGCGATCGGCGCGCGTACGACCGAGAGCCAGAGTCATCGTCAGCTCGCGTCGGGACTGAGCTGCCCGATCGGTTTCAAGAACGGCACCGACGGCGGCGTGCAGATCGCCGCCGACGCGATCGTCGCGGCGCGTGCGAGCCACGCGTTCATGGGCATGACGAAAATGGGCATGGCCGCGATCTTCGAAACGCGCGGCAACGACGACGCGCACGTGATCCTGCGCGGCGGCAAGAAAGGACCGAACTACGACAGCGCGTCGGTGCAGGCGACCTGTGAAGCGCTGCGTTCAGCGGGTCTGCGCGAACAGGTGATGATCGACTGCTCGCATGCGAATTCGAACAAGTCGCATCTGCGGCAAATCGAGGTCGCGGACGATATCGCGCGGCAACTGTCGGCGCGCGAAGGCCGCATCATCGGTGTGATGCTCGAAAGTCATCTGGAAGAAGGCCGTCAGGATCTGAAGGCCGGTGTGCCGTTGCGCTACGGCGTGTCGATCACGGACGCCTGCGTGAGCTGGGCGCAGACCGAACCGGTGCTCGCCACCCTCGCCGAGGCAACCCGCAAGCGTCGCGCCGGCTGACAGCGCAACGCACGAACCGCGCGAGCGCGGTTCGGCGATGGCTCCACTCGCGACCCGCTCGGGACCGATCGAGGAGGAGAACGCCTGGCCCAAGGAGCCAGGCACACGCGCCGCGCGAGTTGCCAGGGCAAACCGCCTGGCTGGGTTGGGCAGCGCGTGAACCTCACGCCTATCGCATCATTCACGCGTGCGCCTCACAGGAAGCTGCAAAGCGCACCGCGAATGCTCCGGCGTGAAGCGCGTTGCTTACGACGCGTTGACGGCTTCCTTGAACGCCTTGCCCGCGGTGAACTTCACCGTCTTGGCCGCGGCGATCTGGATTTCTTCGCCCGTCGACGGATTGCGGCCCACGCGTGCTGCGCGCGCGCCAGTCGAGAACGAACCGAAACCGACCAGTTGCACCGTATCGCCGCCCACCACGGCCTTGGTCACTGCCTCGACGATCGCGTCGATGGTCTGGCCGGTTGCCGCTTTGCTTTCGCCCGTCGCTGCGGCGACTGCATCAATCAGTTCCTGTTTGTTCATAGCACTTCCCGTATGGTAATCATGGAACCGGCGCCACTCTGAGGCGCCGGGACCGACACACTAACGCATAGGCGCACCTTCGCGCAAACCCTTGGTGTAAGGCTTGTATCAAGGCCGGAGCGCCGGTTTGACGTTTTTCCGTCGCAAACTGCCATAAGAATCGCGGGCTTATGTGCGCGCGCCATCTCATGAGCGTTTGTCGCGCATCACAATCCGTTGCAATTTCAGTACTTTAGGTCGCGTTATGCGAGCCCGCGCGGCCTTCCCGATGACGATAGCCCTTTTCGTGAAGCGCGGGCCCGCTATTTGCGAAACACATCACAAGAAAACTTTCTGCAAGACATAAAAAAGTGAGAATTCGCCACTTTGCAACATGCGCGCTGCTCTGCGCGTTGTCATCGGTGGCTGCGGCTGCCAGCGACAACCCGTGCGCGACCCTCGTCGGCGCAACCAATTCCAGTGCCGCGCAGGGCTTTTTGCTACGCGACGGCGAACCGGTCGACTTCGTCGGCGGCGGAACAACGGTGCACGGCAAGCTGCTCGTGTTCAGCGACGGCGACGTGTTTCGCGCGTACTGGCAGCCGGACGACAGCCCGGAAAAATACGTGCTCGCGAATGCGGGCGCCGACGCGGTCCGGCTCGTCTCGTCAGCGCCGCGAGGCGCCCCTGCGCCAGCCGGCCAGCCCGGCACTGCGATGCGGCCGCAGCGGGTGCTGTCGTGCCCCAACTTCGAGCATGCGCGATAGCCAGCATTCGTCGAGAGTCCCGTCATCGGCATCCGGCACAAACGCCTGCTTGCGGCGCCGCCAGGTACTACTTACCGCACGACGATTCGTAAGCATGCCGTCGGGTTCACGGACCCTTGGCTGCGATGCTATTTACCTCCCGGAACGCTCAAGTTAATCAGCTTTGCGCCGATATAAACAGCTGCGTTTAGCGCGCAAACGTTAAAAGGACGGTGATGGTTTGGCTCGCAAGATTGAAGCAGGTACTGGCGGTCGCCGACGGTGACCGTGCGCTGATGCGTGCGCGCTTGCACGCGTTCAGCCGCCAGGTACCGCTTCTCTACTTCATCCTGCTCGTCAACACGGCGGCGGTCGCGGCGACGCATCTGGACAGCGCGCCGGCCTGGCTGTCCATATATGTGCCCGGCGCGCTCGGCGCGCTGTGTGTGCTTCGCTGCGTGCGCTGGTGGCGCAAACGCAACCGGCCGATGACGGACGCCCAGGTGGTCCGCGAATTGCGCGGCGTGACGTGGATCGTTGGCCTGTTCGGCGTCGCGTTCAGCGGCTGGTCGCTGCTGTTGTTCCCGTACGGCGGTGCGTATCAGCAGGCGCAGGTCGCGTTCTACATGGCGACGACGCTGGTCGGCAGCATGTTCTGCCTGATCCACCTGCGCAAGGCCGCGCTTCTGCTGCTTTGCATCGTCCTCCTGAGTTTCTCCGGATTCCTCGTGTCCAGCGGCTCGCCGGTGTTCTTCGCGATGGCCGTCGACATGACGCTGGTCGGCGTCGCGCTCGCGGTGGTCATCCAGCTTTACTGCCGCACGTTTGCGGACGCCGTGCAAGCGCAACGCGAACTACAGGCAAGCCATCAAAACACCCAACGGCTCAGCGACGACAACTACCGGCTCGCCAACATCGACAGCCTGACCGGCCTGCCGAACCGGCGCAGCTATTTCGCGGCGCTGAGCGCAATACTCGAGCAGGCGCTCGAAACCGGCGGCGGCTTCAACGTCGGGCTCATCGATCTGGACGGCTTCAAGCAGGTCAACGACATATATGGTCACGCGAGCGGCGATCTCGTGCTGCAGGAAGTCGGCACGCGGCTCGTGTCGATCAGCGAGACGGGGCTGATGTTCGCGCGTCTGGGCGGCGACGAATTCGGCGTGCTCGTGCGTCACAAGATGTCGAACGAAGCGCTGGTTCAGTTGGGGCAGCGGATCTGCGACGCGCTCAGTCGGCCTTATCAGGTCGCCGACAATGTCGCGGAGCTGTCGGGTACGATCGGCTGGGCCGCGTTTCCCGACGCGGGCTCGACGGTCGCGCAAGTGTTCGAACGCGCCGACGCTGCCCTCTATGTCGGCAAGGAAAACCGCCGCGGCATGCCGGTGATTTTCTCGACCGAACACGAAACGCAGATGCGGCGGCTAAGCCTCGTCACCCAGGAGTTGCGCCACGCGGATCTCGAAGCGGAGCTGTTCCTCGAGTTCCAGCCGATCTACGATCTGCTCACCCACCGGCCGATCGGCCTCGAAGCGCTCGGGCGATGGCACAACGCGCGGCTCGGCATGGTCAGGCCGGAGGAATTCATTCGGATCGCAGAGCGTACCGAGCTGATTCTCGGCATCACCGATGTGCTGCTGCGCCAGGCGCTCGCCGAAGTCGCACACTGGCCGGCCGATCTGTATCTGTCGTTCAACCTGTCCGCGATCGATATCTCGACGTCGGCACGCGCCCGCCGCCTGATCGACATCGTCGCCGCAAGCGGTGTGTCGCCGCATCGCGTGACGTTCGAAATCACCGAAACCGCGTTGACGCGCGATTTCGAGCAGGCGCGCAGTGCGATGACGATGCTGAAGCAGGCCGGCTGCCGGATGTCGCTCGACGATTTCGGCACCGGCTATTCGAGCCTCAGCTACGTGCACCGCTTGCCATTCGACGCGATCAAGATCGATCGCAGCTTCGTCTCCGACGTCGATACCAACAGCGCATCGAAGAAGATCATCAAATCCGTGATCGACCTGTGCCGCAACCTCGGACTCGAATGCGTGGTGGAAGGACTCGAAACGCCATTGCAGGCCCAGGTCGTGAAGGCGCTCGGCGCGCGTGCGGTGCAAGGCTATCTGTTCAGCCTGCCGATGCGGGCAAGCGCGGTCGGCACGTTCCTATGGACCGCGCTCGCGCAAAGCCATGCGGCGGAGACGCATTCGTAGCGCTCGAACGCGGCATGGCCGTGCCGCTCAATACGCCAGCTTCGGATACCAGTCGGTGCCGCGGCCGCCGGGGGTCATGTCAAGGATCGTCCATAGCGGCATCAGATCGGGCGCGCCGCGCGGGTCCTGCCCGGGGTCCGACGTCGATGGCCCCATCTCCTCGGCCCAGAAGTGCCGCACGACGCCGCCCGTGCGCGTGAATACGTTGAGCGCCGGAACGTCGTCGCCGGCGGGATCTTCGGCTGCGTAGTCGCGATTGAACGTATTGCCGCCCGACGAATAGAGCCGCAGATGCCGCCAGCCACGCTCCTGCTTGAACGCGACGAGCCTGTCGATCGGCGAGCGGCCGATCACCACGAACGCGACGCGCTGCAGGATATCGGGCATTTCGCCGTCCCACGCACTCAGCAGCGACGTGCACATCGGGCACGGCCGCGCGCGTTGCGGTCCGAACATCCAGTTGTAGGTCACCAGTGTGTCGTGCGCGCCGAACATCTGCGACAGCGTGACCGGGCCCGCTTCGCCGTCGAAGCGGTAATCCTGCGGCACGATGCCGCCCGCGGGCAGCGCGCGACGCTGCGCGGCGACGCGCTCGATCTGGCGGCGCAACTCGATCTCCTCGGCGAGCAACGCGTTGCGCGCGCGTCGATATTCGGCGCTCTCGCCGGGAAAGCGTTGAGGCAGGTCGGCCAGTTCGCGGGCCGGTTTTAGCGTATGCATCGATGTGTTTGCGTCGTTCATCAGCCATCTCCTTGTGAGAAGTCGTGCGAAAAACGGACGGAAGACGGGCGGCTGCCTATGCTTTGCCGCCCTTCCTACAAGCGACGACGGATGAGACCGCGGAAAATCGACAGCGCCGCCAATGATTTTTAAGCGGCAGCCTTTTTGCAGCCGCTTTTGCCGACGGTTCGGCAACACACTCGCGAGGCGCCACCGCAAGGTATGCTTGCGCCAAACAGCACGCCCATTACACCCGCCAACACCACGCGGCACGCGCGCCACGCGCGACGCGGCCGCCTTGGGGAACGCACATGCCGCTTCGTCTGCCACCCCTGCCAGCGCTCCGTTTTTTCGAAGCGGCCGGCAGGCATCAAAGTTTCAAGCTCGCCGCCGCCGAGCTGAACGTCACGCCGAGCGCGATCAGTCATGGCATCGTCGGGCTCGAGGAAGCGCTCGGCGTCGAGCTGTTCGTGCGCGAGCCGCGCGGCATCTCGCTGACGGCGGTTGGCGCGGATTATCTGTCGTACGTGTCCGAGGCGTTTTCGCTGATCGCGATCGGCACGCAGCGTCTGCCCAATCACCGCGCGGATCGGTCGATTACGCTCAGCTGTGCGCCGACCTTCGCGTCGCGTTGGCTGCTGCCGCGCCTCGCGGGTTTTCGCGCGCGCTGGCCGAATGTCAACGTGAGCGTGGATACATCGCGTCGCCAGGTCGGTTTCCCGGTCGACGGCTTCGATTTCGCGATCCGCATGAGCCGCGCGCCGGTCGCCGGCACCGCATGGACGCGCCTGTTCGGCGAGCGTTTCGTGCCCGTGTGCAGCCCCGCTCACCTGGCGACGCTGCGCGACGAGCACGGCGTCCCGAGCCTGCGACGCGCGACGCTGATTCACGTGAACGCCGCGAGTGAAGACTGGCAGGCGTGGCTCGATGCAACCGGCACCGGCGGCATCGATATGGACGCCGGCTTGTACGTCGACACGATCCAGCTCGCCTTTGAAGCGGCCAGTATGGGCCTCGGCGTCGCGCTCGGCCGCAAGCCGCTGGTCGATGGCGATCTGGCGAGCGGCGCGCTGGTCGAGGCTTGCGCGCCCACCATCGCATCCGCCATCGCCTACTGGCTGGTCAGCGCGGAGAATGCGGACAGCGCGATCCGGCGGCCCGAGCTCGCCGATTTCAGGCGCTGGCTCGTCGACGAGGCGGCGGCCTTCGACACGCATGCCGACGCGGCCGCGGACGGCGATCTGGCGGCGCACAGGTGAGCGGCGCTCACGTGTCGTCGAAATCTTTTCCTTTGCCGGCCACGCGGCGGGCTGCGACGATGGTGGCCAAGGAGAAGCCGCCATGTCGACCACCCACACCGGGCAACCCACCCCCGCCGTCGCTCCGGCGACGACCGTCACCAACACGATCGTGATCGTCGCCGCCGCACTGATCCTGAGCGCCGCGATGGGCATCCGCCAGACCTTCGGCCTGTTCATCGGCCCGTTCTCGTTCGACCGCGGTCTGCCGGTCACGCTGATCGCCTTCGCGATCGCGCTGCACAACCTCGTGTGGGGCTTCGCGCAGCCGTTCGCGGGCGCGGCTGCGGATCGCTATGGCTCGGCGCCGGTCGTCGCGTTCGGCGCTTCGACGTTCGCGGCCGGCCTCGCGCTGTCGGCGGTCGCGCCGAGCGGCGCGCTGCTGGTGATCGGCATGGGGCTGCTGGTCGGCATCGGCGTCAGCTGCACGACCTTCGGCGTGGTGTTGCCGGCGGTCGGCCGCATCGCGTCGCCGGAGAAGCGCAGCGTCGCGATGGGCCTCGTCAGCGCCGGCGGCTCCGCCGGACAGGTGCTGATGGTGCCGCTCGTGCAAGGCATCCGGCTGCACGCGGGCATCGCGACCTCGCTGTTCGTGCTCGCGTTCGTGATGCTGCTGATCGCGCCGCTCGGCATCGTGCTCGACCGTCGCGCGCGGATGCATGCGGCGGGCGAGGCCCGGTTCGACGATGCGCCCGCGACTCCGCTGCGCGAAGTTCTGTCACAAGCGACGCGCCATCGCGGCTACCGCCTGCTGACGCTCGGCTTCTTCACCTGCGGCTTCCAGCTCGCGTTCATCGCGACGCATCTGCCCGCGTATCTGACGCTGTGTCATATGCCGATCGGGCTGGGCGCCACCGCGCTTGCGCTGATCGGCCTGTTCAATATGGCGGGCAGTTGGGCGTGCGGCTGGCTCGGCGGCCGGTTCCGCCAGCATCATGTGCTCGGCTGGCTTTATCTGATTCGCAGCGCGACGATCGCCACGTTCTTCGCGCTGCCGAAAAGCGCGGTGTCCGTGGTGATTTTCGCGGCCGTGATGGGCCTGACGTGGCTCGGCACCGTACCGCTGACGAGCGGGCTGGTCGCTAAGGTGTTCGGCACGCGTCACCTCGGCAGCCTGTTCGGCGTGTGCTTTCTGAGCCATCAGATCGGCTCGTTTCTCGGCGCGTGGCTCGGTGGCCTCGTGTTCGATCTGACGGGCTCGTACTCGCTGATCTGGGTAGCGACGGTCGCGGCGGGATTGCTCGCGGCGCTGCTGCATTTCCCGATCGACGACACGGCGGTGACGACGCCCGCGCGGCATGCGCCGCGTCCCGCGCAGGCGTGATGCGCAATGCCGGTAGAGACGCTGAAGCTATGCCAGTCGCGGCTATTTCTTCGGCGCATCCGCGGCGGCTTTCGGCACGCGCCCCATCAGATAGAACTCGTCGTTCGGACGCATCGAGATCACGTTCGCCATCCGGTTCGATAGGCCGAAAAACGCGGTGATTGCCGCGATGTCCCAGATGTCTTCATCGGTGAAGCCGTGGCCGCGCAGCGTCTGGAAGTCTTCTTCGTCGACCGTGCCGGACGCGCGGCACACCTTCAGCGCGAAATCGAGCATCGCCTTCTGGCGCTCGGTGATGTCGGCCTTATGATGATTGACCGCAAGCTGATCGGCGAGCAGCGGCGCTTTCTCGTAGATGCGCAGAATCGCGCCGTGCGCGATCACGCAGTAAAGACAATCGTTGACCGCGCTCGTCGCGACCACGATCATCTCGCGCTCGCCCTTGGTGAGACCGCCCTCTTTCAGCATCAACGCATCGTGATAAGCGAAGAACGCGCGAAATTCATCGGGCCGATGCGCGAGCGTCAGAAACACGTTCGGCACGAAACCGGCTTTGTCCTGCACTTCGAGAATGCGGGCGCTGATGTCTTCGGGCCACTCGCTCGGCTCGGGGACCGGGTAGCGGCTGATGGGCTGAAGCATGGCCATGCGCTGTCTCCGTGATCTTGGTCGGGGGTATGCCGATCATTGTAGCAACGCGTTTTGGCGGTCGCCCGCGCTTCACAAGGTCCGATATTGCCGCCCGTATCGTCTAGACTTTCAGTTCGGCATGCATGAAGCCGCCCGGCACGGCGGCGACGAAAGGAGCGACCATGTCAAACGTGACGCACGACGCGCGGGCCCCTGTGATCAAGGTGCGCCCGGAACGGGAAATGGCGACGATGCAGCGGTTGCCCTATTTCGTCGGCATTTCGGCGGGCACCGCGGGTGCCACCGGACTGTCGATGTATATGGTCGTGGTCCCGCCCGGCGGCCATGCGCAGCCGCACTATCACGCCGACTACGAAACCGCGATCTATATGCTCGAAGGCAAGATCGAGACGCGCTATGGCCCGGGACTGCGCGAGTCGGTCATCACCGAGCCGGGCGACTTCCTGTTCATTCCGCCCGGCGTGCCGCATCAGCCGTTCAATCTCGATGCGAACGCCGCGGCGCGCGCGATCGTCGCGCGCAATCACGCGGACGAGCATGAGCGCGTGGTGCCCTATGATCCCTCCGAGGATGCGTAAGGCGACAGGCCGCTTTTTGGACCGCTTCGCCTGAAGCGAGGCAAATCCCGCTGCTCAGTCCGCGTTGATCCACTTGCCGCGCGGCGCATGCACGCGGCATGGCGCGGTGCGCCATGCGCATTCGTCGCTCGCCCGCCACTTTGTCGGCGCACTTTCATAACGCCGACTCGCCACCTGTGCTTAAATCCGTCTTTCGCGTCGCCAGAGGCTCGTATCGGCCTCGGCGCAGACGATTCTTTTCCCTTTCTTTGCCTTAATCAGGAGCGCGGTTGTGTGGCATTTCCCGGTCGCTATTCCACCGTCTGCGGGCGTGTGGGCCGTCTTCATGAGCGTGCTCGTCACGCAGCTCGGCATGCCGATTCCGGCCGCGCCGATGCTGATTCTCGCGGGAACGATGGCCGCGGTGGGCGAGGCCTCGTACATCAACATGATCTGCGCTGCGGTCGGTGCGACGCTGATCGCCGACTCGCTGTGGTTTTTCACCGCACGCGCGTATGGCCGCCGTCTGCTCAATTACCTCGTGCGCTTCTCGCTGTCGCTGGACACCACGGTGCGCGTCGCGCGCAATACCTATGAGCGCTATGGCGCGCCGATTTTGACGGTCGCGAAGTTCCTGCCCGGTCTCGGCCTGATTTCCGCGCCGCTGCTCGGCACGACCGCGATCGGCGTCGGCGTGTTCTTGTTGTGGGACATGGTCGGCGCGACGCTGTGGGCGAGCGTCTGGATCATCGGCGGGGCCGCCTTGCACGATGAGATCGTCCAATTGATGCTGTTCGTGCGCCGCAACGGCGGCACGATCTTCGATACGTTCGCGGTGATCTTCGCGGCGGTTCTGCTGTATCGCTGGCTGCGCCGTTTGCAGTTTCGCCGCTGGCTCGCGCATGCACGCATTTCGCCCGATCAGCTCGACGCGATGATGAAGTCGAACGAACCGCCGCTGATTCTCGACGCGCGCCCGCACACCGTGCGCGAAAAGGAATCGCATCGTATTGCCGGCGCGCGGCCGCTCGATCTCGAGTCGCCCGACCCGATTCATCCGGAGTATCTGAAGCGGCCGATCGTCGTCTATTGCGTGTGTCCGAACGAAGCGACCGCGAAGCGCATCGTCAGGCAATTGCATCGCAAGAACATTCATCATGTGCGCGCCCTTAAGGGCGGACTCGACGCATGGGAAAAGCGCGGCTATCCAGTCGAACCACTGCCACCCGACTTCAATACGGCGATGGCGCACATGCTCGAAGACAAGGGCAACGAAGGCGAATACACGGTGCGCGCCCGTCTCGCGGAGTGAACGAATAGCAGACCAAGCACACGGCATCACGCTTGATGCCGTTCTGCCAAAAAACAAAAATAAATTGACGGCATTTTTAGCTCGTATATCCTAGCTATTGGGAGATCGCGTGAACGGCGCTGCGGATTAAGCCTTTACCGTTTAGTACCGTTTCTTCTCGATCGACCCGCGTCCTGTTTCTTCACTATCCGCTGTGGATTCGAAACAGGCCGTTCAAAACCCTCAACTATGCCAGTCGAGTGTCATCGTGAGAGTCCGAGGCCCTTTGGTGAATTGGAATCGCAGTCAGGCGCGTTGTATTTGCGCTGACGGCGCCAGCGCCGACGGCAGCAACGGCAGCCTTGCGTTTCGCCGCTTTCTGTCCGTCATCACAGTCCTGTCGCGTCGCTCCGTTCGACGCCGCAACGTCCTCTCCGCACGCGCGTTCATCGCGGTGCGCACAGACGAAGTCGCCTCGCTGCTGCCGTAGCGCCTCTCTTTCTAGTCTCTTTTCGCTGCTCGATTCGTCCGTTTGCACGCGGTTTCGCGAGCTGTCTGCTTGCGTCCGCGCGGCGCTGACTGATTGCCGCGCATTACGACGGATTCAATCGAAGCGCTTCTAATCTGATTAGCGCTGCGCGTTATTGCGCGGATTCGCTTTGGCTTCGCCTCGCCTTCGCGTTTTCCGATTTCGTCGCGCGCGCTATTTAACGCCGTTCACGTGGTGTGCGGCGTGGGATCGACACGCCTGTTCGTTATGCGAAACCAACCAATAGTAGGCATCACCGCCGATAGAACGATGCTCGGCGCTCATCCATCGCACGTGGCCGGTGAAAAGTACATCGCCGCGATCGTCGAGGGCTCGCACGCGCTCGCGATGCTGGTGCCGGCTTTAGGTGAGCGCCAGTGCAGCGACGATGTGCTCGCCGCTGTCGATGGCTTGCTATTCACCGGCAGCTATTCGAACGTCGAGCCGCACCGTTACGGCGGCGCTTCGAGCGAGCGCGATACATTGCACGACCCGGCGCGCGATGCAACCACGTTGCCGCTAATCCGCGCGGCGGTTGCGTCCGGCGTACCGGTTCTCGCCATCTGCCGCGGCTTGCAGGAAATGAACGTGGCATTCGGCGGAACCTTGCATCAAAGCGTTCATGCGGTCGGAGGACTGAACGACCATCGCGAGAACAAGGACGACTCGCTCGACGTGCAATACGCCACCTCGCATTCGATCGTGCTGACGCGCGGTGGCATGCTGCAGCGCCTTGCGGGCGGCGCCCACGAAGCGCGGGTGAATTCATTGCACGGTCAGGGTATTGCGCGACTCGGCACAGGCCTCGACGTCGAAGCACTCGCGGCGGACGGCCTGATCGAAGCAATCAGCGTCAGCGACGCCCGCGCATTCGCGCTCGGCGTGCAATGGCACCCGGAATGGGGACACGCGGACAACGCGTTATCGACCGCGATATTTCGCACCTTCGGCGACGCGTGCCGCCAGCGCATGAATACACGCAACCCTGCACGCATGTCCCAGGTCGCGGATCAAAACAGAGAGAACAATCATGCATGACATCGACGATTTTCTGAGAAACCATCACGTCACCGAAATCGAAGCGATTATTCCGGACATGGCCGGCATCGCGCGCGGCAAGATCATTCCGCGCAGCAAGTTCGAATCGGGCGAATCGATGCGTCTGCCGCAGGCGGTGATGATTCAGACGGTGACCGGCGATTATCCGCAAAGCGATTCGCTGACCGGCGTCACCGATCCCGACATGGTGTGCGTACCCGACGCGAGCACGATCCGGATGATTCCGTGGGCAGTCGACCCGACCGCGCAAGTGATTCACGACTGCGTTCATTTCGACGGCACGCCGGTCGAAATCTCGCCGCGCTGCGTGTTGCGCCGCGTGCTCGATCTATACAAGGCGCGCGGCTGGAAACCGGTGATCGCGCCGGAACTCGAGTTCTATTTGGTCGATATGAACCGCGATCCCGACCTGCCGCTGCAACCGCCGGTTGGACGTACGGGTCGCGCGGAAACGGGACGCCAGGCGTATTCGATCGAAGCGGTCAATGAATTCGATCCGCTGTTCGAAGACATCTACGAGTACTGCGACGTGCAGGAACTCGAAGTCGACACGCTGATACACGAAGTCGGCGCCGCGCAGATGGAAATCAATTTCATGCATGGCGATCCGCTCAAACTCGCGGACAGCGTGTTTCTATTCAAGCGCACCGTGCGCGAAGCGGCTTTGCGCCACAAGATGTACGCGACCTTCATGGCGAAGCCGATGGAAGGCGAGCCGGGCTCGGCGATGCACATGCATCAGAGCCTCGTCGATATGGAAACCGGCCGCAACCTGTTTACCGCCGCGGATGGCGAACCGACATCGCTTTTCACCGGCTATATCGCCGGCTTGCAGAAATACACGCCGGCGCTAATGCCGATCTTCGCGCCGTACATCAACTCGTATCGGCGCCTCTCGCGTTTCATGGCCGCGCCGATCAACGTCGCGTGGGGTTACGACAATCGCACGGTGGGCTTTCGCATTCCGCATTCGACGCCGGTCGCGCGCCGCATCGAGAACCGCATTCCGGGTGTCGATTGCAATCCATATCTGGCGATTGCCGCGACCTTGGCCGCCGGCTATCTCGGCATCACGCAGCGGCTCGCCCCAACCGAACCGCTCGCGAGCGACGGCTATGCATTGCCCTACCAATTACCGCGCAATCTCGAAGAAGGCCTGACGTTGATGAGTGCGTGCGAGCCAATTGCCGACGTACTCGGCGAGCAGTTCGTCCGCGCGTATCTCGCGCTGAAAGAGACCGAATATGAAGCGTTTTTCCGCGTGATCAGTTCGTGGGAGCGCCGGCATTTGCTGCTGCACGTGTGAGTGCCGCGGGTCAATCGGTCAATGAGAACTTTGAAAGGACGGAGGCGATATGAGCTATAAGACTGACGATTTGATGTATGCGGAGAAGGGAACGCCCGAGCTTGGCGGAACGATAGACGCGCCGACCTCGCAAGCCCCGTCGCGCAGCACCGCCGAATACCGCGCGCTCGATGCCGCGCATCACATCCACCCGTTCTCGGATATGGGCTCGCTCAATCGCGCGGGTTCGCGCGTGATCGTAAAGGCGCAAGGCGTGTACCTGTGGGACTCGGACGGCAACAAGATCATCGACGGCATGGCTGGACTGTGGTGCGTGAACGTCGGCTACGGACGCCATGAACTCGCCGACGCCGCCTTCCGGCAGATGCAAGAACTGCCGTACTACAACACCTTCTTCAAGACGACTCATCCGCCGGTGATCGAACTGTCGGCCCTACTCGCCGAGCTGACGCCCGCGCCGTTCAATCACTTCTTCTACTGCAACAGCGGCTCGGAAGGCAACGACACCGTGCTGCGCATCGTTCACCAATACTGGGCGACGCAACGCCAGAGCGCGAAGAAGTTCGTCATCGCGCGCAAGAACGCTTATCACGGGTCGACGATCGCGGGCGGCACGCTCGGCGGCATGGCGTATATGCATGAACAGATGCCGTCGAAAGTCGAGAACATCGTGCATATCGATCAACCTTATTTCTTCGGCGAAGCGGCGAGCGGTCAGACGCCGGAAGAATTCGCGCTGGCTCGCGCGCGGCAGCTCGAAGCGAAGATTCTCGAACTCGGTGCGGACCATGTCGCCGCGTTTATCGGTGAGCCTTTCCAGGGAGCCGGCGGCGTGATCTTTCCGGCCGACACTTACTGGCCGGAAATCGAGCGTATTTGCCGCAAGTACGACGTGCTGCTCGTCGCGGACGAAGTGATCGGCGGCTTCGGCCGAACCGGCGAATGGTTCGCGCATCAGCACTTCGGCTTCGAGCCGGACCTGATCACGCTCGCGAAGGGACTCACCAGCGGTTACGTGCCGATGGGAGCGGTCGGCCTGCATGATCGCGTCGCCCGCGCACTGATCGACAATGGCGACTTCAATCATGGCCTCACCTACTCCGGGCATCCGGTCGCGGCGGCTGTCGCCCTTGCCAATCTGAAACTGCTGCGCGACGAGAAGATCGTCGAGCGCGTCAAAGCGGATACCGGTCCGTACTTTCAGAAGAGACTGCGTGAGACGTTCGCCGCTCATACTGTCGTTGGCGAGATCAGCGGCGCGGGCCTCGTGGCGGGTGTGCAACTCGCCCAGGAGCCGCTCGCGCGCAAGCGCTTTGCGAACGGCGGCGATGTCGGCGCACTGTGCCGCGACTTCTGCTTCAACGGCAATCTGATCATGCGCGCGAGCGGCGACCGGATGTTGCTGTCGCCGCCGCTCGTGATCAGCCGGCCGGAAATCGACGAAATCGTCGCGAAGGCAAAAGCGGCGATCGATGCGACCGCGCGGCAGATGGGCATGCTATGGTAAGGCGGATGAATGACCATTCGACGATGACGTCGTACAGAGTGTCATTTCTTTTATCCGTTCAACGCATCACAGCACCCACCCATGACCCACCAAATCGTTTTGCTCCCTGGACTGCTCTGCGACGGCGCAGTGTGGGCCGATCAGCGCGGCGCGCTTGGCGCGATCGGCAACTGCTTCGTGCCCGACTACGGCATGCGCGACTCGCTCGGCGCGATGGCCGAACTCGTGCTCGAGTCGGTTTCGGGAGACCGCCTGCTAGTTGCGGGTCATTCGATGGGGGGACGGGTCGCGCTCGAAGTGTTCCGGCGCGCACCGCAACGCATCGCCGGGCTCGCGTTGCTCGACACCGGTTGCACGCCGCGTGCCGCCGGCGAGGCCGGCGAAAGCGAGCGCGCGCAGCGGCTGCGACTACTCGAACTCGCGCGCGCGAAAGGCATGCGCGCGATGGGCAACGAGTGGGCGCCCGGCATGGTCAACGCCGATCGCCACGATTCGGCCGTCTACGAGGCGGTGCTCGACATGATCGAGCGAAGCACGCCAGATAAATTCGCGGCGCAGATCCGCGCATTGCTGGATCGTCCCGATGCGACGGCGCTGCTTCGCGACATCGCGTGCCCGACGATGATCGTGTGCGGACGCGATGACAAATGGAGTCCGTTGGCGCGTCACGAGGAGATGCACGCGCAGATTCGCGGCTCGAAGCTTCGCGTAATCGAACGAAGCGGTCATATGTGCACGATGGAGCGGCCCGACGATGTGACCGACGTGCTGGTCGAATGGGCCCGGTGTGCGGCCGGCTACGAAACGGCTCTTTGATCTGTTCGACGTTCGCCGCGCCGTCTGCACGATCTTGTTTATCGACGCGTCGCACCATATGCTGGGTGCGAGTCGCTCTCCGTTCATCAACTTCGACAAGGCATTCCGTCATGAACGAATACTGCATGTTCAAGGGAAAACTGCTGCGCGCGGCGCCTTTCAAAGATTCGTATGTGGGCAGTCCGCACTATGTGATTACGGTTACTGGCAACGACAACACGCCATTCAATATCGTCGTCAATTCGGCGTCGACGCAACCGGGCGCAAGCGGTAACGACGACGTGTACTTCTATGCCGATCTGAACTTCGCCGATCCGCTCACCGCGAAACTGCAGGCCCTGAACCTCGGCCTCTACACCAGCGGCTTTCCGCGGCTCGACTACTTCCAGGACAGCAGCCTGCTCGACATTCACCGCATGCGGCCGGTCCCCTACGAGGACCAGAACGGCAATCGCGCCGACGTCAACGACATCGTCGACGAAATCCTCACCATCGACGAAAGCAAGCCGTCGCAAAGCCTGCCCTACGACAACGGCAGCGGCCAGTTGCATAACCGCGATTTCTGGACACCGACGACCGCGGGCATTCTGGTTTACGGGTTCGGCTTTCTGTTTCTGCCGAAGAAGGACGGTCTTCACGAAACCCACATGAATCAGGGCAATCCGCGCGGTCCGCATTACAACGAAAACGGCACGTTCCAGGACGGCGCGGTGATCGTGCAGCGCGCCGATGGATTTGCCGCCATGTTTACCGCGTTCCAGACGCAATATTTGCCGACCGATGCAGCCGGCGATCCGGCCGCAAATGCGGTGCCATTGCCCGTTTATATTCAACGAGGTTGATAGCGTCGCTACGTAAGCCGGCGCATCGCGACCGCCTTTCGCATCGATCAGCGCACGGCCGCGGCGCCTCGCCGCGGAATATGCCGCCGCACCACCGCCAGCGCGATCAGCACGATGACCATCGCGATACCGAGCATCAGCAGATAGCCCGATGCGCCGCCGGCCGTGATCACCGCGGCGCCCGCGAACGCGCTCAGAATCGCTCCGACGCGGCCGACCGCGAGTGCCGATGCGGTGCCCGTTGCCCGCACGCCGGTCGGATAGACGTAGGCGCACAGCGCGTACATCGTCGATTGCACCGCATTGACGAACAGCCCATGCAAGCCGAGGCCGACGATCATCAACGCCGTATGCTGTGTCGCGCTGACGCCGAGCAGCATCCATGCGCTCGCGACGCCGCCCGCGCAGCACAGCAGCAGCGGCCAGCGCGAGCCATAGCGCCCGATCGCCAGCGCGCACAGCACCGCGCCGATTACGCCGCCAAGGTTGTACGCGCTCAGGCCATAGCCCGCGAGCGACACGCTCAAACCCTCGCTCGTCAGCATCGACGGCAGCCAGCTGAATGCCGCGTACACCGCGAGCAGGCACATGAAGAACGCGCCCCAGATCGCGACGGTGTCGCGCGAACGGCCATCGCGAAACAGCGCGGTGAAGCCGACGTGTTTCTCGGCGCTTTGTTCGCGCACGTCGGTAAAGCTCGTATCGGCCGACACGTCGCGGGCCATGCGCCGCAGCAGCTTCGCGAGTTCTGGCCAGCGATGCGGACGGCGCGCCATAAACCGCGGCGATTCCGGCAGCGCGGCGACGAGCACGATGCCGAGCACGAGCGGCAGCACCCCACCCGCGACGAACAGACCGCGCCAGCCATAAACCGGCAGCACCTGCCCGGCGAACAGTCCCGCGGCCATGCCACCGAGCGGCACGCACAGAATGGTCGCCGTGACCGCGAAGGTACGAAAACGCGCGGGCGTGAACTCGGCGGTCAGCGTCGTCGACGTCGGCAGCGCGCCGCCGATGCCGAGCCCCGCGATAAAACGCAGCGCCGCGATGGCCCCGACGTTCGGCGCCAGACTGATCGCGCAGGTCGCGAGACCGAACACGAACACGCTGCCGATCACGGCCCAGCGGCGGCCGAAGCGATCGGCGAACAGCCCCGCGAACGCGCTGCCGATGCCCATGCCGATCAGCCCCGACGCGACCACCGGCGCAAACGCATTGCGCGTGATGCCCCACTCCTTGATCAGCATCGGAATCGCGAAGCCGATCAGCTGGCTGTCGAAACCATCGACGACGATCGACAGCGCCGCGAGCACCACCGCGATTTTCTGCAGCAACGTATACGGGCCGTCGTCGAGCGCATGACCGATGTCGACCGTGTTGCCGCCGCGCGCAATGCCGGCGAGCGCCGCATCGTCGCGCGCGGTCGAGGTCGAGGGCGCGGCCGAAGCGGGAGGAACGTAATTCATCGACATGTCTCCTTTGTTTGCGCTGCGCGCGCGTTGTTCGATTTTTTGATGTCGTCCGTTAGAACGGATAGTGACGCGGCGTCGTTTGCAGCGTGATTCAGCGCAGATCGGTGAATTCCGCGATCCCCGCCTTGCCGCCGAAGCGGCCGAAGCCACTCGCCTTCACGCCGCTGAACGGCATCTGCGCTTCGTCGTGCACGGTCGGACCGCGGCGATGGCATCTTCGACGGTCGCGGCCGGCGCGCGCGACGCGACTTCGCCGTCGAGCGGATTGCGGCGCTCGAAGCTCGCGCCGTTGCGCGCCTGTACCTGTTCGCCGCCGATCAGCATCGATACGTTCTTCATCGTAGGACTCCCTTCTTCTCGTGAATCGGAAATGCCGTTACGCGACGATCGCCTCGACGAGCGCTGGACCGCTTTTCCCGTCAGCGTCGGTCAGCGCGCGACGCAACACGCCGGCAAGTTCAGCGGCCTCGCTGACGCGCGCGCCCGGGCAACCCATGCCCGCCGCGATCGTCACGAAGTCGAGCCCCGGCAAATCCGTGCCCTGCACGGTCTCGTTCGGCGCGAAACCGAACACCGGCGCGAAATCCTGCAGCGCCGCGTAGCGCGTGTTGTTCAGAATCACGTACGTGATCGGCAACTGCATCTGCACCGCGCTCCAGATCGCCTGGATCGAGTACATGCTCGAACCGTCGCCGATCAGCGCGATCACGCGCTGCCCCGGCCGCGCCAGCGCGACGCCGACGGCAGCCGGCATGCCGTAGCCGAGGCCGCCGCTGTCCATCGTCATGAAAGTGCCGGGGCGCGCGATCGGCAGATAGGTCTGCATGACGGGCCGCGAGCTCGGCGCTTCCTCGACGACGATGCCATCGGGATCGCGCACTTCGGCGAGTGTCTGCAGCGCGAAGGCGACCGACATCCGCTCGCCTTGCGCCGGCGGCAGCGCACGCGGCGCCGCGGCGCGCGGCGCAGGCAATTCGCGCGCTTTGGGCGCGGCGCGCGCGAGCAGGTCCTGCACACCGAGCCGCAGATTGCCGACCGCTACGATGCCTTGCGGCGTCCATGCCGCGACGCCCGGATCGTCGATCAACTGACACAGCCGCGTGCCCGGCGGCACATGCGGACCACTGCCTTCGACGTGATACGTGAACGCGGGCGCGCCGACCACGAAGATCGCGTCGTGTGCGCCGAGCATCTCGACGATGCGCTCGCGCATCGCCGGCAAAAAGCCCGCGAACAGCCGATGCGTTTCGGGGAAGCTGCAACGCCCGGTCATCGGCGCGACGTAGACGCGCGCGGCGTGCCGCTCCGCGAGCCGGACGACTTCCGCCGCTGCATCCGCGCGATCGACCGCGCCGCCCACCACGAATGCGGGCCGTTCGCACGCGTCTAGCACCGCGCCGATGCGCTCCAGCATCGCCGGATCGGGACGCATGATGTGCGCGACCTCGCGATCGGCCACCCGTTCGGCCGGCTGATCCCAGTCGTCGGCGGGGATCGATACGAACACCGGGCCGCGCGGCTCCTGCATCGCGATCGCGTACGCACGCGCGATCGCGAGCGGCACGTCCTGCGCGCGGGCCGGCTCGATGCTCCATTTCACGTAGGGCTTCGGCAATTCGGTCGCTTGGGTCGCGGCAAGGAACGGGTCGAACGGCAGGATCGAGCGGGCCTGCTGACCCGCGGTGACGACGAGCGGCGTGCGGTTGCGAAACGCGGTGAAGATATTGCCCATCGCGTTGCCAACGCCCGCCGCCGAATGCAGGTTCACGAGCGCCGCGTTGCCGGTCGCCTGTGCGTAACCGTCGGCCATGCCGACCACGACTGCTTCCTGAAGACCGAGCACGTAGCGGAAATCCGCGGGGAAATCGCGGAACATCGGCAGCTCGGTCGAGCCGGGGTTCGCGAAGATGGACGTCATGCCGACGCGGCGCGCAAAGTCGATGACCGCGTCGCGTACGGTCCATTGGGTGCCCTGCTCTTTCGTGTGTGCTGGCTTGTCCTGCGGCGCGCTGCCTGTCATGCGAGGCCTCCTGTGTGATGAGCGCGAAAGATCGACAGGCCATTATCACGGCCGCCCGGGTAACCGAAAATTGCCTAATTCGCTAAAAGGCATTACCTTTTGGCATGACTTACAACCTTCAACAACTGCAGGCATTCGCGGTGATCGTCGAGAGCGGCAGCCTCGGACGCGCGGCCGAAGCGCTGCACATCACCCAGCCGGCGCTGAGCCGGACCATCCGCCGTCTCGAGGAACAGGTCGGTGCGCCGCTGTTCGAGCGGCACTCGCGCGGCATGCATCTGACCGCGGTCGGCGAAGCACTGCTGCCGCACGCGATCCTGTTGCAACGCGAAGCCGAACAGGCGCGCGAGGAAATCGACGCGATGCGCGGCCTTGCGCGCGGCACGATCCGCGTCGGCGCGGTGGGCAGCATCGCGAGCCTGCTGTTGCCGCTCGCGGTCAGCGGCGTGTTGACGAAGTGGCCGAACCTGCGCGTGGAGATCATCGAGGGGGTGTGGGACCGGCTCGCGGATGCACTCGTCAAACGTCAGATCGATCTCGCGCTCAGCATGGCCGTGCCCGATACCGACGAGATCACCGCGATCGCCGACTGCCGCTGGGAAGACGCGAGCTACGTGGTCGCCGCGCTCGATCATCCGCTGCGCCGCAAGTCCGGCCTCACGCTCGCCGACACGCTGGGCGAGCGCTGGGCGATTCCGCCGCGCGGCACCGGGCCGTTCGAGCACATGCAGAGCGTGTTTGCGGAGCGCGGGCTGGGACTGCCGAACGTCGTCGTCGAAACGCGCTCGGTCACGGCGCTGAAGAGTCTGGTTGCGCGTTCGGGCTTTCTGAGCTGGATGGCGTCGACGATGTACGTGACCGAGAGCAAGGCCGGCGTGTTCGATACGCTCGGCGTGCCGGGTGTGGTCGGGCGGCGCACGTTGACCGCGTTCCGGCGGCGCCAGGGCATCCTGCCGAGTCCGGCGGTCAAGCTGCTGGAGCAGTTGCGGCAGTTGACGTCGGAGGGAATCAACACGGGCTGAGCGCTTCCGGCACGCGCCGCCGATCGTGCATCAGTTCAACGGCAACTCGCGATTCTCGGCGCGATCGGCGCGATCGGCGTGATCAAGCCGCAATGGTCGACCGCTTTACTATTGCCGATCGTCAACACCATACTGTTGTACCTGTTCGTATTGCGCTTCTGAGGAGCCGCCGATGACCATCCAGCTCACCCGCGAATTCGCGTCGAAATTCGCCAATGTCGCGCTCGCTCACCTCACGCGCGAATACCCGAGCAAGCTCACGCACTCGCTCGCAGGGCCGCAGGACGTGCAGGGTCCGCGCGCCCTGCATCCGATCTTCTACGGCAGCTACGACTGGCATTCCTGTGTGCACGGCTACTGGTTGATCCTGCATCTGCTCGAACGCTTCCCCGATCTGCCGGAGGCCGCGCGCATCGTCGCCGTGGTCGACGAGCATTTCACCGAGGCGAACGTCGCCGGCGAACTCGCGTATCTGGACCTGCCGCACAACCGCGGCTTCGAGCGGCCGTATGGCTGGGCATGGCTGCTCGCGCTCAGCACGCAGTTGCAGTCGATGAAAATCTCCGAAGCCGCGCGCTGGTCGAAGACGTTCGCGCCGCTCACCGAGACGTTCGTCGAACGTTTCGAGGAGTTCCTGCCGAAAGCGACCTATCCGCTGCGCGTCGGCACGCACTTCAACATGGCGTTCGCACTCGCACTGACACTCGATTTCGCGCGGCACACCTCGCGCGAATCGCTCGAGGCGCTGATCGTCAGCACCGCGGAGCGCTGGTATCTGGACGACGTCGCTTGTCAGGCGTGGGAGCCGGCCGGCGACGAGTTCCTGTCGCCGTCGCTGATGGAAGCGGAGTTGATGCGGCGCGTGTTGCCGTCCGCGCAGTTCGCCGACTGGTTCGGACGATTCCTGCCGGACCTCGGCGCGAAAAAGCCGGCGACGCTGTTCGAACCGGTCACCGTCACCGATCGCAGCGACGGCAAGATTGCGCATCTGGACGGCCTCAATCTGAGCCGCGCGTGGTGCCAGCGTGCGCTCGCGCGTGCGCTGCCCGCCGGCGACGTGCGGCGCACCCTGTTGTTCGATGCGGCCGAGCGTCATCTGCGCTGCGCGCTGCCGCATGTGGCGGGCGACTACATGGGCGAGCACTGGCTCGCCACGTTCGCGACACTCGCGCTCGAAGCCTGAGCGACCGGAACCGAACTAAACCGGCTTTAAAGAAATAAAGCCGTGTTGCTTGGGGCGCTTCAATGCGAAGCGCCCTTTTCTTTGCCCGCTCAAAGTCGTTGCCCGCGGCGGTAAAATCTCGCAAGGCGATTGCGCCGCTTAAAAGGTGGAAGTTTGACTGAGTTCGAGCAGGGTTTCATTTTGACCCGGCATTGGCGGGACACGCCCGCCGGCACGGAAATCGAGTTCTGGCTGGCGACGGACAGCGGGCCGCGCCACATCCGTCTGCGCCCTCAGCCGTCCGTTGCCTTCATTCCGGCCGAACATCGCGAACGCGCCGAAACGATCCTGCGCCGCGACGCGCCGCTCGATCTGCGTCCGCTCGAATTGCACGACTTCCAGCATCGGCCGGTCAGCGGGCTTTACTGTGCGCACTACCGGCAATTGAAGGGCTTCGAAAAGCGCTTGCGAGAAGGCGGCGTCGATGTCTACGAGGCCGATATCCAGCCGCCCGAGCGCTACATGATGGAGCGCTTCATCACCGCGCCGGTGTGGTTCAGCGGCGTGCCGCAGAACCAGGGCCCCTGGCTCGATGGCGAGCTCAAACCGGCCAACGGATATCGTCCACCGTTGAAGCTCGTATCGCTCGACATCGAAACGAGCGCGCATGCCGAGCTTTATTCGATCGCGCTCGAAGGCTGCGGCGAGCGGCAGGTGTATATGCTTGGGCCGCCGAATGGCAACCCCGCCGACGCCCTCGACTTCAAGCTCGAATACTGCGAAACCCGCGCGCAACTGCTCGAAAAACTGATCGATTGGATGGAGCGGCACGATCCCGATGCGATCATCGGCTGGAACCTGGTGCAGTTCGATCTGAAGGTGCTGCAACAGCATGCCGAGCAGTATCGCGTGCCGCTGCGCATCGGCCGCGGCGGCGCGGTGATGGAGTGGCGCGAACATGGCGTGACACGCAATCATTTTTTCGCGGGTGTGGCGGGTCGTTGGGTCATCGACGGTATCGAGGCATTGCGGTCGGCGACGTGGAGCTTTCCATCGTTCAGCCTCGAATATGTGTCGCGTTCGGTGCTGGGCGAAGGCAAGGCGATCGACAATCCGTATCAGCGCATGGACGAAATCCAGCGCCGCTTCGACGAAGACAAGCCCGCGCTCGCGCGCTACAACCTGAAGGACTGCGAGCTCGTCACGCGCGTCTTCGCGAAGACCGAGCTGCTGCCGTTCCTGCTCGAACGCGCAACCGTGACCGGCCTGCCCGCCGATCGCAGCGGCGGCTCGGTCGCGGCATTCACGCATCTGTACATGCCGCGCATGCATCGGCAGGGCTATGTCGCGCCGAATCTCGGCGACGTGGCCGGCGCCGCGAGCCCCGGCGGCTTCGTGATGGACTCGCGGCCCGGCCTCTACGACTCGGTGCTCGTGCTCGACTACAAGAGCCTGTACCCGTCGATCATTCGCACGTTTCTGATCGACCCGCTCGGCCTCGTCGAAGGCATGCTGCATCCCGACGACGCGCACTCGGTGCCGGGCTTTCTCGGCGCGCGCTTCTCACGCACGCGCCACTGCCTGCCGTCGATCGTCGCGCAGGTCTGGCAGGCACGCGAAGCGCACAAGCGCGAGCACAACAAGCCGCTGTCGCAGGCGCTGAAGATCATCATGAACGCGTTCTACGGCGTGCTCGGCTCGACCGGCTGCCGCTTCTTCGATCCGCGGCTGGCGTCGTCGATCACGATGCGCGGCCACGAGATCATGCATACGACGCGCGAGCTGATCGAGGCGCAAGGCTACGAAGTGATTTATGGCGACACCGACTCGACCTTCGTCTGGCTCAGGCACGCGCACGACGAGGAAGACGCCGCGCGCATCGGCCGCGCGCTCGTCGAACATATCAACGCGGCGTGGCGGCAGAAGCTGCAGGCGCGCTTCGGTATCGACAGTGCGTTGGAACTGCAATTCGAGCGGCACTACCGGCGCTTTTTCATGCCGACGGTGCGCGGTGCCGAGGAAGGCAGCAAGAAACGCTACGCAGGCCTTACGGTATTGCCTGACGGGCGCGAGGACGTGGTCTACAAAGGTCTCGAAACCGTGCGCACCGATTGGACGCCGCTTGCGCAGCAGTTTCAGCAGGAGCTGTATCGGCGCATCTTCAAGCAGCAGCCGTATCAGGATTACGTGCGCGACTATGTGCGCGATACGCTCGCGGGCCGGCTCGACGATCAGCTGGTTTATCGCAAGCAGCTGCGCAGACCGATCGACGCCTACGAGCGCAACGTGCCGCCTCATGTGCGCGCGGCACGCGTCGCCGATGAGTTCAATCGCCAGCAGGGACGTCCGCTGCAATATCAGAACGGCGGCTGGATCAGCTACGTGATTACGGTGGCCGGCCCCGAGCCGCTCGAAACACTGCGCTCGGCGATCGACTACGAGCACTATGTGACGCGGCAATTACAGCCGGTCGCCGACGCGATTCTGCCGTTGCTGCGCGACGATTTCACGACGCTGATGTCGGGCCAGAAACAGTTGTTCTGATCGTGGCGGCGAGCGTGCGGCCGCGACCATGGACGAATTGCCTACTTCACCACGCACGGCGGTTCAGCCTCTCCATCGAAGGGCGCTTTTATGCCGGAGTTGTGACCGTGCCGCCACATCGGGGATGGCTAAATATGTCAATTAGGCATAGGTAATCCATGATTAAAGGCGGAAAAAAACTAATCCTTGGTTTTGATTTGCAATCCTATCCGCGGAATTGCGCCATCATAATTCGAAGTATTCCAAATCGTCGCTTGTCCGTGCAATTGACTGGATTTGCATTGTCTCTTGACCTAACCCTTTATTGTCCTATAGTGCCATTTGATCCGCCCCGGAAACATTGCGGGGACGCTGTGCGATATACCTGAGTCTGTAGCCCAACGATCTGCAACGACAGGAGAAGATGCATGAAAGCAATCCAAGCCGTCAGACTGGTCAGTACCGCCCTTCTGATTTCGGGTTCGATTCACGCCTATGCGCAGGCGAGCAACGCTAACGCCCCCGAGTCTGCACCGACCACGACGCCTGAAGCCCGATCGCATTACAAGTCGATGAAAGCAGCGAACCGGGCGCTACAACGTCAGGTTCGAAATGCGCTGGTGAGAGACAGGAGCATCTCGACGGCCAATATTACGGTTCGCGCCCGCGATGGTGCTGTCACGCTGCAGGGCAGCGTACCGCTCCAGGCACAGAGCGACCGGGCAACCGAGGTGGCGAAAGGGGTACCCGGCGTGACTTCGGTCAGGAACGCGCTGTCGATCCGTCCGGTCGGGACCTGAAGCGGCGCTGGACCGCACCTTGCAGGAAGACCGACGGTCTGACTGCGCATTCCATCGATCGTATAAGCCATGTCGATATCTGCTCGATTTCGAGCCCTTTCGTCTTCAGCCCCCGTCAATACAATCGGCAACATCGCGATCAGCATCGCGCCGGACCTTACTGTGTTGCGGCGCAACAAGCCTTGTCTTTGGCAGGCGAAGCCTTCAATTGCGTTGTAGTGGTCAAAGTCGCATGGCCATTATCGTGCTGGTGCCCGGCATGGCCTTCAGGCGCAGAAGTATCCGGATTCCTGTGGCGATCATCGGAACATTGGTTGGAGTCCGCGTCCTTACTGCCCCGTCGTGTCGCTTGACCTTCCAACGATGGCAATGTGTAAGCTCAGAACTCCTTTTCAACAGGAGTTCTCCATGCAGTTCCACCTCGATAACATGACCTGCGGCGGTTGTGCACGCGCCGTGAGCCGCGCGATTCAGTCGATCGATCCGAGCGCGATCATCACGGCGGATCCGCCAACCCGGCTCGTGCATGTCCAAACTTCCGCGCCGCAAGAACAGATCGGTTCTGCGCTGCGCGAGGCGGGCTTCCCTCCGCGTGCGGGCAAGCCGGAAAGGGGGATTCGATGATGTTCAAGTCAATGCTTGCTGCTGCCGGTCTGTTGCTTGCCCTGGTGACTTCCACTGCGCTGGCCCACGGAAATGATGAAGCCTTATCCGTCGGCAAACCTGGCCACGCGAAGGACGCTACGCGCACGATCACCGTCACGATGCTCGACTCCATGCGCTTCGAGCCGCCGACGATCGCTGTGAAGAAAGACGAGACGATCCGCTTCGTTGTCAAGAACGCCGGCAACGTACGTCACGAGATGACGCTGGGCTCGAAACAGGAACTGAAGGAGCACGCCGACATGATGCATGCGATGCCAGACATGATGGATCACGACGCCAACAGCGTGACGGTCGAACCCGGGCAAACCGGTGATCTGACGAGGCGATTTTCCCACGCTGGCGTCTTCGATTTTGCCTGCCTGCAACCCGGGCATTTCGAGGCGGGGATGAAGGGGACGGTCACCGTCAAGTGACGCAACCAGCGGAAAGAGCGTCGTCTGAAAAGCGGACGTATCCGGTGCGGTCGCTCGGCTATGCCGCTGAGCGACCCTGCGCTGAGAGATGTTCTTGCCCCTCTATCTCGAGATTTTTTCCAGCTCAAGCCCTTTTGTACGCGGTCCCATCAAACCGATCGCCAGCATCACGATCAGCATCGCACCCGCGATGAACACGAACACGCCGGTCGTCCCGAAGTAGCGCAACACGGCCGCGATCAGAAAGGCCGTGAAAATCGCGGAAAAACGGCTCCACGAGTAGACGAAGCCGACCGCGTGCGCCCGGATGCTGGTCGGAAACAGTTCCGTCTGATACGCGTGATAACTGTACGAAATGATGTTGCCGGCCAGTGTCAGGCACACCCCCAAGCTCACCAGCAGCACCGCACCCGATGCCTGACTGAACCACAACCCGCACACGATATTGGCGCCGGCCATCACGACGATCACCGTCTTGCGCTCGAAGCGATCGCCGATAAAGAGCCCCATGATCGGACCGATCGGCGCAGCCAACGCGATCACGCTCGAATACATCAGGCTCGTCGTGATCGTGATGCCCTGCTTGATCAGCAGCGTCGGCACCCAGTTCGCGAAGCCATAGAAACCGACCGTCTGGAAGACATTGAAGATCGTCAACACCGCGCGCCGCCCGAAGCGATCCGCGAGGAAACCGCACGCGATCGTGCCGATAAAGAGGCCGCTAAACAGCGCGGCGATGAAACTCGCGACGCCGGTCGAGCCGAACAGGCCGCGCGTGGTCGCGCTCAGCAGGCCGCTTTTCACGAGGCCCGGCGCGACATAGCCGGAGTACAGCAGATCGTAGAGTTCGAAGAAGAAGCCAAGGCTCAGCAGCACCACGAGCTTCCAGATGGAGCGCGTGGCGGGCAAGCGGTCGAGGCGCGCCGAAATACTGCCGGCGTCGAGCGCTGCATGGCCCGCCGCCTGAGCGGCGGTGCTGCGGGCGGCGCTGCGGGCCGCGTCGGTGGGATGCGCCGCGTTGCCGCCGCTGCGCGCGACGGACCCCGCGTGATCGGGGGATGCCATGTTGTCTGTCTCCTTCTGTTGCGACTGCTTTTGCGGCAACGCTGATCGCTCGCCGCGGCCGGTCCGATGCCGGCCTTGCGTTTGGTCGCGCATCGCACGCGCCACGATGCCCCGGCCGGAGTTCGGCCAGCATTCTAGCCGTGCGCGTGCTGCAATTGTTCGAACGTGGTGATTTTCCCGGCCAGCGCGCTCGCCGCGACCGTATACGGGCTCGCGAGCCACACGTCGCCCGGCCCCGAACGGCCGGGGAAATTACGGTTGATCGCGCTGATCGTCACGTCGTCCGGCTTGGCCGATTGTCCCGGTCCGCAGTTCGCACACGAGCCGCAGCCAGGCATCACGAGCGTCACGCCCGCGCGCTCGAACACCGGCAGATAGCCCTGCTCCTCGCAATACGCGCGCACCGCCATCGTGCCGAATTGCAGATACAGACGCGTGCGCTCGGACACGCGCAGGCCGTGGTCGACGCCCCAGCGCAGCACCTCGTGATAGAAATCGAAGTCCTCGCGCTTGCCCGCGGTGCACGAGCCGCCGTACGCAATATCGATCGCGACGTCCTGTTCGAGCCGCGGCGCCGGCACGCCGTTGCCGGGGTCGCCCGGCCGCGCGAGCATCGATTCGATCGCGTTCGCATCGATATGGATCGTGTCGCGATAGGTCGCGCCGGCATCGCTTTTCATCCAGTCTTCCATCACGAAATCGATGCCGCGCCGCTCCTTCAGGAACGCGGCCGTGCGCTCGTCCGGCTCGACGATGCCGGTGAAGCCGCCGAGCTCCGCGACCATGTTGGTCAGCGTCGCGCGTTCGTCGATCGACATCGCGCGCACCGCCGCGCCGCCGTATTCGAATACGAGGCCGATCGCGCCGCCCGAGCGGATCGCGTCCATCCGCAGCAGATGCAGCACGACGTCCTTCGCGGTCACGCCGTCGCGCAAGCGGCCGTCGATTTCGATGCGCAGCGTCTCCGGCACCTTGCAGCGCACGTAGCCGGTGACCCAGCTATTGGCGATATCGGTCGCGCCCGCGCCGAACGCGAGGCAGCCGAGCGCGCCCGAATGCGGCGTATGCGAATCGGTGCCGCACGCAACCTGCCCCGGCAACGCGTACTGCTCGGCCATCAACGCATGACAGATGCCCTCGGAGCCGGGCACGCCATCGAGCGCGCCGTGCGAGCGCACCGGGTAGTCGCGCGAAAACGATGTGTGGCCTTCCATCAGATTCGCGACGCCCGGCAGCAGACCGTCGCGCACGTGCGGGATGCTCTGCGGCGCGAGCACCAGATGATCCTGGAACGCGATGATGTGATCGGGCGCATGCAGCGGCGCGGGCTTGCCGAACGCGCGATGCATCAGATGCGCGCACATGCCGGTGAAATAGTCGTGGCTGAAGCGCCAGTCGGCGGCGATGAACACGCCGTCGCCGCGCTGCGCGCTGGCGGTGCCGGGGTGCAGATGACGGTCGATGATTTTCTCGACCAGCGTTTTCGGCTCGGCGCACGGCGCGTCGTTCGGGGCAGCGCTCGCACGCTCTCCCGGCGCGGGCCAGTCCGCGAACTTGCTATATGCGAGCAAGCCGCCGCTGCGGATGATTTGCTGGGTGAGCGCGTCGCGGCCCTTCAGGAATTCGTCGATCGGCACCGCTTCGCCCGCGAGCAGGCGATCCAGCACGGAAAAATCCGTCGTGGTCAGAATGCCGATGTTGTCGCAGTTCTGCTGATAGATACGCTCGAAGCTCTCCGCAACGATCAGCCGGATGCCCGCCGACAACTCCGCGAGCGGGCTCGATTCGCGCGACGAGCCCTTGCCGTAGCGCTTGCCCGCCACGGTCACGCGAAAGCCGCCGTCCTTCACCGCGTTGCGGCCGATCGGCAGACGTTCGCCCGCCTTGAAGCCGACGTACGGGTACCGGCCAAGGCGCTCGTCATAGGTGAGCATCACGGTGACGGGCGTGATCTCGTCGGTCGACACGTTGTCGCGCAACGGCCCCGCCGTCTCGCGCGTGAAGTTTTCGCCGGCCAGTTGCGCCTCGATCACGGCCGGGTCTTGCGACAGGTACAGCACGCGGCCGTCCAAACGAATCGTATCGCTCATCGCTGCATTCTCCTTGCGCCCACTATACGGCGCGCAAGGCCGATGCCGAAGTGCCGGTGCGGCAACGCTGCCGTCTCGTTTCGCGAATGCTCGACTGTGGAGCCGCGGCGCGGCGTGCGTGCGAGGGATTGTCTAAGGCTGATTGCCGAGGAACGACACCAGCGCGGCCGCGCTCGCGCTCAACTGCTCGCGCGCCTTGAAGATGATGATCAGATGACGCTCCGCCCACGCATCGGCAAGCGGCAGCAGCCGCACGTCGAGCGTGTTCACGTAGAGCAGCCCGACTGGCTCGGGCACGATCGCGATGCCGAGCCCCGCATGCACCATCCGGCACAGCGCATCGAGACTGCTCACGCGCATCCGCACGTCGAGCTGCCGCCCCGCGCTCGCCGCCTGCTGCGCGAGCAGGCGCGTGAGCGCGCTTTCGCTGCGCAAGCCGACGAAGCTGTCGTGCAACAGATCGTCGAAGCTCACCCGTGCGGCGCTAGCGAGCCGATGCCCGCCCGGCACGAGCACCGCGAGCCGGTCCTGCCGGTACGGCACCTGCTCGAACGCCTCGCTGCCCGCGACCGGATTGCAGATGCCGAAGTCCGCGCCATGTTCGTCGACGATACGCAGCACGTCCGCGCTGTTTTCTTCTTCGAGTTCGATCGATACATCCGGGAACGCGCGGCCGAACGCGGCGACGTCTTCGGGCAGAAACTGCACGATCGACGACAGATTCGCGACCACCCTCACGCGCCCTTTGACGCCCGTCGAAAAGCGCGACAACTCCGCGCTCATCTGCTCGATATTGCCGATGATCGCGAGCGCGTAGCGCAGCACGGTCTCGCCGACCGGCGTCACGGTAATGCCGCGCGACTGCCGCTGAATCACCGGCACGCCGATCATCGCCTCGATCTCGGCGATGCGCCGGCTCACCGCCGACGACGCGATGAACTCGCGCTCCGCCGCGCGCGCGATATTGCGCTCCTGGCAAACGGCGACGAACAGACGCAGCGAAGTGAGATCGAGTTTCTTGAGCAGGTTTTCCATGGGACGAGGTGACGGGTCTTACGACAATGGCGGCGGATCGCTGCAATCGTGGACCTTATCGTCTCACGGCGCGCAGTGTTGCGCTATTACGCCGGCCTCGATCCTCACAGCGCATCATGAAAGATGATGCCGACCGTATGCCGATGCCCCGAACGCAGGCGGCTCACGCCATGCCGCAGATTCACGCGATACGGCCCGCGCGTGCCCTGCACCGGCCGGCTGTTCACTGTGAACACGACCGCGTCGCCCTTCGCGAGCGGCACGACTTCGGCGCGCGACTGCATGCGCGGACGCTGCTCGGTCATCACGAACTCGCCGCCCGTGAAGTCGCGCCCCGGCTCCGACAGCAGCACCGCGACCTGCAGCGGGAACACGTGTTCGCCGTACAAATCCTGATGCAGGCAGTTGTAATCGCCCTCGCCGTATTGCAGGATCAGCGGCGTCGGACGCACCTGGCCGGCGTCATGGCAGCGTCGAATGAATTCCGCGTGCTTCGGCGGATAGCGCACGTCGATGCCCATCGCCCTATTCCAGCGGTTCGCGACCGGCACGAGGTGCGGATACAGCGCACCGCGCAAGCCGTCGACGAGCGGCGGCAGCGGATATGCGAAGTACTTGTATTCGCCGCGGCCGAAGCCGTGGCGCGCCATTACGATGCGGCTGCGAAACAGCGCATCGCGTGGATAAAGCGCGCTCAGCGCGTCGCATTCGCGCGGCGTCAACAGTTGCGGCACGGCGGCGCAGCCGTACTGATCCAGGTCGTGTTCGATCCGCGGCCAGTCGAGGGCGTCGACGCGTTGGTCGATCGTTTGGGTAGGAGCGATTGCGTTCATCGTCGATGAGTGCGCGGCGGGGCTCGTTACCCGCGCCGTGAAAGTAGATAGCTCGATGAGCTTAGTGTACGAGCGTGGCGGCGGGAAAACACTCCGGGTCTTGCGGTCAAATTCGGCAGCACTGCACGGGCGCACGATTCACGCTACGCTGTCGGTATAGTTGCAGCCGCATTCGCACGGCCGCAACCCGATTCATTATCTCCAGGGACAACCATGAAACAGCAGCTCACCATCGATTTTGTTTCCGACATCGCCTGCCCCTGGTGCGCGATCGGCCTGTCGTCGCTGCAACTCGCGCTCGCGCGGCTTCAGGACAAGATCGATGCGCGCATCGTCGTGCATCCGTTCGAACTGAATCCGCAGATGGGACCGGACGGCGAAGACATCGTCGAGTATCTCGGCAAGAAATACGGCCGCACGGCCGCGCAGATCGCCGAAACGCAAGCGATGATCCGCGAACGCGGCGCGAGCGTCGGCTTCGATTTCGGTCCGCGCACCCGTACCTACAACACGTTCGATGCGCACCGCCTGCTGCATTGGGCCGGCCTGAAGGGCCAACAGTTACCGCTGAAGCTCGCGCTATTGCGCGCGTATCACGCCGACGGCAAGAATCCGAGCAATCATGACGTGTTGGTCGAGGCTGCACAGTCGGTCGGACTCGACGCCAGTGAAGCGCGCGAAGTGCTGACGAGCGGCGCGTATGCCACTGAAGTTCGCGAAGCGGAAAAGAACAATCAGGAAATGGGCATTCAATCGGTGCCGTCGATCATTTTCAACCGCCGCTATCTGGTGACGGGCGGCCAACCGGTCGAGCAATTCGTGCAGGTGATCGAGGAGATTCTGGCAAAAGAGCCGGCCTGAGATCCTGCCAATTGCGAATGGAGCCCACATTGCACGCGCTGACGGTTTCAACAAAAAGGAGCTGGAACGAGGTGCCCCGATGGGGGCTGATAATCGGCGGCGCGGCAATCATGTTTTTCGGGCAGATCGCGCTGATATTCGCTCAATACGCGCTGTGGGGCGCGCCGGCGCCGCATACAATCCCGCTCGCCGATAAGCCGATCGTGGTTCAGGTGTTCTTTATCGTCATCCTGATGCCGTTGCCGGAGACGATCGTCGGACAATGGCTGCCCATTCGGCTCATTAACGGCATTTTTCGTTTGTCGTGGCGGATTGCCGCGGTGGGGTCGATCGCGTTGTTCACGCTGATGCACGGTTACGTCGATCGTGCGGTCGCGTCGATTCTATTGGGTGCGGTGGTGCTGGCGACGGTGTTCATCGTCGAAGCGAAGCGTAAGGGACGGCCCGTTCTGAGCACCTGGCTCACGCATGCACTCGCGAATGCTTGCGTGTTGTCGCTTCAACACATTTGAGCAGGGATGGCTCGGGCCCATTGCCCAAGCCGTCACGCGCGCCTAAAACCGTTTACAGATAGCTGCAAACGTAGTCGAGCGTTTCGACCACATCGATATCGAAGCGGCTCTTGCCCGGCACCGAGAACGATTCGCCCGCGCCATAGGTCTTCCACTCGTCGCTGCCGTCGAGACGGATACGGCACTTGCCCGCCTGCACTTCCATCAGTTCCGGCGCGTCGGTGCCGAAGTTCAGCGTGCCGGGCAGGATCACGCCGAGCGTCTTGCGCGTGCCGTCGGCGAACAGCACGGTGTGCGACACGCACTTGCCGTCGAAGTACACATTGGCTCGTTTGACAACAGAAACCTGGTCGAATTGCGTTGCAGCCGTCATGGCGGTCTTCCTCTGGGTCATCGTGAATGGATGCGTTGCGGCCGGCTGGGCGCGGCAGACGGCGCGCGGTCCGCGCAAGCCGCACGCGCGGGGCTCCGGTCCGGGCGCGAGCCCGCCATCATACAGGCTATTGATGGCGCCAATACGGTAAAGTCTGCCAGAAGCATATCGACACCTACACAGACTCATTCGACCCATGCGCTCTTCCGCTCCTTCCGCCGGCGCCGTACTGTTGCTGATCGATCTGCAACGCGCGATCGATCATCCGAGTTGGGGCGAACGCAACAACCCCGCAGCCGAGAAGCAGGTGAGCCGCCTGCTCGCGCATTGGCGCAGCCGGAGTTGGCCGGTGTGGCATGTGCGACACGACTCGACGGAGCCTGGGTCGCACTATCGGCCGGGTCAGCCGGGACACGAATTCAAGGCGTCGAACCTGCCGTTGCCCGGCGAGCCGGTGATCGCGAAACGCACCAATAACGCGTTCATCGGCACCGGATTGGAAGACCGCCTGCGCGCCGCCGGCCACACGACCCTGGTCGTGGCGGGTGTCATCACCAACAACTCGGTCGAGGCCACGGTGCGGATGGCCGGCAATCTCGGCTTCGATACCTATCTCGTGGCCGACGGCTGTTTCACTTTTGCACGGGCCGACTGGAACGGAACGCTGCGCAGTGCCGACGACGTCCATGCGATGTCGCTGGCGAATCTCGATCAAGAGTACTGCACGGTCGTCACCACGGACGCGCTATTGGACAACCGGCAACCGCATTAGTCGGAACCCATATACGGCCAATTTCCGGTACAGGAGGAGATGTGAGTAAAGTCAGCGTGAACAGCATAATGGGCGCAATTGCCGCGGCAGCGATTGCGATCGGCACTGCGACCTGTGCGAATGCACAAACTGGTGGCGGCATGCCGGACGATGCTTCCGCGCAAAGCCAAACCATCGCAGCGTCGCCGGCTCGCAACAGGCCCGATAGCGAACTCGCGCGCGACGTGCGGCGCGCTCTCGCACGCACACCGAACCTGCATGCGACGGCGATTCACGTGCAGGCGCGCCGCGGTATCGTGACGCTGACTGGTTGGGTGCCGCAGCGCGCCCAGGTGCAACGCGCGGGCAGTGTCGCGAGATCGGTGCGCGGAGTCCGGCAGGTGATTAACCATCTGAATGTGCGCACCCGAGGAGCCAGCGGTCACTAGCACAAAGCGAATAAAAGAAAGTACTCAGCCCGGCACGAATGCGCCGGGCTGAGTACCTTGTATCGACCATTCAATCGATGCGCGAGAATTCGCCGCAATACCTCAGCGCCACATACGATAGCCATACACCGGCGGCGCGCGATACGCATAAACGCGCGGCTGCGCCCAATAGACCGGCGGATGATAAACCTGATAAGCGACAGGCGCGACCGGTTGAATCACCGTTTCCACGACCTGCGGCATTTCTTCGTATTGTGCCTGCGGATAAACCGGCACGTACTGCACGGGTGGCTGCGGATAGTCCTGCCGCACATACACCGGCGGGTTGTCGTAGACCGGTTGCATCTGCGCGTAGGCCGGCGCCTGCTGGTATTGCATTGGCGGCGGCGCGTATTGCGGCTGCTGGTAGACCTGCTGATATTGCTGTTGCGGCGGCGGCGGTTGCGGCACCTGACGCTGCGCGTACTGGACCGGCTGCGGCTTCTGAGGCTGCGGCGGAATGCTCGTGTACTTCGAGTTGTCGTCTTCGGGGACGCCCGGGGGCAGCGGCGGCACGTCGACCCGCGCGACGTCGGTCTTCGCGGGTTGCCGCTGACCATGATTGTGCGAATCGATCATTGCCTCGTAGTCGGCCTGATCCTGCTTGCCGCGATTGATATAACCGTTGCGATATGCGCGGGCCACGTCAGACATCTTCGCATTCGGATCTTCTTTCATGCCGTCCGCATTGACCTTGTACTCGTTCGGACTGAGCGAGCCGGCCGGCACCGCGTCGTCGGACGCATACGCCGCTTCGGGTCCGTCGGCCCACGCTGGATAACACTGCAGCGTTAGCACCGAAGCGACCGTCGTCACCCCGAGCCCCCAAAGCGCACTTGTTCTCATGATCCACCTCGCGGCCGATTAAGAGTGTATTGAAAGCCGAATTTCTTACTTGCAGGCGTGGCTATTTCTCTGCGCGTGCAATTGTTATTTTCTAGCACATTCCTTTGACGCCGGCATTATTTTTTCTTTGCAAATGAGCGGTGTAGCGCACCACTGACACGGCGGGTCCCAATGCGAGGCAGGACAAACCCTGAGAGTCAAAGTTGCCGAAATGGACTGCCTGCTACGGCGACTCCGCATGCTGCCGCGAAGCAATGCTTTTTGCCATGAATCACGTGGCACCTACACGGCCTTTTAACGCGCCAGCCCGCATCGAGCACTGCGCGACAACTCGGCTTTCCCTATTGCGCGACCTGCCGTTCTCTGCTCGCGCGAAACTCAAACAATATGCATAAAGAACGATCCGCAAATTCAAGTTGAATACCTTCCGAAAGATTCACGGATTACGATCTACTTTATCGTTGCACGCGGCATTCGCTTTGCTGAGTACGGACATTTCCACTCTGCCCCGGAGGCAGCCCATGAAAGACTCCGTCACGCCACCCGCCGCGGATCGGGTTCCGCTGACCGCCGCGCCTGCATCGAACACCGGTGACGAGGGCTCGCGGCCGCATCTGCGCGAGATTGCGTCGTTCGGGCATCAGGTGACCGGGGTGGCCGTCGCCGCGGACGGACGCATCTTCGTCAACTTCCCGCGCTGGACAGAAGACGCGCCGATCTCCGTCGGCGTACTCACGCCCGATGGCGACGTTCGTCCTTACCCCGACGATCGCTGGAACGGCTGGCGCAACGCCAGGCGTGACGAGTTGAACTCGCAGGATCGCTGGGTCTGCGTGCAGGCAATGCTGTGCGATTCGCAAAACAACCTGTGGGTACTCGACCCCGGCGCGCCGGCCCAGTCCTTTGTCGTGCCGGGCGCCCCCAAACTGGTCCGCATCGATCTTGCGACAGATAGCGTCGTCGGCTGCATCGCGTTCACGCCCGATATCGCGCCGCAGGGCAGTTATCTTAATGATGTGCGCATCAGTCCCGACGGCCGGTTCGCCTACATCACGGACTCCGGAACACGCGGCGCGATCGTGGTGGTCGATCTCGGCACCGGTCAAGCGCGCCGCGTGCTCGACGGGCATCCATCGACGCAAATGGACCCGAGCGTCACCGTGCATGCAGGCGGCGCACCATTGCGGCGTCCCGATGGACGCGGCGTCGAATTTTCGGCCGACGGCATCGCGCTGACTCGCGATGGACTCTATCTGTACTGGCAGGCCTTGAAGGGCAAAACGCTTTACCGCGTCCCCACCGAAGCGCTTCGCGATACCGCGCTCGCGGCCGACGATGTCGGCAATCGCGTCGAGAAGGTGCTCGAGCATCGCCCCGCCGACGGGCTGCATATCGACCGCGCGGGACGCCTGCTGATTACCGCGGTGGAGGAACACGCGGTGAAGGTATGGGACGGCGCGACCTTGACGACGCTGCTGCACGAGCGCGGCCTGCGCTGGCCGGATACGTTCGCCGAAGGGCCGGACGGCACGATCTACCTGACCGATTCGCGCATTCCCGAGATGAACTGGTTCAAGCCGGGCCATCCGGACGCACTGCCTTCGAGGCTGCTGATCATTGCGGACGCCGCTCCCTCAGCTTAGCCGGACGCCAAACCGGGCACGCGCAATGCTAGTGGAGGAAATGGAGCTGGCGCGTGCCAGCGCGCCTGCCGTGCATTCACGCGCCAACTGGCGCCGGGGGTCGAGGGATGATCGGCGAAACCTCATTCGCAATACACTGCCCGCGTGAAAGCGGACAGCCGATGGAGAACGTCGCATGACGATCGGCTGCCCCGAATGCGGCGCGCTCGAAGACATCCCGCCGCTCGCCGCAGATACCTACGCGCGTTGCCGCGCCTGTCACTTTCCGCTCGAGCGGCGTAACGGCCGAAGCCAGGCCGCGGCGCTCGCCTGCGCGAGCGCAACCTTCGTGCTGCTGTTTCCGGCCAATCTCGCGCCGCTGATGTACGTGCACATGCTCGGCGTCGAGCACTCGTCAGTGCTGTCGTCGGGCATCGTGCAGATGTGGAACGACGGCTGGTTCATTCTCGCGGTACTGCTCGGCACCTTCGGCATCGTGCTGCCATTCGTACGCTTTGGCGGCCTCGTGGCCGCCCTCGTCGCGCTACAACTCGGCTGGCGTACCAGGGCAATCGGCGCGCTGTTTCGCTGGACCACCTCGCTCGATATCTGGGCCATGCCCGACGTCTATCTGGTCGGCTGCTTCGTCGGCTACGCGCGGGTGACGCAGAATCTGACCGGCACGATCGCCCCAGGCGGCTACTGTTTCATCGCCGCGGCCCTATTGTCGATGCTCACGCGCGCGGCGCTCGATCGAAGAACCGTGTGGCGCGCGATTGCCACGGACAACGAGTTGCCGGAACACGAAGCGCCGCTGTCCTGCACGGTTTGCGATCTGGTCGTGCCGATGTCGCAGGAGGGGCGTCCCTGCCCTCGTTGCGCGCTGACGTTGCGCGCTCGCAAAACCGACGCCGTCGTGCGCGCGGCTGCGCTGTCGCTCGCCGCGCTCGTACTGACGATCCCGGCCAACGTCTTTCCGATGACCAGTTCGACGCAACTCGGACACATCGAGTCAACCAGGGTCATCGACGGCGTCTACCAGCTGTTCCACGTGGGCCTGTGGCCGCTCGGCATCCTGATCATCTGCACGAGCATCGTCATTCCGGTGGCGAAGATCGTCGGCATGGGCTGGTTCATTGTCTCCGTGCGGCGCCGTTCGCGCCGGCATCTGCGGGTCAAGGCGCATCTGTATCGCCTGATCGACGAACTCGGACGTTGGTCGTTCGTCGACGTGTTCACGATCGCCGCGTTCGTGCCGCTGATCCAGTTCGACGGCATCGCGTCGGCCAGACCGGCCATCGGCGCCACCGCGTTCGCGCTGGTCGTGTTCCTGACGATGGCCGCTTCGCGCGCATTCGACCCGCGTCTGATGTGGGACGTCCACCCGCGGAGCAAGCGATGAGCGGCACGCGTCCCCGTCGTTCGCAAGCCCAAGTGCGGCGCAGCCCGTGGCCCGGCTGGATCTGGGCGGTGCCGATCGCAGCCTTCGCGATGGCCGGATGGCTCGGCGTTCGCGCGCTGACGCATCAGGACGAGACGGTCACGGTCACCTTCGACAACGCATACGGCATGAAACCCGACGATACGATCGTCACGCTGCGCGGCGTGAAGGTCGGCGCCGTCTCGGAGATCACGCTCGCGCCCGATGGCCAGCACGTGCAAGCCGAGCTCAAGATAGATCGCGCCGAAAAAAAGTATCTGCGCAGCGAGACAAAGTTTTTTCTGCGCGGAGCCCACGTGGACCTCAACGACCCAGCGTCGCTCAAGGGCGTGCTGTCCGGCCCCGAGATCGTGATGGAGCCCGGACCCGGCAAACCGGCGTCGCGGTTCGACGGAGTCGATCGCCGCCCAGCGCTCGCACCGGGACACGGCCCGGTCGTCACTTATCTGGTGCGCTTCGACGGTGCGGTGGGCGACCTGAAGAGTGGTGCCGACGTGCAATTGCGCGGCTTCGACGTGGGCACCGTCACCAGCGTGCGCCTGAACTACGACGCACGCACGGGCGCGCTGAGCACCCCGGTGCAGATCGCGCTGAACCCGGCGCAGCTCGGCATCGTCGGGGCGCCGCGTCGAGCCCCTGGAA
>NZ_JBFPKF010000049.1:0-10255 GCF_040948685.1 Paraburkholderia sp. BR14374 | reverse complement strand
TGCGTCCGGCCTTCACCAGCTCGACCAGTTGCGCCCGAAATTCCGCCGGGTACGGGGTACGATGCTTGGCCATAATCGGCACCTCCTTCTCCAAAGGATAGATGTCCGTTTTTGCGGGTCAATCTCAGATGTTAAATCAACCGGGCACGGGACGAGTTTCAGCGTCTGTATCCCGAGTTCGCTTTCGATTTCAGGTTAGCCTGTTTATCGCTAGGCGCTTGAGGACAGCTCGGCGGACGGATGACCGCCCCTCATGCGAAAGTAGCCATCGTGGTGACACGAGTTCGGACGGCGGTTGGGGGTAAGTAGCCGCCAGATCTGTCCGACGCCCAAGCACTTGGCCTTTCCTCTCACGCCATACATCGAGGCAGAAATCATAGACGCCGCCCGGTGATGCCGGCGCCCTTGTTTTGCGCTAGCTGTCGGACTTTTTTCACTATCTCGCGCTTCCGGGGCGACTGTTGGATCGGGTGTTGGATGGAAACCCCGGAATATTTCCGAAATCCCTGAAAATACCCACTCACCAAGGTTCGAGACCGGAGCCCGTCTTTGCAGCAGCGACGCCATCGAAACGGGCGACCGGGTGTTCATTCACGCTCGCGTCCCTATCGAACCGGCGGCGAGCTTCTTGTCGACTACGCTCTATCAGTCGACGAGGCAGCCGCCGACGACACCCAGATGCTGTACGCAATGTCATTGCCGCGCGTCGGGATGCCGTCGAACTATGCTGGGCAGCAATGCTGCGTCGGCATGTCCTGCTGCAACGCAGACAGTCCGATGCGCGAATTCTCCGGCGTCTGATACAGACACAGCGCGCGCTGATATCTGAACATCGCGCCTTGGCGGCATAGATGGGTGCCCGATTGCGATCGTTTTCGCATTGCAGATCGATGCGCGGCCAAGGCCAAGGTAGATTCGTTGAACCCACCCATGCTCATCGTTGCGGTCCCGAAGCTCGCTTCCGGCTCGTATACCGTCCCTATATGGGCAGGCTGGCATCCGATGCGAACATTGCCTCTCGTCTATAATTCACCAGCCAAAACATCAACGATCGCACGGAGCCACATTTTATGGGTCAACCCCGCGGACGATTTGCGGGACCTCGGGACAGCGGACAACGCCAACCTCGCCACGCGAAAAACTCTCCGTCCAACCGGCCGGGACAACCATACTTGAAGGCGCCTCCTCGAGACTCCACTCAGACTGCGTCAATCTTCAAAACACGGTCGTTCCAGTTTCTCGTCGATGCGGTGGGTGCAGAGAATATCGCGCTCGGACTCGACTCGAACATGACGCGAGTTGCTGAATTGATGAAGGGTGAAAGATTCACGCCCGAGACCGCTTTTCATATGGAAACCACGCTTGGACTGCCGCATGGTTTCTTTGACCAGCCCCATCCTGCCCTCGCGCCCGAAACCATCGCCCGTCTGAAGTCACCGCTCGACTTTATCAAAACAGACAGCGAGCCCGAGGTTGCGTCTCAAACGCGCATACCGGCTTCCGCCCCGAACGGCGGCCAACAATCCATTCTTGCAGACAACCTGTCCGAGGAAACGGAAATGCCAAAGAAAGCAACGGGCGTGTCGCCAGTGACCGTCAAAAAGAGTCGAGGCCAGTTGACCAGACCGACAGGCGCCCATGCGGCAGGAAAACGCTCATCATCGAAACCCAGAGCCTCTTCTCAAGCGCCCCGGCAGCAACCGCTGGCGTTAAACGACAGCGCCACGCTTGAAAACATTCGACGGCAGAACCTCCAGGTTCTCACGGGTCGCAACGGCTCCAAGGCGCGCCTCGGTGTCGTCATGTCGATGACTAAGTCCAATACCGCCCATCGGCTATATGGCAAGAAGCGCATGGACGATGCCGAGGCGAACCGTTTCACGGAGCGTCTTGGTTTGCCGACTGGCTGGCTGGACACACCGCGCTCGGAAATGGAAATTCCCGAGTCGGTGTTACGTTTGCTGACCCCTGCTTCGCGCAGTCGGGGATCCGTTGCACAACAGGAGTCGGTCGAGCCTGCGACGAAGAAAGGTGCGCCAGGCAAACCCGCATATCCGAAGGCGCACACGCGACGCGCGCGGACGGGCGTCCCGGTCGAGCCGGAAAATGTCTCGCCAGCTTCAGCGGACGTCGCAGATGAGAACACGGCAATCGTCGTCGGTCCGCATGATCATATAAGCGATGCGCATGCCGAGGCCGCCGGTCCCTCTTCTGAAGGAAATGACGGCGAGCTGCCTACAGTCATATCGGCAACCCCTGAGGCACTTGAGCCCGCCGCAATCTCCCAGCAAAACCTCGTCCCACTCCCCGCTTCGGTCACCAGCCTGGAAAATCTCCACGGCATCGCGCCAATCGCGGAAGCATTGATCAAGACGTTGGCAGGAAAGGCGCGCACAGGACGGCTGGACGAATTGGAGGCTCTGGAACTTTTGCAGCAGGCAGTCCTGTTGTGAGTCGGCGCTAGCGGACGATGACCCACTGTCCCGCGGAGCCCGACGCGCATCGGGCCCGCCCTGACCCAGAGGTATCGGACCGCAACTATCCGGTCGACAATTGACTGCTCAAGCCCCCCTTCGAAACGGCACAAGCCTCCAATGCACGCGTCAGCGCCTTAATCGTCGAGAAATGGTCGTAGCTTGGCGGTGCGGTTCGGATGCGTCAGTTTTCGCATCGCCTTGCTTTCGATCTGCCGGATCCGTTCGCGCGTCAAGTCAAACTGTTTGCCCAGTTCCTCAAGCGTACAGTCAGATGCGGTATCGATCCCGAAACGCATCCGCAACACCTTCGCTTCACGCGGCGACAATGCGTCGAGCGCCGTATTGATCGCGGCGCGCAGATTCGCCTGCACGGCCGCATCGGCGGGCGACGTCGCCGTCGGATCTTCGATCATATCGCCAAGTGTCGCATCAGCATCGTCACCCACTGGCGTCTCAAGCGATAAGGGCTGCCTCCCAATCTTCAACATGGCGCGAACCTTCTCTTCCGATAATTCCATGTGCTGCGCCAACACCGCAGGATGAGCCTCGCGTCCGGTTTGTTGCAGGATCTCACGGGAAATCCGGTTCAGCTTGTTGATCGACTCCATCATGTGAACAGGAATCCGGATCGTGCGAGCCTGATCCGCAAGCGAACGCGTGACTGCCTGCCGCACCCACCAGGTCGCATAAGTTGAAAATTTCCAGCCGCGTCGGTATTCGAATTTGTCGACGGCTTTCATCAGGCCGATATTTCCTTCCTGGATGAGATCCAGGAGGTGCATGCCGCGGTTCACATATTTTTTCGCAATGGAGATTACGAGGCGCAGGTTGGCCTCGATCATCTCGCGCTTTGCCTGCCGCATCTTCGACTCCGCCGCCATCATCTGCCGGTTGATCTTCTTCAACTGCTGCAACGGCAGTCCGACCTTCGTTTCGATATCGAGAAGCTTCCGCTGTTCAGCCTGAATCGCCGGCAGACTACGTTCGAGGGCGGCGCCGTACTCGCGCGACGCTGCCGCCGTGCTTTCAGTCCACGCGAGATCAGTTTCGCGTCCCGGAAACGACTCGACGAACTTCTCGCGCGGCATGCCGCATCGATCAACAGCAATTTGCAGAATATGGCGCTCGACTGCGCGCACCTGTGCGACCTGCTGTTGCACATCGTTACATAGCCGATCGATCGTTCGCGCCGTGAAGCGAATGGGCGCCAACTCGCGCTGGATCGCTTCACGCAGGTCCGCGCCAGCTCCCCGCCCCATACCCTGCACAGCATGGGAACCAGAAATCTGCTCGAACAGCTCGCGCACCCGGGCAAAAATAACGAGGCTGTCGCTCGTGAGCTGTTTCAGGCGCGCTTCGTTCGCCCTCGCCGTGTCCCGGTCTTCAATCTCGCTGTGCTTATCGCCGTCGTCGTCATCGTCAGCTGTGGCCTGCTCGGTGTGCGGCGCTTCAGCGAAATCCGTCGACGACTGTTCGACCGATTCGGTTTCCTCATTGATTCCGTCAATCAGTTCGTCGATGCGCAGTTCACCGGCTTCAATCTGCTTCGCGCTCAGAAGGAGCGCGGAGACGGTAACCGGGCACGCAGCAATCGTCCGGATCATTTCCTGGAGGCCGCCTTCGATTCGCTTCGCAATCTCGATCTCACCCGCGCGAGTCAACAATCCGGTCGCGCCCATTTCACGCATATACATGCGGAAGGGATCGGTCGTACGCCCGAATTCCGAATCGACGGTGTAAAGCGCCACTTCCGCCTCCTCGTCGGCCTGGTCATCCAACATGGTTGCCGGCGCCGCATCGTTCATAAGCAGCACCTCCGCTGAAGGCGCCTGTTCGTAGACCGCGACGCCCATGTCATTGAAGGTGCTGACAATGGTTTCAATGGCAGCGGTCTGCGCGAAGTTGTCCGGCAGGTGATCGTTGATTTCGGCATGAGTCAGGTAGCCGCGCTTCTTTCCGAGCTGAATGAGTGCGCGCATCTGACGCTGCTGCTCTTCGTCCGGCGACACTGTATCCACCGGCAGCAGGCCTGCGGTTGCCTTGCTCTTCGATGCGCGCCGGGCCGACGCTTTCGGCGCTGATGCAGCTGTATCTGGACCTGAATTGCACGGATCAACCTTTGCCATACATTCTCCTGAAGGGGTTTGCCCGGCGATCGCGAAACCAGCGGTTGCCGGCTGCGGGGCAGGCACGAGATGAAGGATCGCAACGGGCAATGAACACGGCCCGCAGAACCAGCGTGCGATAGGGAAGCGCAAAACGCGGCGCACGAGGAGGAAAGGCTAGCAATGTAACACCATCTGCTGCACCGCACCAATCCCGCGAATTGTTCGGCTGGCACGGACCGCGATCAAATGAGGACCCGGCGGACCTGCCTGAGGTAGGCTAATGCCGGAAAGCGCGCGATCGAGCACCACGGGCATCTCCCGGTTGCCCCGCGTATGACTTACCCGGCGCTTCGATTATGATATCCATCCGACGATCTTGAGCATCTGCGGAACTGGCGATGAAGCCGATCAAATTGCGAGTATCGCGCGACGAAGCGGGCAACCTGCTGGACGATTTGACTGCATGGGCGAGCACCAGCGGCATTGACCTAGGGCTTTCCACCTTCAGTACGCCCCATACCTTGTCGAGCACGAATTCGCCCGTTGTCTATCATGTCTATGTGGGCGAGAGCTTTTTCGAGCAGTTCCCGGAGTGGCGCATGTTCATCGAGCAGTAACCGGCCACCCCGGCTATGCAAAACCGGCGACAACGCCCAAAGATTTAGAGACAACTTCGTGTAAGTCGCAATCTTTTCAATTCATTTGACGACAGCGGCCAGCAAAGTGGGAACACCGCAGCGGCGTTTGCGCCGCGCTTCGATATCGGCAGCGGCCGGCCGTTCAACACGGAAGTCGATGCCTTGACGGGCGAATTCAGCGCGGCGCGCCGAGTCGTTGACCGCATATGCAGCGTCCGTTCTATCCGGCAAGCGGCCGGTTCAGCTCAAAACGAACAACTGGTTGCGGAGTAGCGTCGTGTGCTGCGCGCTTCGCGGCGTCGTAAGCCGACATCATCCAGCCCTAGAAGCGGTGCCGGATGCCCGTGCCGACGAGCAACTGGTTTTGACTGCTTGACGGATCGTTGGTGTTGATCACGGTAGGCGCGCCCAATGACGCGTGCTGATAGATCGTTTCCGCGTACACGTCCGTACGCTTCGACAGTTGATAGACGGCCTGCAGCGCGCCCTGGTGCCAATGCGCCGAAGAAGCGTCGGAGAACACGTACATACCCGCTAGCGAGAGGGCGGGCGAAGCTTGCCAGACCGCGCTGATCTCGTAGTTACTGAACCCGATCGACGGCAAAACGCTGCCGCTGTCCGCATCGGCAACGCCTGTGTAGATCGAACGCGACCACGCCCCTGCCAGAGTCACATCGCCGAGCGCATAACTCGCGCCGGCGGCGACCGCATCCTGCTTTTGCACACTGGCGTCGATCACTGTCTGACCGCTGCCGGGCAATGCCGATGGCGAGTAGGCACCGACCTCGTTGAGGCCGCGTCCGTTGTTGTGCATCCATGCGACACCGGCATTGAATGGGCCATTGCCGTAGTTCGCAGCAATGCCGTATGCACGGTTCTGCGCGAACCGGCCTGCAGTGTTGGAGAATGCATACATGCCGCCGAAGCTGAACCCGTTCAGAGAGGCGCTTGCATATTTGACGGAGTTCGCGGCGAGGTAGGAGTTGTTGGCATTGTCGTTGTCAAACGGATGCGCGAGCGCGGTACCGCCGGTTCCCCCTGTCAGCGTGAACGGCGCGAAATAGTCGTGAATCAGGTCGTATTGGTGGCCGAGGGTCAGCGTCCCGAGGGTCTCGGATTGAAGTCCCACGTACATCGGATGATCGTTGAATCCTTCGCCCGAGGTCACCGAGTAGCCACGCTCCATGCGAAAAAGTGCTCGGGCTCCGCCGCCCAGATCTTCGGCACCTTGCAACCCCCAGAAACTGCCATCTATCAATCCCGACGTCGCGCGATATTGCGCATGTCCATCCACGTTGCTGACGTAGGCGAGGCCCGCATCGAGTGCACCGTATAACGTGACGCTTTGGGCTGAGCAGGTAGAACTGAGGGGCGCTAGCAATGCGCCGGCCAACGAGCAGTAGTGAAGTTGGTTCATGATCAAATCGAAGGAGTAGTGGGGCGGAAAATACCGAACACACCAATGCGCTCAAGGCACACGGGTGCCACGCGAGATTGCCGGTAAAGTGCCGACGGATCGAAGCCAGTCAGATCGGCAGATCGATTGACGGAGGGATCCGGATGATGTTGCCAGCCGCAAAGGCTGGCGCAAGGAGGTGACTGTGACGTTCATGTGCGGCTCCGTGGGGTTTCGCACCCCGGTTTGTCCGATACAGGAACGAAAAGAGATCTGACTCCTGCCACAGGCAGGAGAATGCCAGGACAGACACAGTGACGCGACCGCGCTGCCCCCTTTTCGCTCGATGGAAAAATGTAGTTATCATTTGGTCACTAACGGCGATGCACACTGTCGACGGAACAACAGAAGACTCGCGGGATCCCAAGTTTCGGTGATCGTAGTGCCTGCCGTTGGATATGACAATCAAGCACTGACCAGCGAGGATTCCCGCGCTCCAACGGAATGGCCGATGAGCCGCTGTGATGTGCCGCGGCAGCAGTTGAGAACGACTATTCCACTCGAATATCCCCACCTTTGCAACGCAGGCTACTCGATCGGCAGTTGAGGGGCGAGATCGTGTGGAAACTCCCTTTTTCACGGTTAATGCTGAACAGCAACTGGCCGGCTCTTCGTCATTGCCTGCATTCCTCTATGTTGCAAACTGCCATGTAGATATGCATCACAAAAACGCGCAATAAGACATTCAATGCTACGTTTTTCTGCGGAAAGTGACCACTGCTTAGGTGATAACAATGGCCTATTTTTCGAATAGACTGCATTTTCTGATCCCCAATAAATCGCTGTCGTAATTTATACCTCAATAGCAGGGGCGATATCAAATAAAGACAATTTATGCCTTTAGGAAAATCTTTGATGGGGATCTCAAGCCCCCCCGACTTCACAAGCGTTATGAATGGTATGCGAGAGTCGTGTAGTAGGGGCCGTTTTCCGCCGCCCGGAAGCATCGCGAAGAGGTGCGTGAGCAATTCAGACAGCCGGATACTGAGAGCGGCAGGAGCCTAAGCCAGCAATTAGTGCAGGCAATGGAACCTCGAAGATCATGGAAAAGGACCGCCAAGACTGCAAAGACGTGGATGCGGGACGTACGGATACCTTTGGTTTTCCTCATGCCTCGAACGACAAGCTCGCGCCACGATCTCTCAGCACCGACCTCCATGATGAGCAGCATCGGCATCAATATATTTGATGCCCCTTCCTTCTAGTGATTGCGCAGAGAATTTCGTAAGATACGTAACGTGCGGCGGCCAGTGCGGCGAGGGCAAATAAATTACGGTGTATTAACGTGTTCCAATATGGAGTGCCTATGAAAAATATGAAGCGAGTGCTATGTGGTGGCCTGCTGTCCGTTGCTCTAATGGGGGTGGCGGCGCAGGCTACTGAGGTTCCGATCCAAATGTACTCAATTCCAAGTCCTGCGGACCCTTTCGATACTTCTACCTACTACTGCGGGCCCAGCGGGGAAAATGGGCATGGGAGTCACGCCGCGGAGCAAAGCGACTGGTCATTGAGCTTCGCATAATGCCTACGAGAAACTAGGCAATGACAAAATGAAATTCCACATTCATCAGCGGCGCGAGGTGAAATGTGGCATTGGCCGATGTCCGAAGCGAAGGTGCGCTGGCCAAACTGACTCACCAAGTCGATGTTTATCTTAGCGAGATTGCTGAGGCTGGAGCCAGCAGTCCTCGGCGGACGTGTTCTGCACGACCCGCGCATTTACGCAGTGCTTCTATCGAGTTGGCTCATAACAATCCGCGGAATGTTGAACATTCAGGCTTCCGGTGGAAATCGGGGTGTAGGAATTGCAGGGACTTACTGGCAAGTTTCTGGTTCCTCGAGGACTACCGGGGAACGCAGTGCGGATTTTGAGGAAGAAATATTTCTCGTCGCGCTACCCGTAAGCGCGACGTTTAATGACCTTGATGGTGTTGTTGATGTCCTCGACAACGCTGGTATTGAACGGACGCCGGCAACGGGCCGCCAAGCCCTGCCAATAGCCTTGCAGACGCTGGGCGAACAATGTCAGAGCGGCAATCCCGCTTTGCCGGGCTTGCTTGAACCACCGCTCGTAGGCCTTTTGTGCCGAGGCGGGTTTGCGGCAGAAGCACAGCTGTTTCAGTTCGTCGCGCAGTGCGTAGACGCATAACAGCACCGGGCCTCAGGACCTTTGATTTTTTGAATCTTTTCGGACCCAACCGCCATTTTTTGCACCAAAGGTATGTTTCCCCCGAACGGGGGTGCTGGAGCGCTGTGCCTACCTTCGTCGTCAAGGTAAGCCGCTGCGTGGGGACTAAATGCAACAACGCCGATAAAAGTGGCAAAAATCCGTGTCCCTGAGGAGCGAGACATGCAGACGAACCCGAACGAACTGGTCTGCTGAACCTAGGCCCCCGAGATGGGCCCCGACGCCGCCCCGGCCGGCATGGTGCCGACGAAGGCGAGCCGGAGGCCTGAAATGGGCCTCGCGAACCACCACTTTCCCCGATCCCGACATCCCTGAGAGGACTCGATCCCTGATGAAAACCTTACCACTGCAAAAGCGTGTGGCATCCCTCGCAATGGGCATCGCCACGACCTTCGCATCCTCGGTCGCCACGGCGCAAACCCCGGACGTCGTGCAGCCTCGCAATCCCGACCGCGCCGTCCTGCCGGTCATCTCTGGCTCGAAGGTCAGCGTTCCCTCTGGATCATGCAGCGTAGGGGCGGTGTTGGTGCCAAAGAGCATCCTCCACAGACTGACGCCTTACCAACGTGCCACACGATGGCTCGTGCTTGCCAAGCACTGCGCGCCGATGTACGCGACCATCCAGGTGGGTACCGTTGCCATCGGCAACGTCGTGTGGCAGTCGGCTACCTCGGACATCGAGCTTGTGCGGGTATCGCCCAAGCCGAATCCGAGGTCCTTGCAATGCGCCTCCACCTCTCACAGCGCAGCCTTCTGCAGCCCGGTCCAGACTTATACGCCCCTTGCGAATAACCAGGTCTTCATGCCGCGCGCCGGGCAGGAAGCGCGCCTTGCTGTTACCGGGTGGTCGGACGCGCCGTATGAACGGTTCTGCACAAGCGGTTGGCGCACCGGAGTCCGCTGCGTGTGGCAAGGCATGTCTGAGGGTGACCCGGTTCGACGGACAGATCTGCAGTTGAGTTTAATGCGGTGTGGCACCTCCCGATAAGATCAAATTGCGGGTTGTCCACGGCCGGGCGGCGGGTCGCCTGTCACGACCACGACGCTGCCCGGCGGTGGGCAACCCGCGCGACGATAAACTTTGATCTTGCGCATGCAGGTTTTCGAATTCGAGCGGCGAACAGTAGCCAATGCTGCTGTGGAGGCGGCGGATGTTGTACCAGCTCTCCAGAAATGAGAACAGACGCCGCCTTGCCTGTTCGTGGGTCGCGAAGTGTTCGCGACAGAGCAGTTCGGCTTCGAGCGTGCCGAAGAACGACTCGTGTCACGGATCGGCGTAATCGAGCCGGGGATGATCGGCGTAATGAGGCCACCTGGAATGGCCCCGAAACGCGATTTCGAAGGGACTCAAGAATGCGTTTTTTTGCCTGATTTTGCAACCGCGTTTT
>NZ_JBFPKF010000048.1:0-10993 GCF_040948685.1 Paraburkholderia sp. BR14374 | reverse complement strand
TGTTGCTCGAGGGCATTGCCTTCAAGGACGGCGAACCGGTGCAGGACGATCGGCCGGTTCAGCAGAAACTCGCCGCTTGATATCGACAGTCACGGTGCTGCCCATACACCACTCTTGACGTTAGCTCGGCCAATTAGAAGGGCAAAGCAGGCTCATTTCGTTAAAGTTCGTCGCCCCATCCTCATCGAATCCCGGCAATAGACGGCCTCCAGAAAAAGGGCTTTTTTTGTGACGTCTGGCAGGATCCTCCACCGCTTTCTCGTCCTTCAGCGCAAACCAACTGGCTCGGTGTCCGTTGTGGAGGCACGCCTGGCTCGACTATGGATATTCGACGAAGGCAGGAATCAGCACACGCGCTGGCGGATCTCGCAATCGCCACGGCGAGGCGATTGCGAGATCATGAAGAAATGCGACGGCGTTTCTCGCGGTGGTAACCCCTATCGGCATGATGTGGCCCGAAGATTGTCGGTCGCCCACGTGCGTCGCCCATCGGCACGATGGCATCACTCAGCGCCGAAACGGGGGGACGTTGTTACGATGGGCGCCAGCGAGGATTGCCGCGATTAGCATTCCCGGGCTGTCAGTGGCGATGTGGTGGGTGGAGCGTGAGCGCGTGCGATCGGTGAAGTTCGGTTTTCCGGTCGCCCCCACTGGGCGAATCTACGACGAGTCGTCGAACACGCCAGTGAAATTGCCCCTCGTCTATAATTCACAAGCCAGAACATTTAATGATCGCTCGGAGCCCTATTTTATGAGTCAACCCCGCGGACGATATGCGGGACCTCGAGACAGCGGCCAACGCCAACCTCGTCACGTGAAGAAATCTCCTTCCAACCGGCAGGGACAACCGTACGTGAAGGCACCTCCTCGAGACTCCGCTCAGACTGCGTCGATTTTCAAAACACGGTCGTTTCAGTTTCTCGTCGATGCGGTGGGTGCAGAAAACATCGCGCTAGGACTCGAGTCGAGCATGGCGCGAGTGGCCGAACTGATGAAGGGCGAAAGATTTACGCCCGAGACCGCTTTTCATATGGAAACCACGCTCGGGCTTCCGCATGGTTTCTTTGACCAGCCTCACCCCGCGCTCGCGCCCGACACCATCACCCGCCTGAAGGCGCCACTCGACTTCGTCGAAGCAGACAACGAGCCAGAGGTTGTGTCTGAAACGCTCATGCCGGCTTCCGTCCAGAACGGCGGCCAACAACCCATTCTTGAAGATAACCTGTCGGGGAAAATGGAAATGCCAAAGAAAGCAGCGGGCGGATCGCCGGTGACCGTCAAAAAGAGTCGAACCCAGACGACTGGACGGACTGACACGCACGCGCGAGGAAAAGGTTCATCTTCCAAATCCAGAACCTCTTCTGAAGGGACAAGGCAGCAACCGCTGGCCCTGGACGACAGCGCAACGGTCGAAAACGTTCGACGCCAGAACCTTCACGTCCTCACGAGTCGTAACGGGTCCAAGGCGAGACTCGGCGTCGTCATGGAGATGACCGGTTCCAACATGGCCCATCGGCTCTATGGCAAGAAACGCATGGACGATCTCGAAGCAAACCGTTTTACAGAGCGACTTGGTTTGCCAAGCGGCTGGCTGGACACGCCACGCTCGGAAGCAGAGATTCCCGAGTCCGTATCGAGTTTGCTGACGCCTGCCTCGCGTGGACGTGCGGCCGCAGATCAACAGGAGCCGATCGCCGCCACCGCGAACGAGGAAGCGTCAAGGAGTGCCGTAAATGCGAAGGCGCACAAGCGACGCGCGCGGGCGGCCGTCCCGGTCGAGCCGGAAAGCGCCTTGTCTACGCCAACGAATACCGTAGAAGAGACGGAGACGCCGCTCGCCAGCGACCAAAACCATACAGGCGGTGGCCCCGCCGCGCCCGCCCGCCACTCCGCTGAAGGCGGTGATGCCGGGTTGCGGGCACTCACACCTGCAACCGCTGAATCGCTTCCCGCCGCTGCAATTCCCCAGCCAGACCCCGTGCCGCTCGCCGCGTCCGTCACGAGCCTGGACAACCTCGACGGTATCGCGCCAATCGCGGAGGCATTGATCAAGACGCTGGCAGGTAAGGCACGCACGGGCCGACTGGACGAATTGAAGGCACTGGAACTTTTGCAGCAGGCAGTCCTGTTGTGAACCGGCGGTAGCGCGACGGCGCACCGTCCCATCTTGCACGACGCGCATCGGACTGACCCGCCCCGATGCGTGCCGAAACATTGTTTTTAGCCGGTCGACGATCCAATGCTCATGTCGTCCTCCGAAACTACGCAAGCCACCAGTTCACGCTTTTGCGCCTTAGTGATCGAGAAATGGCCTTAGCCGGTTGGCGCGACTCGGGTGCATCAGTTTTCTCATCGCCTTGCTTTCGATCTGCCGGATACGTTCGCGCGTCAGGTCGAACTGTTTGCCCAGTTCCTCGAGCGTATAGTCAGACGCAGTATCGATGCCAAAACGCATCCGCAGCACCTTCGCTTCACGCGGGGACAATGCATCGAGCGCCTCATCGATTGCAGAGCGCAGGTTCGCCTGCACGGCCGCATCCGCAGGCGATGCCGCCATCGGATCTTCGATCATATCGCCGAGCGTCGCGTCGGCATCTTCGCCCACTGGCGTCTCGAGCGATACGGGTTGCCTCGCGACTTTCAACATGCCTCGAACCTTCTCCTCCGACAGTTCCATGCGTTCTGCCAGCGCAGCTGGATTAGCCTCGCGTCCGGTCTGCTGCAGGATCTCGCGAGAAATCCGATTCAGCTTGTTGATCGACTCGATCATATGCACCGGCACCCGGATCGTGCGCGCCTGGTCCGCAAGCGAACGCGTGACTGCCTGCCGCACCCACCACGTCGCGTAAGTCGAAAACTTCCAGCCGCGTCGATATTCGAATTTGTCGACGGCTTTCATCAGGCCGATATTTCCTTCCTGGATAAGATCCAGAAAGTGCATGCCCCGGTTCACGTATTTCTTTGCGATGGATATCACGAGGCGCAGGTTCGCCTCGATCATCTCGCGCTTCGCCTGCCGCATCTTCGACTCGGCCGCCATCATCTGCCTGTTGATCTTCTTCAACTGCTGCAACGGCAGCCCCACCTTCGCTTCGATATCGAGAAGCTTCTGCTGTTCGGCCTGAATCGCTGGCAGACTGCGTTCGAGCGCGGCGCCGTATTCGCGCGACGCCGCAGCCGTACTCCCGGTCCATGAAAGATCAGCTTCGTGACCCGGAAACGACTCAACGAACTTTTCGCGCGGCATGCCGCACCGGTCAACGGCAATTTGCAGAATGTGCCGCTCGATCGCACGCACCTGTGCGACCTGCTGTTGCACGTCGGTACATAGGCGATCGATGGTTCGCGCCGTAAAGCGAATGGGCGCCAGCTCGCGCTGGATCGCTTCACATAGGTGCGCGCCGGCCTCGCGTCCCATACCCTGCTCAGCGTGTGAGTCAGAAATCTGCTCGAACAGCTCGCGCACTCGGGCAAATATAGCCAGGCTGTCGCTCGTGAGCTGTTTCAGACGCGCTTCGTGAGCCCTCGCCGTGTCCCGGTCTTCGATCTCGCTGTCATCATCGCCGTCCTCGTCCCCGGCGTCGTCGCCATCAGCAGTCGCGTGCCCGGTGTCCGGCGATTCAGCCAGCTCCGACGAGGACACTTCGACCGATTCGGCTTCCTCGTTGATACCGTCAACGAGTTCGTCGATGCGCAGATCACCGGCTTCGATCTGCTTCGCGCTGAAAAGGATCGCCGAGACGGTCGCCGGGCAGGCCGCAATCGCCTGGACCATTTCGTGGAGGCCGTCTTCGATGCGCTTCGCAATCTCAACCTCGCCCGCGCGAGTCAACAATCCGGTCGCGCCCATTTCACGCATATACATCCGGACGGGATCGGTCGTGCGCCCGAACTCCGAATCGACGGTGGAAAGCGCGACTTCAGCCTCCTCGTCGGCCTGGTCGTCAGACGTAGCAGCCGGCGCCGCGTCGTTCAGGAAAAGTGCCGCCGCGTCGGGTGCCTGCTCGTAGACGGCGACGCCCATGTCATTGAAGGTGCTGACAATGGCTTCAATCGCAGCGGTCTGCGCGAAGTTGTCCGGCAGGTGATCGGCAATTTCGGCGTGAGTCAGGTAACCGCGCTCCTTGCCCAACTGGATGAGCGCACGCATCTGGAGCTGCTGCTCCTCGGCCCGCGGCACGGTATCCATCGGCAGCAGGATTGCGGTGGCCTTGTCCTTCGATGCGCGCAGGACCGACGCGTTCGGCGCGGATGCAGCCGTGTCTGGACGTGAAGTGCTCCGATGAAGCTTTGCCATACATTCTCCTGGACGGGTCCGCCCAGCGATCGCGTGACCGGTAGCCGCCAGCATCGCGACGGCAAGCTGTGGAATCCACGACTACAGGCGTGACACGATTTGCGGGATCGCAAGGGGCGATGAGCGCGGTCCGCAGAGCGGACGCGAGGGAAGCGCACGAATTGGCGCAAGACGACGACGGATTAAGATTTTAACACAGTTTGCTGCACCGCACCAATCTGGCTCCTATGCGGCCGGCCAGTTCCGGTCGCCTGTTACTTCGATGCTCGCCAGCCGGCCCGAGGGGGACGCGTCAACGCGATGCGTGCGTCGTCGGGTATGGTCAGCCTCGTGGTGAGCATTCGGTGTCTCTCCAAAAACCAGTCGGCCACTTCCGCTGACGACGGCCTCGGGCGGCCGCTGACCGTGAGTGCGCGCGGGCCCGACCCAGGACAGGTGAGCCTTTTCGGGATGCGACTCGTCGCGCCGGTGCGGCTTTTTCACAACCTCTGTCGCGAGCGCTACCCGTACAATGCCCCGCAAAACGGACACGAACTGGAAGGCGGCGCAGGCGTCGGAGAAAACGACATGACACCGGTATGGTTTGACGTTGTACGGCAGTTCGACTGGCAGGGCGCACTCAGGGTGGCCCTGCCATCGGGGGTCATCAGTTCGATCGTGGCGATCGGCTGGAATTCGTGCAGGGACCATCGTGACCATCGTCGCGAACGGCGGAACGCTGCACTGGAAGTGGCGCTCTCGCTGGAGAAATACGTGCGAACCTGTCGCGCAATGATGCACCGGGCAGACTGGGCATCGAAAGACGCAATTCGCACAAACCGCGAGCAGCCGGTGCATGGCGTGCAGGTGCCCGACTTCACTTATCCCGCAGTCGAATGGAAATGGCTGCATCACAAAATGACGTCCGTGCTGCGCGATTTCCCGGCAACCGTTCACTACGCGCGTGAATATATCGCCACGACTGGGGAATTCGCACCTGTTCCGGATGTCTGCGACGAACTGGCATTCGAGTGCGCGAAGCTCGCCAAGCGCGCGCTCGAACTGTCGCGCCTGACCCGAAGGAAACATGGTGCGGCGCCGTGGCATCCCGGCGCCGCAGAGACTGAGCTTGAGCGGGAGCTATACGAATTCGTCGCCGCGCGGGAAAGCAGTCGTAAAACGATGCTCGAGCAGCCGACGTCGCCGACCACGCCCGCGAGTTCTGCTTGCGATCGCCGAGCACTCGTCTAACTCCGGTGCGACTGTTCATTTACGCACTGCCAGTCCGGCCATGGCGGCCAGAGCAGTATGCGCCCGCGCTGGTATCAGCTGTCATTCCCAACTCTTCCCGCAGACCCAGGCAATGAAGCAACGCCGCCTCCACGAGTTCCGTGCGCGCGGTTCTGCGGATTGTCGCCAAATTGCGGCCTAGCAATAGCGCTCCATCGCGCTCATTTCGCTAACTGGTCGAGCCGCCCGGTTCAGCGGATGCCGGGAATTTCCACGGAGAAACCGACCGGCTCGGATTCCGGCCATTAATCGCGATACTGCCCATGACGATTATCAGGATTGAAGCGTTGCAAAAAAACGGCCCGCCTGCTGCGGACCCTGTTCTGGCGGGGCCCAGACGGGCGGCCAGCCCTGCCGCCAGCCCCGCCTGTGCCCCGCGTGCGGTCGCGTGCTGTCAACGCGGACCACATCTTCATGATAGTCACGGCGCCGGCGCGCGACGGCGCTTTTTCACGGGCGCCGCATTGGCGCGGCCACCGCCACCGACTTCGGCGACCGCTGGCTGCGGCGGGATGCAAGGATCTGTCGGATAGTCGCCAGCGACTGTTCGGCCGTCACACTCGCCACCTGCGCGCGCGGCGCGATGAACCGCGGCGCCGTCACGCCGAGCCGCCGGCACAGCGTCGACAGGTACGGCTTCGTGGGGCCCGTGCACCGCTGCACCGCGGCCTCGATCGCTGCGTCGCCGACATGCGCCTGCAGCCACGCCAGCGTGTGACGGTCCCGCTCGTTCTGTACGCGCACCAGATGTTCCATGACGCCTCCGATGACTGTATATGCAAACATACTGTATATATATACAGATCTAGGAGGATTTTCAAGACGACGAGCGGGATCGACGCCGCCGACAGTAGAACTGCTGGACGACGCTTGTCCGCCGTGGGTGCTGTCGGGCATTCCGGTGCAATAAATCAAGGGGGCGATAGTGACGACGGACGATAGCACGTCCGCCGGATGTCCCGAAATGAAGGCCCGGATAGCCCCAAGCGCGTTCCTGGCTCGTTGAGGGTCTACATCCGGCCGGAGCAGTCAGCCCATCAGTCACCAATCCGCAGCCTACCGAGAATAACCTTGATAACTAGGATATCAGGCGCTATCCTTATGGGTGTTGGGCTTCGTGCCCGGGAAGAGCGGAGGGGGAAATGTCTTCGGTCGGCTATATGGAAGTGGCGCGGAAGGGCAACCTTCCCGTGATCGAGTGGCGTCAGCTTGACGAGCGCGAGGTATTGGCCGAAGCCTCGGGCGACGGGGCGCGTTTGAGAGTCTTCTTTTCGCGCGTGTCGGAGGGCGAGACGCCTCTCACGGCGCCATTTTCATCGGCTTACGAAAGCCTGATTCTCATCAAACAGATGGCTCGTCCCGACTCGGCCTTCAGGGAGCATATCCACGATTTGGCTGTAAAGACTGGTTCCGGAGAATGGACCTTCTTCCAAGCCAAGAGCAGCGGTCGGGGAGGGGTCGAACCGTTGCGGGTGCATTCGTGGGGCGATCTGGCCAGATGGTTCCAAGACATGAGTCAGGTGTTCGCAGTAGAGGGCAATGTCAGCGAGGTCCTCGGTTTGCTGGATTCGATTGGCGAGCAGGCTGGTTCGCGGGACCGGCCGCAGCGAGAAGTGGTTGAAGATGTGTCGCCTGCGAAGTCCCATCAGGCCGCGATCGACTTCCGCAACGAGCTGCTGGCGGAGGGCTGGCCCGACGGCAAGCGCGTCGCGGAAATGGCAGGGGCTTCCGTCGGGAAAAACCCCGCTCAGTACGCGGCCAGACTGCGGTCGGGCGGCGCATTGCTGGGCGTCTGGGACGCGCCGGAACGCACGTTCCGGCATCCCGACTTCCAGTTTGACACTCATGGACAACTCCGTTCCGAGGTGGCAAAGCTGCTTGCCGTGTTACCGGGAGCGGACGATGACAGAGGCGGATGGCGTCGGGCTTTCTGGCTCTACTCTCCTCATGCGCAGCTTGGTAACGAGACCCCGGCGGCGGTGTTTCCGCGCGATGCAGAACGTGTAATCGAAGTCGCAAAACGAGAGTTTCGTGGAGACCGCGATGCCCGCTGGTGAGGAAGCAGTCCTTCACCGCGTCCATGTTGGGTGCCTGCCGGCAGGAGGTTCTTACTGGCATGTTTTCCCCGTCGAGTATCCGGCGACTTCGCCCAACCCACGATCGGAGGCGCGGTTGGCGTGGCGCGATGGTAGCCACAGTATGTTCTATGCGGGCGAGACGCCGGCGGCCTCGCTTTGGGAAACAGTATTGCGCGACGCTGCGGTGCGCGATGGCTCTGTCTATACCGACCCGAGCCACCTGGAAGGAATGGCGCTAGCGCGATTGACGCTTATCACTGACGTACCGGTGATTGACCTGAGGACGCCGTACCGCCGGGAAATTGTCGACGCAAACACTTCACTGGACTCGAAGTGGGACCATTGGTTGAAGCAGCCAGAGCATGACGCAACTCACCATGTCACGGAGCAGCTAATGAGCCAATTAGCCGCAGCCGGACATGAAACGGGGGCCGCCCTGAGATGGCATTCGCGCCAAGGCGGTTCAGACAGTGTGGTGCTTTTTTTTGCACCGCCCATGAACCCTGCGTGGTGGATATACGAACAGGCGGAAGTTGTTCGGCTCGATTCGGATGACGGCCACGCTAAAATCAGTGAGGCGCTTGTGAGACAGGGGCTGTGCTGGTGCGGCATACCGGCTGGCCCGGGTTTCGACCCGCCAGCAACCGTTTGACGCCGGAAAGGCGTCGACGGCTACCGTTATCAAATTCCAACAGATTGCCAGTGGGCATAAAATGAAAAGCTTCATCTCGGAGCAGGGCGCGATACAACCGAAAGCCGAAGAAAAGCAGGGAATTCGCGTATTCGCAGATGACTGGAAGGATCTGTGGACAATCGAGTCCATGTTTATTCTCGCCACGATCATGCCGGTTGTTCTACTTTGTAGTCAGCTCGAAGTGTGTTCGGCATGGACTCCCGCGTGGCTTCAAGAATATTGCGACCGGCCAATCAGGGCCCTTTGGAGCGCATATTTCTTGACAGCGGTCATTGCGGTCATCGGCGGCCTCTTGCACAACTTCAGAGCGAGATCATCGTGGGAGCTATTGTCGAAGCACGTCCTCGTATCGCCCGACTTCTACAAAATTCTGTTCGATGGGTTGAAGAATAGCGGTGTTGCTATAGCGGTCAGCGCTGCAATGATGCATGTGGTGCATGGATTACAGTCGCCCCGACTGCATTCTCCGAACGCTTGGTACGTGGATCTCGTGACGCCAGCGCTTCCAGACGAGGCCTTCTTGGCTGCGAGCGCTTTGGGTTGGCTCTTTGCGGCTGTTCTTCTGTACGCCGCGAACCTGGGCATGAGGACGGCGTACCTGAAGTTTGCGGGTGACGTAGCCTCGGCCCGGAAGATCGGCGAGACGCCTATGTTGGTGTTTCGCCGCTCCTTGCTCTCCTCTCTCTACCGCCTTACGTCCTACAACCTGTTCATGGTGTTCGTGGTGCTTGCACTATTCCAGCTCAAAGGCGAAGCCCTGTAATGCTGCATGCGACGGGAGGCAAGCCTTTGTGAGGCCGCGCGGTACGTCACCACGCTGTGCACGACGGCCACAGACGGGGACATCGCCGTGGCCGAACCAGACGCCCGGGACATCGGGAAGCTGATCGACGATGCGCCCCCCATGACGGGCGTCGACTATCTCACGCCGGAAGTGCTCGCGGCACTGTGGGGCGAGATCGACAGCGCCCTGCGCCAGGAGCTGGCCAGCACGGGCGGCTCGCTTCAGGCATGGCTAAGCTCACGTCATCCCACCTGGAATCTGGTGGGCCGCGTCCACTTCAATCTTACCGAGAACCGGAAGGACCCGGACGCCCCCTTTGCGTTTCTGGCGACCTATACGGCGCGCCTCTCGGCGCATGGCAAGACCCAGCATCAGCCCCTGTCGCGCGCGCTCGAGGAGTTTTCCGGCGCGCGCAACAAGGCGCAGCTGCTTTCGCTGCTGCTCCCCGTTCAGCGGGCGACTGAACGTTGCGACTGGGTGCGCTCCATGCTTGAATCGCGCGAGATCTATCATCCGTTGCGCTGGACGCCAGCCGATGCCTGGCGCCTTCTCAACGATTTGCCCGCGCTTGAAGCCGCCGGCATCGTCGTGCGGCTGCCCGGGACGTGGACGACGGGGCGTCCCGCGCGGCCGAGCGTCACAGCCAGTGTGGGCACAAAACCGCCGTCGCTCGTCGGCAAGGATGCCCTGCTCGATTTCAACCTGGCGGTCTCGCTCGCGGGCGAACCGTTAAGCCCTGCCGAGGTTCGAAGTCTGCTCAAGGGCGCCGACGGCGTGCAGTGGATCCGCGGACGCTGGATCGAGGTCGATCAAAAAACTTGGCCGCGTTCTGCAACGCCTCGAAAACCTTGAGCAGGCCGCGCAATCTGGGCTGCCGCTCAACGATGCGCTACGGCTGCTGGCAGGCGTGTCGGGCGATGACGCGCAAGCGCCTGAAGAGCGCGACTGGGGCACAGGTTGTGGCCGGCCCCCGGGCTGGCCGAAACCCTTCAGAACCTGCGCGAGCCGCAGGGACTGGCGCGCGTCGAACCTGGTCCGGGGTTGCGCGCACAGCTTCGTCCGTACCAGCAAGCCGGCGTTCGGTGGCTCTACCTGCTCAGCCGGCTTGAACTGGGCGCGTGTCTGGCCGACGACATGGGGCTCGGCAAGACGATCCAGATCCTCGCGCTGCTCCTGATCCTGAAGCGCGAACAGCCCGATCCACGTCCGAGCCTGCTCGTCGCCCCCGCCTCCCTGCTGGCCAACTGGGTCGCGGAAGCCGAACGCTTCGCGCCCGGCCATCCACCACTCATAAAGGCGCCCAGCACCGAGCCTTATGATCCGAGGGGTTTGAACAAAGCTGTCAAAGCAAAGAACGGCCGCGAACCAGGCAGATCTCGATATATTGATTGATTGGCATCGGCGGTCAACCTGTCGGTGATTTCGACATATGTATTTGCACTTGCCCCATCAAGGACACGTTCTGGGCCTATCTGCGTTGGCAATTTCTTGACTGTAGACGCAATGATAAGAAAAGGCCTTCCGAGCGTCTGCTGCCGTCTTTTATAGTGCTTCGCAGCAGTCGCCGATAACACAACAATGACTTCGATTAGGGAATCCTCAACTCCATCGCCCGTATCTACCACGGCTGCGATCCTCCACCCTATGAACGCGCGCCTGCGATTTCATCAACCAGACATCGAGGAGCTTTCCCATGGCAAATGGACCTCTGCAAGGCCTTAAAGTGATCGAGTTCGGCGGCATTTGTCACGGATCGGCGTAATCGAGCCGGGGATGATCGGCGTAATGAGGCCACCTGGAATGGCCCCGAAACGCGATTTCGAAGGGACTCAAGAATGCGTTTTTTTGCCTGATTTTGCAACCGCGTTTTC
>NZ_JBFPKF010000047.1:0-11363 GCF_040948685.1 Paraburkholderia sp. BR14374 | reverse complement strand
AAACGCGGTTGCAAAATCAGGCAAAAAAACGCATTCTTGAGTCCCTTCGAAATCGCGTTTCGGGGCCATTCCAGGTGGCCTCATTACGCCGATCATCCCCGGCTCGATTACGCCGATCCGTGACAGCTGCAAACAACCTGAAATCCTCGGTGCATCTCGCACCCGAGGATTTCCTGCTCGGCTCCCCGGCGCACGCGGTGACCCGTACTTGGCTCGGTGGCATCGCTGCGCTGGCGCATTGCCACTCGTATAGCCTTGCGATTGTGGGATGCCCTTGCCGTTTGTAGCGCTGACCATTGCGCGGACTGGGGCGGATAAACAAGTAATTGCGAGGCATAGTCTGACGATTAGACCGTGGCCAGAGTTAGACGTGACGGTGTTGTTCCGATTTGCAGTCCGTCTGAGCGGTTCGCAAAGTACCTTTGGTTCAACTGGTCTATAGTCCAAGTGTGGGAACTGCTGAAGCCCAGTGTAACCAGCATTTGAGCCAACTCAGCCGGATCGAACGCGCTTTTCCACGGCTCGCCGCCCTCGGCGAATTGCGCCATCAACTGTTCGACGAAGACGCGCATCATCGGCGGCAAGCTGGACACTGGCAATGCGTATTCCAGCAGCACGGCGCTGCCTCTGGCGCAGCGCGCGATGAACCGCAAAGTATCAACGACCGCAGCCTCGTCGAGGTACATGGTTACTCCGAGCCAGCTGAAGAAGGCCGGTGCGAGTGGATCGAATCCGGCACGCGTCAAGCCCTCGGCAAGGCTGATGCGCTCGAAGTCGACCGGTACGAACCGCAACGATTGCGGCAAGCGGATGCCCGCCTCATTCAGGTGCGCTCGTTTCCATTCCTGCGTGGCCGGCAAGTCAACCTCGAAGATGCTCCCGGGCGTGTCGTGCTGCCGGAAGGCGGTGGTGTCGAGTCCTGCCCCAAGCACGACGTATTGTCGCACCCCCCGCTCGGCGGCCTCGGTCCAAATGTCGTCAGCTAGCCTACTGCGTACGACCAGCGCGCTGCGCCTACACATCGATATCGGGTGGCGGAACCGATCGAGGCCATTGCGTAGGTCCTGTGCCTCGGCTTTGCCTAGCACGGCCAATGCGAGCGGATCATCAAGCACCAGCGGGCGATCCAGTAGTTGGTGCGCCGCCCGTTGTCTAGCCACGATCAAGGCGCTAGGCTTGGGCCCGGCGTCGGTTGGCGTCACATCGTGCCCAACGATGTGTGCCTTATGCAGATAGGCCAACAATGCCTCGTCGAGCCCCACCCCAAGTTGCAGGTCCGGCTCTTGGTTCAAGGCGTCTCGAACATGCACTTCCAAGACCACGTCATCGCCAGAGAAGCTTTCACGGACAAGCTGTTGCCAGCGCTCGACGAGAGCCTGTACCGGCGCAGCGTCGGCCGCGACGCCGGCCTGCATGTGTGCCCGCAACTCAAGCGCCAACGGCGGCCATTCGCGCCTGTTCTTTTCGTTAAGCTGGCGGTGTCGAACTTCGTCCATTTGCGCCGGGTTCAGGTGTCTGGCGAGAAGTGTGCAGCGCGCGTGCGCAAACGATTCGTCTATCCAAATCAGCATCTCCGCCGTAATGCCGACAATCTGCTGTGCGCGTGGCTCCGCGGTTTGAATCTTCATCAACTTGTAACCGAGCGCCGGGTCGTTGTTCGTCATGCGGGTCATGAGCCGAACCCAGCGCCAAGCCAACTCTTGGGCAACACTGCTTTCGCTAGACAGCCCTTCCCGCATGGCGCTATGAACCCTCAACGATGAGCTCGTCCCATATTGGATCCATCGGCGCAATCGCGTCCGGGCCCGTTGCAAACAGCGTGTCGAGTTCGTCTTCGTTCAAGTGCTTTTGATACATACTCATCAACTCCAAGGTGTTGAGCCAATCAATCGCGGGCGTTTCGCTGCCGGCGGCCAGCATCTTGGCGAGGCGTCTCAGGTGGCGACTGAGACGCCTCGCCCGCGAAGCCTGCGCGTCCAGTTCGGCGATCTGCCGATGAAGAATATTTATCGGGGCACTGGCCGGTTGGTCGTCAAGGCTGGCTTTGATATCGGGAAGCGAATAACCGAACCGTTTCAGTGCCTCGATACGATGCAGCCGGATCAGGTCGCCACGCCCGTACAGGCGTGCTCCCCCCTCAGTGCGTTGCGACGGAGACAGCAAGCCGATCGCGTCGTAGTGATGTAAAGCACGAACGCTCAGCCCCGCTCTTTTTGCCAGTTCACCGATCTTTAACTGCATTGCGTCTCCGGTACGTACGTCAACGCTAAAGCCTGACGTAGCGTTAGGTGCAAGGTGAATTGATGTGCCGGTGCTGCGCCGCATTTTCAAGCTAGATGAATATCAGGTGTCGCGCCGATCGGCATCTGGCCTGATCTTGAAAGCATTGTCAATAGCTTGCCTGTGCTACCAAGGAAACGCCAAGCGCTGCGATGTTGTGATGTCTGGAAGGGCGATACAACGCAGCCCCGATTGAATTCTGAATCACTTCGGATGCGATAGAACTCTTTGGCTGGTTTGCGCGCCGCGCAAATCAAACAGTCAAGTGGTGGTCCGCGCGGTCGCCAAAAATCTAGCTACTGCTACTTGTTGATAGTCGCTGCTCCGATTCTTTGCACAGCTGCAACCCGGCCTCGACGTCATAGATTAGATCTGATCCTGGCTATTCCACCCGGGCGGCTTTGTTGCACTCCAGGCCTCCATGGCTCGTCAGTGGTACGCTCACGGCGCACAAGCGTCTCATCCGTCTGGCAATGTCATCGAGCATGCACGGTTGGACGATTGTCAGCCGTTGTCCCAACGAATCGCCGCAGGAATGTGGCGCTCTGGCACGGTTTGCGTGGCCCCATCTGTATCGGATTCCTATATCGGCTCGCACGCGAAGGTTATGCCTCGTTGAAAGCGGTCGATAAGAACTTGCGGCTAGTAGTATAAGAAATGTTGAATGCCAATTTGTTCTATAGTCTGCTAGTCTTCGGAACTCTAGCTAAAACGTGGCAGAGTTCGAGCGCGTTCAGCGTTGAGGTGGGCGGCGGCACCCATGACGTTAGTGTCGTTATCGTGGCAGCAGTGCTACGAACCGCGGGTTCGATGGCCATCTGCTACCGATAGGGAGTCCATGCCTAAAATCAAGAGGGTCGTGTGTGGATGGGGCTGGTCGCAGTGCTAGCTGTAAAGCGCCGCTGGTCGCCTGCTCAGTACGCGGCGGTCTGTCAGTCTCGCAAAATCCTTCCGGGATTTACTGCTGCGCAACTTTTGACGGAGGGTCAGGGGGGCGTTACTTTTAAGCGGTGTTGAGCATGATTGTTGCTGTACTGATCAACGGCACAGGTACGAAACGGGCAAAGCAGCAAAACTCGTTGATATGAGGCACATGCTCGTCAAGGTGACTTCGCGTTTGACAGCCTTTCGGAGAATGGCCGTCGGTCGGGCGCGGGACTATATGTATCGTCGGCCTAACTTCTAAAGATTGCGGTGGGGGCGAACCCGTTTTTGGGTGCCGTCGCCCGTCGTCCTCCGCTTCAAGCGTCCCGCCGGCACTCACGAATCACTATGAATTCGGTTACTCTTTTGACTACTGGAAAACGTTAAGTCGCGCAGAGCAAGCTTCTTGAACTGGCTGCTTCCTTTCGCGGCTCGTGCGTAGTCGCTGTGCGCGGAATGGCGGAGCAGTGACATCTCACTTTAGCCGTCATTGTTGGTTGATCATCAAATGGGCCCTTTTCGAAACATTGGAGAACATCGTGGCAACACTTGTAAACATTACCAGCGGTACTCCCGATGCCGTGCAAATTTGGGGATTCCATGATCTGTGTGGCGTGAACGACGTCGCGGCCGCTCTCAACACTATCGCTGCGGGGCTGAGCGGTGATGGTAATACGATTCATGTGATGTCAGGTACTCACGGATACTGCAGCGGACGGGTTGGTGCAGTAGCGACGCGGGAACAAAGGTTCGCGGAAGAAGATCGAGTTCTCGCTCATCCAATGACGAAGGACAACAACGCCGTTGCCGTGGTTGTCCACGACTTCAATACCGACAAGCTGCCGGCCCCCGACTACGTGTCTGCGGCGATGGCGAAGCTCAACGCGGATATCCGCTCAATCGTCAGGACCGACACCGGAAACCATGTATTCCTCCTCGCCTACTGCTGTAGTGCAGGTACGGAGTAGATTCGCAAATCGGGACAAGAGAACAAGTGGACTTGACCCCGAGGTGTGCCTGTCGCGCAGCGCGAGCCGGTTAGACACGCTTGCCCGTCTGCAACCTTTGCAAGGTCGCGCATGCGACAATAAGGCTTGACGCTGAATCGCGAGGCCACGCTGCTGCGTCGCTTCGGCGGTGAATTGCGTTGCAAACCATACAGAAATTGCTCATATGCGTACCGAAGAAACGGGGTGGTCAAACTGCCAGCGAAGCGGCTGGTGGCAATGCTCGCATGTGTTAGAGCGCAGAAGTGCAGCCATTTAATCAGTGTGCACCTTTGTTTTTAGTTGATACGCTGTTCAGGATGCGTAAAAGACAGATTCATAAACTTCTCGACCTTGCTCACGAAGAAGCCTACGCTTTCGTTGAGGAGAGTCCAGCAAGAGCTTTCAAGGAATTGGAAGAGCTCTTTGATGAAATGTTCTTTCATTCGCTTTCGCGTCACATCGGTGAAATGACAATCGCAGAAGTATCCACCCGTATTCGCGAAGGAGAATGAGAATGGAACCTAATCTATCAGTTGGGCTCTGAGCAGTCAGAGAGGCACTGTGACATTGCTGAATTGACCGAGTACGATCGCGTGCTTAGGATGCGAGATCGCCGTGACCCACGGTCATCGCTTCCCAGCGGCGGTCATCAGTTGCGCGATGTCCTATGCTTCAGGTTTCGGCTCAGTCTATCTGATATCGAAGCGCTGCTGTTCAAGTAAGGGTTATCGTTAGTTGCGAACCGGTCCGACTTACGGACCTGATGGCTGGAAAAACAAGGGACAAACTCCATGACGAAAAACTCCGATGCCGCGACGCGGGGGAGCCGTCCGTAGTGGTGTGGAAGCCCTTGCGATGAGGCCGGCGCGAACGGGGCGTTATCCGGTTGACGATGGTCGTCAACCGGCCAGCTAGGGATGAGTGACATGGCCTTAACAAAAACCGCATTGCGAAGAGCATGGTGTGAAGCGTATCAGTTTGTACCGATTGCCCGGCAGGTTCTGTCCGAATGTGGCGATTGTCTCATCGTTCACGCCTGCAGCATCCGTATTGGCCCTACCAGCCTGCGTGATCAGCTTGGCCGCTTCGATCTAGTCGACGAGCGACAGCCATTGCCCGCCTACCAGAAGTCGTTGTAGGTGTAAGTGACGTCATCAGAGTCAGCCACCGCCTTGAATCGCGCCAGTTCGCAGATCGCCCTGCGGGCAGCCGCCTCTTGCTGGTCCATGTACGGACCCAACCGGATCAATACCTCATCGACGCCGTTGTAAGGAAATGGTCGTAGCCGTTGCTAATACCCTGCACCGGCACGGTCGCGTCAAGGTTCGGCACGTCGGTCGCCGCGATCATCATCGGCAATGTGCCATTGTACGAGACGCCCTCGAGCGAGAACCACGAGGAGGTTGATAAAAAGCTCTTCCCTGCTCCCGTAGGAAGCAGATTTAGCGGCCTCTTGCGTCGGCTCTCCGGTCGAAAGATGGTCGAGATATTCCTTCCCTGCGTCCAAAACGGCCTGTTCAGCCTTGCTACGCTGATTCCGTCCAAGACGGACCGGCCCATAGTAAGAGCCGCTAACACAAGTCATCAAGTGCGACGCGTGTCGCCGTCCGCCGGACGTAAATCGGCAATGGAGTAGATGGCAAAGCTCTTCTCTGCCTTGTCACATTCAAGTACCTGAATATGGGAATTTGAAGCCGTGACCTGCTGTACGACCAGCAGTTGCCTACCCGGACGCGCGCGATTGGTAACGGTCGGGTGCGAAGCTCCGGGGACAACGTAACCTCCGTTAAGGCGGTTCACCCGGGCAACCGGGAAGGAATCGACACTGCCCGCAGCCGTGCGGTGTGGGGGCCAGGCAAGTTCCGCATGCACAACGTACGTGAACTGCTGACAGAATCCTCGTTATTGTGAAAGAGCCCAAGCTGCTGTTGACTCTGACCAAAAGGTATATGGCTGGTTGCGCCTTTTTGATGTGGGCGCACGCACGTCGTCAAAACGCCATCGGGGAAGAGGCAGGTGCTAACCGGACAGGCCCAGAAGTGCTCGGGTCGGTGGAGATGGAAACGCGGGAACCCCGATTTCCCGCCATCGTTTCGCGTCAGGGAAACGGCGGCAGGTAAACCGCGAGGAATACTGTTGGGAAAGCGGGAGTGAGAACGCGCAAGAAGCGAAGGGTTGCCTGTAACGGGCAATATAGGGGTTCAAGATTTGCCTCGACCTGAAAGGGTGCTGACGTGCGTGTGGTGCGGCTGTCGTGAGTCCGCATCTGGGGTTCGCCGAAGGGAAGCTTGTGAGAGGCCGGTTGGTCTACGGCTCAGCGCCCTTGTCCCGGTTTCGGGACGAATCGACGATGCGACGCTAGCGAAGGTTACGTATGCACAGACGCAGCCGGCATCAGCACGATGCTTAACGCCGTGCGCGAGCCGTATGCGGGGAAACTCGCACGTACGGTTCTTCAGGGGCCGCGTTTCTGAGAGGGAACGCGGCTACCCTCTCGAAGCGCGAGCAGATAACGGCAGCAGCCCGGGAAAGCAAAGCACTATGAATGTCGAGACGCCGTTCGAAACGAATGCGCAGTTTGCCGAAACCGGCAAACCATGCATGCGTGCGTTCGACCACCCAGCGATGCTGCCCGAGCCGCTCCTTGCTTTCCACGCCGCGACGGGCAATACGGGCCGTGATTCCGCGCTGCTCCCGGTAACGCCGACAGCGGGCAAAGTCATTGCCCTTGTCCGCACGCAACTTGTCCAGGCGTTTGCGGGGCTGGCCATTCAGACCCGAGACTGCCGGAATGGCATCGAGCGTGGGCCCGAATGCCATCGAGTCGTGTCGGTTGGCGCCCGTGACCGTGATGGCCAGTGGAATGCCGCGCGCGTCTACAACGATGTGCCGTTTCGACCCGAGCTTTCTCCGGTCTGTCGGGTTGGGGCCGGTTTCCTGGCCCCCCCGGGGGCTGGCAACACTGGCAGCATCGAGGCTCGCCCGTTCCCAATCAATCTGGTCGTGCTCACGCATCCGGCGAAGCATTGCCAGATGCAGTTGCTCCCACACGCCTGCGGCCTGCCAGTCTGGTAGCCGTCGCCAGCATGTCATGCCGCTGCCGAAACCCAGTTCCTGCGGCAGGTCTTCCCATGGGATGCCCGTTTGCAGGACATACAGGATGCCGTTCAGTGCTGCGCGGTCGCCAACTGTGCGCCGACGGCCGCCTTTGGGTGACGGCGTAAATGCCGGAATCGACAGTTCCAGCGCCGCCCACAGTTCGTTGCTGATTTTTCTTCTCGACATGCGCCCAGGATACGAAACCTATGGCTTGATGTCCAGGTTGTGTTAGCCGCTCTAAGTAAGGTCGATCATATTCAGGGCGCCAACATGCTCCCGAGAAAGCCGCGCGCCGCACGTCGCCATAAGCGTTCGGAAGAGCGCTTGCTTTCTGTTTTCAGAGTCTTTTAGAGAGCGTCAAGCAGCGTGGCCGGCGGACAAGCTAATTGTCGCCGCCCAGTCTTTACTGAGTTCGATCGACTTTTGCGCTTGCACGGCAAAAATCGGCCCCGCAAAAGTCGCGACGCGATTACCCACTCACCCGTTGTCATTTCGAAGCTTCCCGATAGCGAAAAAAGAAAGTATGACTGAAGCAGCTCAACGAATGATCGAAACCACGCGTAAACACTGGAGGATCTGATGATCGGGTCTATGTTTCTTTCCGCCGCCGAGCTGGTCGAACTGACCGGCCGCAGCAAGCGCGCATCTCAAGAGGCAGCGCTCCGCGCGATGGGGATCGAGCACAAGGTGCGCCGACGGTCGTCTCGTCTTCTCGCGGCGCCACGTTGAACAGCAACTCGGCGCCGGCGAAAGCAGCGCGCCGCCGGAAGCTATGCCCGATCGGAGCGCAGCCTAGAAGGTGTTATGAACTTTCGGCCAGACCTGGTACCCTGGCGGAATGAAAGAGCGCAGACCTTACCCAACGGATGTATCGGATGAAGAGTGGTACTTTGCCGCTCCGTACCTGACAATGATGAACCAGGAGGCGCCTCAGCGTCGCTACGAATTGCGCGAGATGTTCAACGCCTTGCGCTGGATTGTCCGCGCGGGCGCACCGTGGCGTCTGCTGCCCAATGACTTCCCGCCGTGGGAGGCGGTCTACGAGCAGACGCAGCGCTGGATTCAGGCAAGCTGTTTCGAGGCCATGGTCAATGATCTGCGTTCGATTATCCGGGTGGCGCAGGATCGCCGGGGGCAGCCCAGTGCAGTCATCCTGGATGGCCGCACGCTGCAGTCGACGTGCCAGAGCGGTCCACGCGCGGATTACGACGGGTACAAGCGCAAGAAAGGCAGCAAGGTGCACATGGCGGTGGATACATTGGGACAACTGCTTGCGGTGCATGTGACGCCGGCCAACGAACAGGAGCGTGCACAGGTCGGAGAACTGGCGAGGCAGGTCCAGCAGGTCACGGGGCACACCGTGAGAATCGCGTTCGCTGACCAGGGCTACACCGGCGAAGAGCCTGCACAGGCCGCGCGCGATGAAGGCATCGAGCTTCACGTAGTCAGGTTGCCGGAGGCAAAAAAAGGCCTTGTACTGTTGCCGCGTCGTTGGGTGGTGGAGCGCAGTTTCGGCTGGCTCAACCGCTTCCGCCGACTGGCCAGAGACTACGAGCGATTGCCCGAAACCTTGGCTGGTCTGCATTTCGTCGTGTTCTCCGTCCTTATGCTCGTCCACTTTGCAGCCCTTAACAAAAGTGCATAACACCTTCTAAGAGGCGTTAACAAAATGAGTATGGGTTTAGCCATGTCCTATTCGTCGTCGAAACAATGAAAAGTTAACAGGATTCATCGAGAGTAAACAGCCCCTTTATTCATTTTGTTAAGGTTTCTAATGCCGAAGGCCAGAAACAAAGAGAACAAGCGCCTCCCAGCCCGCTGGCGTCAGATTCACGGGGCCTAAAACTACCGCGTTCCCGAAGGGTTCGAGGCTGCATGGGATGGGAAGAAGCAGTTTCGCCTGGGCAAGACTCTTCCGGAAGCATACAAGGCATGGGCCAGCCCGGCTGGAGACGCTCGACGACGCAAAGACGATCGGCGATCTACTCGACCGGTATGCGCTCGAAGTCGTGCCGAAGAAGGAGGTCACATCACAGGCGCACAACGCTGTTGCGATGAAGAGGCTGCGCGCCGTGCTCGGCGCCATGCCGCTGGCGTCGCTGAAACCGCGCCATGTCTACCAGTGCATCGACAAGTGCTCGGCGAAGACCGCGGCGAAGCGCGAGATAGAAGTCCTTTCACATGCCGATACGAAGGCCGTCGAGTGGGGCTATCTCGACCGACATCTGTTCAAGCGAGAAGTCCGACTCGAAGGTCAGAAGCCGCGCACGCGCTATATCGAGGACTGGAAGATCGTCGAATGCCTGTCACTAGAGTCGCGCCGCAAGACTGGCAGCGTGTTCGCGACCCAGACATACATGCGGATCAAGCTGCTGACGGGACTGCGCCGGGGCGATCTGCTGCGCCTGACGATGTCCGATCTGCAGTAGGAGGGCATTCACGTTACGCCCGGCAAGACCGAACACACGACGGGCAAGCGGCTGATTTATGAGTGGACCGCCGAGCTACGGGAAGCAGTCGCGCTCGCAAAGAAAGTGCGGCCGGTGTCGATCGCCCCGTGGCTGTTCTGCAATCGAAGCGGCGAATGCTATTTCAATTTCAACGACAATGGCCGCGCCGGCGGATGGGAAACGATGTGGCGCAACTTCATGGAGCGCGCTCGTGAAGAGACGAAGGTTAACGAGCACTTCACCGAACACGACTTGCGGGCGAAATGCGCCACCGATGCAGAGACGCTCGAGCACGCAAACGCACTTCTGGCCCATGCAGACGGGAAGGTAACGGAAAGGATTTACCGCAGGAAACCGGAGCGCGTGAAGCCGCTTCGTTAAGAGAAAGGCCCCGACCGCACGATCCTTGGCGGGAACGTTCGGGGCCTTGTGTCGCACGTCCGCGGTGTTTAGCGCCGCAGACTAGACGCGCGGCGCTGACCGATACCGGAAACTCCCGCAATCAGAAACAAGGAGAGGCATTTATTGGGCACTCGGGCAGGCTGAGAAGATCGTCCGCAGTGGTTTCGTCGCACCCGGTCCTGAGGAATTTCTGGCCTTGCGGGGTTTGCCAGCCGAGCACATCAGCATGCTGGCCATTTCCGCCAACATAGAAGTTCCACTTACCCGTTTCAATCCCGTTAATAGCGTCTTTCTGGCTGATCTTCCACCTACTCCCGTCGGCATTCTTTCCGCCGATATGGGAAATGGCCTCGTGCCTACTCTCCTTATTGGTCTTGCTGATGCAGAAAACCTCAATGCGCATTGTCGTCCCCCAACCTTTATGATGGAGTTTGAATTGTATCATCGCGCATATTAAGGAATTACAGGTTCACCAGAAAGCATTGAAAATCATTTTTGTTTTCGTTAAATTGGCCTATGTTTGATGTACGCTAATGGCACATCAACTAAAACCGAAATCAGATTTCAAATACGGAATAACCCGCGCCGATGCTGACGGGGTCCGCAGCATCCGTCTAGGACCCGCTCGGGTTAGAGCGCCGCCAAGGTGGGTGAGTTCGATTCACACCCTTTTCGTCGGCGTCAAGCCGTCGCATCGACTCGCCGCAATTTTCATGATAGTTTGCCATTTCCTCAACTACACCAGAACGGGTATTTAAATGCCATTAAACGAACTTGGCGTCCGTGAACACGCAATTGCAACTTTTCACAAGCTCATCGAATCCCAGTCCATTCAACTATCAGGCTGCAGCATCGGAATGGGCCAAACTCATGAAGGTCGGGCCCAAGGCGACATCGAATATCTCGACGAGCTGTTCAAAGGTCTCGTGCAGCTCTATCGTAAGGCTCCGTGACGAAGTGTCCTGTCAGCTAGAGGGTGTTAGATCCTACGTAGCAGGAACGTGGGCGAGCCGATCCGTAAAATCAGCTTGTCAACGCGTGCTCAAAGGAGAGCATCATGCACACACAACAGGGATCCAACCCATGCGCCGAGAGCTAAAGTCGGAAGTGGTGTACGGGGGATCTGGGGCGGGGAATTGAAGGCGGTGGAGGTTTCAGCTGAGAATCTGATTGTCGAAGTCGGAAACCAGCAAACAACAAACCATCCACCATGAGCAAG
>NZ_JBFPKF010000046.1:0-11778 GCF_040948685.1 Paraburkholderia sp. BR14374 | reverse complement strand
ATGCCGGGCTATGCGACCGGCCGCTTCTTTTTGCCATCTTTGGGTTCCTTTTGCTGGTCCCTATGACCAGCTCAGGCCCCGACCGTTCCACTTACCGACCTTGTCCGAAATTCCGGCGCCACCTCTGTTTGCCTTCGTTGAACGCAAGCCCGCAAGATTCGTGTGGGAGACCGGCGCAGTGTCATCGCCGGTCGCTGAGCGTCGCCGTCGTTCAGGCGCTAACGAAAGCAGTGAAGTCAATGCCTTGCGCGTTGGCGATCGTACTCGCTCTGGCGCTTGAAAAATTTCTCGCCTCAGCGGTCTTGGACCTGAGGATTGAAAGTGGCACGGCCATTGGGATGCCAACGAAATCATTCGCTTGTAGGGGTTATAAGCTGGAACCGCCGATTTTTTCGAAATTCTTCGAATTCAATAGGTTAGCGGCTATTTTCGGGCGGCAAAGGCCTGATCCATATCCCTCGCACGCTGGATTTCGTCGCCGTGCAGGTACATCGATGTCGTCGCGATCGATGCATGGCGCAGGTTGTCGCGCACGCTGGTCAGTTTGGCCCCGCTAGCGAGCGCGTGGCTCGCGTGACTGTGGCGCATCCAGTGCGGACTCGCGCGGCGCAATTTTTCGGCAGCTACCGGATGATCGGCCTCGATCACGTCGGCTGCCTGTGCGAAGAAGCGGCGCATGACGCGCCCCAGACGCGAACCCGCGATACCCGCGTCGCCGTCTTCGCCCAGACTCGCGACCAGTGATGTCTTCGGGTTGCAGCGTTGTGGCGTGACAGGCAGGCGTCGCTGTGCAAGGTACTGATCGAGCGCAGTACGCGCGAGCGGCGGCAGTGCCACCTTGCCGGGCTTGCTGCCCTTGCCGACCAGATGCAGCCAGTGATCACCGTGCCCGTCCACGCGGATGCTGCCGAGCTCGGCGCCGACCAGTTCGCTCGCGCGCAGACCCGTCGCGTAGCCGAAGTCAAGCAGGAAGCGCAGCCGCTGCGCCGCTGGCTCCGACCAGCCATAGGACCATTCGAGGCCGTCGGCAATCGCGCGGACCTGCAGCCACTCACCCTCGGTGAAACCGCGCGTCGTGTCCAGCGCTGGCTGCGAGGCGTGGCCTCGGACCTTGACGCCGGAAAACGGATTGGCGAGCACGTTACGCTGCTCGATCAGCCAGCGAAACAGCGCCGAGAGCACCGTCAGTGCGTAGGCTGCTGAGCGCGCTGACAGGGCGCCCGTAAAGGGGCGCCATTCGACGGAATCGCGCGGCCGCGGCGGCCCGACCCAGCGCTCGCGCGGCGTCGGACGTCTCACGAACGCCCGGTAGGCGATCGCGTCGTCGGTTGTCAGTGACGACAGCGCCCGCCCGCGTTCGACGATCGCCCACAGGATCAGCCGCTCGGCCTCCTTGCGATAGGCGCGCTGCGTCGTCGCTGTTTCGCAGCGCAAGCCACGCCTGTACCGCCTCGTAATCGTTCGTCACGTTCAGCGTGCAGGCATTACGCGGCGCCCGGAAACTGCCCTGCGAGCCATCGACCTCGTGCGGCAGGCGCAACTCTTCCCACGGCACGATGCTGCGTGGCTGGGTGACCGCGACCAGTGCGCGGGCGCGCTCGGTCAACAGCGGATGCTCGGCGAAGAATGCTTCGACTTGCCGAGCCCCCATCGCGCCGAGCCCCTCGATCGTTCGCCACCATCCGCGCCGTCGCCGGATGCGTACGGTCAGTTCCGAGAGCGTATGGATGCCGTGTGCACGCAGGGCATTCGCGGTCCGGGGTGCGAGCCACCATTCAATGTCGTCGCTGATCTGGGGCTGTGGCGCAGTCAACGAGGGCAACGTCCTGAGCGCGTGTTCAACTGCCTTGGCTCGCCCCTGCCGCTCTTGGCGCGTGTGCTGGAATACCGCCGCCAGATCCAGTCGATGGCGGCTTTCGGCGAACGCAATGAGCTGCCGGCGGATGCGGCCGAGCATGCCACGTGCGGACTGGCCCGGCGCCTTAAGGCCAGGCAGGTAGCGCAGGACGGTTGCACGTGAACTGAGGCCTGCATACCAGCCACGCAGCGCGGCCAGCGCATCGGCATCCGGGAACCCCCGGGTTCGGCAGGCGTCGCGAGCCGGGCTCGGGCATTACACGTTTCGCAACGAGAACCCGATCGACATCGCAGCCATGCTTGCGGGTCTCGACCTTCTCTAACCACCTGAAATCAAAGGACTTCCAAAATTTCGGCGATTCCGGCTTACAACCCCATGTACGGCCAGGTCTCAGGGCAGATGTCAGGTGTAACCTGGGTTTTTCTCAACGAGGTAGTTGCCAAGCACGAGGTAGTCGATGTCGGTCTTCAAAAATGTATTAATGGCGTCCTGAGGGCTGCACACAATCGGCTCCGAGTCGTTGAAGGAAGTGTTTAGCAGCAGCGGAACGCCTGTGAGTGCCTCGAACTCAGAAATCAAGCGGTAGTACTCAGGGTTATCCTCCCGATAAACCGTCTGCGCACGTACAGTTTGGTCAAAATGAACGACCGCCGGGATCGCACCCGCCTTTTCGGGGTGGACCACTGACGTCGTAAGCATGTACTTTCCTGCATTCACGTCGGTACTTCCGATGAACCATTCCTCTGCACGTTCTCCGAGAATGCTTGGACAGAACGGACGGTAAAGTTCGCGATGCTTCACCTTGACGTTCATCAATTCGCGGATGTCTTTGTTGCGTGGATCTGCTAGCAAGCTACGCGCACCAAGCGCACGCGGCCCCCACTCCATCCCACCACTGAACCAACCGACAATGTTGCCATCAGCGATAAGCTGCGCGGCTTTCCCCGCAACTTCCACCTTGTTGTAGTTCAGGTTCGTGCGAGAAAGCACCGCCTCGATTTCATCGTCAGTGTAGCTCGGGCCGAGGTAGGCGTTCGTAAACACATAGTCCCGCGGCCGACCAAGCATTTGATTCCAAATCAGGAATGCAGCCCCCATCGCGGTGCCAGCATCGTTGGAGGCCGGCTGAATAAAGATATTGTCGAACAGCTTCTCACGCACAATCGCGCCATTAGCTGCACAATTTAGCGCGACGCCCCCGGCCATGCACAAGTTGCGATGGGTTTGATAATCGAAACGACGCAGGATTTCTACGAGCACCTGTTCGGTCAGCAACTGCAGGCCAGCTGCGACATTCACGTAGGCCTGCCAGTTCTCGACGTTGAAGTCCACAGGTTCATAGCGCCTTGGCAGGCCGAAAAGCGTCTCCAACGGAGAAAAGTCTGGCGATTCATGACGCAGCACGGCCAGATCGACGCTCATGTTTTGCTTGCTAGTCACAATCTTCGCAAATAGGTCAATGGTTTTGGTAGCGTCGCCATAGGCGGCGAGACCCATGACCTTGGACGCATCGTACTGGCTAAAGCCAAGATATTTTGACAGCTTCTCCCACACAAACCCGAGTGAATTCGGAAAAATAAAATCGTGCACTTTGCGCAGTTGCGTGCCCTCTCCGTAGTACAGCGAAGTACTCGCCCATTCCCCGATTCCGTCAATCACGAGCACCGCGGCCTTATCGAACTGCGACACGTGGAAGGCGCTTGCGGCGTGGCAATCGTGGTGCGGCAGAAAGTGGAAGGTCCCCCTGAATCCGGCGTTCTCAATCAGTTGCCTGCGCGCGGACAGCACCCCATCAATGAAGTCCAGCCCCCCTTCGATTGTCTGGTAGCTATCCTTCTCCAGCGGCCACACGTGAGGCGTGTCGTTCGTATCCCGCCATTGTGCCACACCCTCTTGAAGAATTTCAGGGCTGAAGGAGTAACCGAGGTGCTCACAGTCGGCAAGCGTGATGCCCGCAGCCTCGAGACACTTATTGATCGCGAGCCATGGCAACTCGCCCGTCGTCCCGGGACTGGCGAGTTTCCCATGCTTGATGCGATTTAGACGCTCCTCTTCGATCGCCATTACGACTTGCCCATCCTTGATAAGACAAGCGGCAGATTCGTGGTAAGCGGCGTTAATACCAAGTACATACATCTTGGAATCCTTTAAGGTTGAGGCTACTTCAATACTTCACTGACCAGTATCTCGACGATGCATTGATTACCGGAACAGTGCCTAGCACCACATCCAGCGTTCGTTTAGAGGAAATCGCTCGTCAAAATCTCTGCTGTTGCTTCCTCGCTGGTGCCAGAGAAAAATTCCCTGGTCATGGATGACGAGTGGTCAACTGAAATTTTCTTGTAAAAACGCAATTTCGAAAAAAACTGGAAAAATCAAGTACATTTTGTCGGCTGACCAGTTTTTTCATCGATTTCCTCATAAGTAAGCTCGCTGCGCCTTATCATTGTCGGCGTGGATGGTCTGACACCGGGTCGCGTAGACAATGAGCGAAGATCGAACTTCTCGTTCAAATCGACCACCATCGTATATCGCGGGCCGGCTTCGCGATTGATCGCAGCATGTGTCCCATGTACATGCAGAAACCCGATGTCTTCCGCTTCCATTCGAAAGACATCGGACGACTCCGAGTGCAATGCAGTTGGATTCGTCTTGAGCATGACGTGGGACTCGCGTGAACTTGCGTCCAGCCTCGCCGAACTCCACCATATCCCGGTTCGGGAATGGCATGCCCGCGTGAATTTTCATCACACGTACCATACGAATTGCAGAAGGCTCGAAGAGAACGTTGAGCAGTTCATCGAGATAAGTCAGTTGCACACCGAGCGACGTAGACCCTGCATCTTTGTTTCCCGCATTGAGCCTCGTATCGTTTACCTCCGAACAAGGGTTTCTTAGATTGTATGTATGGAATGTGCCAACTCGAAACTCCGAATACACTTCCGGTGCGGGAGGATGTTGTTCTAACAGTGCTAGGTCCTTGGCCAGTCGTTGCTCGTCAAACGCAACCTTACCTAGAAGTGCCGATATCATATGTATCCCGTGAATTTGCCATATAGGTCGTCAAGCCATATCTTCGACAACGGAGTTCTAATAGCGACGGCGTCCTGGCCCGTCTCGATATACAGAAGTGTCGTACCCGTCACGCAGGATCTGGATGGTGATCACCGCATCCATGACACGCTGCATGCCAATCCACAGTATCTTCGCGCCGGGTTCACCATCGCCCTTGCGCCCGAGGAATCCGCCCAGTGACGCGATCATCCGTATCATCTGGTTAAGCGTCGGTGGCTTTTTCGGGCGGGGTTTCTTTGAGAGCACGTGAGCGCCGTGTATCTCGTCAGCCTCAAATAACAGCGAAGCATCCAGGTCCGGGCTGGTCCTGCCCAGCCGCATGAGCCGTGCGATACGCCAGGACACCACCATATACAGTACAAGCGCCTTCTCCACGCGCTCCATCTGCGAGAGCTGCAACGTTTCAACCCGGCAGGCGTTCTTGAACACATTGAAGAACATCTCGATCTCCCACCTCGCGCGGTACCTGTCGATCAGTTCGGTGAGGGCATGTGCATTCGGCACTTCGCGGTTGCTCAGCAGGCGCCAGACGACGGGCTTCACGCCAGTGGGCGCATCCACTTCACATGCCTCAATGCAGCTCAGTTCGACGCCGCCGCGCCCGGGTAACTTCACGCGCTGTGCTCGCAGTTCCTGCTTCACTTCACGCGCCTTCTGGCGACCCCGCCCGGGCAGCACGAAGCTGACATGACCGAGCACCTCGCTCGCGTGTACCGTCTCCCACGGTTTTGCTTCGCCCTTGAGTGCCCAATTGTGCTGGGAGCGGATCAGCCAGTCAGCCGCTTCGCCCAACTCCTGCGCACGCTGCATGAGCGCGGCGATATCACCTTCGCGATCGGCCACATATACCAGCCGCGTGCCCGGCATGGCCGCCGCCTGCTGCGCCACGATCTCCTTTAACGTTCTATCCATCGTACGCTTTCGCAGACGCCGCCACGCCGGCCGTTATCGTCGCGCGGCGCGCGCCCACATCCAGGCGTTCATGACACCCAGCGCCTCGCGATCCGGTGTGACCGCATATGTAGCGTGAAGGTACATGCCTACCTGCGCTTCATAACTGAGCGGGCCGGCGCCCTCGATATCCTGCCCGTTGACGTTCAGCTCGGTCGTGTCAGCCACGCACAGGACTACCGGTAACTCGCCCATGCGCACAGCGGTGCGATCCCAGTGCGGGTGCATCATGTCGCGCCAGTCAATGTGACTCATTACCCAGAAACCGGTATGCCGCCATGGTCTCGGCCCAGCCCTCACAGGCACCCGGAATACTCGCCGTGGGACGCGCGGCGAACCGCTTCAGCAGTTCCTTCGCACGACGATCCCGCCTCGGGTCGCCCAGATCCAGTGTTTCAAATTCCTCGTCCACCCATGACCCCGGCTCATTACGAATCCGCATTCGAAAAGTCGAGAGTAAGCGCGAAATTCTGGCAAACCCCGGTCACGCCGGTGCATCGCTCAATGCGCTTTAGGATAAACGGCTGCTACTGCGCTACTTCTGTATAACGAGATGGTCCTAGCCGTCGCATCACCTGATGATTTAGGTGGCAGGTACCAGTTGCTCAATATTGTAGACCGCTTTTTCAATATCATTGAAGAAATCACACCCGATCAGGAACATTCTCTCAGAGGCCGACAGCCCTTTTTCCTTGTCGTTCCCGGACAAGTCAATACGAACCGCCGGGTTCTGTCGCGATAAGGATGACGGGCAGAGCATGCTCGCATATGTACCTCGCCGTATTCCGTCAGTCCTCGAAGGTTATTGATCTGCATCGTTCGGAACTTGAGCAGTTGCTGCCTCATCCGGTGCAGCCCAAGCATCGCTTGCTGCATCTCGGTTTTTACCGCTACCGGCTTGCCTGGCTGCTGTACTGCCAGCCAGATCGCCCGGGCCTCCGCCGCATCGTTCTTATTTCGGATGTTGAACGCCTTCACAAACTCCCCCCGGCATCAGCTTCACCTCGTGGCCCATCGTCGTCAGTTGCCGAGCCCAGTGGTGCGCACCACCGCACGCTTCCATCCCGATCAGGCACGGCGTAAGGTTCGCGAAGTGTTCGAGGAACTTTGCTCGCTTGATCGGCTTGTTCAAGATCTCGCCGGTTTCCTGATCGATGTAATGCAACTGGAACACGTTTTTCGCGATGTCCATACCGACTGCTGTACGATTCATCACTGGATCCTCCGGTCGCCTTGGAAAGCTTCCTATTTGCCACTTGGGCACATCGATGCCGTTGACCCGTGAAGATCGGTCACGGGGTGGGACGCGTTCATTTCATTCTTCGAGGTTACGGAGGCTCAATGAGTACGCCACGTACCACCGGACGCACAGCAGGATCACGTCCAGCGGGTAGTGCAGCCGCTTCAATACCTTGCCAATGCCGGCGGGCAGCATCTTGCTCGGCGTCTTCGTCTTTGCCATCATGCTTGTCATACGTTGTGGTCGACGATTTTACTTGACCGCGCTAATGCGACAAAACCCCGCCAACTCCGGTGCTGTTAAAAACCTTAGAACTGGGCGATATTAGAAACTCGAATGGATATCGAAAAAACAATTGATATCCATTCGATTCGCGATTGGTGGTACGTTGGTAGCAAATGTCGTGCGGCCCGTAGTGTTTTGATTTTTGGTTGTGCGCGCACAAAGTCTTTCTTGATCGGTAGCTTGGCTGGGGTGAGGCATCTGCGGGCGGCAATCGTGATCTGAAGCGGCGCGCTCAGCTTATTCTCGGAGATGGCGTGGACTTGACGTGCATGCGAACGCTTGCCCGCTCTGGCGGGTATGGGGGAAATCGCGACATCAGCAACAAGGGGTCTATGTTCGTGAGTCGCCGGGAACTTGTCAACGCACTAGCCTTTCGATAGTGTTCGCGAACCCGCATTTCAGTGGTCGGCATTGACTTCGATGCTTATCGTGACTGGTGTCGTCGTAACGGCGGCGCGCTTGGCCAGATGCCCCCGGTCTTGGCTGGGAGATTGAGATGTCGCATTGTATTCCTTTGGTGCGCCTGGATCATGGGGCGAATAAGCGCTCAACCTTATCAAAAGTGTCTAGTGTTATTGTCGGTAGTGGTACGCTAGCCATTAAGTGTGCTCAGCTAGCCAAAGAAAAGGGGCATGTGATCCGCGGGCTCTGTTAGGGTGACGCAGGAGCGGGGTAGAATGAAGCGATGAAGAAAAGAAAGTCGCTTTATCACGGTCACCGCTTTCCCTGCCATCGTCATCAGCTGCGCGGTTCGCTGGCATTTCCGATTCAGCCTGAGCCTGCGCGATACCGAGGAGTTGTTGCTCGAGCGTGGTGTCGTCGTCACGTACGAAACAATCCGTTGCTGGTGCGACAAGTTCGGCGCTGAATTCGCCCAGCGTGCAAAGACGGCGCGGGGCAACACATGGCATCTGGATGAGATGTTCGTGTCGCGGGGAGCCGTATCTGCTGTGGCGCGCGGTCGATGAGCATGGCACTGAACTCGACGTTCTGGTGCAAAAACGACGCGACAAGGCCGCAGCCAAGCGCTTCTTCCAGTGAGTGCTGCGATCAAACCGGTGCCGCGCAGGATCGTCACTGACCAGCTACGCAGCTATCCGGCAGCACTTTGCTTTACCCAGACATCGAATGAAAGCGGCAAGTCACCGTGCCGCACTTTCGGAACCATTCGCCACATGGTACGGTTGGACTGGAACTGCCTCAATCGGTAAGGCTATTTAATAAGGATAACTACCGTTACCAATACCGGTACGCGTACAGTCTACGTTCGTTAACTTGACAAAGCTAGGAAACTGGGACTGTTTAATGGTTACCGGGTTCCATAAACCTTGACATGAAGCAGACAGGAAAGCCGTGTGCGGGAAAAAACCGCATGCACGGTTTGACGTGGCGGGAGTTGGAAACGTGACTATGGCAGCCGGACTGAGGACCACCGCGAAAGCGGTGGAGAGACCACCGGAGCCTACCGTGTGCGCGCCAGTTCTCGACCCTACCCTCTCGAACAGGATCATCGGGCGATCAAGCGCCGAACTCGACCGATGCTTGGGTTCAAAAGGTTTCGTTGTGCCCGCATCCTGTTGGGCGGCATCGAAGTTATGCACATGATCGTCAAGGGGCAGATGGACGATGGCGGCGTTGGTCAAACTCCCGCACAGCAATTCTATTCAGTGGCTGGATAAGGGATCCATACCATATCGGACTTGGCCGACCTCTCGCTCTTACTGCGACAGAACCCGCTTTTTGGGCGGTTATTCGCGATCTCGAGAATTTATGCATGCCTTGGTCACAACAAGTCGCATTTACGCGGCTTGATCAGCGTAGCCTTAACCCAAACCAAGAGAGGAATCTTCCGTGGCATCAAAGAAGATATTAATTCTGCTCATAGCTGCTTGGCTGGACGTTTATAACGGCCCCGTCAGCGCGCAGACGCTTAACACCCGGTTCTTGGGTTGGATCGGCAAAAGCCAGCACGGCTACTCCTTGGACGGATCGGACTGGCACTATTGTTTCGGTGGCTCTGGAGGAAGCTGTGGAACCGTGGCGTTAACGACAGGCCATTCGTCATGCCACACCACCAGCTTTAACATCGGTGCGCAGTGGGGAATGCCGATAAAAATCGGCGAAATGGCGATCGATGTCGGGATCAATAAGTCATGGACTGCATGCAATATTCGTAGCGAAACGGTCACTTGTGGCCCTAACCCGGGCTGGAAGGGCCGCGCAGTCATCAACTTCAGCGAACGATGGGGGAAAGTCCACGTGATCGGAGCGGATAACTACCTCACCTTGCAGTCAAGCTGCCCAGCGGGATGGCGTTCCGATTGGATGGGGGGGGAGAGTTGGCGTTGCACATACGTCGGTGGCGCATATGATCGTGAAGGATATTTGCCAGAGTGGCGTGGCAGTAGCTGCAACTATCAGCGCATTTAGTTACTCAGATCGCGATTCGCCTCGTTCATTGGCTTGAGACAGCGGAGTGTCTTTGGTGTCGCCACGATACCGCCAAGAGCGAGGCGTGCACTGTATCAGACGGCTGACGTTCCTTATCTACAAATAAAACTTATGTCCTTCAATATAAATTTAACTTCACGGCGTCGAGTCCATCTAGCCATAGTTGGATGCTTGCTGATGGTGGTGGCAGGGTACCTCTTATTTCTCGCCGCGCCCACGGTAAGTTCGGAGCAAGCGAAGCGCGCATACAAGCCCACAGACTTGAGGTCTTCCGAAGCCACCGCGACAAGCAGCAAAGAGGGAATTGCGTGGCCCGATGGCATTAATGCCGGCGGGAGTTTGGCCACCGATGACAAGCCCTCTGGAGCGGCATCCAATGATACACCTGTACAAATTGACGCGAGCCTTCGTGCGATCTTTCAGAAGATCGTGAATCGCGGCAACATGTCTCAGAATGAGCTGGATGAGTTTCGGGCTCGGCTGCAGATTGCTTTGGAAAATGACCCCGAGGTCGCAAAGCTTGTGACTCAGTTCTATCACGACATGCCTGCCGAACAGGGCATGGAGCGAGATATTCTTCGATCCATCCTAGTTGATTCTGCAATTGGCAGAGACATAGTCTTGCAAGAAGCAAATGCCATTTGGGAGGGCAGAAACGAATCCAAATATGCCGAGATGTATGAGACTTACTTCAACATGCCAAGTCAAACGCCTCAAGAGGTCTTCAGTAAGGCGCTGAGCGATTTGAGGAACGATGCCACGACCGATGAGAGGACCGCTGTCGCGCGACTGAATCTCATCGGCACTCTTGAGGAACCAAGCATTCTCGATGCCGCGAACTTAAGAAGTGAGGCCGTGCAGACATTGAACCAGATAGCGGACGGCCACGATAGTGAGTTGATACGTGCACTCGCTGTACAAAAACTCTTTCGGCTGAATTCCCCGGGGGAAGCTGCGAATATCGCTATCGGCCAGCTTTCCAAAGGTGCCTATCCGGACTTGGTTCGTGAAACGCTGAATTCCGTCAGCAGCGGTGATGTCGAGCTTACGCCGAACTTGCGCACAGCTTTGACCATGGCTGTTAAACGTCCGTAGATGGCGTCTGTCAAACGAAGAAAAGTTGGTACGAAATTGCACAAATGTTGAGACTTCCCTGGTTCGACGATCGACTCCGACGAAGTGGGCCTTGCGTGGCGCCGGTTTCCCGTCGGCGCGAGTCAAGCAAGTTGTCGCCTCGGTCATGCGGCCAATGGCTCTATATCAGTCGAGTGCGTATGTGTTTTAACGATGCAGTCGCGCTCGGGATTCAGTGTTACTGCGCCGACAGGCGTCCAGGTCCTGGTGGCGCCGGACCAGCGCCGCGGATTTCGTTCGCGGGCCTGTAGATACGGCTTTGTCAAGTTAACGAATGTAGAATGTACGCGTACCGGTATTGGTAACGGTAGTTATCCTTATTAAATAGCCTTACCGATTGAGGCAGTTCCAATCCAACCGTACCATGTGGCGAAGGCACGGTGACTTTCCGCAAAGTGCTGCCGGATCGGGCCGAACCGTGAGAGAAACGCCTGAGTGCGACGCGCATTGCGAAATGCCGAGCATCTGGCGTTCGCGTCTGCGGGTCGGCTGGTGGCTATTCTCGGCGCGGTTATTCACGCGTGCAACCGCCTTGACGAAAACGTGCTTCACGTGAGCGAGCTCTGGAATCGTGGACTTCACTGCCGGATAGCTGCGTAGCTGGTTAGTGACGATCCTGCGCGGCACCGGTTTGATCGCAGCACTCGCTGGAAGAAGTGAACCGCCCCGGGATTTCCGGAGGCTCCACTTCTTGAGAAAATGGAGCTATGGAAAACACGAAGAAGAAGTGCCCAAGGTACTCGCCTGAAGTTCGTGAGCGGGCTGTGCGAATGGTTCTGGAACA
>NZ_JBFPKF010000045.1:0-11788 GCF_040948685.1 Paraburkholderia sp. BR14374 | reverse complement strand
ACCAGCAGTCGGGCCTCGAGGAAAAACTCACGCTGGCCGAGTTCGACTGGTCGTTCAATCCGAAAATCCCGCGTCAGGCCTGCTTCCAACTCAACGCGCTGAAGTTCATCGCCGCGGGCGAGAACGGGCTGATCATCGGCAAACCTGGCACCGGGAAGTCACACGTTGCCAAAGCCGTCGCATACCAGGCAATCCTCCAGGGTCACAAGGTGCAGTATCTCGAAACTGACGACTTCTTTAACCGCTACGCGCTCAGCGCACCCGAACAGCGGCAGACGCGGCTGCGCGCGATACTCGACGCGGACCTGCTCGTGCTGGACGACCTGTTCCTGGCGCGCTCGATTCCTGACGAGGCCGGCGCGCTATTGCAGACGCTGGTCCATCAGCGCTACAAACTGCGCCGGAGCATCATCGTCACATCCAATCGCGTGGTACAAGATTGGGGCGCGTACCTGGGCGACAACACAATGAGCACCACGATCCTGGATCGCCTCATGCATCACTGCCACCAGCTCGAGTTCAACGGCCGCAGCTACCGGCTCAAGGAAGCCGCTGAGGCCCTTGCGCAGAAAACGAAAGAGGACTAAAACTCGACCTCGTCCTGCTTCACCCGGTGGGGGATTTTACGCGACCACAACTGGGGGAGTTTCAACTGACCGTCCGGGGGCAGGGAGCCGTCCAGGATGCCTGTCCAGACTACAAATCTCGCCCCTTCTTCAGGCGAAGAAGCGGGCGGCGCAAGAGATAAAACGCAAATAGTGCTGCAACTGCGACAGCATCACCGGCTACCCGCGCTGCTCAAGGCGGCGGAGCTGGCGCGCAGTACGTTCTGCTATCAGTCGAAATTGCTTGACGGTGGCGAACGGAACAAGGACCGCTATGGCTACCGGCGCATCGTGGAAGCGATCCGGGTGGCAGGCCAGAGGGTGACACGCAAGACGGTGCGACGTCTGATGGTGTAGCTGAAGCTGAAGTCGCCGGTGCGCGTGAAGAAATACCGCTCATGGCGCGCCGAAGCCGGGTGTATTGCGCCGAACCTGTTTAATCGCGAACTTAGTGCGCCGCGAGCCAGTTCAAACAGAGGGCGCGTGTTCATCTGATAGGCCAGAATCTCGCCGTTGTACAGATCTAGCACAGACGAAAGATACAGCCTCTGGCCGAGCACGTCGAACTCCGAACGTAGAAGGTACGCTCCTGTTTGGGACAGGGCACAATGTCCGATGCCTGCGGTGCCCATGAGCCGTATAAGGACGTTCCGCAATGAGAATGACATGGATCACCAGCCTTTCCGGTGCCGACAACTTGCTCAGCGTGAAATAATATCCCCGGAGAGTCGGACTATCGACGCGTGCAGCATGCCACGGGGATCTTATTGAGCGGATCGAGACGGTGCGGACCTCATTACGCGGCCCAACTCGACTTTCGCGGCAGCGCGCCTGCGCCACCGATCGCATTTAAAATCGCGTCACATCGATCATTCTCTGGGGGCGCCATCAATTGCGCGGCGCACTATGTTAGGGTTCGGCTGAGGCAGCGTAGTCTCCAATTCAGCTTCGACTGCCCGTTGATACTTAGACTGTCCGTGCTGGTGCGAGGGATTTGGCGAAAAGCATCACGCACCGCATAACAGTTGGCCGCACGCAACCGCTGCCAATAGCTGTCTTAATTCTCCATGGCGACGAAATCCTCTACATCCAAGAATGCATTGCGAACTATCTCATCATTTCTCGGAGGTCCTGCAGAACCTTTTCTGCTTCGAGACGATCGGTGTACATGTCAGTCCGGTACTCTTCTGTTACAGCGTTAGCGGCGAGCTTTTTGTTCATATTGATAGTTTTCTTCGAGGTGTTCAGTCCATTTCCTGCACACGTGGCGCCCTTCTCCGGCAAGGCACCCTCGAGCAGATAGTCTGCGAAATAGCCGCCAATGCATTCGCTGCCAGAAAAAAATGCACCATGGTCGTACGTCGTCTCCTGAACTACAAGTCTTGAATTTTTCAATGTGGCTGCAGTGGCGCGCGCTCCAGGCAGAGGCGTTGGACCATCATTCTCATCCTGCAGCATGAGAACAGGTAGCGTCGCGGCACTGTCGAACGACGGCAGCCTGCGCGTGCTGAACGGCCAGTAAAGACAGGGCTGACCGGAATATAAGCCCCCCACAAGCGGCGCAGACATGGCGAGAGAATTTCCAAGATCTGTCCAGTACTCCTCGCTCGAGTGGATCAAGGCTCCATCATTGCAGGTCACGGACACTTGGGCCGCCCGCCGGTCCTCCAGGGACCTTGTGCTACCGGAACCTACTTCAGCATATCTTGCGACCGCCTCTCCGGCAATCTTTTGCGTGGCATTTTCCACGGCTCTGTTCCAACTCGGAAAGAAAGGCAGCGAGACTACCTCGCGATGAAGGTCATTAGGGGAAGTCTGCGGGTTTTCTGCCAAAACCGTCTTTATTCTTTTGGCCACTGCCAACTTTTCTACCACAGCATCAATTTGCCATTGAGCATACAGTGAATCAACTATGGTTCGGCCAAGCCAACTTGTGAGCCAAGGGGGACCGTTCCTAGTAATTTCTTTGACATCGTCCGCGTTCGAACCGAGGCCGCAAAGCTCGTTCTGTGGGGCGACATAAGGGCAATGATGCCATCGAATGTGTGCTGAAATGCTGGAGCCTGCGGAGGGAAGGTCTCGGCAAACGGAAGGGTGATATCTACGACGCTATTCGGTGTTAATGAAAGGGGTCAGCGGCGTGCCACCACAAGCGGATACGAGGTCGCGGCTTTCGATCATCTGTGCCCTGACTCCAGCGGGGGACCTATCGGTGAAAGAAATTGCTCTCGCCGGGGCGCTAGAACTGCATACCAACTGGGCGCTTGAACCGACGCCGCGCGGATCGAATCCGTTCAGATCGTAGGCATCCGACAATTGCAAGAGCTTTCGACCTACAGGATTTGCCGAATTCCCAAGCAGCCATAGCGTCGACATGCGCAAAGGCATAGCCAGCCCTCTCGCACCTGGCCCCCAAGGATTCATCCATATGCCACCAAGCCGGTTTGCAGGCTTACCGGCAGTCACTCGCAGTACGCAATGCCGACGCTACCTTTGGACGCATCATCGTAATCCAACGGCACCTTTACCGTAGTACAACTAGCCCTAGTCGATAGCGGACCCAGCAGGTCTTTGTTCACAATTTGAAAATTGTCAGATCCGCAGGTATGCCAAGTTATTGACTGGACGTAGTATGGCGTTAGTTCATCATCCACGCTGGAACCAACTGACGCGTGAGTCGGGTCGGTGACTGAACCGCCGTCCGAGCCACCGCAACCATTCAGCGCGACCGCAATCAAAAGAGCCCCTAAAACGCGAATCTTTTTTAATGTTTTTGTCATCATGTCTATGTTCAACAAATTGTCTATGTTCAATAAATGTATCGATTCTTCATCGTCCGGCCAGCTAGAATGGTGCATTATGGTGCGGCTGTCACTTATGAATTTGAATCAGATTGACATTGATCAGAAATCAATACTCGCAGCAATAAGAAACGCCGATACTCGCAAAGGCTCCATCAACCTTCCTTATGCACACTTAAACAATATCGAGTGATATCGCGCGTCCGAATGGCGTTATCATCTCCTTGGCAGCAGAGGGATGCGCAGACGAGCTGGATCGTTCTCATGTTGGCCCTTTTGGCGACATGCTCGAAAGGTCACACACTCTATTGCAATTGAGCTGAACAACGACCTTGCGATTGCTGTTCCTGCACCGGCGACCAGTCAGCTATTTTCCGTTGGAATAATCGATGTAAAGGATGCGGACACGCGTTACTGAGGGTAGTTGTGGCCATAGCGGCGGCTTAGTTTTGCTGGCCGCAATGAGCCCGACGAGGCTTCGCTGTCGACATCCCCGTTATGCAACAAGATGCGAGAACCAAATGATGCTACCGCTGCCAGCGGCAGTCATCGGTGAGCAGTACATGCGGCCAAGCTACGTGTTGGGAATATTGCAGCGATGGACGTTTGAGGACGTCGGCCTTGGTGTACAGTCGACCCGCCGGCGCAAGCGAGCAGCAGCAGATTGAGGTCGCCGGGCACAACCGCAACGTCCGCGCTGGTCGATCAGCTCGATGCATTCTCGAAAATTGTGGCACCACTGCCGGATTGCGATGTTCGCCGATGCCTAGTCCACCGTACCGCCGCACCCTGCGCCTGATCTTTGCCTACGACGGCGACGCGCTATCGCTCGCCTCAAAGCATCTGGTCGAAATGACCCTGCCACCCTCGCATGAGCTGTGCAGCTCCGAAGGCAAGGCGGGGTTCTGGTTCGAATTGCGCGACCCCCACGGCCGGCCGTTATACCGACGGATCCAGCATGATCCAATGCCGCGGTATCGCGAAGCGCATGCGCCCGGCGCGACCCCAACGCACGTTACAGCTCTGCGGCGCGGCGTTTTCGAAATTCTTGTACCGGCCTATTGGGAAGCGGCGACACTGGTTCTGTTGGCGACAGAGCACCCGCCGGTCGCACCATTCGGCACGATCCGCGCCGAACGAGCGCGCAGCGGTGGCCCGCGGGTTGGCACGGGTGCGGCGCGCGAAATCGCCCGATTCAGTTTGGATGACATCCTGAAATGACTACCGCAGATGGCGCCGTCATCGGCGTCAGCAAGATCATCGACCACGGTCCTGATGTATCGCGTTGGAATCTTGTGATCCTTGGCGACGGCTACCAGAGGGCCGAACTGGCGACCTATGCGACCGACGCGTGGAACTTCGCAAACGCTGTCGCCGGTACCGCGCCGTTCAACGAGATGTGGTCGGCCGTCAACGTACACCGCGTCGAGGTTTCCTCGACCGACAGCGGCGCTGACGACCCCGCGGGCTTGTGCAACGGTACCGGCGCGACGGCGCGCACCTATTTCGACGCGACGTTTTGCGAAGGTGGGCAAATACGGCGGCTGCTCAGCGTCGACGCCGCTACAGCGTTGAACGTCGCGCGCACGCAGGTGCCACAGACGAACATGACGGTAGTGATCGTCAACAGCACCATCTACGGCGGTTCCGGCGGGCCGGTCGCGGTGTTTTCGAAAGCAGACGGCGCAGAGCAAATTGGTATCCACGAAATGGGGCACACGGCATTCGGCCTCGCCGACGAATATTCGACGTACGCCGGTTGTTCAAGCGGTGAAACTGGCCACGACACCTATACGGGAACCGAGCCGGCACAACCCAACATAACCGCCAACACCGACCGCGCGACGATCAAATGGGGCGCACTGATCGCTGCGGCCACTGCGCTACCGACCACCGTCAACGCTAATTGTACGCAATGCGATACCCAAGCATCGCCTGCCCCGGCCGCTACGGTTGGTGCATTCACAGGCGCAGGGTATTTCCATTGCGGATTGTATCGTCCACAATACAACTGCCAAATGCGTACGCTCGGGAAACCGTTCTGCGCGGTCTGCCTAGAAGTCATCAGGAACACGCTTAAGCCATTCCTGCCGCTGCCGCCTGTCACGAGCCACTTCACCCCAACTTCTGGCAACCCCGGTGGCGCGAACGTTGATGCAACCACAGCGGATTCATCGGCCTGACTGCGGTCCGCGCGCGGCGTCGGTAGTAGCGAACGTCGTTATCGAGTCCGGCCCACGGATCAGCACGCTTAGCCCTTCGGGCGCAGGCAGCAAAGCGGGCGCGATTGCGGCCTAGTTCAGCTACATCATAGCGAGACTGCCGTCGATCATGAACGTCAGCCCCAACACCGGTTGGAGCGCGGCCGGCAATGCTGACCATCAGAGGAATCGGCGTCACTCATGCGAGTGACGCCAGCTTTGGCAGCAATCCCACGCTATGGCCTCGACTCGGTCGCGCAGGCAACCTCGACAGGCCCCGGACGGTCGATAAGCATCGGCGCTACAATTACTACGCCATCGGGCACGTCAGGGGCCAATAGAGCGGCATCTTCGCCTATTGTTGATCGAGCTAAAATTCGCCCAGTCTGGACCGCCACTTCGCCAGCAAAGGTTACGTGCATAAGGCGCTGATCGTCCGTCGATCCGATGCGATCAGGGAATCACCAGGTCGGATGCGAGCATTCGTAAGCGGCTAGCCAAGCCGCCTTGACGGATTAACTAGTGGCTGGTCGCGGTCGGTCGCCAGCGATGCGGTAGTAATGCCGCGATATCGCTGGCCTTGTGGGTCGGCAGTCACGTGAGGACATCTTTCAGATAGGCGTGCGGCTCGTGCCCATTGAGTTGTGGTGAGCGCAACAGGCCCATGATGGCGGCAGCGCGTTGGCCCGCTCGCAGCGAGCCGGCGAACAACCAGTTACGCCGATAGCAAGTTCGCGATCATTCTGCCCATATCGGGCAAGAAGTTGAAGTCCATTACCGTTGACATCCCCTGTATGGGCGTCGCGTCAAGGTACGAGACGTCGAAGAGCGGAGCGGCGGTCGCGTGGTGCACGTTGAGGCCAGCCTAGGCGTAGTGAGGGTCGTGTCGGCGTGGATGCTGGATGCGCATCTCAGCCTGACGCACGTTCTTCATGTCGAATGGAACCGGCACGAATGCCGGCGCCCGGAGTCCCATTTGCCGGAAGTAATACAGCGTCGGACGCGCAGGTTGACGTTCATCAAGGCGTATGTGATTGCGCCTGCCACAATAGAAAAAAGCGTAGGCCAATTGCAACCAGAAAATTCCATGTGGACCATGAAGTACTATATAAGACCTTAGCTTGGTGCGTTTTCCCGTTTGTGCACGACTGGCACCGCGTAGCGCTTCCCAGCGCGCGCAAACACAATGAGGTTCTCTTGTCGGCTTCGACCATATACCGAACATGCCGCCATGGACGGCATCATTGGCCACCGGCTGGTAGACCTGACGTTCGAGCGCCGCTGATGACTTGTTACATCTGCCCGCGACGAACGAAGGCTTGGTGCCCTATCCCTTCGCGCTACTGACTGGTGTACCTAAGCCGAAAATGCACAACACGCTGCCTGCCTAGGAAGCAGCTCATCTGCGCTTCCGCACCTACACGACGCACGTCTACGACCGGCTAATGTCAGACCATCATTGCGATGCGTGGCTCCTCGCGATCGCGACGCCGCATCGGAAGACTTTCTGCCCATTGCACGAGGACAAGGGTTATGACAATGCTACACGCCGAGCGTTACCACGACATCTCATGCGGTCACCGCCTAGTGGGACATGAAGGCAAGTGCAAGAACCTGCATGGGCACAACTACCGCGTTCATTTTGATTGCGAAGCTTCCTCACTCGACGATCTCGGGCGCGTCATCGACTTCGGGGCGATCAAGACACTGCTTTGCAATTGGCTCGAGGATCACTGGGATCACCGCATGTTGCTGTGGATCGAAGATCCGTTCTATGTCGGCTTGCGCGACCTCGATCCGTCGGTGGTCGGCGTGCCCTTCAATCCGACCGCTGAAAACGTGGCGCAGTGGCTGGTAACCGAGCTCGGCCCTGATATCTTGCAGGGAACCAGCGTCCGGTTGGTCGAAGTGCGAATCGAGGAGACGCGCAAATGCACTGTGACGTACCGGCGCTAACTGTGCCGCCCGTTGACATCTATCCCGTCAACGAGATTTTTGAATCGTTGCAGGGCGAAGCCAGCTTCACCGGCACACCGTCGGTGTTCATCCGCCTGCAGGGGTGTCCAGTCGGTTGTCCGTGGTGCGACAGCAAGCATACGTGGGAAATGGTCCCGGAGCGCGCGATCAGCGTGGGCGCGATGCGTCTGAAAGAAGCGTCACCGTGCGACAGCTATGCGTGGTACGGCGTACAGACGTTAGCCGATATAGTGCGGGCGTCAGATGCTGAGCACGTGGTCATCACGGGCGGCGAACCGTGCATCTACGATCTGCGCCCGCTGATCACGAAGCTCGAAGCGTGGCATCACCGGGTCCAGGTCGAAACCTCCGGCACTTACATACCGCTCGTGACGCCAAGCACTTTCGTCACCGTCAGCCCCAAGTACGCCATGCCCGGTGGCCGCACGGTGCTAGATGAAGCACTGTGGCGAGCCAACGAGCTCAAATGCGCGATCGGCAAGCAGCGCGACGTTGGCATGGTGCTCGAGAAACTTGACCCGCTCCACCAAGCGCGAGACATACCGATCTGGTTGCAGCCGCTGAGCCTGTCGTCTCGCGCCACGGATATCTGCATTCGGGCCGCGCAACGCTACGGCTGGCGCGTATCGTTGCAGATACATAAACTCATCAACATCAGATAGCATCTCCATCTTGGTCTGGCAACGCGAGGTGAAGGTCCTCCCAGTTGATCAAGAAAAATATAAGGCGTCATCAGTTGCGTAGAGCTAGCCGGAACCTCGTCAGGGCATTCCGCCATGTCCGGGCATCGCGAACGCGCCCGTGTGGAATGGCATGAGTCATGGCGGAACTTTGAGCTGAAGTGCGCTTACACCGTACCGCGTCGAGGTAGGTGTCGACGTGCATCGGCAAGGCGTCGAGCAGGCCGCCCAAAAGTGCGCGTGCGAACGGTTCGCGCGCTGTCGGGCCACTGCATGCCTTACTCGCGCGGCGGGCAGCATGCGGTGAAATGACAAGCGCAAAGGCCAGCGACAAGCTCGCTTCCGCGATCATGTTCAGCCGAGCAACGGCAAGCGATTCTGAACGCGTCAGCCGGCGCAGAAGACTATGGATGATGTTCGTGCGGCACTCCGCCAATAAGTTCAGATCACCGGTCGCTACACTCGCGCCCGCTTTAAGGACGTCCAAGGCGCTAGCAATTCGCGAAGCGGTACGAAAACCAGCGTCTGGCTGGTTGAGCTTGTGCCTTACGAGGGTTGGACATCATGCTCGACGTGTGGAACTAGCGTTGCATTGCCCCCCCCCTTGAACAGCGGCGCGCGGGATCTTGCGTAACGCTCTCGGGGGCGGCCGCGTTCTGCGCAGTCTGGCGCCGCCGCATTGGCCGACGGCTCGCACCGTCCCAGCAGACTCCAGCAGGAAACAACCCGATTAGGCCAGATTTAAGCACCTTGAGCTTGAACAGGCGTCCCCAAGCTGCTTCACAGTGCGGCATTGTCTCGAGGCGCCAACGGTATCTCGCCCCTGATTGACACATGTTAAGCGCGCTTTTGACGGATACGGCTATACTAAATGCACCGTTCGTGGCAAACGTTCGTCAAGACCCATAGGCGTCGGCCGCGTCTTCACATTTAAGAATCCGCCATGACAGTACAACGAGCTAAAGTCGGAACTGGTGTACGGGGGAGTTGAGGCGGGAGATTGAAGGCGGTGGAGGTTTCAGCTGAGAATCTGATTGTCGAAGTCGGAAACCAGCAAACAACAAACCATCCACCATGAGCAAGTTTACGGAAAAAGCAGTTGTCGGTCTATCGGAAGTCGGTCTGGGCCTGGACGAATTGGTGCGACACGGAGCGCGGCAAGTGATTCAGCAAGCAATCGAAGCGGAGCTGTCGGCGCTGCTGCAGCGATTCGAGAACGTCAAGACCTTGCATGGACAACGCGCCGTGGTACGCAATGGCTATCTGCCCGAGCGAGAAGTGTTGACGGCAGCCGGGCCGATTCCAGTGAAGGTCCCCAAGGTTCGCGATCGCTCAGGATCTGGTGTGAAGTTCAATTCCTCGATTGTGCCGCCGTATGTGCGGAAGTCGCCGCGCGTGAGTGCCGCGCTGCCGTGGCTTTATCTGAAAGGCATCTCGACGGGCGACATGAGCGAAGCGCTGAGCGTGCTGCTGGGTGAGGACGCCAAAGGCTTGTCGGCCAATGTGGTGAGCCGTCTGAAGGCGCAATGGGCCGATGAGCACGCCATTTGGAGCCGGCGCGACCTGTCGAACTCGCGGTATGTCTATTGGTGGGTCGACGGCATTCACACCGGGCTGCGCAGCGAGAACTCAGACGGCCAGTGCCTGCTGGTGATCATCGGCGTGAGGCCCGATGGTCGCAAGGAGCGAGTCGCAATCGGCGACGGTTATCGCGAATCGAAGGCATCCTGGCAGGAGTTGCTGCTCGATCTGAAATCGCGTGGCTTGCAGGCGGGTCCGCTCCTGGCAGTCGGCGATGGCGCGATGGGCTTCTGGGCCGCATTGGAAGAAGTGTTTCCCAGGACGCGCGGCCAGCGCTGCTGGTTCCACAAGATGGGCAACGTTCTGAACGCGCTGCCGAAGTCACAGCAAGGCAAAGCCAAGGCAGATCTGCAGGCCATCTGGATGGCCGCCACGCGCGCCGACGCGTATGCGGCGTTCGATCGTTTCGTGACGGTCTACGCGGCGAAATATCCGAAGGCCACGGAAACGTTGAAGAAGGATCGGGAGAGCCTGCTGGCTTTCTACGACTTCCCGGCCGAACACTGGCAGCACCTGCGCACAACCAACGCGATCGAGTCGACGTTCGCGACGGTGCGCCACCGTACTACGCGTACACGCAACTGCGTGTCGCGACCGACCTTCCTCGGTCTGGCATTCAAGCTGATCGAGGAAGCCGAGAAAACCTGGCGCCGCATCAACGGCCCCGAACAGATCCAGTTGTTGCTGGAGGGCGTTGCCTTCCAGGACGGCGAGCCGGTGCAAGACGATCAACCGGGTCAGCAGAAACTCGCCGCTTGACGTCGCCCGCTATCAACGGCCCATACACCAGACTTGACCTTATCTCCAGTACAACCCATTACATCGCTCAATCTGTGCGCTGCAACTCTCACGCTCGCCCTGCAAATGCAGGCGAGCTACCACGAAACCCTGAAACGAAATTGCGATCTGAGGTTACAGCGTATTAGGCGCGACATTGCAGCAGTGCAAGCCATTTGCGATGTTGCTGTGGCTGCGCGTGACTGCACCGAACTAGCAGCGTCATATCTGATCATGTCACGCGACTATGTAGCAACCACCAGGGATCTTTGGCAGCAAGGGCTGTGGAGTCTGGCCCCCGACACCAAAAAGACCTGACTCGTCGGCGCGGACCATTCACGTCAGGGCGCTCTGTCGAGTGGCCGTGCATATAAGCGTTTGCCGAACTTGACGCAGTAGATGTTCTGGCAAATGGCGCCGACATAACTCCGCACTGGATCCACACGAAGATGGCACGCGAGAATTAGGACAAGGAGGACAAGGTACTACGCGCACGAATCTCGACTCCTCGTCAATATAACCAAGCGTTCTTGCGGACGCAATCCCGTTAATTGCTAGTTTTATTTGTAGCTATAGGTTTGGTGCTCTTCGACGCCTCCGCGCCGACCTCAAGGTTACTTTTTGCGACTTCAACTTCTTGCCGACCAGCACTCCGTAGGCTTTCGCATAGAGAATCGGCAGCCGAAATCGCGGAATTCAAAGCGCTCGTGACTGGAACATTCTTGGCGACGTCCTCCACCATCGTCTGCACCTGACGGCGGCAGGCGCTACCTTGCACCTGCACAATTCGTGCGAACTCGGCCTGTGTTACCAACACGATGTCGACCGCCTGACGGCTATACGTCAGCACCCTCTCGGTCATCCGCTCAGCGAAGTTGTCTTGAAGCGCGAGCCAGTCCCGGTGCTCCTTCGACGATAGCGACTTTTGCACCAGTTCGAACATATCGACAAGCGTCGTGCAGGTCCATTGATTGTTCAATGCAGCCAGCTTCCCGACGCTCTCCACTGTCTTGTCGCCGAGATCAAAGAGGTAACCTACCGTTACGTTTTGGATTGCGGCAATCTGTTCCCGGTTCAGCATGATGAAGCTCCAGTGTGCGCGATCCGGACACGAAGGCGGCGCCTCCACGATCTTGCGACAGAGATCGCATAATGGGTCAAAAACG
>NZ_JBFPKF010000044.1:0-12278 GCF_040948685.1 Paraburkholderia sp. BR14374 | reverse complement strand
CTGGCCGAACGCGCGAAGTTGAAGGAACTGGACGGTACGCCGCCAGAAGCCGGTGGTCGCGGGAGTGGAGGAGTTTGCGGTGGGGGATTTTGCGCGACCACCGGGTCGCCGGAGCCGGTGGTCGCGGCGGTGGAGGAATTTGCGCCCGCGGCCCGCTGCGCCTCATGCAGCGCTTGGTAGCGCCGGATCGTCTTGCGATCGATACCCGTGAGCTCATGGATCCTGCGCTGACTCACGCCCCGCTCGAGCAGCGTGAATATCGCGCTTTGCAGATGCTGCTTCAAGACATTCACTCCCTGGTCTCCTTCTTCTTCTCTGAAGGAGACGACAATAAATGTCCTGCAGCACCGCTACAGACAGAGGTGGCGCCGCTTGTTCGGGCAGGGTCCCGAGATTTTTAAGTGGAACCACCGGGGCGTTCATGCTGCCGATTTGATCGCAGGCAGTGTCGCGAAGTATGCCTCATCCGGCGTGCGGTCTTCCAGACTCGAATGAGGTCGTCTCTGGTTGTACAGATTGATGTAATCGCCGATTGAGCGCCGGGCGTGGCTGACCGACTCATATGCCTTCAGATACACCTCCTCATACTTGACGCTTCGCCACACTCGTTCGACGAACACGTTGTCGCGCCAGGCTCCCTTGCCGTCCATGGATAGTTTGATGCCGCGATCCAGAACCGCGTCGGTGAAAGCGGTCGCCGTGAACTGACTGCCCTGGTCGGTGTTGACGATTTCAGGCTGGCCGTATTTCGCGAATGCCTCTTCAAGCGCCTCGACCGCATGGATCGCTTCCAGCGTGATCGCCACGCGATGTGCCAATACCTTTCGGCTGGCCCAGTCCACCACAGCCGTCAGATACACGAAGCCCCGCGCCATCGGGATGTAGCTGGTGTCGAGTGCCCACACCTGATTGGCGCGGTTGATCTTCATTCCCTGCAGCAGATACGGCCAGATCTTGTGCTGCTTGTGGCCGCGGCTCGTGTTCGGCCTGCAGTACAGCGCTTCGACACCCATGCGTTTCATCAGCGTGCCCACATGCCGTCGGCCCACCTTGATGCCTTCGCGGCGCAGCAGACGTACCAGCATGCGCGCTCCCGCGAACGGGAACTCAAGATGCAGCTCGTCGATCCGGCGCATCAGTTTCAGTTCCGTCTCGTTGACCGGTTGAGGCTGGTAGTAGACGCTTGATCGGGCGATCCCCACAAGTCGCACCTGTTGCGCAATCGGTAGCGCGTGTGCACGGTCGATCATCGCTTTCCGCTCAGCAACCCCGCCTTGCCGAGCGCTCCGCTTAAAAAATCGTTCTCCAGCGTCAACTGGCCAATCTTCGCGTGGAGCACCGTGACGTCCACTGGTGGCTCACCTGTCGTCGACTTGCCCGTCTCGAACACTTCCGACACGCGCTCCTGCAGTTGCTTCTTCCAGTCCGTAATCTGGTTCGGATGAACATCGTACTGCTGCGCCAGCTCTGCCAGCGTCTTGTCGCCCTTTAGGGCTGCCAGCGCTATCTTTGCCTTGAATGCCGGGCTATGCGACCGGCCGCTTCTTTTTGCCATCTTTGGGTTCCTTTTGCTGGTCCCTATGACCAGCTCAGGCCCCGACCGTTCCACTTACCGACCTTGTCCGAAATTCCGGCGCCACCTCTATCTGTCCTCGCCTTTAGGAGAGACGCCAGCGTTGTTGACGAGCGCGTGTAACTGTCCATTAGGTAGCCGTCGCCTGACTTCCAAAGCGATTCGGTCGATACTATCTAGGTCCACGAGGTCTGCCTGTATGCGCGCTTCGCGCGCAGCAGGCCACTTGCAACTGTCCGAGAACGGCCGCCGGGAGACAGTGAACACCTCCCAGTTGTTCTCCTGAAAAAGCTTAACTGTGGCATGACCGATACCGCGGCTGGCGCCGGTCAGCAGCATATAACGAGTAACTTGGCCCATCTGTGCATGTCCAATTGGATAGATCGTTGCGGGCGTGCAGTTGAGCGACTGCCGCCCTGCATGGGTGAGGTATACCAACTCGCAAGCAGGCGTGCCAAACGCGCTTCATGCTTGCGAGTATCTCGCCGACTCCCTAGCCGCTCGTTGTCTTCAATCAAATGTGCTGCGGATATTCTCAGCAACATTCGAAAGTTCCTGCAGTGCAGCAATTGACCAGTTTCCACGATACGTCACCGCGGTCACGCGACATGGTTAATTGTTGTTGCGAAAACGGAGACGAGCAGTGAGTAACAAAGCAATATTGCGATTGGCGGGCAATGCGCGGCTTGGACAGCAGCCGCCTCCGTTAGCCGCGGATCTGCGGGATCGCTTCGACAAACACTGGCGTCAAGCGTCCGAGGGCCGGTCGCGTTTTGTGAGCATAGCGGACTTCCTTATGGCGAGGTGCCGCGCCACATTCGAGCAATTTGCACGCCATGAGAAAGAGACGCCCAGTCCCCGTCCCCAACGATTTCCGCCGTCGCTTTGTCGCGCTCCCGACATCCGCCCGTCTTAGATGCAACAAAATGGCCATTGCCGCCCTGCGATGGACGGCAGGCCGATAGTGAAAAATACATTGAAGCAGCGTAAAACTACCGCAGATATCCCTAAGTGGATCTGAAGCGAAGGTGCCTTGGGCACCGCGGCTTCGACCGAATTCCCCTTGCGCTCTAACTCCTTGAGTCCGAGCGACATCAAAGGCATCGTCATGTTGGCCGCTGTAGGCTGGGCTGTGTCCACAAAACAGTAGTTTTTTACAAGCTATGTTTCGACCGTGCAAAAAGAATTCCCATGCCAAAGGACATGATATTTTGTAGCCAGTGCTGATAAATTCAGTCCAAAACATCACGGGCATCGACTCGTATCGAAGGTTGCGCGAGCTGATTTGTCTTAGCGCAAGCATATCTCCAATGGACTACACTGCACTTGGGGCCCACATCTCCGGGCGACTATGCGCAGTGCTCAGTTGAGCGGTAATGACGGTTAGACATCCGTGGACGGCATCCAAGCTCACGCGCCTTCGAGATTGAACACTTGTACTTGACGCCTTTGGTAGCCAGCAGTTAAATAGCTTTGTAGAGTTGAACGATGCCACACTGTGAAGATCGAAATCGTCGAAGAAAACCGGGACCGAAAGCATACGCCATCGATGTCACATCAAGCTACAGACACATCTTTTGATCGCGATTGAGCTGATTGCATACATGGGCACTATTTCATGGAAGTCGCGAAAGGAGTCGGAAATGAACAAGGAACTGAAAATAGAACCACCGCGTCCAATCTCGCCAGCCGAGATCGCGTCCGATTGGACCGAATGGGGCCGCAGACTTTTGACCCAGAACCAATTGCCATTTTCCGGTGACGTTTCACAGTGGATATCTGCATGGGGCGAGGCGGTAGGTCAAATCGGACTATTCAATCTGAACATTACGGGCGCGAGAGATCCTGCAAAGGAACGCGCTATTATAAAGCGATACTCATACGGCCATCAGCTCGGAGAAATACTTGCTGTCTTGACACCCATGGCCGATGAATTCTATTCCACTGATCCTCATAAAAGAAGCGCTCTTTCCCCTGCCAGTCGCGATGACTATGAGAGCTTCGTCTCGATGAGAGACGGAATTCAAGAGCTCAAAAATAATAGTCCCTCAACCGTCCAGCAAATTGTAGAGGCGATCAAACGCATGAAAGAAAAGTCACCATCAACTTATCGACGCACAGTCGATGAGCTAGTCGACGAACTAAAGAGGCTCTAGCGGGGGCATGAAAGCACGTCCGTCCGCCAACTCTCCACGAACTTATCGAATTACTGACTGAATGTCGTTTTGGGGGCTGGGACTATTATTCGCCTCACAACTGCGAATGCCAGAAATGAGAACCCTTGGGGGCCGGAGAATGAATCCGTGCGCCCTCCTTCTGTCGCCCCGCCATCTTTGTGAGCGCTGTAATGAGAAGACTGGCGTGAACAATTTTCTGGGTTGCCCGAACCGCCCTTAACGCGAGGCAGTGCAATCAGAACAATAGGAAGTCTGTCTGACTCAGTCCGCCTTTCCAAAGCCGCTATGGTACTCGCAATGGACCTGCTTACCTCGGTCGTGGGCATCGACAACATTACCGATTACGCCACAACTTCGCCTCCGTACGTCATGTGTTTTTAATGGATAAGACTTTTCCGGAAAACGGAATCCTCTATCGGTCAATCCGCCGGACGCAGGGTCCATCATGCAGGCTAGATGACCATTATTGCGATGCAGATACTGACGGCTGCCCTGTGCTGATTGGGCGGGCTAAAGTTGATGCGTGCACCCCATGATGGCGATGCAACGTTCCTATCGGCCCGAGGGTGGGCCATTTCGGGAATTACGCTGGGTTTTCTGACGTGGCAAGTGATTTTCATGATGATCGGTGGCGAATGGTTTGGTATGTGGATGTCAAAGCAATGGTACGGTCTCCAAACCGCTTTTTACTTTTTCGTGACATTCCTCCTCGTACTCATCTACTTGGTGATGGCAGACGACGAGAACGGTCGACCGGCTACACCGCACCGAACATCCTAGGAGCCAGGCCTAAATGCAGCCGCTGTTGACCACCGTTCTAGCCCAGTACGCGCAGCGAAAAGGGGCGAGACGACGGCAGTGGGGCTGGCAATGATACGTAACCCAAGCATGTGATGGCGCGCACCGTATACGGTTTGCTTCCGGAGCACCGCCCCTAGCATCGGGCCGTGAACGGGACGATAAGTTTCTCCTTGGCGTACCAGCACCCCTGACGCTCTAGCTTGTTCTTGCACTGAGCGAATCACACATCCAGATTCCCCTAAGGGGAATCGAAACGGTTCACTTCCTCAGTCGCCTTCCGTTGCTTCCCGCGGCGACGGTCCGCATTCACTGTGCAGACTTCTACCCCACGAGCTTGTCGACTTTTTTCACGATCATGAGCTACCTCAAGTACTACTGCCCGCAGATGTGCGACTGTTGCAATTGGAACACCCGCTCGCACTACGATGGGTTCTGTCGCGACAACGATGGCAGATCAAATGAGTGAATGTACATAGGATTGCTTACATAGCCAGCAAGTAGAACTGCCCGGCAACCGTTCGGGCGACGCGATCGTCTTGCATCTGTCCCTTGCGGATCATATGCATCACTTCGATGCCAGACAGAATGATGCGGGCACAGCGAAAGTCCTTGAATCCCATCATCGGTTTGATGATGCGTTTGATCGCTCGGTGGTCCTGCTCGATGATGTTGTTCAGATACTTGTTCTGGCGGATCTTGATCGGCGTGTCGCGCCCGGCGTTGAGAGCCTCGAGCGCAGCCAGATTCGCACCGCTCTTGTCCACGGTAATCGTCTCGGGCTCGCCGTTCTGGTCAGTCGCCTTCTCAAAGTAGCGGCGCGCAGCGGCCTTGTCTCGATGGGCACGCAGCAGGAAATCGACTGTGTTGCCCTGCTTGTCGACAGCGCGGTACAAATACTTCCATTGGCCTCTGACCTTGACGTACGTCTCGTCCATCCTCCAGCTCTTGCCCACCGGGCGCTTGTGGCGGCGAAACGCCTTCTCAAACAGCGGTACGAGCTTGATAACCCAGCGGTGCACGCTCGAATGGTCGACCTCGATGCCTCGCTCTGCCATCATCTCCTCGAGATTTCGCAGGCTCAACGAGTAAGCCACATACCAGCGTACGCACAGCAGGATCACGTCCAACGGATAGTGCAGTCGCTTGAGAACTTTGCCGATGCCCGGAGGCAACGTCGCGCGTGGTGTCTTCTTCGTCTGGCCCATGCTGTTCGTCATTCAGGATCGAACGCAAATTTTAACCCGGCACCTTGGCGCGACAGAACCCAGGAGGCCGGCATGGACAAGTTTAGCGGAATCGACCTGCACTCGAATAACAGCGTGGTTGTGGTCAGCGACGAAACTGACCGTGTTCTCTACCAGCGGAGGTTACTGAACGATCCCGTCCAGATTCGAGCAGCACTGGCAGCCCACCGTGCAGATCTCGTGGGAGTGGTCATTGAAGCAACGTTCAACTGGTACTGGCTTGTGGATGAGTTGATGGGCGACGGCTACCGGGTGCATCTGGCCAACCCTGCAGCGATCCGGCAGTATGACGGCCTGAAATACAGTGGTGACTTCACCGATGCAGCCCACCTCGCGCAACTGCTTCGTTTGGGGCTTTTGCCGGAGGGGTACATCTATCCGGTGGAGGGCTTTGTTCAGCAGGGCAGAGCCGCAGTTGGTTGCAGACGCAACTAGGCATTTTTGACGCAAACAGCCTTGCCGAAACTGTTCCACAGATTCACGAGGTTCGCGATAATCACGCCCTCGCGCTGCTGCGATTCGGTTTTGCGCGTCAGTAGCCGCGCGCCGATGCAACGCTTGATTCGCGAGATCTGCGCCTCGACCAGCGCGCGCTGGCCGTACCCGTATTTGTTGCGGAACGCATGGATGCCCTTGTCCTTGATGTACCGAACGAGATGGTCGTGCCAGCGCGTCGCCGGCTGATTGTGAACGACCGCATTGGCCGGTGGGGGAATCACCGGCAGCACGCCGCAGGCTGACCACGCCTCGGTCTGCGCAATACTGTAGTCGCGCCGTCGGCGATCACGCAGTCGACGTTCGCGTCGACTGCCAGCATCGCATTCAGGCCCGCCTCGTCGGAGACGTTGTCCCCGGTGATCGCGATCTGGTGGACATTCATCTCCGGGTCGATCGACAGATGCATCTTGCGCCACGGCGTCTGGCTCGCGTCGCGCCCGTACTTTTGCCGATGCCATTCGCTGGCCCGGCCAAACTTCATGCCGCTGCTGTCGACGATCAGGCTGATGGCTTCGCCGTTGCGCAGGCGTTCGGCCACGCGAGCGCAGCGTTGTTTGACCTGAACCTCGAGCGTGCGGAACCGCTCGCTCAGAAGCCCGAAACTCGGTACCCCGATGTCGAGTCCGCGCAGCGCCCAGAATTCGTGCATGTGGCCGGTGATCTGCCGCATGCCCCAGCCTAACAGCCGGTAGAAGATGAAGATCAGTTCGAGGTACGCATCGCTGTAAGTCTGGGACTGGCCCGACACGCCCTTCTGGTAGGGCGTGTCGTTGATGAACAGCGCCTTCAGGTCGCCGTCGGGACAATACAGGCTGAGTTGCCCGCGCCGCTTCAGGCTTTCGTTGTACTCGTGCGCGTTTGTTACCGCATAGCCCGGCTTCGCTCGTTTGCGCGGTTCGCCCGTTTTCAGTCTTGCCTTGTAAGGCATGAAAGCTCGCTCGTCGGATAGATCACCGGACTCCTTCTACCCGACCCACGGCCGCCGCGCAAGCGGCCCTCTTGAACAAAGCCATCGCGAATCATCAATATGATTGATGCGCTCAAAAAAATTAACGGCTTATACAAAGCGGATATGCGCTGTTAGGATTCTCTTGACGTCACCGCGGAGCCGAGTATGAGCGAAGATTTAGATGTCGTCCAAGCAAATCGTATCGACACTAGGGTTGAGCCAGTTAAAGGCGATGCGTTTGATGCTAACGCCCCTGATTCCGAGCCGTCTTCACAACCTGTTGCCAGCGTGCTCGCGCCTGCCATGGCTATCGCGTCGATGTACAGCGTGCAGCTTGGTGCTGCATTGTCGCGACCCGTGACAATCCAATACGGTACGCTCAGCACGACTTGGCTGCGTCTTTGTTTCGCGGGCTTGATGCTCGCGATCGTGGTGCGACCGCCGCTCCATACCTACTCCCGACAGCGCTGGATCGCCGCTTTCGTCCTCGGTAGCGCCATGGCTGGCATGACACTGTGCTACTTCGAAGCCGTGCAGCGCGTGCCCCTTGGTCTCGCAGTCGCCATCAGCTTCATTGGTCCCCTCATCGTCGCGACGGCCGGCATCCGCAGATTCCGGATGCTAGTGTGGCCCATGGTGGCGATGGTCGGCGTCGTCCTAATTGCGCGGCAGGACGGCATGTGGGCCACCTCGTTAACCGCCCTGGTCTTTCCTGTTGGGGCTGCGCTCGGATGGGCAACGTACATCGTGATGATGAAACGAGTCGGCACGCTGTTCGATGGATTGGAGGGGCTCTCAATGTCGCTGATCGTCGCGGCCCTGGTCACCACGCCGTTTGGTCTTGCGCAAAGCGGTGGCCATCTGCCCGCCGCGCAATTGATTGACGCCGCGTATCTCGCGGTACTCGTGCCGCTCCTGCCCTACGTCCTCGAGATGTTCGCGCTGCGGCGCATGACGGCGTCCGCGTTCGGCATTCTGATGAGCATCGAACCCGCCATTGCTGCCGCAATCGGTTTTGTCGTCCTCGGTCAGCCTATGACGGTCTTGCAAAGCATCGGCACGTTGCTCGTGATCAGCGCCAGCATAGCCTGCTGCCGCCAAGCATAGGCCGGCGTTGCCGGCAGGTGGATCGTCGTCTCGCACTGCATTTTCTTCCGCGTCTTCGAACGTTGCCGAGACACTAACTGCGGATGGTTCGCTTCGTCGTTGTATGTGTCGCGCTTGCGATGCTGTTTCCCTTCATGTGTTTTACTGGAGACTGAAAATGGCCCACCAAGATCGTGCCCGTTTTGAACTGGTTGCAGACTGTGAAATGCAGGCGCTCTTTTCCGCCTCGCCCGACACCGCCGCGTTTCACCGTGGCGAATGGATCGACCGCGAATACTATCGGCGGCATCTCGTCGAGACAGTGCTGCGCATCCGCCTGAATAATGAAGTCGATGCATTCGCGCTCTACAAGATCGGCTTCAAGGACAATCAACTCGCGCAGATCCTCGCGCAATACCTCGCCGAGGAATACGGCCACGAAGGGCTCTTTCTGCGCGACATCGAAAAATTCGGTCTCACGGCCGAACAGATTGACACCATTGAGCCGCTCCACTCGACTAGGAAGCTGATCAATTATCTGTATCTCAGCATCGAACGCGATGGCCCATTGCCGACGATGGCGTGGAACTGGTTCGTCGAATGGTATTCGGGCCGCTACAATAAGACGATCACCGAGGCTGCGGGTCGAGCCTTCGGGCACCACACCGTTAAGGGTTCGCTTGGCCATATCCAATACGACGAATCGCACGACCACGACGATCTGATGTGGGGCGCCGTCCAGCGCGCGATCGAAGGATGGGGTGGCATCGACAAGGCCGAAATGCATCTTCGCAACTTCATCGGCCTGGTCGGCGATTACTTCGACGAACTAAAGGCAGAAACCGGGCGCCAGTCGGACGTGGTCGTTGCATGAGGAGCGCATCGTGGCTATTGTAGTAGTGGAGCCTGTCTCATCGGGCACCGCGCTGATCGCTGCAGCGCAGCGGCTCGGGCACCCGGTACACGTGTTTTGCGCAGATACCCACATCGTGCCGCCAACGCACCTACGGACCGTGGCGTCGCTGACGAGTGTCGATACTGGCTCGGCTGATGACGTCGCTGCAGCAGTGCGGACAGTCGGGGGCATCGACGCGCTCGTTCCCGGCTTTGAGTACGCGGTCGACGTCGTCGCGCAGGCGGCCGCGCAATTGGGGTTGCCGCATCTACCGCCCGAAGCGGCCGCGCTCACACGTGACAAATACCGTAGCCGTCAACGACTCAGCATGGCCGGGCTCGCTGTACCGCGTTTCGCGCCGATCGCAAAGCGTGGCGACGTCGCCCGCGCGGCGGCGCACGTCGGATTTCCGGCCGTCGTGAAGCCGGTCGATGGTTGCGGCAGCCTACTGGTGCGCCGCGTCGATTCGCTCGCGCTGTTGCACGCGACGATAGACAGCGTTGCGCATCGATCTGTTCCGGACATGGGCCGCGAAGTTGGTCAAGCGATGATGCTTGAACAGTATCTCGACGGACCTGAGTATAGCGTGGAAGGCTACGTCGGTCCGCTCGGTCCGCGCATGCTTGCCATTACCGAAAAGATCCTCGGGCCCGAGCCCTACTTCGTCGAAATGGGACATGTGGTCGACGCTACGCTCGACGACCGCGACCGAGCTCGGCTGAGCGCGTATGTCGAAACGGTGGCGAGAGAGATCGGCCTGACGCTGGGCGTGTTTCATGCGGAAGTGCGCATGACGCGCGACGGTCCGACGCTGATCGAAATCGCCGCGCGGCTCGGCGGCGACCGGATCTACCGGCTCGTTGAGCTAGCTAAGTCAATCTCGCTACCGGAAGTCATGCTCCGTAGCTATCTCGGGGAATGGGACCCGGCCCCGGGATACTGCCACGGGCGGGGCACCCGGGTAAGCGGCGTCCGGTTTCTCGCACCCGAGGCAGCCGGGCCGTTCGTCGGTGTCAGCGGGCTTGACGAAGTGCGTGCGCAGCCTGGCTTCCAAGAAGCGGAAATCTATCCGCGCGCCGGCGACTGGGTATCGCCGCCGACCGACTTCCGTGGCCGGGTCGGCCACGTGCTATTTACAGCGCCCGATCGCCCCACGCTCGAACGCCGACTGAACGGCGCGCAATGCGCGCTCGAAATGGGTTTGACATTCAAGGTCCATTAAAGGACGAGTCGCGATGACGTATGCCCCCTTCCCCCGCCGTACCCGAAGTGTCGTAATGAATCGCTGGTCCGACGATTTTGCCGCCTATCACCGATACATCGATCACGACGCGCACGACGTTGCCTATCTGTGCACACCGGAAGGCGCGAAAGCTCTCGAAGCGACGCGCATCTCGCACATCGAGATCCTCCCGGACTTCAACGATATACACAGGCTGCGCGTGGCGTTCGACGCATGCCGTACTAGGCTGAACGGCGTCGACCGACTGATCGCGCTGTCCGAATTCGACTTGCTCGCCGCGGCACAGCTGCGGGAAACTTTCGACGTCCCGGGCGACCGGCCCGCCACCGCAGCACGCTTTCGCGACAAGACGGCGATGAAGCGCGTCGTCAGTGCGGCCGGTCTGCGCGTGCCGCAGTTCGTCGAATTGAACGATCGGGAGGACGCGCTCGCCACTGTCGCCGGATTGCGGCATCCGCTTATCGTCAAGCCGCGAACCGGCGCGGCAAGCATCGGTGTCCACCGGGTCGATTCGGTGGAACAGTTCGGTGCGCTCCTGCCCCGACTTACGGGCACTTCGTACGAATGTGAGGAGTTCATCGAAGGGCCGATCTATCACGTTGACGGTATCGTCTCGAGCGGCAAGCCGTTGCTGATCCGGGCGTCGCGCTACCTTAACTCATGTCTTGACTTCGCCAATGGCAAACCGCTCGGGTCGATAATGTTGCAGCCTGGACCGTCGAACGACGAACTACTCGCGTTCGCGCAAACGAGTCTCCGCGCTCTATCGCTGGTGGACGGCGCCTTTCATCTCGAAGTGATCCGTGGCTCCGACGGCCTGTATTTCCTTGAGATTGGCGCGCGCGTAGGCGGCGGCGAAATTCCGTTCCTGTTCCGCGATCTCTTCGGCATTGACATCTTCAGCCTGTGGGTCCGTCAGCAGCTCAACTACGGGACGCCGCTCGCATCCGAGGCAGGCGTGGGTGCAGCGGCCCGCTCCACCGAGCTAGGAGGGTTTCTGCTGCTCCCCGAGGCGACCGGCAGCCGCCTCTTGCGAGCCGTTGTCCCGGACGGTATCGCACCGCTGTATGCGGCCATTACGCCGAAGGCAAATCATGTCTTCGACGGCAAGGGCGGCTACGACAAGATCCTCGGCCGGTTTCGCTACCGCGGTCGATCGGAAGATGAGATTGATGCAGCGATCGCCGCGACCTTGGAGCGCTTCCAGTACGAGCTCGGCGATATCGATGCCCCTAGCCGCCCCGCTTGGCCGCGCGGGCATTGGCATGATGGCTATCCGTTGCCCGAAAATGCGCCATCACGCTGCCGATGAGGCGCTCGTTGGAAGGAGAGAATGAACGCGACGAAATCGCTTTACCACGGCCAGCGGTTCCCTGCTGTTATGATCAGCTACGCTGTTGACGGACACTTCTCGTTCGGAGCGAGGCGGCGTACTCAGGTACGGAACCAACGATTCGTTGCTGGCATGCCAAGTCCGGCTATCGATTGGCTCGGTGTGCTAGGGCGGTTCGGTAGAAACCTCGCAGCACTAGGCATTTAGAAGTGGTGTTTGTGACGCCGCGCGACGAGACGTAAGTGGTGGGGAAACTGCTCGATGAGCAGGACACGCAAACCCGGCGTGCTGGAGCAAAGCGTCGCCGACCAATCGCGCAGCTATCCCGCGGCAAGTGGGAATTCCTAGACTCCCTAGCAGGCTGTTGAAAAGCGCCCCGTCATGACGACCGAAGCTACGTTCAGGAGACTTGCGCGTGCAATTTTCCGCTGAATTACCGGTTCACCGCGCGATCCGCGCGGGGCAGGCGCACGCATGCG
>NZ_JBFPKF010000043.1:0-15119 GCF_040948685.1 Paraburkholderia sp. BR14374 | reverse complement strand
TGTTCCAGAACCATTCGCACAGCCCGCTCACGAACTTCAGGCGAGTACCTTGGACACTTCTTCTTCGTGTTTTCCATAGCTCCATTTTCTCAAGAAGTGGAGCCTCCGGAAATCCCGGGGCGGTTCACGGCTGCACGATTCGTGCAGGCGATATTGGGGGGACTGCAACGAGTTGACCAGCTTTTCCTGTTGATTCAGGCGGCCTACAACCTGACTCACATGCGCACGCTCGCGGCGAAAGCGGCATAGGCTAGACAGGCGGCGAGGAAATGGCATTGCGTCCACCTGAATAAAAGGCTTCGAGCATTAAATCGACATCAACCAAACCGGCGCAGCGACTCAATGAAACAGAGTGCTCAACACTGGCGAGGTGCTTTTCAACAGCCTGCTAGACGAGCCCCGGGTTTGCAGACTGACGGACACGTCAGCGTCGGATAGAATCTCTTCCGTGGGGTGCGGACAGAAATCTGGATTGGTTCACTCGGCAATTCCGGACTTCGCCGGTGTTCGAGGGAGCTTAGACGGTGTTAGAAACGAGCGAGCCTTGACGCGACCAGCGTCTCCAGCCCCAGTGGTGGCCGGATTGTGTCGCAGACCAAGACAACCCATGAGGTTTTTCGCCAATCCGCAGCGTGATGATGCGCTGATTTGGGGTTCGCCTTCAGAGCTTGGCGAAGCTCCACCATTGGGCCAGGGTCGAACGCGTCGACTGTCTCCGGTGTGGGCATGAGGCACAGATCCAAGGTGCTCACCGCGTATTCCCAAGATTGGAGGGATTTCAGTGTCAACTTGGGACGACGAACCTGTCGACGTGCTTCATCAGCGGCCAGTCACTCAGCACTGCTGCCATCGCAGCATCGTGCGGCCGGAGGAGCAGCAGGAGACCATGTTCAGGGCGGCCGCCCCAAGCCTCAACCTCCATGAGGAGCGCCCGCAGGTTCGCGAGCGCGCTTTCGACGTCGATCGCCGCCACCGCGTCTTCCAGGCACACCACAAGTGAGCACAATTCTGAGATCTTGGTGCCGAAAACCACGTCCAGCATGTCACCGCGGGTAGCCGGCATGTACAGAGTCGCCCCGAGGGCGAACGTAGAAATGTCGCCCCTCAGTTGGGACTCCGTGTGATTGTCGCGGCACGATACGGACCCAGGTCCGCGCCAGCCTCCTCTACGGTCACGCCCGCGCGGTCAGTGAGATGCATTAACAATTGCACGTCGCTGTCGTTGCTATCACGTACCAGAACGTGATCGGGCACACGACGCAGAACAGCTCTGGTTGCCTCAGCGATACCCGGCTTCACGCGATTCAAGTTGAAAGTGCCAAAACGCGTTGCCAGTGAGGACACCACGTGATCAGCGGACGCTTGGAGCTCCAATCGCTGTTCGTCGGTCCATGGAGTTGCGGGATAAACTTCGCCCAGCGCCCCACGTTCGGCCTCGATCGTATCGATGAACTCTCGGGTTACGTCATGCTTAGGCAGGTGGTCGTATGTCACGCAACCATGAAGCCCACCTTGAGTCGGCCAGATGGTGCGGGATACGAGGCCCGACACGGTTGCACCGAGGATGCCGGACGGAATTACCCAGTCCTCTGCAGAGCCAGCCAGCCAAGCGCGGCCGCAGGGGTCTGCTAGAACAACGAGGCGAGGCTCTGCTGGGAAGCGCTTGTCGTCGTCCAAGGTCCGCTTGAGCTCATCGGAGATTGCGCCTTTGCCGGTCCAACCATCCACGAAGGCGATCTTTTCGGCCCCATGCAGCTGGATGATGGCTTCCAGAGCCACCATGTCGATCCCGCGATCGCGAATGATGCTGACACCGTAGTGGTGAGTATCGCGGCCCATTTCGACGAGTGCCCGGCGCAGCAGGACACCGAGGGGCACGCCTGCGCGAACAAATGAAACCAGGGCGATGCTCGGCCCGGTGTAAGCGGCACTCAATGCCAATGCCAAGGCCTGAACATTGGAAGCCATACGAGCGCCGTTCCGCGCCAAGGCATGGGTGTAGAGACCCTTGTGCACGTCGGTAGGAGCCTGCTCGAAGCTTATTATCTCAGAGTAGTGCTTCCGGTTCGTCTGAATCAGAAGCTCCTTTTCCTCAACGGTAGTGAAGCTCATCTGCACGCGTTGCAAAAGGAAATGCACATCTTCAGGGGCGTAGCTGCCGCTGCCGACGGTGCTCAGGGTGGCGAGAGGATTACTCATTGATGAGCCCCTTCACTACTGTTGCCAGTTGACTGCGCGCCGGCGTTGACCACATGTGACAGAGGTCCATGAACCCCAGGTCGGAGATGCTGTCACCGAAGCCCAGGACCGGCCGCTCGCCGTGGACTTCACGATCGCGGCGCAACCATTCTTGAACGGCGAAGCGTTTTTCCAAACCCGCAGGCAGGAGGGCGAGGTTGTTTCCATTAACGTGGGTGTGCATGCATTCCAACATGCTTCGAGATTGAACTTCGGTCAGCAACTCGGTGAGCACCGAGTCGTTGGACTCGTTGTGTTTGGTCAGCACGTAGTGGCGCAGACCTTTCTCTTCAACTACCCAACTGCGCAGGGAGTAGCCCAGTTCTTTGCCGATTTGCAGGGTGGCCTCCCTCAGTGTCGACAGCCGGTCTTGAAAGGTCCGGAGCGACTCGGCCATCTGTGCGTGCCAGGGCTGGTCAAGCGATCCGTCAGGGCGGAGCATCACGCCTCCATGGGAGCAGATTGCACCTTCGGTGAAAGGAAGCTTGACGCGGTTGTAGGCCTCCACGCTACGTGCGGTTACCGGAACGACGTCGGCCGAGGCCAGCAGCCAGTTCAGGAAGAAGTTCTGGACCGGGTTCATATACCCGTTGGGCTGTCCATGCACGTCTAGGGTGGCGATGATTCGTGGGGTGTCATCCGCCATCTTACTTGCGGTCTGGAACAGGGTGTCGTCGAGGTCGACGAATATCAGCGGACGATTACTGCTCATCGAAAATTATCTCCGCATTCAGGACATCAACCAGTTCTGCAGGGAGCGCTTGCGCCGGGGTTTCGGTGCAGATAAGAACTCGGTCGAATTCACCGGGCTTCACGTTGTAGAGGAAGTTCGGAATACCGAGGCCATAGTTGTCAGGAAACGACAGCGCGTGCTCGATGGCGTGGCCTATGGCTATAGGGGACCTGGTGGTAGCGCTGAAGTAGACGTCTGCCCCGGCTCGCTCCGCGCGCTCTGCCAGCAGGAAGGGACGCCAGACGAACTCACCGGTACCCACTACGACGACTTTCTCGCCGGGATGGATTTGAATGTTCGGTGCGAGCGTGTCGTCCACGTGGCGAACGCCTAAGCGCCCCCAGTCATTGCGGGGCGAGAGAGGCCATCCGCCTATAGAAACGGCGCCGACACCTAGCATATCCGGCAGAGGCGCGGACTGATCTTCGTGGAACTGATACGAGCCGCTCAGCAAGGATACGGCGGTGGTCGACTCTCCGATGGCCTTACGCACAGCACCCCCAGACCAGTCCGTCAGGACACACGTGACCACTCGCTCGATCTTGTTCAGGCCGGCTTCGATTAGTGCGCGGTGCAGGTTGAGAAAGGTCTTGCCGGTCGAAGCCTCATCGTCCACCAAGATTAAAGATCGGGCCTGGAGCATCAAATCACGAACCTCGGGATCGACTGGCAGGTGGATTAAATGGGTGCTGGCATGACTGTGCTCTTCCTCGAATCGAGAAAAGAGGTCGGTACCCAAAGGATGACGGGTACTGGTGAGGTACACGCTGTCGGAACGCGTGGCACTGTAAGCACGGTGCACGCCGGCACCGAGGCCAACTGCGGCTTCGGCCACGCCTATTACCAGCACTGGGCCGGGCAGGTCCGCTGGGATCTCGCTGACGAGGCTCTCGAAACTGGCAGCCATGATCGATGGCCGCGTCGGCACGAGTCGTCCCAGAACTTTTGACACGAAGAGGAATGCCCGCTTAGGATTCCGGCGCTCTGCGAAACCGAACAGGGTAGCCGCGGGCAAGGCGGCGGCGTCGACTTTGACCTCGAGAAGTCCCCGCTTAAGTTGAGCGCGTAGGAACGTCGGTACTACATTGCTGTCCATGAACTGCTTCCTTGCGAAACGCTGATCAATGAGCCGATTGCCGATTGCTGATTGCCGATTGCCGATTGCCGATTGCCGATTGCCGATTGCCGATTGCCGATTGCCGATTGCCGATTGCCGATTGCCGATTGCCGATGGCTTGGCGGTGCGACTCGCGGCTTTTAAAAACAGGACGGTCGTCGACGGCTGATTCTAAGCATCCGTGCGGGTGTATTTCCGGGGCACGGCTCTTTTCGACATTCTTCGTCGACGGCGGTGTCGCGAAGATCGTGGCATCCACCGGCGTGCCTTCTTTCATCCCCGCGCTCGCATAGCGCGATCCCGATCTCATCGAACAGCTTTCGCGTCAACTCATGCTGCGACCAACAGCCGCCGAAACTTCACAGCGTGGCGGCATTCGGTAGGTTCTCGCGCGCCAAGTCGATGCCCGGGAACGCGCGCATCGCGAAACTGTCGTTCAGCGCGTCTTCAAGGACTTCATCCGTCAGGCCGTACCACTGTTCAAGAAAGTAGATCCGCAGCATCCGCTCAAGTCCCATCGGCGGGCGGCCCCATTCGCCTTTCGGGTAGTACGGCCCGGTCGCCAACAGCAAGCGCTCCCACGGTACCACTTTCTCCATCTCTGCAAGGAAACGCTGACGCCTGATCACTCGCTTCTTGTCCAGACCTCCTGCTTCTGAAAAACCGAGCTACCGCTTCATGATCGTGGGACCGTTTCGTGAGCCTCTTACTACAACGTCTTCGTCCTCGTCACCGACGACCGCGTAGCCGATTGGTCAGCCTTTCCCAAGTTTGATGCGAGGTCGAGGACCTAACAGGCTGTCGAAAATCGCCTCGTTTTGACAACCGCGGCAATGTTTAAAGGGATTTCGTATGCAATTCGTCGCTGAGTTGCACATGGATCGTCCGGGGCACACCACAGGCGAGTGAGCCAGCCGGCGCGTTTTCGCCCGGTGGCCGCGTCCGGCGACTCATTGCGCTGCTCCTCGCGGCACGGCCATCAGTATTCGGGCCATTCCGGTCAGGTTGCTCGCCAGCATGGTCAGTCTGAAGTGCTGGTGACCCGCTTGATGCCTCGATAGTTGGTCTGCCGAATTCTGCCAATGGTCTTGCCCCAACCGGAGTACTCTTCGATGCGTTTAAGTTTCACCTGGCTGATGCCGTAACCGGCGTGCCGCGAAGCGCGCCCATCAATCGCGCTTCCGTCTCGATGAGCAACGTTGCGCGCCACATGGGGCGTCACGTTGCGCGTCCGGCAATCACGAACAGAGTCGCACATGTCGTAAGCCTTGTCGGTCCCAACAGGATTTGGCCGCGAAAAGGACACAGTCATAGCAAAGCGCGATATCATAGGATTGCTTATTTCGCCAGCGAGTAGAATTGTTCAGGCATTTGTTCTGGCAGACCTTGATCGGCGTCTCGCGTTCGGCGGTGAGCGCTTGTAGCGCCGCCAGATTTGATCCGCTTTTATCAATCGTCACAGTCTACGGTTCACCGTTCAGAGTCATCGCCTTTTCGAAGTGTCTCCGGGCCGCAGCCTTGTCACGACGGGCTCGCAGAAGGAAAGCGATCGTGTTGCCAGCCTTGTCCGCGGCGCGGTACAAATAATATTTCCACTCGCTCCTCACGCGAATGTACGTTTCGTCCATGCCCCAACTCCTGCCGCCCGCCGGCTTGCAGCGCCGAAACGGCTTCTCTAGAACCGGCAACAGTTTGAGTGTCCAGCGATGCACAGTCGGATGGCGAACCGAAATTCCTCGTTCGCCATTCGTCTGTTCGAGGTGACGCAGACTCAGCGGATACGCAGCGTACCGGCGCACGCAGAGAAGGATTACGTCAAGCGGATAATGTAGGCTCTTGAGCACCTTCGCGACCGCGCGATTCAGGTTCTGCTTCATCGGTCAGATCATCCGTCTTCGGGGCCTCCACATGGCAGGTCCCTTATTGGGACAAAACCTTGGTCATTTCTTTAGTCGGACGCCGATGCCCATGCACGTTCACCATGCCCCGCGACGGCCCCAACTACCAACCACTTTAACTGCTTGATCACTTCATTCTGATGGCTCATCGATCGGATCGAACTTCATCACTGGATGAGCTTCGTAGCCCTGAAAACACCCACCGAAACGGCGTCCACTCGGATCGTTGAAGGTGTGACCGGGCAATCCTAACGGCAGTTCATCTCTGCTACAAGCATAACTTGCTTAAGCCGGCATAAGCAGAATTTATGTGGCAAGGAAAAGTGAGCTGCTTGGATATAAGCCGAATTTATTTCATATTCCTAATCGCGCAAAATAGAATAGGGCCCAGCCTCGGCCCACCGCAGTATTGTGCCGGGCCGGGGTGCCTTGGTCCTTCTGAAGGAGGCTGGCAGTTGGGCGCGTCGGGTAGATTGACAGGAACGCACTGCCGCAAGGGGGGAGGAGGCAACGTAGCGTCGAAAGGGTGTTGGCCGCTCCGAGCCCCGAAGCTGATCATTAGGCCATCAGGCTGGTGGTGCTATTTGAAAGCGCGGTTTTGTAGACAAGCCGGCGGTTGGCGTGACGAGGCGTAGACGGTCGATGCGCTGCTGCACCCCCTCCTGCAATGGCTAATGCACATCGTTATTTCGGGATGGCGATTCATCAGCATTGGCGATCCACAAAAAGGCGGCCGTTGACAAAAGGGTGGCGATCTGATTGCCGCTTGACGCGCGCAACGACGGGTAGGCGACACCGCTCAACAATTGTCCAGGAGAGGTACCTGAACAACATAGCGTCACGTGAGACCGCTGCGCCATCAAACGCATCATCAAGCTGATGTTCGCTTCAGGAATTTTTGGATCTGATGCGTCGTTCTGTCGGGCACATAGAGATCATGTACATGAGTCGAAAAAGGGTAAGTATGCGACGCTTGCAATTCAAGAGTTCCAGTCGAATAGTGCTATTCCGGGGCCACGCAACAGAAATTTCTGGTTCTGTGTGATCGCTTTTGACGCTAGCCCTAGCGGGATGCGATGCGACTGCTGACGTGATCCGTGCGGCTCCGAGAAAATGTATTGATCCGTAAGTAACGCTTGGTCGAGAACACGATGAATGCTGTCAAATGTCGCGTCGACACTCGGCGAAAAAAAGAACGCGCGGACTTTTGGAATATGTGGATTTTGGCTGAAGCTTGCGTGCATATCGGGCAAAACGGATGGGAGCCCGTTATCAGTTGAGCAATACAAAGAGAGGGACATCCATGAATGGCATCAATCAGTCGTCCGCTTCGGTCGCGGCACTGCCGTCCGCTGTCCGCGTGGCTGGACAGCCTAAATTCGCAACGGAGATAGTTGCTGAACCGCTGACAGGCGGGCAGTTTACCTTTGGAAAGAACGACGAAAGCGCTGTTCGAATCGCGGTTCAAGATGTGAACAGAGCATCAGCAGCGGCAAATCGTCGCTCGGTTGCGTTCGAAGTGCTATCGGAGGATGACGCAGTGGGTCGGGAACCGGGCGCGTACTCCGTTCAGAAACTCGTCTATTCGGGAGACGCGACGGCGATCGGCCGCAGTATTTCTGGCGTGATTTCGTGACAGTGCACAAGCAGATGCAATTCTCGACCATGATCGGGAAGTCGCATTCGATCGGACAGGCGACTGGATCGACGCACATGTGACGGTCTGTGCGATTTGGGGCGATAGCCGCCATCGCACTCGATTATTTTTTGACAGGTAACGGACATCATCGCACTGTCCGTTACCCCGTATCAACCCGTAGGCGGTCAACTGGAGTAAGAGAGACATGGACATTCTGGTCCAACAAATCATGAATGGACTGGTGCTTGGCAGTGTCTACGCTATCATCGCACTGGGCTATACGATGGTTTACGGCATTCTGGGCATCATCAACTTCGCTCACGGCGACGTGTTGATGGTGGGCGCGATGGTTGCGCTCTCCGCCATAGGTGTGCTGCAGAACCACTTTCCCGGCCTCGGCAACGTGCTGACGCTGGTCATCGCGTTGCTCATCGCGGCGGCGGTCTGCGCGGTGGTCGGCTACACGATCGAGCGCGTGGCCTACCGGCCGTTGCGCCGCGCACCGCGTCTCGCGCCGCTGATCACCGCGATCGGTGTGTCGATTCTGCTGCAGACGCTCGCGATGATGATCTGGTCGCGCAATCCGCTGCCGTTCCCGCAGCTGTTGCCCACCGACCCGATCAACGTGATCAAGGCCACCGACACGACGCCCGGCGCCGTGATCTCGATGACCGAAATCGTGATCATCGTGGTGGCGTTCGTCGTGATGGGCGGCCTGCTGCTGCTCGTGCACAAGACCAGGCTCGGCCGCGCGATGCGCGCGATCGCCGAGAATCCGAACGTCGCGAGCCTGATGGGTGTGAGCCCGAACTTCGTGATTTCGGCGACCTTCATGATCGGCTCGGCGCTGGCTGCGCTCGCCGGCGTGATGATCGCGTCCGAATACGGCAACGCGCACTTCTACATGGGCTTCATCCCTGGCCTGAAGGCCTTTACCGCGGCGGTGCTCGGCGGTATCGGCAATCTCGGCGGCGCGATGGTCGGCGGCGTGCTGCTCGGCCTGATCGAGCAGTTGGGCGCCGGCTATATCGGCAACCTCACGGGCGGCGTGTTCGGTAGTAACTACCAGGACGTGTTCGCGTTCATCGTGCTGATCGTCGTGCTCGTGTTCCGTCCGTCGGGTCTGCTCGGCGAACGTGTCGCGGATCGCGCCTGATCCCGGGCCACAAGGAGTCAACAATCATGACCTCAATTCAACCGATCGAGCCGTCCACAACGCTCATCCCCGAAAAGAACCGCACGAAGACGCTGACCATCGGCATCCTTACGACGATCTTCGTGATCGCTGCGCCGATGATCATCGGCGCGGCGGGCGGCAACTACTGGGTCCGCGTGCTCGACTTCGCGATGCTGTACGTGATGCTCGCGCTGGGCCTGAACGTGGTGGTGGGCTTTGCCGGCCTGCTCGACCTGGGCTACATCGCGTTCTACGCGATCGGTGCCTACACGGCCGCGCTGCTCAGTTCGCCGCACCTGTCGACGCAATTCGAATGGATCGCGGCGCTCGCGCCGCACGGTTTGAACGTGCCGATCTGGATCATCGTGCCGATCGCGATGTCGCTGGCCGCGATGTTCGGGATTCTGCTCGGCGCGCCGACGCTGCGTCTGCGTGGCGACTACCTGGCGATCGTGACCCTCGGCTTCGGGGAAATCGTGCGGATCTTCATGAACAACCTCGACCGTCCGGTAAACATCACCAACGGTCCGAAGGGGATCACCGGGATCGCTCCGGTGCAGATCGGCGGCTTCAGCTTCGCGCAGTCGCACTCGCTGTTCGGCATGCAGTTCCCGGCGGTGTACCTGTACTACTACCTGTTCGTGCTGTGTGCGCTGTTCGTGATCTGGACGTGTACGCGTCTGCAGCATTCGCGTATCGGCCGCGCGTGGGCCGCGATCCGCGAAGATGAAATTGCCGCCAAGGCGATGGGCATCAACACCCGCAACGTGAAGCTGCTCGCGTTCGCGATGGGCGCGTCGTTCGGCGGCTTGTCGGGCGCGATGTTCGGTGCGTTCCAGGGCTTCGTGTCGCCGGAATCGTTCACGTTCTGGGAATCGGTCGTGGTGCTCGCCTGTGTGGTGCTCGGCGGCATGGGCCACATTCCGGGCGTGATCCTCGGCGCGGTGCTGCTCGCGGTGTTCCCCGAGTTCCTGCGCTCCACTATGGGTCCGCTGCAGAACATGATCTTCGGCCATGAAGTCGTCGATACCGAAGTGATCCGCCAGCTGCTGTACGGTCTCGCGATGGTCGTGATCATGCTGTATCGCTCGGAAGGCCTGTGGCCGGCGCCGAAGCACGAAGACAAGATTGCGAAGCTGGCAAAGCGTAGCGGCAAGAAGCCGGTGCGCGCATAAGGTCCGGTGGAGAAAAAGACATGAGCGATAACGTAAGCAACAACGCGGCGATCCGTCTGTCGGTGAAGGGCGTCAACAAGCGCTTCGGCGGTTTGCAGGCGCTTTCCGAGGTCGGCCTGCAGATCCGCGCGGGCGAAATCTACGGTCTGATCGGCCCGAACGGCGCCGGCAAGACGACCTTCTTCAACGTGATCACGGGTCTGTACACGCCGGATTCGGGCGAGTTCAAGCTCGACGGCGAGAACTACACGCCGACCGCGGTCTATCAGGTCGCGAAGGCGGGCATCGCGCGCACGTTCCAGAACATTCGCCTGTTCGGCGGCATGACCGCGCTCGAAAACGTGATGGTCGGCCGTCATGTGCGCACCAAGCACGGTCTGCTGGGCGCGGTGTTCCAGACGCCGGCCGAACGCAAGGAAGAGCGGGAAATCAAGGAGCGCGCGCTCGAACTGCTCGACTACGTCGGCATCACGCAATACGCGGACTACACGTCGCGCAACCTGTCGTATGGTCACCAGCGGCGCCTCGAAATCGCCCGTGCGCTGGCGACCGATCCGAAGCTGCTCGCGCTCGACGAACCGGCGGCCGGCATGAACGCCACCGAGAAGGTCGAGCTGACCAAGCTGCTCGACAAGATCCGCGCGGACGGCAAGACGATTCTGCTGATCGAACACGACGTGAAGCTCGTGATGGGCCTGTGCAACCAGATGACGGTGCTCGACTATGGCAAGGTGATCGCACAGGGTCTGCCGCAGGACGTGCAGAAAGACGCGAAGGTGATCGAAGCTTATCTGGGTGCGGGGGTGCACTGATGTCCACGACGCAAGCAATGTTGAAAATCAAGGGCCTGCAGGTCAACTACGGTGGCATCCAGGCGGTCAAGGGTGTCGACCTCGAGGTCGGGCAGGGCGAACTCGTCACGCTGATCGGCGCGAACGGCGCGGGCAAGACCACGACGATGAAGGCGATCACGGGCCTGAAGGCGTATGCGGCCGGCGATATCGAGTACATGGGCCAGTCGATCAAAGGCCTGCCCGCGCACGAGCTGCTCAAGCGCGGTCTCGCGATGGTGCCGGAAGGTCGCGGCATCTTCGCGCGCATGTCGATCGTCGAGAACATGCAGATGGGCGCGTATCTGCGCAACGATGTCGACGGTATCAAGTCGGACGTCGAGCGCATGTTCGGCTTCTTCCCGCGTCTGAAGGAGCGCGCGTCGCAGTACGCGGGCACGCTGTCGGGCGGTGAGCAGCAGATGCTCGCGATGGCGCGCGCAATCATCTCGCGGCCGAAACTGTTGCTGCTCGACGAACCGTCGATGGGCCTCTCGCCGATCATGGTCGAGAAGATCTTCGAAGTGGTGCGCTCGATTTCCGCCGAAGGTATGACCGTTCTGCTCGTCGAGCAGAACGCGCGTCTCGCGCTGCAGGCGGCCAATCGTGGCTACGTGATGGACTCCGGTCTGATCACGATGTCGGGCGACGCGAAACAGATGCTCGACGATCCGAAGGTTCGGGCCGCCTACCTCGGAGAATAATGCTGTTGTGTGATACTGGCTATGGTAAGTCGGGTCCCGGCTTCCCGAACGATCCGCCGATGCCGAGGTCACGCTGATCAAAAAGCGCGCTTGGCACGTTAGATCATTTACAGGCATCTACCACTATGGCTATAACTCGCACCATCGCTTTAAGGTCGACAGTGCCTAAGCGGGATCACTTTCCGCACCGGTGTTGCGCGGTAGGTTCGATCCAGACGCGTTCAATCTGGATATTACAAATCAGCGGACGTCTAGTGCGACTGCCAATGGGCCCTTAAGAGCGACGTTTACGCAATACAAGCGTTTCCGGAATGTCGTTGGAGCAGTTACGGAATCGTATGGGGCAGAGCACTCTGCGTACTTGCCGGAGCTGGTCAGATACCACGACTATTCGATGATTTTGTTCGGCCGCTTGTTCTGTCGTGCGCGGGCCGGCATCGAGCGCAACCGGATGGTGCTCTAGGATTCTTCCCGGTTCATCCTTCTGTCCGCTCGCCTTCTCGAAGTAACATCGCGCGGCGGTCTTGTCGCGATGGGCACACGCAGCAGGAGATCGACTGTTTTACCCCCTGTCGACCGAGTAGCACAGGTACTTCTTACTGTCTCTTGGTAGGCGGAAGTCTCTTCGGCGGGTTGTGCGTCTTCTACATCATGCATGATGTACGATTCGATTCGAACGATGCTATTCGCGCGCTTAACTCGACTGGACCGATCCAGCATCGACTTTCTGTCGTGGCCACGTATTCACGAGTTCCGTGCTTATTGTAAGAGAAGGTTGCATAAGGACTGCTGAACGCGCTGAAGAGTCTTCCAGCAGATTGAGCAACAGCCGAGTTTGAGGAACGTTTCGTGAATAGCAGCGCGACGTTCGAAGCGAATAGCAGACGACGGAAATGATGCGGTCGGGCATGCGTACGCTCGGCAACCCGACGGACTTTCCTAGGTCCACTGCGATGCGGGTGACCACGCCGCGCGATGCAAGTGGGAATAGTGCGCGCGCGAAGAGCGCGTCGTATTTGTCGTGGTCGTAACCCCGTTCGGCATTGGCGCGGCGAGGGACGGCTCAAAGGCCGCCTGCGCCTGCCGCCGATCGGCACGATGGCCTCAATCAGCGGGACTAGTACAACATCCGTCAATTGGCTTTAGTAATTATCGGGTTGCAAGTAAGGCTGCAGGAGCGTGACGATGACCTCAGTCATTTCGTCGAGTGAGCCTGTACCGGCAGCGGCTCCCATCGGCCGGTGTGGCTGCGAAAGGCGGCACTATAACGATTGCGGCCGAGCTCGGTAAGGCGCGCCACAACAGTCGGTTCCTCATCATCGATGAATGATCAGCAGGTGCCGCCCGTAGGCTTGTGTGACGATCTGCTCATGACCGAGCAAGCTGCGCAGTTGACGCTGAAGTTCGGCCGCGTAATGTTTAGTGGGGATGGCTGGCATGTCTGTCTCTCGATTACGATGCGCCAGTTTGCAGCGGATAGCCCCGGAAAGTCCATTTGAAGGTGCGTGCTGCCTGATTATTCTCGCGGATAAACTGCTCGGTACGCTCGCGCAGCTGCGCGGTGCCGGTATGGCTGGCATGGCGTAGCACTCGGCGCGTGTAGCGGGCAAACCAAAGTTCGATCTGATTGACCCAGCTCGCGTGCAGCGGGGTGAAGTGGAAGTGAAACCGTTCATCATACCGCTCGTTGAATGCCTGCCAAACGGCCTGAGCGCGATGCGTATTCAGGTTGTCGCAAATCTCAGGTGCACCCGTTTAGCCCGGGTGCGCAGCCGCCACGCGCTCCATGACGGCGACCAGATCGTCCTGGGTACGCCGCTCGCGGCAGTCTGCCAGCACCTCTCCGGTATGCACATCAAGCGCGGCAATCAGCGCTTGGGTGCCGTGGCGGATATATTCAAAACTCTCTTGCGCTCGATGGCTTGAATGCTAGTCTTCTCGTCGATGCTGAGTACCACCGCGTTTCGAGGGGCCTTGCGGTACAACTTGCAAATCACATTGACCTTCTCACGAAAGGCGGGATCCGAACGGTGAAGCCATTGCTTGACTCGGTGTGGGCGCACGTCGCCGGCCTGCAAGATTCGCTGCACATGGCTGCGGCTGATCTGTTCGACAATGCCGCGCTCGATCGCGCGCGCCACTATCCCGTCCAGCGTTGGCGTAACCCGTCCCTCGGGTTCGTGTGCTTCACATGCCAACGCAATCAACTGCAGTCGCGTTTCTTGCGTGATGCGTGGCGGACGGCCGCTACGCTCACTCTCGCGCAGGCCCTGCCCACCGTGCTGTGCGCTTGCGCCACGTGCAGACCGTCTGCACCGACACGCGCAGCTCCCGAGCGATCACCGTATTCGGGTGTCCTTCGTGCGCCCACAGCGCGATGCGCGCCCGCATCACATCTCGCTGAGCCGCGGTCTTTCGCTCGATCAGCGACAGGAGTTCTTCTCGTTCTTTTTTTTCCAACTTCACTGGCGCTGCATGACGACCTTGGCTCATCCCGACATGTTAGCCAACGCAATAATTCAATCAAGCTATTTACTGGATGTTGTACTAGTGGGGTGACGTGGCTACGATTGGCACCCGTCAGGATCGCCACGATGCGCGTGCCGTTGGAGGCGAGGTGATGCCTGGTCGTGCACGATCGGTGGGTTCGGACCAGTTCTTCGCCCGCCCCGATCGCACGAATCGAGGAGGAATCCACGACCACGCGCGAGAAGTCTATCTTGTCCACCGCTCGCAACCTCGGCAGCAGCATTGGGTGAAGTCGATCCTATACGCCGGCTTGTTGCCACTCACTGCCGCCGGAGCCGCATCAGGAAGGTGGTGTTGAGATCGCTGGACTGCCCAAGGGATGTAATCCGAAGAGAGTACAGCCAGCGCATGTTCAAGGCAGATTATTACCACGATATGCGGTCTGCTGTGCGACCACAACCGCCTTGGCTGCTTCGGCGGGCGTTTTGCGCGCACACAGACCATCAACCGGAACTCCATTCAGCATGATGACGTGACGCATCGGCAGAGATCGGTTGACATGGATTCAATTAGTCCCAATCCCGTCACAAGGAGTGCCGTCAGGGAGCCAACATTCCTGTGGCCGGAAGTCAGAGTTTACATCAGTGGCGTGGGCCGACAGTGCGAGCATCCCGATTACCATCACACAAGACATAAGTAACGTTGCTTTCATAATTCAACTCGTTCTCAAGGCGAGACAAGATTGCATTGTTGCAAGATCGTATCGACCAGCATCCACATGCGTGGCATGCGTGCCCGAACTTCGCACCGGCAAATCTAGGTTGAGCAGCACGATCGAAAAGCCAGAGCGAGGCACACGCTGCTTGGCCATGACGAAGTCTACTGAGAAGCACACTTTTGCACGTTGATCTGCGAAACGCAGCATCGACCCCTCGTCCGTCAGGACCAAGACTGCCAATGTGGTGAGCACCTCGTTGGGAGGCTTTGGTGCATGTCTCTTGGTCAGTCGGCAGCTGTCACTGACCGGCATATTCGAGCCATTCCGGGATCGGCGTAATCGAGCCACCGGATGATCGCCGCAATCGAGCCAGTGCATGATCGGCGCAATCGGGCCACTCGATGATCGGCGTATTGGAGCC